>NZ_JBPCZK010000008.1:0-144474 GCF_051251145.1 Carnimonas bestiolae | reverse complement strand
CGGTTGGCGGTTGGCGGTTGGCGGTTGGCGGTTGGCGGTTGGCGGTTGGCGGTTGGCGGTTGGCGGTTGGCGGTTGGCGGTTGGCGGTTGGCGGTTGGCGGTTGGCGGTTGCACCATAACTTATGCTCAAGTGCATTGAGAACGGCTCAGTTCAGACGCCACCGCACTAGCCGCCTGGCCGCTTTCCACAGTGCTGCCCGCCGATCCGCTATGTGCCGTTGCGCCCACGTCGATTACGCGGCATCTTACCTAGCCAGGCAATGCTAAAAAGGGCTCTTCGCCAATGCGGCCATCACACGCTCCAACATTGGCACTTGCTCGCCACCACAGCGCACCAACAACACATCCTTTCTACGCTAGTTCGTTCACCTTCTGGCTAGAAAAGCCCAAGCTGCTGGCCGGGTGGTGCGAAAAGATCACAGCGCAGCGTGGAGCGATCGTTGCTGACAAGGCCGTAGCGGCGGCGCGCTAGATCGAAACGCTGCTTGATTATCTGCGCTACCTGCCCCGTGCCGCGCATTCGCTGCGAGAAGTCGGCGTTATACAGTTCGCCTGCGCGGGTGTCGCGAATCATGTTGAGCACGTGTTTTGCCCGCAGCAGATAGTGCTCAGCCAGCCAATGCTCGAACAGTTCGACCACCTCGTGGGGCAACCGCAGCATCACCCAGCCCGCACTTGTGGCGCCCGCCTCTGCCGATGCCTTGAGCAGCGCGTCGATTTCGCTGTCGTTAATCATCGGAATGATCGGTGCACAGAGCACGCCCACTGGTATCCCCGCCTCGCGCAGCCGCGCGATGACTCTCAAGCGTGCCGCCCCCGATGCCGCCCGCGGCTCGAGGGTTCGCTTAAGCTCGTCATCAAGGGTAGTCATGCTGATAAACACCTTCACTAACCCCAACTGCGTCAATTCAGCCAGCAGATCGAGATCGCGCAGGATCATCGCGCCCTTGGTCACAATGGTGACCGGATGGCGATAGCGCAGCATGATCTCCAACACGCCACGGGTGAGCTTCAGCTCACGCTCGATCGGCTGGTAAGGGTCGGTATTGCTGCCCAGCGCGATGGGCGAACACCGATAGCTCGGCGCGCATAGCTCGCGTTCCAACACCTCGCACAGATTGACCTTGGCGATTAGCCGAGTTTCAAAGTCGATACCGGGCGACAGATCCCAATAGGCGTGGCTCGGCCGCACGAAGCAATAGATACAGCCATGCTCGCAGCCGCGATAAGGGTTGATGGACTGCTCAAACGGCACATCCGGCGAGCGATTGCGGCTAATCACCGTTTTGGCATGCTCATGCCGCACCTCGGTTAACCGAGCCGCAGGCGTATCACGCTCCCAGCCATCGTCAACCGCAATGATGCGCTCACCGTGAAAGCGATTGTGCGGGTTATATCCCGTACCCCGCCCTGTTGGCGTTGCCTGCTGCGCACTGGAGAAATCCGCATGCCCCATAACTCACCCAAATAACTGTATAAAAATACAGCATATGAAACCTTTGTTGAATCTGCAACCGAGATGGCTTCAGGCTGGGCTAACATACCAACTACCGCTGCCGACAAGGCATTTCAGCATGCGAATAGGAGCATTCGAGAACGTTCACTTCTGGCCAATGCACGCGTTACAGGGCCTTGCTATCCGCACCTGGATAAGCAAATAACAGCGCTCTAGATAGCGTCATTCTGAATCCGTATTTATAACGCGCCGCTGGCTTCTATAGCCTGAGAGCTCTCACTCTCTTCAGCGATTAACGATGTATGCTCTCGACATTTATTCCTTCCGCGTTAACCAACTTTGCGCCGCTCACAACAATAAGAAAACGACTCGCAGCAACGCTGGCAACATTAATCACCGGCGCAATCATTAGCACCGCGGCCCATGGTGAAACTGAACTGGTATTGGGTGATCAAGCCAAAACCGTGCGCTCGCTGGTAGAAGCCTCAGGCGTGATGAAAGGCGCGCCCTACCGCTATAAATGGGCGAATTTTCAAGGCGCAGCGCCGCTCTTCGAAGCCGCCCGCGCCAACGCAGTAGATACAGTTATGGCCGGCGACCTGCCACTGCTGATCGCGCTGGCCCAGCAGTCACCGCTCAAATTGGTAGCCACCCGCGACGCCAAACCCAATGCGCTCGGCATCGTAGTGCCCGAAAACTCGCCGATTCACTCAGTGAAAGAGCTTAAAGGCCACGAAGTGCTCGTCTCCTCAGCGCGAGGCAGCATCTCCCAATACCAACTCTACGGCGCACTCAAGGAAGCAGGTCTAACGCCGGATGATGTAAAGGTTCGCTTTATCCTACCCACCGATGCTGCCGCCGCCTTCAACAGCGGCCGAGTCGACGCCTGGGCAACCTTCAATCCTTACTTCGCCATCGCCAGCGAAAACGGCGGACGCGTACTCCGCGACGGCACCGGCATTAATCCATCGCTCGACTTCATCGCCGCCACCGATTCAGCGCTCGCCGACCCCGAAAAACGCGCCGCCATCCAAGACTTCCTCAAACGATTAGCCCGCGCCGGCAAGTGGGCCGCCGACCATCCCAAAGAATACATCGCCACCGCCTCCAAACTCACCGGCATGCCCCCCGCCACCGCCAAACTCGCCGTCGAACGCACCGCCCACAACACCCGCCCCGTAAGCCACAGCGATATAGCGAAACTGCAGAAGCTCGCCGACGAATCCGTCGCAGAGAAGATTTTGCCCTTTGGGGTGAAGGTGGAGGGAGCCGTAGGGCCGAGGTTGTTGGGAGGAGAGTAAGGGGGAGGAGTGGCGGTGAGTCTAGGAAGGGTTCGGAGCGTCCAGCTATCTACGCAATCTGGAAAAAACGATTTAGATTTCCCTCACTCGCCCTGTCCGAAGGGGAATAACCAAATCATGCCTCGCGTGACTGGCAGCGTGAATCGCTGCCGTTTCCCAGTCATACTCAACTTTGCGGAATTCAACCTTTCGCAGACCGCTCTCTATTGAAATTATCGCATAGCGCGCATGTGGGCTCCCGCTCTCCATAACATGGGGATAGGGAGAGTCATCACTATAGGCTGGCAATCCCACGCTACCCGGATTAACAATCAACTGTTCGTTAGCGAGCTGAATCATTCTCGGAAGATGTGTATGGCCACATAAGATGATTTTATCGTTAGCATTACCTACTCGTTCTATTACTTCTTTCTCGGTGGCAGATCTAACTCCGGTTTTGGTTACCGTCTCCAAGAGATAGGTCGTATCGCTGGATGGTGATCCATGGACCAAGAGGATGCCATGATCAATTGATAGCGTTTCCGGTAAATTACTTATCCATGAAATTTGGTCCGGTCGCAAAGTGTTTGCCGCATATTGATCGGAAAGACCAAGCCCTTTTCCTGCCAATAATTGTCGCTCATGATTCCCTTTGATTGTAGGCAAGCATAACGGGATGAGACGATCTGCGGTCTCGGAAGGAAATAAACCTCCAGAGCATATATCACCAAGGTTTACGGTGTTGTCCACTTCCTGATTTTTAATGTCCGCGAGTACCGCATCAAGAGCTGCCAGATTACCGTGAATATCAGAAATAACGGCAAGCTTCATTGTGTGGCTCCTTTATTGTAAGCGGGTTATGAAGCACCGTAACTCATTTAGCGACCTGACGATTCAAGTGCCAGTCGATTACATCAGCCGAATCCCGCTACTCGCGAGACTCGACCTTGCTGTGACATTTCAGACCAACCTCAGCACCTGGTTCGCCTTTCCACTCACCAGTATGCTGATCGGCCCCTATCTCAGATGCCGACATCTACATGGCATAGTGTTAGCCACCACTCAAATTTTCTTCACGAACTCCGACTTCAGGCTCATTGCTCCAAACGAATCGATCTTACAATCGATATCGTGATCCCCATCGACTAAGCGGATATTCTTGACCTTGGTTCCCATCTTTATAACGCCGCTCGATCCCTTGAGTTTCAGGTCTTTGATGACAGTGACACTATCTCCGTCTTGCAAAATATTCCCAGCGGAGTCTCGATGAACACGCTCGTTTGGCTCAGTTTCGTTCGCCGCCTGATCCGACCATTCGTAACCGCATTCGGGGCAGATGAGAAGCCCACTACCGTCTTCGTAAGTGAAGTCGGATTGGCATTCAAGGCAGGGAGGAAGAGTACTCATTTCAATAAATCCTGGATTTTTGCTCCGCTGGGATAGCCGAGAGCTGTTTCGATACTAAGGTTGGCACTGATTAGCTGTTTGTGGTATCGATGTGTTCTGCGCGCGTGCTGCACGAACTAAAAAACACGTAGAGAATCACCAGCTTGAGTAGTAAAATTGATACTCGGAACCTATCTTAGCATTCAAGGCTTAGCCTGAGATTCAATAGTCAACCTAGGACGCAAATCAAGAAATTGTACATGTATATAGACGCCGCCTCCCAAAGCCTGTTGCACTTTGTCAGACTCTGCAGTCAGCAGCGATAATAACTCATCCGCTTCGATCATGCGTTTTTCATCTGGATGTTGCCATTTACGGTTTTCTGCAAGAGTCACCAGCAAAGCTCCAGCTTTACTGTGTTCTGCTGCCATGTATTTCCTAACAAGCTGATTTTCTATTGTATTTCGCAAGTCTGTCGCTGAGCGCTTATCACCAAGTTTTAGTTCAATCACAGCTTCGTGCTCAGAAAGAACAGAGCGCAAACGTATATCAGTTTCCTTTTCGTCAGCTGTGACAGCCTCTTGATCCACAGTGTAGATCGAGTTCGCGGCATAGCGCAGCTCGCGCGAAATTTCTCGACGCATGACCCTCTCATCTGATATCCCTGCCCAAAGCTCCCGCGGTGACGTGTCACGGAGAAGAAGGTCGTTTAGGTCAGACAGCCTATCCTTCAAAATCGCAAACATGGCTTCATTAGTTGAGGCAGGCGCTTCCCCTCTTCGATCAAGCGCTACCGCTTGAGCTTCATCAAATACCTCAGCATCAATCTCTTGCGCCCAACTCTCCTCCGCCACGGCCAAAATACGATCCTTGAAATGAACGCACAAAGGATCGTTGGCCATCTCGAGCTTGGCTGCCAAGCCCTCCTCGCCTTTCGCGTTGAGCAATGCCGTTACAATGCTATTTCGTGCTCGCTCCGCGTTGTCTCGAGTATCTGGTGAATAGGGGCCTTCATGCAATGCGTCGTCTTGTATTCGAACGTGGTGATAAGCCAACCGAAGAAGCGTCAGCAGTAACTGCGGCGTGAATCTTTCATCACTCAAACCATCCCCGTTTTGGCGGTCACCAAAGAGGCTAGCCAGCCATGTCACAGCGTCTGATCGGTCAGAAGGTTCAACTCTCTTAATCTGAGCAGCCAGCTTTTCGACACCGATATGCGGATCTATTCGCATTAATGTCGACAACCAAACACGGCGCAGTGAAAACGGCAATTGTTGTTCTAGCCTTTGCAGTGCCCGTTCTCGAAGTCTCTTAATTTCCGCAGTATCGCCATGCTTCAAGATAACCCGTGTGACTTGCCGAACCCTTTCAGTCATTCTGGTCGTGTTATCGGCACCATTAATCCAGTCCCCACCATCATCTAGCCAGAACTCCAGTCGTGGTAAGAATAGACTGGCTACCCTCTCAGTCGCATATTCAATTCCTTGAAGTAGGCTCGAGTATCCACACTCATCTAACGGACGGTTTAGCTCCCACGACAATTCATTTCCCAGCGTCAGGTCCACAGAATTTGGATGCGTGTCTACGAGACTCTCTATCCACTGAGGCAGACCGTCTAGTTTAATCAGAGCATACCGCGCGGCTAATTCTGCTTCGGCATCAGTGAGTTTAGCTGCCCAGCCGAAATCCTCCGCTTCGGCGTGGATCGCAGCCGGACCAAGCTTCCAGCTCGTGGAAATTGTATCTCGCTCGCCTTCGGGCCTTTCGCTGGGGAGAGTTGGAGGATCATCACGCCAAATCTTCATCAGCACCCGGCGAAGCTTATCGGCCGTTTCTTGATTGAATTGCTTTTCAATGAATCTCCGGTTCCAGCCTGACGATCGATCATCTTCAGCATCTTGACTCATGGCACGCCACAAGTTCCAAGCAGTGCTCCAACTTCGTTCTTTTGAAAAAGCGATTTCAGGCTGATCAGCAACTTCCCGTCGAAGCTGAATCCAGCTAGCGCGGGCCTCGGCCTTTCGCCTTTCTGCTTGCTTCTCTCGTTCAGCCCGCTTCGCTTCCCAACGACGGTGCTCTTTGTCGTGCTTCGATAGCTGCTTCAGCCAGTCGTCAAGTTTTTGCACGAATAAAGGTTCATCCACTATGAGAGGCCTGAGTCCCTCAACGTGCTTTGCCGATGAATGATGGTCAGGGGACAAGCGGAGGGCCGCCTCCAATAGCATGGAGCGTTCATCCGCATCCCGGGTCACATCGCCAAGTGTTTCGCTCACCCAAGTTAAATCTCGGTCCGGTCTTAGCTGAACCGGTCCATCGTGAATAGTGATCGCTGCGAGCCGTTCCCAAGGATCTTTGATCTCATGGAGCGACTGCAGCAAAGCGTCATCTACCCAGAAAAGACGCTGGTTATCCGTTGCATCAAAACTAATCAGCCGTTCATGAAGTGATTTGATCGGTTCGTCGTGGAGATCTTCTCGATTATGAAGTCGTAGTGCAATCACACAACCATGCAGCCATTGGTCGTCCTGGATTATATCGAGGCCACGATCACATGTTGCTGCAAGTGCTCCCGTAAGATGTGGCCGATCGCTCACAATGTGAGGCCACTCTTTTCTCCATTTGAGCCCCTCTGATACTAAAGCGAGGAGACCATCACGAAGTTCCTCAAGGACAGACAAATCAAGAGATGCCCCTAAAATCAAGCGTGGTAGTTGCCAACTGAAATCAATTACATTCCGCTTCTCTGGCTTTATCCATCTAAGAGTTCGACAAAGCTGCTCTACCGACATGTATTTGGGGAAAAGGTGCAATATGGCGTCGCGTGCTACTCCGTCAGGCCATAATTCATCAGCACCAGCTATGCTGGCTGAAGTTATTTCTAACCTCTCATCAGCAAGGGCGACTAACGCCTTAATAGACATTATGCGCTCGCCTTCAGTTGCTAAAGTGTCCTGAGTAATATCGAAGACGATGTCTGCACAAGCTTCTATGCGACCCGCCCCTATAAGGCTGATGAGGACTCCTCGCACATCGGGATTTTCCACTCCACTGCGCCAAATCCTGTCGATTTCTTCTGCCAACTCGTTCGATGCAAAACGGTGAACCTGAATGTGAGGCACCTGAAGGCCTCTCCACCCGCCAGCGCCGTAGCGCTTAGCGTAGGCCTGAAGAGCTTGATTTCGCTGCGTCTGCGTTAGCGATTCTGGGTCGCCTTCATCCAGAAGCACAGCAGGCTCATTGTCCCGCAAGAGTTCAAATATTTCGTCGTCTTGCAAGGCTAGCCACCCCGCCACTGGTCGCTTGGACGGGCGAACGATTGTGTTACCTTTTGTCTCTGCGAAGAGAAGACGTCTGAGGGCTCGAAACGGCATACCCTGACGTCGAAAAGCTATTAGCCGTTCCGCGGCAAGATACTCGGCAACAGAACGGTGATGGAAGCGCACCCTGCCATATGAAGCGAAACCAAATAGCGGACGCTCCAGCAATGCTTTCCTTTCGTTCGGTTGCCAATCTGACAGAATGGTCGCGGGATCGAGGGCAGCATCTCCGCCAATATCGTCGGATGCTGCATTGTGGCGAATGGTCAGGCGACGAGTCATTTGAACGGCAAGGGCTAATCGGCTAGCTCCTTCGATCGCCTTGTCGACAGATAATTCCGCCGGTTCAGGTCTGTCTTCGCGAGGAAGCAACTTCACGCGAACATTCGTGGCAACCTGATCGCGATGTGTTCGAATGCGTTTATGCTCACGCCAATCGGCGCATAACTCAATGAGGTCCTGAGGCCTACGTGCAAACTCTAAGGCATTGCGACGTCGTAAGTCTTCAAAAAGAAAATCAGGATCGCTCACTCCCTGGTGTCGACAAAAATCGACGATCTGTTCGTCCGACAGCGGCATTAAAGCTACAAACCGCCAATCGAGCGATTGATTCTTGCTTCTGTTGTTGTCGTGTTGCTCCCGATGCTCACGCATTGCGATCTTCGCAAATGCTTCTTCATCGGACTCTGCAGACGGCACCGGTGGCACAGGTAGTGCGTTTCGGACCGCATTTTCATCAAGGGGTGTCGGCCGTGTTGTTATGACGATTCGCGCTCGATGAAGTTGATTTCCAATACACCTTCTCAATCGTTTGAGTGCGCGCTCGAACGACCCCATCGTCAGATTTAGCTCGTCAATCGAGTCCAAAAAAAATGTCGCCACCCCAGACTGTGAGGCAAGCCACTCATCCAGCCGGGCTTCTTCATCTGTATCTAACAGACTGCGAAGGTCTTCTGTTGCCAAGGCGGCCAATTCAACGAAAAATGCAGGTTCTCCCAGGACCCAAAGGCGCTCCGACTGTTTACGGCATTCGTAGGTTTTTCCTGCCCCTGCCTCGGAAATTATCAGTACACGTTTTGAATGTAATAAGTCACTCCATGTACATCCTCGCGACCACCCCAGACTAGCCAGATAAGATTGTTGATCGGCATCACTAATCTTTCCATCAGGGATGTCTCTAAATGTTCTCTCTATCATTGTCACTAATACTACCTATAAAACAGATGTAAATTAGACCGATCTTAGCAAAGCTGATTCGTCCTAAACGAAACTTGTTTAGGCACAACCTAAATTACTGAGGATTCAACAGATATCTCAATGAAACTCTCCAGCTACTGGGCGGCCAAGATTTTCATCTGAAATATTATCAATACTTACGAAGCGTTGCCAACATCCAAGCTCGAGCGCATAACCACGCATTAATATTTACTGACTATTGTTACCAACAACTTTTTAATTAAAGATTTTACACATCAGCAAGATGATCTGAACTAAGTTAAGGCATACAACAAGAGAGAACCAATCATAAAAAATTTTATATTATGTCGACAAACATATAATCATCGACTTCCCCAACCTTTCTTTCCAAAGAATTAACCAAACTAATAATAGATCCATTTTTCTTCCTTTCAAACAATGTTGCACATTATCTTGAGCTGCACGGGACACATCTGATTTAATTTTCTTTATTATACTATCATCTACACGCTTACCTTGCGAAACAAAAAACATCTCTTATACGACTAGACCATTTATTATAATTATTCCTAAACTTTCGATCATTCAAGTCAACGCCCCACTTCTCCAAAATTTTTATTCGATAAATATCAACATTAAAACAATCCTCTAGTTCCGATTCCTTCATACCTGGGCAATTGCAATGATATATGTCTGCATAAGCAACCGAAGCGTCTTTCTCCGCTTTTTCGGCAGCTTCACGGGCAGCGCTATCGTTATCGAGAAATACCACGCAGAAGCATAATAGACTTTTTAGAGAAAATGATTCGGATGGCAATCTTGAAGCACCATTTAAAGCCTTTATAGACAACACACCGTCCCTTAAATAGCTTCTCAATTGATCGCTTAGATGAGGCAGCAACAACTTAAAAATATTGGCGTCATGCTCTCCCTCAACGAGTAAAACGTACTTGGAGTTCATCAAATTACCGGAAGCCTTAATACCCAAAAGGTCTCTAATATGTTTGATATTGGGTGCTTGTTTAACAGTGCCGTTATGCACCGTAATATTATTGGATATGGTAGACCTATCCACAAATAGTGGATTATGAGTTGTTATGATTATTTAGTTTTCTCCAGCCAAGGCATCAATTATTTCTTTTATCTGATGAATGGCCCCAGGATGGAGATGTGATTCTGGCTCTTCAATCGCCACTATTGATGCACTTGCGGAGATAGCTTTATTTTTCAAGAGGCCCAAGGCAGCTAAACTCTTGATACCATCTCCTTTAGATTCAATGCTAGTAGGAAAACCATCGTCGATTATAACTGAGATATCATTTCTTCTATTAACACCATATGAACAATATTAATAATTGTTTACGGTCTCTATTTTGACATCGGATATGTTTGGCAAAAATTCGCAAAGTGGCTCTTTAATCCTATTGGACAGTTTTTCCAAAATCGGTTTTTGCAATTCATCTATAACAGCAATAGCCTTTTTGTATTCTTCATCTTGTGCAAGCACCGACAATTCGGCTACCAGCATTGAATTTATTATATCCGCTTCCGTACTTACAGCGGGAATATAATTGTAATATACCTTATCAGCTACAAATTGTGCAATCTTTTCAGATTTTTTTGTTAAGGTTACAGCACCTCTTCCGTGTTTTATTACTTTAATATAAAAATTATTTGCCCCTTGAGATGAAGAAAAGGATATTTTAAGAGACAAAACACCGTTTATATTTGATTTTATGACATCCTTAAACTTTAATATCTCATAATTATTTAACTTGAATTCCAACTCTAATACAGCTTGATTGTCGGAGGTGAGCCTTTTCCCCTTTGGGAAATCTTTTTCTGCATTATAACTTAACATCGAGTATCTAAACGAACTTCTTCTCAAACCTCTTTTATAATTTCTCAAACCTCTTTTATAATTGTCTGAATGAATTTTTAAAGCCTCCATTGCCAGTGACAATGCCTTCAAAATATTCGACTTTCCTTCATTATTTTTACCAAGAATAATATTTTTATCTTTTATTTCGATTTCCTGTTTCTTCGTAATACTTCTAAAATTAGAAATAGAAAGCTTTGTTAGTTTCATAGGATAATATTGATCGATAAATTTTGTAAAAAAGGATAAGCACATACGTGCCTATCCCACTTCCTCACTCCCACTCTAATATAAATAGACATAAATATCCCTTTTATATCAAGTAAGTTAAAAACAATTGGTAAAGCGATACCATGAATTATACCACACTAAAAATTTTACCATTTTTTGCAGCTCCGCGCTTCCGAAGCTCAGTCCGAGTCCAAGCAGACGCTTCCGCCATGTCCCTGCGAAGCTCGTCCACTTCACTTGGAGTCAATCGGCACACAGAAGCTTCGTAGGCCTCCGTACCAACGCCCTCACCTAGCTCCGCTTGGCCTGAGGAACCTACAAAACGATGTTTCGGATCGTGTTTGATCAGGTTTGGTTTGCGCATTCGCTTCCTTCAACTGGTATTCAACGGCGTCTTCTGACTTGTTCTACAAGGCGTTGATTCCATATCACGTAATTCTATGCTACACAATATATCTATGATTTCACCTATCGACCAAAATTTTAAGGCACCAAAGCGCTATGTATATTAGCCAATTATCTATCGTTAACTATAAAAACTTCAAACAGGAAAAATTTAAATTCCGAAAAAAATCGGTAAACAACATCATTGGTGAAAATGCCTCTGGTAAAACCAATGTTTTCCAGGCTATGAGATTGATTCTAGATGATTCATTACCTGCAAATGCAAAATTTCTTTCCAAAGATGATTTTCATCGAGGACTAGGAGAGCCTTTTGGGCACTGGATAATAATCTCACTCCATTTTTCTGGTTTAGATGATACAGAAGAACAACAAGTTTTAGCAAACTACATATTAAATGATGGAGAAGATCAAAAGACCTCAACAAAAGGCAATTATACCTTCATATTCAGGCCAAAATTTTCATACCGACAAGAGCTTCATGAAATTAGCAATGCTCATGAAGACCTCTGCACTCGTAGAGATAAAATTCTTGAGTTCTGCTCCTCATATGCGATATCAAGGGAAACTTATGAACCTGTAGCCTTTGTTCGAACAAAAATCGATCTCACAGACGAAAGCGTATATAGAGACCACGTCGGAAACTTCAAACAGTATATATTCCCAGATCCTAATTTAGAAAGCGAAGAGCTAATTGGCAACAAAAAACCTCCGTACTTTTCTTTAATCAATGAAGTCGCTTGCACATACGTAAAAGCACTTAGAAATGTCGTTGCAGATCTCAAGTACTACAAAACTAACCCTCTGTACAAGTTACTAACTCTAAAAAGCAAACAGATAAATGATGAGAAAAGTATTGTTGATGACATATTTAATGTAAACCAAAAAATTTCCTCTATACCGGAAATTGAGAATCTCAGCAATGATATTTCCCGTTCATTGGTAAACACAATAGGATCAACCTACTCGCCTAAGATTCAAGTATCATCACAGCTTCCGGAAGATTTTATCGAATTAGTACAATCACTTGGTTTAGTAGTGGAAGATTCTTTAAATTATCAAGGCACAGGTAAAATAGAGGATCTTAGCTTAGGCGGAGCGAACCTTATATATCTAGCTCTAAAACTTTATGAATATGAAGCAATTCGTGACAGCGAAGAACATATAACGCACTTTTTGATGATTGAAGAGCCTGAAGCTCATATCCATACCCACATCCAAAAAACACTTTTTGAAAACTTCAACTTCAAAAACACACAAGTATTTGTATCAACTCACTCTACACAAATAAGCTCTGTATCAAACATTTCATCTATGAACATACTTTCAAGAAAAGATACAAAGACAGAAGTATATGCGCCATCTGGCAACCTAGAGCTTGGGAATATTCGATGCATTGAAAGATATCTAGATGCAATCCGAAGTGATATTTTATTTGCCAAAAGTGTAATTCTCGTAGAGGGTGATGCAGAATTAATACTTATACCTGCACTAGTAAAAACTACGCTAGGTGTGAGCCTAGAAGAGATGGGTATCAGCCTAATAAAAATGGATGGAACTGTATTCAAGCATATATCTGATCTATTTCATGAAGATAGAATTCGCAGCTATTGCTCCATTCTCACTGATTTAGACAGGGCATTCATAACTCGTAAAAATGACTCTTTCGCAAATGCTGAATATATAAAATCACAGTTAAATGCTCAGAGGTCAGGAGCAGAGAGGCAGAATGCTCTAGATGAGTACACAGCTAACAACAGCTACGTCAGTGCTTTTTATGCAGAAAACACATTTGAAACCGAGTTGATTAGTTACTCCGAAAACGTTAACCTGTTTAAGTCGGTGATAGAGACAACCTATAAAAGAAAAGCAGATCGTGAAGCAGCTATCGCCAATATAACTTCTAGCAACATGCCTAAAAAATATTATCACGCATTAAAATTCGCAAAAAAAATAGGGAAAGGATGGCTCGCTGCTGAGATGGTAGACCATATAACAATTGACAACATAATCCCTAAATACATCCTAAAAGCAATTAAGTTTTCTCTTTCTGATAGACACATAGATGCAATAGCTCTAAAAATGATGGAGTATAATATTGAATCAAGGGGTCAAGAAGAACAAAATGAAATAAATGCAAGTGATAGTTTCGATGAAAAAATAGCTGTCTATAAGACCCATTATGACAATGACACTTTTATACGTTTTTGGGAAATATAATGCCTTATAGGAACTTAACCGATGAACAGATGGATGCTGTCGTGCTCGATGACAGCATGTTGCTGTCAGCCTGCCCAGGTTCAGGAAAGACCAGAACACTTGTCTCAAAGCTCTATCACATGATAGATAATTCTGAAAAACTTTCAATTGGAAAACGAAAAGTAGCTGCAATTACATACACCAACATTGCCGCAGATACCATTCAAGAAAGACTTCTATCGTATGGAGTTGAAAGCAAATCACTCTGGGTCGGAACAATTCACGCCCTCTGCCTTCAATGGATAATAAAGCCAAATATAAACATGATACCAAGGCTATGCGGCGGCTTTGTTGTTATAGATGAACATGAGAAAGAAACTAAGTTATCAGAACTTAAAGAAACATATGAATTCCGAGCTTATGACAATATCGACACTGCTCTTAATCAAGATTATAGACCAAAATACCCAGCAGGAACTAGAGAGCATAACCTAATCCTTAATTACCATAGATATTTAGCAGAAAACAATTATATCGATTTCGACTTAATACTAAATATTAGCCATCGACTTTTAAAATCTAGACCTAAGCTATGTAAACGCCTAGGAAATCTTTTCTACCATATACTTGTAGATGAATATCAGGATACCTCAGTAATGCAGTATGAGATACTGAAATGTATTATCATACAAAAGCAGACAAAAATAACATTGATAGGAGATCGAGAGCAGGCTATTTACACAGGCCTAGGCGCAATTGTTAAGAGCAAACCAGAGCTAGAGAGTTTTTTTGAACTTGACTTTCCTTTACAAGAAAAGCGCCTGACGGGGTGTTTTCGCAGTAGCCAAAGAATAATTGACCATTATCTTAAATACCAGGATGAAGGCTACAAAATAGACTCTAAATCCGACCTAATAAACTACCCCTCCGTCGTTCATTTGGAGAGAAGTCTTCATAAAGACAACCTTTCCGAGTATGTGGCAGATATTGTTACGCAGCACCTTGCACAAGGTATTCCTGAAGAAGAAATAGCAATTCTATGTCCTAGTTGGTTTGACGTTATAAATATCTCAAACAACATTAGCAAACTAGATAAATGCTTTAATATTGATGGTGTCTTGATCTCACCAATACCAAAAAATCAAGACAACTTATGGCTGACATTAATAAGACTACTCCTTACTAAGCCAAGTATTAACAACTACATAAAAAGAAGGCGGTACGCTAACGAGCTTTCAGAAAAGTTAAATAATATATATTATGATGAAGAAGCCATAAATCCCAAAACGATCCTCAGTGCAATTAATTCGATTTCCATGCAATTTGACAGTGAGATTGATGAGTGGATAGAGGAAGTTATAGTCAGGTTTTGCGAAAGACTGAGAATAGAGCTGACAAAAAACAACTTATTTAATAAAGAGATGAAAAGCATATTAAATGCAACAAGGGACAGAATCAATAAGTATGAAATGAACTATAGAGCTTCAGACCTTGAAATTTTTTTTTCGTCTTCCAATGGAGTAAAAATAACAACTGCGCACTCAACCAAAGGTGACGAATACGAAGTAGTTATATGCACCGGATTGTTAGGAGGAAAAATACCACACTGGAATGACATAATAGATTGTAGCGAGGCACATCAAGACTATGTTGCTAGAAGACTTCTGTATGTCATTTCCTCACGCGCAAAAAAACATCTTTACTTAATTTCTGAGCTTGGTCACAGAACAAATAGGGGAACACCATATAGGCCTACAAGGCAACTATAGTAGCTTCAAGAAAAAATTAGAGAAAACAGACAAGCTAATACTCTCGTGATTTTCGACCTTAATGGGTAAGGAGGCAAAGAAACTTCTTACCCATTAACCGTAAGTCACTACTCAGATCTCGGCATAACAATTTTAGTCATAACCTTTCCCATTTCCTCCTGCGTAGCCTCAATCTTGCTGAGGACAGCGAGGATGGTCGCCTGGCCGAATTGAGCTGTACGTATGTCATCTTGTCAGCCATAACTTCAATAGGCCGCCCAAGCGGCCAAAGTCACCGTTGATCCTAGCCAACTCCCGGACCTGCTCATAATCCACCACACCAGAGATGTGATAACCCTGACCGACTTCGCGTAAGTACCCTGCAGCACTCATACCAGCTCGTTTTGCCTGCGCTTCGATCTGCTCCTTTTCCTCTGGCAGGCAGTACACTTTGATAGGTGTGCTGCTCTTCCTTGTTATTCGTTCTGTTTTGTCGTTCCTCATCGTCCTCGCCCAGCATTTAACCTATGCCTTTCAGCTGATAACAGCTAGCAACATAGATAAGGACTGGCAATGCGAAGAGAGCCAACCAAATATTACCCAGCCTTCGGATCGTCCTAAAATATCCAAAAGGCATAGTAATCTTAAATAGGCTTGGCTTACTCCTCTCAGCTAGTCATATGACCAAGACTTGGGCTTTGAGCTGGTTATGTTCGATTCGCTACGAATCTCTTTAGCTGCTTTATGTTCATTCATTTGAGAGCTTTGACACTCGCTAGCCGAAGAATCTGCGCAAGATGATTTGTCTGCCTCGCCATCATCGCTTCCACAGCCAGACAAGAGCACACATGCAAACAGAATTCCGAATATATATTTCATTTCTCCTCCTTGGTTGAATGATCATGACTCTGAATTTGAGGTAGTAGTGTTTAGGCCCACTACGCAACTCCTGAACTGAAGCTGATTCTGTTGCCTGCCTATTCGCATCAAATCATGCACACCGATACCAGCGCTGTCGGGAGTGTCTACACAGCAGGTAGGTGAGCCCAGCGAACAGCATGAATTACCATTCTTTGTGAGGACTAGGAGTAAAATCACCGCCATTCATGATAGCGTCAGCAGCGTTTCTGCAGTCTTCATTCTTTTGAAAGTCGACCTGGTCTTCTTGGCATTGGGCCTGTTTTTGTTCAGCCTCATCCATGTGCTCTTTGTAATAGGACACAGATTTTGCATCCCCATGATCACTACAGCCGCTCAACAAAACGGCAAAAGACGCAAGTACAGCGAAAAAGATATTGTTACGCATGGATGTTCCCTTACTCAGTTCAACTAAAACTAGTGATGTAACTGTCAGATCGAAATTCATAGTCAGTATCAGCTTGAGCTTTAGATGCCTTAGCGCTGGCCCAAGACGACAAAGCGCCTCGAATTCAACTGGTTCACCTGGCTAATGACCAGCTGTTTTTCATCATAACCGAGAACCACTTGCCCTTTTGGCCCCCCGTTCAGAAGCAGCGTGCGCGGGCTTATATTTACCATTGGAGTCAGGAAACTGGATGATATTGCCCATCTTGTCTTCCTTACTGGCGTTGCTTTTCTTTCGCCCGTTCCTGTTCACGAAAATGGGCTACCAGCGGCCCTTCTGGCTTACCCTTCATCGAATCAAGCGCACGTTTCACTTTAGTGCGCAGAGCGTCCTGCTCTTCTGGTGTCAGCATGATGCCTTTACGCATGGCCTCAAGCTCTTCGGCCGCATATTGCCGGTCATGTGCATTACTCATACAACCTCCAGTATTGAAACGAACAGGCGGTAGCCGTTGCCTCTCAGAGCAGGATACCCGTTGAGCACGCATGTGCGAATAAGTGGTGTGAAGAGGACAGCCAGCCTGCTGGTAGGCCTACTTCACATATCCTGCCCCGCAATGTATCGGTATTTTTCCGATATAGATAGTAAATCGAACTTGTACAAAGTCGAATTATGCTTTATTGGCTTTATTGGCTTTATTTCAGCGTGAATTTGGCGTTTTCACGGGTTATATACCCAAAATTCAGGAAAAATATCGACTTATTACACGAAAAATATCGGTTTTGTACACGCTCTATTCATCTCTTCCATACTGATAGACGTGAGATTTGAGCCCAACATACTCGGTTTTCTTCAGCGAATAGACGCCAGTGATGTATGCCAAATGGGCTGGTCATGAACCACCAAGATGGGGGATACGCCTTACTGGCGTAAAACCATCGTCGTAGGCCGATTGAATAAGCCCGTAAGGGCTTGGAAGGTTGCGGTGTAATTGCACGCATCAAGCGTGCGGTTACACCGCCTGGATATCCTGAATATCCTGCTAAAAAGGCAAAAATTCGGGCGGGTGTAAAACGCTGCCGAGCGTCTGTGAAACGCATTCGGGCGGTTGTAAAACGCTATCGGGCGGCTGTGAAACGCTTCACCTTGTTCCCCTCTTCTATTTTGATGCCGTTCTCGAGCAAGCCTGCGGCATCGTCCTTCACTCGCCATCGATAATTACGCAGCATCGTGCTGCTGAGTCCTTCTCCACCTACAGCACTAATTAACGTGTCCATATTCCAGCCTCTACGCGGGATGTTGGTATGGGTAAGAACATGCCGTACAAGGGCCTGACTGATCCCATACTGCAAGCGGGCAATCGGAGTAGGCGAATAATATAGGAGTAGGTCGTTTTCAATCAGCTTCACCATAACCACGCCCAGTCGGACTTTCCATAAATGGCGCTCGCTCTTGGTAAGCGGATCATACCGAGTCTTGGGTGATGGAATAATGTGATCAACCAAACCACCAATGATGCTCTCCCCCCTGTTCTCCATATCCGGCGTAACGATTTCTATGGTGGCCGCTCGCAATTCGTTCAAGAGCTTCTTAATGTGATCATGGCTATACTGATTAACTGAGAGCGTTCGACGTAGCTTTGCCGGATCAACCAGAAGTTCGATGCCGCCGTCTGATATATCCCTGCGGCGTTCGGCTACATACAAAATGGACTCCATAATGTCTGCATGGCGCTGCCCCAATCGACCAGTTACACGACACCGGCCACGGCTGGTATACATCCAATCTCTATTGCTTTCCTGAGGTCGTTGACTGGGCTGAAAAATCATCACTCGGGCTAGCAATACTGTGCTGGTTGGAGCAACCCGTTTACCAGTCATCATTGTCACCTTTCATTCTGAACTTACGTTTTATTGGCGACTTTGGTTTTTGATGCTCAAGCACAGCACGCTTGAGAACACCGCCATCATGTCGTCGAAACCAGCATTCGTCACTAAAGGGTGCACCGTAATTGGCCTTACTAATTCCAAAACGGACAAAATGGCGGCGTTGAGACACCTCTACGCCCCACTTTCCCGCCTCGGTTTCGGTCATACTTGATAGATAGGATTGCCAGCGAATGTTATCGACCAAAACTGATGAGCCACGACTGGCCTGCTGCTGGTCTCCAAATTCTGCCATGGCCGCCCCCTTGCTGGTGTGATGCAGAAATACGATTGAACACCCTGTCTCTGCGGCTATGGCTTCCATACATCCAATAACCTGGGCCATGGGGCCACTGGCATTCTCTTCCTCGATGTGAAAACGCCGTAGTGTGTCCAATATCATCAAGCGATGCCCATCAGCCGCCCTCTTGAGATTATCGAACCAATTGAACGCCATAATGTTGGGGCATTTTCCAATCAACGGCTCAATCACAAGGTTACTGGCCACCTCATGCTTTTGTTCGGCTGATAGATAATGGCCCAAGGCATACAAATGTTGATGGATAGCGATGCGTGGATCTTCGGCAGGTAAATAAATCACCCGGCCATGTCGCAAGTTACCCAATTCCAGCAGATCAGGGCCACCCGCAATCTGAATAGCCAATTGCAGGATCAACATGGACTTGCCAGTCCCACCGGGAGAAACAATAGCCCCAACTGTACCCGCAACCATATTGGGTAATACGTAATCAATCGACGGTGGTGGCTGCGTAAAAGACGCCATAAGATCAAGAGCCATATCAATCCCTCACATCGCCGGGACGAGTCGCCTGAATACCTGAAGCTTTTCGTGCTTCAATCCACTCTTCGACTTCCGATAAGTCCCAAGCAACACTTCTGCATGTAAGGGCTATGCGGCGAGGAAACTCACCTCTCTGCTCCAGGTTGTAAATCGTGCGTGTTGAAAGAGGAATTATCTCTAAAAGCTTTTTCCTGTTGATAAGTGTCTTGCCTGCAATGTCTTTCATGGTATGGCCTCCTGTGACTAACAGATGCCCCATGTTGCCTATTCATTCATATTCCAACAGCGCTATACTTACCCAAATAAGTTGACGCTAATGAAGCAACGGACATGCCTATCTGGGAAGGATGCGAGCCCGAAGTACATCAGGCCATCGAGCAATTCAAGGATCGCTGGGGGCCCTACTCTCTAGCGTCAAAGCGTTACCACATCCTGAGATTGATCCGAGAGGGTATTGATCCAGTCATAGCTACCTATGTGAAGACTCTTCCCTCGCGCTACTCAAGTTATATACTGGGTATCAGCGAGGGGATGAGTTTTAGCGAGATGATACGATTGATCAGCTGCGACGCGATGGTTCGATTGCAGAGGCAGTTACTTCGCCATTTTGTAATAACGAATGATAGACAGGGCATAGAAGACAGGCGTTTTATTGCCACCGCTGAATCATTAATAGACCTGGTTTGGGATTGCGCCTGCAAGCAACCCAAAAAGACCATCGCTACCGCGGGCATCAGCCTGAATGACCAACGTAGACACGGATTTTGTGAGCTGTGCGGGGAACTGACCGAGTTCACGGCCTTTCTCGAAACGATCAGAAAAGAGCAGATACATGATGCCGAGTTAGAGAATCGCAAGAAACTCGAACTCAGCCACCAATTCTGCCCGAAGCATAGGCCGATATTGGCGAATGGCGACCGAAACCCTGTTTATAGGCAGGCAAAGCGATCAATAGAGCGATTCAAGTACGAGCTTGGAAGATTGGAACGCCAGTGTACTGACCGACACAAGCCAAAAGCCGCATCAAGTGATCCTCTGGTGGATAGATACTTTCAATATTATCTGTTATCCCAAACTATCCAAGCAGCAGATAAAGCAGAATTGCGGAAGCAAGCGCGTTTGATGGTGGACTACAAGCTATCGGACCGCAAAAAGCAGATGCTTGTACTCCAAAAGGGAGGATTCACGCAGCCCGGAATTGCACACATGCTCGGCATAAGCCGCCAGGCTGTGTCGAAAGCGCTGGCAATGATCCCCGATAGGTTTCAGTTTAATTGAGGAAGAGAGGAAATTTTAGCGGCTAAAATTTCCTGACTCAAATTTGGCCCGAGTCTATGCCGAGCAGAAAACGACCCAAAGGCGACGCTTAGCAATGTGAAGCGGACACTGGGCAAATACGTTCAGCGACGTTTTTTACGTAATGAAACAACGGCAAAATGTATGTTCCATCCATTTGTTAGCCGCCAGCTTGAAAACCACCGAGATCTTGAATGTCATTTCACAGGAGTACTTAGTTTCGCTAACAATGATTGTAATGTCTGAACTAACCGAAATTGACAGCTTGCAACGAGGCTCGGCAAGCGCAAGTTGATCTTATCCTCGCCACCGTAAAATAAATTTCTATTGATGAAGGAATCAAAGCGACCTTCGTCACTGAGATCTGGAAACAAGATATATTTTTCGACGCATACACCTCTTAGTATCACACGATATACCTTTGGCATATCATCAAGCAAGCCATCATGAATGAGGTGGTTCCTGACAGTTTCCACCTGGGAAAGCTCAACACATTGTTCGAACAGGGTGCCCGCTTTGCCATTAAATGAGACCCTTTTTCTATCGCCATATAGGCAGTTCTTCGAAGATAACCTGGGATATTTGGCGAACTCCGTTTTGAGATTTTCAACTTCAATTGCCAGCTTGGTGGAATAGTCGAGAAGGCTGTGCAATCGGATGTAAATGAAACCAAGCAAAGCGAAGATCTTGGTTACAACCGGTGATGTAACCCAACGAAGCCCATCAGGCTCATTCACTTCTGGGAAAAACAGAGTCTCTAGGTTTAGCGCCTGATAGAACTCGCCTTGTAGCTGCATCACTTCTTTGCTGCATTCTTGAATGCTCGATACCAGTTTTCGGCAATCGTAAAGATAAAGTGCCCTATTAATTGGTAGTCGCGTAGAAAGCTGCGGCAGGAGGTTGCTGAATTGCTCCTTAGTTATTGGGCACTCTGAATTCATTCCCGCAGTAGATAACAGCTCTGGCGCCACTCGCAGGAAATCCCAATAGGCCGCCTTAGTGTTGAAAATCCTTTCAGCAAAAGCATCATGAAGTTGGATGCAGACCTGTTCTACCTGGGAAAGATGATTTCCTTGATTAGGAAGCCAGGTTCCCTGTGGGTCACGCCAGAAAAAAACAGCCTCAGCACTAGGGCTGGCATTGGCTGGTATCCCATTCAAGCGCAAATAATGTGGTGTCAGTTTGCTCATCTTTTCTGCAGCTAAAATTAATGTCCGAATGACTGCTTATCGCCGAAAGCAGTAGTTGAAAGTTCGTCTCAATCGCGTTCGAAAACCAGTATCGATTACTGTTAAATTCAGAGAAAAATCAACGTGTATTTCCACCAGTCCACTCATCAATCATATCGGCCCAGTCCTGCAACATTGCCGACCGTTGCTCGCGATATTCAGCCTTGTTGTAAATCGCCCTGACACCTTTTTGCTCATGGGCAAGGCATTTCTCGATCCAGTCGGTATTATAGCCTGCTTCATGCAACAGAGTGCTGGCGGTACGCCGCAGGTCATGTGGCCCAAATTTAGCGAGGTACTTACCATCTTTCTGAGCAGCTTTGTAGGTCAACGTCAGTACTTGGTTGATCGTTGCGCTGCTCATGGGGGTATCCGAGTCATAGCGCGATGGCAGCACATAGTCAGAGCCACCGGCGAAGGTTTTCAGGGCGATAAAGATATCCAGCGCCTGCTGGGAGAGGAACACCAAATGCGGGTTACGCCGCTTCATCCGCTCTTTCGGAATCGTCCAAAGTGCTTCACTGAAATTGATCTCGCTCCACGTGGCATTGGTCAGCTCGCTTTTGCGTACCATCGTCAGCAATAGCAGCTTGGCGGCTGCGCGGTTCGTCGGGCTTGTGCCCACCTGCTCCATATAGCGATACATCAAGCCAATTTCTTCTGGCGTCAATGCACGGTCTCTGGGCTCGAATCTGGCAATACTTGCTGGCCGTACCAGCATGGCAGGGTTTTCGACCTTCTGGCCGCGCTCGATTGCCCAACGGAAGACCTGGAGAACAATTTCACGCGCATGAACAGCGGTAGCCGGGGCCCCCTTTCCACTATTGCATCAGTCAGCGTACGCAAATCTTCATGGGTAATTTCGACCAACTTCTGGTTGCCAAATTTGGGCTTGAGCTCACGCTCGTATACCGACCGGCGCATATCTCGGGTGGAGTCCGCCATTTGGTAGCCACTAAGCCATTTATCCGCCCAAGCGCCAAAGGTCTTGGCATCTTTCACTCGCGCCTTGTCACGGGCCTTCTCCTTGGCAGGTGACTTGCCATCGGCCACCATCTTCTTGGCATTGTTCAATCGCTCACGGGCTTCGGCCAGCGTGATACCACCGATACCATAGCGGCCAAAGGTAATGGTCTCCTGCCTACCATTGATCGAGTAGTTGTAACGGAACGAAACCGATCCGGCCGGGGTGACGGCCACATAGAGGCCATCGCGGTCGTTCACCTTGTAGAGCTTATCTTTGGGCTTGAGATTTCGGAGCTTGGTATCAGTCAACATGGCGCTTTTCCTTATTCGTTTTTGATATCATGCTGAAAAATCGGCTAAAAATATTGATTTAATTCAATAAAAACAACATCTTATAAAAAATAAATACCATGACTCCATGTAATGGAAATGAATGGTATTGACCGCGTTCATGGCATCGTCATCTGGCAGTACCAGCTTTCGTGCCACGCTCAAATGTTGCTTACCGCTTCCTACCCTTGCCAATCAATGCCAAACTCAAAACACAAAAAAGCCCGCAACAACGCGGGCTTACAAATATTTTCTGCCATTTCTTGCCTGGCTATGCCAAACGCGGGATCACTCCCACTCAATCGTGGCAGGCGGCTTACTACTTACATCATAGGCCACTCTCGAGATTCCCGCTATTTCGTTGATGATGCGGTTGGACACCTTTTCGAGCAGGTCGTAGGGGAGGTGGGCCCAGCGGGCGGTCATGAAGTCGATGGTTTCGACGGCGCGGAGGCTGACGACCCATTCGTAGCGGCGGTTGTCGCCGACGACGCCGACGGATTTGACCGGTAGGAAGACGACGAAGGCTTGTGAGGTTTTGTCGTACCAGCCGGAGTTGCGCAGTTCTTCGATGAAGATGGCATCGGCTTCGCGGAGGATGTCGGCGTACTGTTTTTTCACTTCGCCGAGGATGCGCACGCCGAGGCCAGGTCCGGGGAAGGGATGGCGGTAGACCATGGTTTCGGGCAGGCCGAGTTCGATGCCGATTTTGCGCACTTCATCCTTGAAGAGTTCGCGCAGGGGTTCGACAAGCGCCATTTTCATGGTTTCAGGCAGGCCGCCAACGTTGTGGTGTGATTTGATTACTTGAGCCTTGCCGGTTTTGGTGGCGGCGGATTCGACGACGTCGGGGTAGATGGTGCCTTGGGCGAGGAAGCTAACATCCGTCAGCTTTTCGGCTTCGGCATCGAAGACGTCAATGAAGGTGTTGCCGATGATCTTACGCTTCTCTTCAGGATCGCTTACGCCGGCGAGCTTGGAGAGGAACTGCTCTTCTGCGTCGGCGCGGATTACCTTAACGCCGAGGTGTTCGCCGAACACCTTCATTACGTCGTCGCCTTCGTTTTTGCGCAGCAGGCCGTTATCAACGAACACGCAGGTCAGCTGTTCGCCGATGGCCTGGTGAAGCAGTGCCGCTACAACAGAGGAATCGACGCCGCCGGAGAGGCCGAGCAGCACTTTTTTGTCGCCAACCTGTTCGCGTACACGAGCGATCTGGTCTTCGATGATGCGCGCGGGGGTCCACAGCTGGGCGCATTCGCACACTTCCACCACGAAGCGCTCGATGATCTGCTTGCCGCGTACTGAGTGCGTGACTTCTGGGTGGAACTGTACGCCGTAGAAGCGCTTCTCTTCCCAGGTCATCGCGGCGATTGGGCAGCTCGATGTCGAGGCGGTGACGGTGAACTGCTCGGGCGCGCGCGCGACCTTGTCGCCGTGGCTCATCCACACGTCGAGCAGCGGCTTGCCGCCCTCCCCTTCGCTATCCTTCAGACCTTTCAGCAGGCGATCTTCAGCGTCGATCTGAATCTGCGCATAGCCAAACTCACGCTTGTTGGAACCTTGCGTTTCCCCGCCTAGCTGATGCGCCATGGTTTGCAGGCCATAGCAGATGCCGAACACCGGAATGCCCATTTCAAACACGCACTCGGGAGCCCGCGGAGAGCCCAGCTCTGCCACCGATTCGGGACCGCCAGAGAGAATAATGCCCTTCGGCGCAAAGTCACGAATCTCCGCTTCGGTCATGTCGAAGGGATGAATTTCGCAGAAGACGCCGATTTCACGCACGCGGCGCGCGATCAGCTGAGTGTACTGTGAGCCGAAGTCCAGAATCAGGATCTTATCGGAATGAATGTCGGTCATAGAGGCTATTCCGGCTTAAATGAGTCAAGGAGGGCTGATTGCCCTCCTCTATAAAATAAATATCAGCGGTGGTAGAACGACGCTTCGCGTTCTACCACTCACGTTACATCAGCGCTCAACGAGCTTATCGAGCACGTCGCCGCGCGAGATACAAGCAGCGCGGCTGACGATCACTTATGCTCCTGCGCCACTGCGGCGAAGCGCTTGCTCGTTATGCGCCGCGATAGTTCGGTGCTTCCTTGGTAATCTGCACGTCGTGGACGTGCGACTCAGCGAAGCCTGCGGCGCTGATCTTGACGAACTGCGGAACGGTGCGCATTTCATCGATGGAGTGACTGCCAGTGTAGCCCATCGAGGCACGCAGGCCGCCCATCAGCTGATGCACGATGGCGCTCATGGCACCTTTGTAAGGTACGCGCCCTTCGATACCTTCCGGCACCAGCTTCTCAACGCCTTCGTTCTTGTCCTGGAAGTAACGGTCAGAAGAGCCCTGAGTCTGCGACATCGCGCCCATCGAGCCCATGCCGCGATAGGCTTTGTAGGTACGCCCTTGATACAGCTCGACTTCGCCAGGCGCTTCTTCGGTACCGGCCAGCAGACCGCCGACCATTACGCAAGACGCACCGGCCACGATAGCTTTGGAGATGTCGCCGGAGAAGCGAATGCCGCCGTCGGCGATCAGCGGTACGCCAGTGCCTTCGAGTGCTTCCGCTACGTCGGCAACGGCGGTGATCTGCGGCACCCCCACGCCAGCAACAATACGGGTGGTGCAGATCGAGCCGGGGCCAATGCCCACTTTCACGCCGTCGGCACCCGCCTCGACCAGCGCCTTGGCGGCCGCTGCAGTGGCGATATTACCGCCAATCACCTGCACATGCGGGAAGCTCTTCTTCACCCAGCTAATGCGATCCAGCACGCCCTGCGAGTGACCGTGCGCGGTGTCTACCACCAGCACATCAACGCCTGCTTCTGCTAGCGCTTTAACGCGATCTTCGGTGTCAGCGCCGGTGCCGACAGCCGCGCCTACCAGCAAGCGACCGTCTTCGTCTTTAGCCGCGTTGGGCCAGGTACGCGCTTTCTCGATATCACGCACGGTGACCAGACCGATCAGATGATCGCCATCGACCACCAGCATTTTCTCGATGCGGTTTTCCTGCAGTTGCGCTTTGATCTCGCTGATCGAGGTGTTGTTGGGCACGGTGACCAAACGCTCACGTGGGGTCATGATCGCCGCGACATCATCGCCCTGCTCGGGCAGGAAGCGCATGTCACGGCCGGTCACGATCCCCACCAGCTTGCCGTTATCGATTACGGGGAAGCCGGAGTAGCCGTACTCTTCCGCCATGGGCAGCAGTTCGCTGAGCTTCAGCGACGGGCTCACGGTGACCGGATCCTTCACGATGACGCTCTCGTGCTTCTTGACCTTGCGCACTTCCGCCGCCTGCTGCTCGACGCTCATGCTTTTATGGATGATGCCGAGACCGCCTTCCTGCGCCATGGCGATGGCGAGGCGTGCTTCGGTGACCGTGTCCATCGCGGAAGAGAGCAGCGGGATGTTCAATGAGATAGCGCGCGTGACCTTGGTTTTCAGGCTGACGTTCTTCGGCAGTACATTGGAGTAGCCGGGTACCAATAATACGTCGTCAAACGTAAGCGCTTCCTGAGCTATACGTAGCATGATGGATGTCCTTTAGCTGTAAAGACGTTGAAAGAGGCTGACAAAAATGGGTAGAGCACTGCTATTGCGTTAGTGAGGACAACAGCATCGCCCCCGCGGCCGTGTGGAAAGCCGCTGATAGAATTCGGTAAGTATCGCCCGCCAAGCGGTTTTGCGAGGCCCATATACACGAAGCCGGTCAGCTTTCGACGCGCAGACGTGCGCAGGGAAAGTGACCGGCTCAGGGCAGGCTCGGCGCGTACCGCCAGGCGGCGGAACACACCGATCGAAGCGCCCTTCACAGCCCCGCAGCCCCCTCTCCCGAGCCTTGCCGGGCAGTGAAGGGCGTGTGATGCGGGCCAAATAGAACATGGGCGTCTTCGATGTAAAAGTTAATCGCGAATTCTAATGGATTAGGGGGGATTTTGTCTAGTTTGGGAGATGGGGAATTGGGGGCTGATTTTGGGGCTTGCGTGGGTTCTGGTTGTTGGCGTCTTTATCTACGTGGCTTATTTGAGAGTCTACGCAGTACTTCACTGTTAGTGTCTTAGCAAACGTTATTTTTGTGATTCGAAGGGGACCTTGCAGGCCCCCTTCCCCCCCCGCTGTCGTCAGTCGCGTCAGACCATCCGCTTGCAAAAATGCGCTGCAAGCGGATGATTCCGCGCCTTCCTTACACGAAGTTTGCTGTGTTGATGATTTACCAAGGCCTGACAGCCCATTGAATGTGTGCGCTGTGCTGTTTTTGCACAGCGACATCACATTCGGGGCGCTTCCACGAGCGGGAGAGCGCGAGAGGGACAAGGTTCCTCTCGCATTCAAAGGAAAGGTTTGATTTGAAAAGACGCTAACAGTGAAAGGCTGCGCAGGCTTTAGAATCAGCCAACAGGTAGAGCCACCACCAGTGAAAGTCTGCGTAGACTCTCAAATAAGCCGCCCGATAAAGCCGCTAACAGCGAGGCCCTGCACATAATCCCGAATAAGCCCCTCAGAAAAGCCGCCAATAATGTCATACTACCCTCCACATACACCGCTATTCGAGCCGCTATGTCTTCTTCATTCCTCAACCGCTTCCGTGAGCCGCAGGAGCCGTCGTCGGACGACAACGATGAGGCGTTAACGGTTGCTGCGCTTAACAAGCAGGCGCGGCAGTTGTTGGAGGGCAGTTTCAACAGTGTGTGGGTGCAGGGCGAGATTTCGTCGTTGTCGCAGCCACGGTCGGGCCATGCGTATTTCACCTTGAAGGATGACGATGCGCAGGTGCGCTGTGCGCTGTTTCGCCAGCGTGCGCTGGGGGTAAGAGCGCCGTTGCGCGAGGGTCAACTGGTCCAGGTATGTGCCCAAGTATCGCTATTCGAGGCACGCGGTGATTATCAGCTGATTGTTGAGGCGGTGCGGGAAGCGGGAAAAGGGGCGCTGTTGGCGGCGCTGGAGGCTTTGCGCGTGAAGCTGGGCGAGGAAGGTGTATTCGCCAACGGCCGCGCGCTGCCCTATCCGCCTGAGCAATTGGCGGTTATCACCTCACCGACGGGCGCGGCGATCCAGGATGTAATTAGCGTTTTAACGGTGCGCTGGCCGTGGGTGCAGGTGATTTTAGTGCCGGTTCAGGTGCAGGGCGATCAGGCGGCTGAACAAATTGCTACGGCGCTGGCGCGGGTGAATGCGGAAACCCACGCCGATGCCATCCTGCTAACCCGTGGCGGTGGCAGTTTCGAGGATCTGTGGTGCTTCAACGATGAGCGCGTCGCGCGTGCCATCCACGCCTCGCAGATTCCGGTGATGTCGGCGATTGGTCATGAAACGGATACCACACTGGCCGATTATGCCGCCGACCTGCGCGCCCCTACTCCCTCTGCGGCGGCCGAACGTTTGGTGCCTGACCAGCGCGAACTGCGCCGTCAATTGGCCCAGCTTGCCCGCAGGCTATTGGCGGCCAAGGACAGCTATCTTAATGGTCAGCATCAGCGCATCGATTATCTACAGGCGCGCCTGCGTCATCCGGGCGAGCGTTTGCGTCATCAACGGCTGCTGCTAACGGCGCTGGAAAAACGCCTGCATAGCGCTAAACAGCGCCATCAGCTGGACGCCGAGCGCCATCTGCAGTTGCTTGCTCAGCGTCTGATTCAGGCAATGCGTAGCCAGGTGAACAGCCAACACCGTCAACTCGATGGCTTGCGCGCGCGGTTGCGCTCGCCTCAGGAACAACTGCTGCGCCAGCGTTCACTGCTGGCCTCGCTCGAACAGCGCCTGCTGCGCGCCCAACAGCGTCGCCTACAGCAGCACAGGTTGGCAATAACGAGCACCACCGAGCGGCTACAGCGCCAGTCACCGCAGCGTCGCTTGGTCGGCTACCAGCACCAGCTGGAACAACTCGACGCGCGCTTGCTGCGCGTTGGACCGCGCATTATGCAGCTTGGCAGCACCCAACTGGATGCGCTGGAAGAGCGCCTTACGACTGCGGTCGCGCGTCACCAACAGCGCGCGGAAGAGCGTCTCGGCGTGTTGCTAAAGCGGCTGGATATCGCCAGCCCGCTGGCTACCCTGCGCCGCGGCTATGCGGTACTGGAGCGCAACGATCACCACGTAGTACGCAGCGCCGCTGATGTACAGAAAGGAGAAAGGCTCAGCGCCCGTCTTGGAGAAGGACAGCTGAGCCTTGAGGTAATATCAACAACGCTGAAAAATGATTAACGCTGGCCGCGCTCTTTATCCCATTGCGACTCTATCGCCGCCAACTCATTGATTTTGCGCTTGAGATCAGCGTTTTCGCGCGCTAGCTGATCAACCTTCGACGCCTGACTGCTGCTGTCTCGATAGGACGCCGAGAGCTCCTGATGCGCGCGTACCAGCTTCATGTAATCGATGCGATTCTCGGTATCGGCTTGCAGCAGTTGGAAGAACGCCCGCAGCCGCTGCGGCGACTTCTCCACCCCACTGCGGTAGAGCCGTTGAGCCTGCACCAGTTCCTGCTGATCGTCCGACCAGCCCATCGCCACCGCTCTGATCAAGCGATCATTAAGGGAACTGCTGGGCGCTTCACTCTCTATCTTGTCACGCCACGCCTGATTGGCCCTTTGCGCGGTAAACGCAAAGGAAACCCAACTGCGCAACGAACAGTCGCTGTCCTTGAGCAATGGCCGCCCTCCGGCTTCACAGCTGGTATCGTTGCTGGAAACCATCTGACACCCTGACAGCATCAGCAGCAGACCGATCAGGCCAGCATACAATGGGACGCGATAGTGACGTACTGATAACGGCATAAGGTTCCGTTGGAGTATCCCTGATGAAGGTAAACGCTTACTCATTGTCGGTATCAACGGGCGGCGTGTGCTCGCCCTCTTGAGCCTGCGGCAGCATTAGACGGAAGCACACATCCTCTTGTGCGTCGTCGACCAGCTGCAGGCGGCCGCCCTGAATCAGCGCGCTTTCTGACGCTACGGACAAACCGATGCCCGATCCTTTCAGCGGCCCCTTGCGGCGACTGGAGCCTTGGAAGAAAGGTTCGAAAAGGCGTGTCTTCTCTTCTGCGCTAATGGGATTACCGGTATTGGCAATCTCGACGTATAACCACTCTTCATCGGTCCATACGCGCACCCACAACGTGCCGTGATCATTGCCGTAGGCAATGACATTTGACACCAGATTATCGATGACCCGAGTGGTACGAACGCGATCAGCCTGCCAATATACTGGGCGTCGCGGTATCTCAAGCAACTGCCCCTTACTTTCAAGCGCCAAGCGATGTTTTGCAACTATTTCGTGAATTAATGTAACAACGTCGAAACGCGACACCGTTAACGTACGATTGCGCTGCGTTTGATTGTAATCGAGCAACTGCTCAATCAGGATTTGCAGCTCGGCACTGCTGTCGTCGATCAGCAGCACAATTTCACGCTGCCGCTTACCCAGCGCTCCCACCATCCCATCGGCTAACAGACCGGTGCCTTCTCGAATTGCCGCCAGCGGCGTTTTCAATTCGTGCGACATATGCCGCAAGAACGAACGTTTCTGCGCTTCGAGATCATCCAAACGCTTGCCTAGCCAGTTCAGGCCCTGATTGAGCGACACCAGTTCGGCGGGGCCATTGATCACGACCTCGGTATCGCGCGGCGGCTCCTCAAGGGTGCGAATCTGCTGCTCGAGCTGCCGTATTGGATGGGTGATCCGCCAGGTAAAGAAGATAATCGCTGCCAACGTTAGCAGCAGCGTAACGCCCAGTTCGATCCACAGCGTCGCGTATATATCGCGCGCTTCATTGCGCATTGCCTGCAATTGCGTATCGACCAGATCGTTGGTCACCACCTCGATGGTACGCACGTCGTTACCAAGCACCGGCAGCTCCGCCAGCAGTTCGCGCTGCTCCTCGGCATTTTCCCCGGGGAATTTCCTCAGCTTGGCAATACTGTCGCGTATTTCCTGCTCGACGTTAGGACCGTCCAAACGCTTGGCCTGCTGCTCGAACAGTGCCGAGAAGCGTCGCAGCCGCTCGCGATAGGAGTTCAGCAGGCTTTGATTGTTGATCACCACATACTGGCGCGCGACGCGATCAAGCTCGCTGCTCAGCATGCCTAGCGACTGCGCCCGACGCGTGTCATCAACGCCTGCACGGGCACTGTGCTCGCCCAACTGCGCCAGCCGCGAGACGTCGTGGGCGGCCTGGTAAATCATTACCAGAATCGGCAGCATCGCCAGGGCGAAGCCCAGCAGCACCAGATACAGCAGCGACATACGCCGTGAGTCGCGCCTTTTGGGGCGCGAAGAAGCTGCCTGCTTGGATGCTCCCATGCCATATCCTTACCGAAATGAGTTGTTCACCATCGTGAATCGACAGCAGCACCAATCGCCCAATAACGTCGCGATCGATACCACCCTGTGTTTATTGCGGCCGAGCAGTTCGCCAGCCAGCCGATCAGCACTGCCTAGGCAGCGCCCTTCTCTTGCAAGCGCTTGACCAGAATCTTCGAATTACGCGCGTGGTTATAGCCATCACCGCGCTCTTTTGGCAAGTCATCCAAGGTGCCGGGGGCAAAGCCGTGTTCCAGAAACCAGTGCGATGTATGGGTGGTCAAGGCAAACAGCGCGTGATAACCGCGCAAGCGCGCTTCGCGCTCGATTTCGCCGAGCAGCAGCTCACCGCGCTCACCATTGCGGTAATCCGGGTGCACCACCAAAGAGGCCAATTCGCCCATTTTCGCTTCATCGAAGCGGTGCAGCGCGGCGCAGGCGATGGTCATACCGTCGCGCACGATCACCCGATAGTCCTCGATTTGGCTTTCGAGCCGCTCGCGGGAGCGATGAATCAGCACCCCCTTCTCTTCAAGGGGCTTCATCAGCTCCAGCATGCCGCCCACATCACCGCGCTCGGCCAGGCGCAACTGCTCGTAGCTATCCTGAGTGATCATGGTGCCCACCCCGTCACGGGTGAACAGCTCGCCCAGCAGCGCATTGCTATCGCGCCAGCTCAGCAAATGCGCGCGGCCAACACCGCCCCGTGCGGCGGCGCATGCGGCATCGAGATGGCGCGCCAGCTCTGGGTTTCCCACGCGATCAATCGCGATCTGCTGCGCCTCGGGCGGTGCCAGTTGACGTAATAGCTCACCGCTTGCGTCGATCAAGCCCTCGGCATCGCCCAGCAGCACCAGCTTGTCAGCCTTGAGTGCCACCGCCACACTGCGCGCAATATCGGTTGCTTCGAGATCGAAGACTTCACCGGTACTGGAATGCCCTAACGGCGGCATCAGCACCAGCATGCCGCTGTCGAGCAGTTGCTGAATGGCATCCGCACGCACGCTGCGCACTTCGCCGGCCTGAAGATAATCGACGCCATTGCGCACGCCCAGCGGACGCGCCATCACCAGGTTGCCGCTTACCGCATGGATATCGAGCCCGTGCATCGGGGAATTGGGCAGCCCTACCGAAAAGCGCGATTCCAGCGCCAAGCGAGCGCGGTTGGATTCACTTTCGATCACCTCCATCGCCTCAGCCGACACCACCATGCGCTGGTCAATCAGCGGTGCTTCAATGGTGGACTTGGCGAGCGCCCGTGCAACCCGCTCGCGCACGCCAAACACCACTACCACGCGCACGCCTAGCGTGTGCAGCAGTGCGAAATCCTGCACCAGGGTATCGAGGTGATCACCATCGAAGACGCCGCCTTCGATCAGCACCACCAAGGTGCGGTGACGATGCTTGTCAATGTAGGGAGCACTGCCGCGAAACCACTCGGCAAAACGAAACCCTGATGTCATGGTTAGCCCCTGAAGCTGACGCTCTTTTTGATAATGTGCGTGGGGTGCGCAACCCATATGGAGGTATGGCGCAGCCAGCGATGCAGGTTGTTAGGATGCCCCGATAACGCTGCCACGCTTATAACGCTGTACAATACCGCACACAGCGCACGAGGTCGCCCTTCGCAACGGGTTCGCGGCCGACAGTGCAGCCACTGGCTTGCACGTACAGGCGGGCGCATTCGCGTCACCCTACGATGCTCGAACTCATCAGGCTAGCTGAATTCAGCAACGACAGCGGTATTTTTGCACGGCACGCCGCCTAAGTAGCATCGAGCGCGCCACTATCGTGACCGGCCCACCGCTATTCAGCAACAACGCATCAACCCCAAGGATTCGCCATCATGGCAAGTAACGACAATCGCGAAATCGAACTAAAAATGGCGCTAGGGCCAGAAGGACGCGAGCAGCTGATCACCAGTAAGCTGCTTGCTCAGCTTACGCCCACCCGCATGGCGCTGGGCAATCGCTACTTCGATACGCCCGATGGCCAACTGCGTACGCATCGGCTGGCACTGCGTCTACGCAAAGGCGAGGGGGATTGCCTGATCCAGACGTTGAAAAGCGTGGGCACCAGCAGCGGTGGTCTGAGCCAGCGCGGTGAATGGCAGTGGCCACGCGACTCTGATCAGCTCGATCTCGCGGCGCTCAAGCAGCTTGCCGCGCAGCACTCAGCACTTGCCCCACTCGCCGACGACAGCCTGCTGGAGCAGTTGCAGCCGTTGTTCTCTACCGACTTCGAGCGTCTGGCCTACCGCATTCCGTGGCAGCAAGCGATTATCGAGCTGGCGATTGACCATGGCAGCATCGTCGTGGGCGAGCAAAGGCGCGTTATCAACGAGGTCGAGCTGGAGTTGAAACAGGGCGAGCCGGAAGCGCTGTGGTCGTTGGCCGCCGTGGTGGTGAAAGAGGCACCGATGCGCCCCTCTGATACCAGCAAGGCCAGCCGCGCTGGCGCACTGATATCCCCCCAAGCGCTTGACGATAGCCTGCCGGAAGCACCTGACGCGCTGCTGGAGGCCGCCATAGCGGCGCTCGACTACGCCGAAGACGAACGCGGTAGCCATCATGGTCACGAGGTAGCGCTACAGGCGCTACAGAAGCTCGATATTCGCTACCCTGAATTGGGCGGCGACCGCCTGATCGAAGCACTCAGCCAGCCTGACTGGCAGCAGCAAACTCAGGTGGGCATCGAGATGCTCGGGCTGATCAACCGGCTCAGCGCTGAGCGCTAACGGTGGCCTCATTTAGCCCGTGGCAAGCGCGCCGCCTTCCGCGGCGTTACTCGAACGGTGCCGTATCGCCACGACCTTCCCTGAGTACCTGCGGCGGTAGTTCGCGTAGATCAACGACGGTGGTCGGCTCCAGCGAGCAGGCGCCGCCATCGATAATGATATCGAGCTGATGACCGAACCGATCGCGAATGTCTTCGGCGTCGGTCATGGGGTACTCGTCGTCGGGGGCAATCAGCGTCACGCTCATCAGCGGCATGCCGAGAGTGTCCACAATGGCCCGCGCAATTGGGCTATTAGGAACGCGCACACCAATCGAGCGCCGTTTGGGATGCAGCAACAGCCGCGGTACTTCACTGGTCGCTGCCAGAATGAAGGTATAAGGCCCGGGCGTATGCGCCTTCAGCAGCCTGAACACGGCGTTGTCCACCTTGGCATAGGTGCTGATTTCGGAGAGATCCGCGCATACCAGCGTGAAGTTGTGCTTGTCATCCAACTGGCGCAGCCGCTTGATGCTTTCGACCGCTTTTTTCTCACCCAGCGAACAGCCCAGCGCATAGCCTGAGTCAGTGGGATAGGCGATCACGCCGCCCTTGCGCACCCGTTCGACCACTTGGTCGATCAGCCGCTGCTGCGGTGATTCCGGATGAATTTCAACAAAATCGCTCATCGTGTACTCCTGAATAGACGCCGCGTCGAGAAAACAGCTAACCACGCAGCGTCTTGGATAAATCGTGTCGAGCAACGCGCCTCACGCAGCAATGTCGGGGACCAACAAGCGCCCCCACGCGCTCGTAGCGAGCATGATGCCCAGCCCACGCTGCCCTTCAGCAGGCACAGACTGAGGCTGCTAATGACGGTACCACCGCCCTGGGAAGGCATAGCACAGCCGCAGTGGCACTTGGGCAAGTGCCGCCAGGCTTTAGGCCAGCAGAGCACGGCCAGCGGGGGTTAGCCTTCACTATAGCGCCTAAACCAGTCACACAGGCGCGGATGCTGCCAAATGGGCGGCACCTGGGTGCTCGGTGGTTCGCTGAAGCGGCCGGGCGCGAAGGGGCCGCGCGTCATATGGAAATCGCTACCGAGCGATGCATATAGGCTTCGTTCATCAAGCTGGCGGGCGAGATCACGGCCGCGATCGCTGTTTTGAAAACCGCTGACCAGCTCGGCGGCCTCGCCACCGGCGGCGACAAATGCGTCCATCAGCAGTCCGCGCTTGCGTCGCGTTAGTCCATAGCGCAGCGGATGCGCCAGTACCGCCACACCGCCACTGCCAGTAATCCACTCCACTACCTGCTCAAGCGCCGGCCATAGGGCTTTGATGTCACCGGTTTTCCCCGCGCCCAAATAGCGCTTGAACGCCTCGGCACGGTCGCTGACGATGCCTGCATCGACCAGCGCCTCGGCAAAATGCGGCCGCCCCACCGCGGCCCGGCCCTGCGCTTTTTCACGCGCACGCTGGTAGGCGTTGGCAAGGCCCTTTTTTTCCAACTTGAGCGCAATGCGCTCGGCGCGCTCTTCACGCGCACGTTCGAGCGTATCCAGCGCCAGCGCCATCGACGAAGATGGCGCTAGTGCCTGCTGCTCACCGTTGGGCAGCAATGCCACCACGTGAATACCCACGCCCGACCATTGCGTGGACAGCTCAGCACCGGCTAGCAACGCCATGCCGCGCTGCTCGGCGGCAAGCCGCGCTTCGGCGACGCCCGCCAAGGTATCGTGATCGGTCAGCGCCATCCAGCGCACGCCGTTAGCGTGGCATTTCGCTACCAGTTCGGCAGGTGCAAGGGCACCGTCGGAGGCGGTCGAATGCATATGCAAATCGATTCCCGCCACCTCTGGCCCCATACGGTCAGGCAGCGCGGCACAAGGTGCGGGATGCGATGGAGCGTTGCAATCAGCCATGAGCGATATCAGTCGATAGGTAGAGGGGAAGTTAGCGGCGAGCGTCAACGCGGACCGAGGGAACATGTAGCCCCATTAATTCTCTAACGCCGTACTCGATGCCGTGTGGCGCATTCTAACGTTGCCTTAACGCCATCGATAGCGGTTTTCCAAGACAAGGGTCTTCAGCGGGTAGCCGAGCAGGTATAGTGGGCATCTTGAAACGGGAAAGCGCGCGACTGCCTTATCGACATCGGCCTCAGTGCCAGGGCGTCGTCTTACCCGCTGCCAATCGCAACCATCAAGAGTTCATTCATGAAACTGCTGCTCGATTTTTTGCCGATCGTTGTCTTCTTTATTGTGTACAAGATGACCGGCAGCCTGATTATCGCCACTGCGGTGCTGATCCCCGTTACCGTCCTGCAAGTGCTGTTCACTTGGTGGCGCTATCGCACCGTCGAAAAAATGCAGTTGGTTACCCTGGGGCTGGTGATCGTACTGGGCGGTCTAACGGTACTGCTCCACGACGGTGAATTCATCAAATGGAAGCCGACCATCGTGAATTGGCTGTTCGCCGCGGCTTTTTTGCTGTCGCCGTTGGTCGGACGCGGCGACAACAAGGGCAAGCCGGTGGTGCAGCGGATGATGGAGAAAAGCGTTACGCTGCCGGGGCGCGTGTGGATGCGCCTCAACCTTGCCTGGGTGCTGTTCTTCATTGTGCTGGGGGGCGTGAATATCGCGGTATTTACGCTTTACAGCGAGAACGTTTGGGTTAACTTCAAACTGTTTGGCATGCTCGGACTCACGGTCGTGTTCATTTTGGTGCAGGGTGTCTATATCGCCCGTCACGCCGAGCAGAACACTCACTCTGACCGCTGAAGCCTGCTTCAGCGCAGCCGTTACCTTCTACCCGCCACTTTCGAAAGGAGCATTCTCATGTTTTACGCTATTGTCAGTCAGGATCATCCCAACACCCTGGATAAACGCATGGCCGCGCGCCCTGACCATTTGGCGCGGCTTGAAAAGCTCAAGGCAGAAGGACGTCTGGTTGCGGCTGGCCCCAATCCCGCCGTTGACAGCGAAGCGCCCGGCGATGCCGGCTTTACCGGCAGCACCGTGATCGCGCAGTTCGATTCGCTCGACGACGCCAAGCAATGGGCATCGGAAGATCCGTATAACGCCGCCGGCGTCTACGAGTCGACCAGTGTCAAACCCTTCCTCAAGGTCTTCCCCTAACCACTGCCAAGCGGACGAGCACCATTAGATTCCGCCTGCACCAGCGCCGCTTATCAAATTATCTATCACGCCTTGATAAGCGACGCTGGTGCCACCTGATGCGACGATGCGGCGGCCCTCACCGCCGTTCGCCACGTCCTGATTTACGTTGTGAAGACGGAGCCCCTTATGTCAGCAAGTCATGATGCCAACGCTTCTTACGCTGTCTATGTTGCGAACGCCAAGGACGCAACCATTACCCTTTTGCACCTCGACGGCAGCGCCGAAACGCTGACCACGGTCGATAGCTATGCAAGCGATGCCAAACCCGGCCCAATCGTGTTTTCTGCCGATGGCAGCACCTTGTACAGCGCCACTCGCGGCGACAAGTCGATCAGCAGCTATCGCATCGATCCACATAGTGGCGCCCTGACTCCCGTCGCACGCACCCAGGTAGGCGCAGGGCTGGTCTATCTGACGCTCACGCCCAACCAGCGCTTCGCGGCAGGCGTCTCCTACTCCGATCACAAGCTGGTGGTGGTACGTACCGCTGATCTCGATCAACCAACGGCGACGCCAGTGGCTGAAGTAGAAGGCATCAACCGAGCCCATTCGGTGGTAGCCAGCCCCGACGGCAGCTTCCTGTACGTAGCGTCGCTCGGCAACGACACGCTGCACGGTTTTAAAATCAGCGACGATGGCAGCCTTGAGGCACTGCCAACAGTGGCTGTTGCCGACGGTTTTGGCCCGCGCCATCAGGTAATCAGCAGCGATGGCCGCACCCTCTATGTGGTCAGCGAATTTTTAGCGCAGGTCGCACAGTTCTCGATCGATACGGCCACCGGCGCACTGTCGCTGGAGAAAATCTCGTCACGCTTCGATGCGCTCAGCAGCCAGAAACCGGGCTTTGCCGACGCCGCCGACTCCGAGCAGGGGACCGACGGTCTGATTTGGGCCGCTGACCTGCACCTTGCCGAACAGCAAGGCTATGTGTACGTCTCTGACCGTACTTCGAGCCAATTGATTGGGCTTGATCTCGAGCTTAATGAAGTGTCGGCCGCTGCCACCGAGAAGCAGCCGCGCGCTTTCGATATCAGCAGCGACGGACGCTTTGCCGTTGGCAGCGGGGAGCAATCTACCGAGGCAGCGCTGTATCGCGTAGAGGCCAGCACCGGAGCCCTTACCCCACTCGACAAGGCGGCTGTGGGCAACGGCCCAGACTGGGTCGCCATCCTGCCGCTGGGCCGCTAACGCCCGTCACCGTGAAAAGGCTTTGCCATCCTGTAACGCCGCGCCCAACGCGGCGTTATTGTTATTGGCGCCCCCCTCAGCTCTTCTGGCAAGGCGATACTGCGCGGCCGGCGCGTCGCTAACGCTTTAGCAGCAGCCATCACCGCCCCATTGGCTCTACGCGCAGCTGCTTCCCGCCACCACACTTCTGCCCAGCATTAGCGACTGTTGCCATTTCACCACCACTAGCATCACCCCACTACGGCCATGGCCCAACGCTTAGGTTATCCACCGCCGCTAGAGTCGCGTGCTAACGGGCGCTCCTAGTGCCCTGCACATGCCGATGGACACTGTGGTGCCGATGCGTTGAAGGCGTAACGGCAAGCGCTGCCGGAAAGACATCAGCATCTCTGCCGCCGTTATGCACAGGAGCGGCTGCGCTCGCCAGCGCTGTGGTGCTATCGATGCCGAGCGCTCTGTTTGAGAGTTCGATTCACCGCTGAGCGGCTCAGATGCCTGGCATCAGAACGCACGGAAGTACAGCGCTGCCAGCTATCCACACTCGCTGTGGATAACCATGTGAAAGACCGTTGCAAGAACGCTCAAACGCCCTTCAGCAACTGGTCTGCCGCCAACTGTTTACTTTTCAAACACCCGCAATACCCCACCTTTTCAATAAGTTATGCCTTTAACACAGCGCTGGGTAGTGCGTCGATAAGTACGAAATAATGCCACTCTGCTGCTACTGGCATGGCGTTAGTCACACCCCAGGATCGATCCCGTTCGACTGCCATCCTGTGCACACTATCTGTGAATAACCTTGTGAACGTTAGCCGGAATAACCTTCCACAGCGCTGCCAGCATGGGAGCGCGCGACTTATGTCTATTTTTTGACCGCAAAACGGCTTCTCACTCACATCGGCGATGTCTCGCTACAGGTTCGCGATAACATCCACGCTTAACCACACGCCATCGATCGCTCATACTAGGAGCCTCTGAAGCACGATGAGCATCATCACAAGGAGCTCACTGCCAAGGGGCGTCGAAAGACGTTCCATGCGTGGGTGGAATGCGCAGGTCGTTGCGCAGAGCTCACCCGGCCAAATAGCCAGCCAAACAGCACCTCATACGCCATTGATGGCGGTTCACTCGATAAACGCAGCGCTACACACTCATGCCCCACACAACGCCCTCCCTCGCACCCTTGACTGCACTAACGACCGCCAAACTCGAATGGCACGATGATCAGCCGCACGCGGTTGACTTCGACGACGTGTATTTTTCGCGTGAGGATGGGCGTCGCGAAACCGAACACGTCTTTATTCAGCACAATCAGCTGCCGCAGCGCTTTGCTCAGTGGAATGAGTCACGCCCCTTTGTGATTGCTGAAACCGGATTTGGCTCAGGGCTTAATGCGCTGTGCGCCTGGCAAGCATTTGCTCAGCACGCAACAGCGCAGGCGCGCCTGCATATGGTATCGGTGGAGCGTTACCCCATGACGCGCAAGCAGCTTGAGCAAGCGCTTAAGGGCTGGCCCGAATTCAGCGAGTTAGCGCAGGCGTTAGTGGCGCAGTGGCCGCAACCGGTGGTAGGCATACACCGTCTGACGCTAACGCCGCGCTTCACGCTTGATCTTTATTTCGGTGAAGCCAGCGAGCGCTTAGGCCAGTTCGATGGACAGGTAGATGCGTGGTTTCTTGATGGTTTTGCACCGTCGAAGAATCCCGAGATGTGGCAGCCCGCCTTATTCGAGGCGATGGCACGGGTCAGCCACACCCACACCACCTTTGCCACCTTCACAGCGGCAGGCGTCGTCAAGCGCGGATTAGCGGCGGCTGGGTTCGTTTGGCAGAAGGCCGCGGGCTTTGGACGCAAGCGCGACATGCTGCATGGCCATTTTGCCACCCCCGCCGCCGATCAACGCCGCGCTGCAACGCCTTGGTTTGCGGGCGCGCGTCGTACCGCTCGTCGCGGTGATCACATCGCAGTGATAGGCGCGGGCATTGCCGGCTGCGCTACTGCAGCAGCACTGGCCGCACGCGGGTATCGGGTAACCTTGCTCGATCCGGCAGGAATTGCCCAGGGTGCCTCGGGCAATGATCAAGCGGCGCTTTATATCAAACTGGCCGTTGCCAGCAATCTGCAAAGCCGCTTTTATCTCGCAGCGCTGCTGCATTTGCGCCGTTTACTGGCACGCATTGCGCCCGCAGCGGACTGGTGGGAAGGCTGTGGCACGTTGGATGTTGCGCTTGATCACCGTCAGGCCGAGCGTCAGCAGCGCTTTCTGGCTAACCACGCCCTGCCCGACACCATTGTGCGTGGGGTGAGCGCCGCTGAAGCAAGCCATCTTGCAGGAAGCGATCTATCCCACAGTCACGGTGCGCTGTTCTACCCGCTTGGCGGCTGGCTAGCGCCCCGCAGCTTCTGCCTGCGCCTGATCGAAGATGCCAATATCGAACACCAAGCGCTCGGCGTTAACGCGATGCAGCAGAGCTATGACGGCTGGCAGCTTAGCTTGTCCGACGGCACCCGCCTGAACGCCAATCAGGTAGTGGTGTGCGCTGCCTGGGCGAGCCAGCAGCTCGCCCCGCTAGAGCAGCTTCCGCTGATGCCAATCCGAGGGCAAGTCAGTTGCGTAGACATCAGCGAAGCCCCGATAACGCCGCTACGCTGCACGGTATGCGCTAATGGCTACGCGCCACCGCCCTATCGCGGGCAGCAGCTGTTTGGTGCCACCTTCACACCGCGCTCGCTGGACACCACGCCTTGCCAGGCGGACGCCGACTATAACCTTACCGAGCTCACCACCGCCCTGCCTCAGCTAGCCGCTGAGTTGAACGTACAGGCCGCTGATAAGGCGAGTGCCCGTGTCGGTATTCGCACTGCCACGCCGGACAAATCTCCGTTCGCGGGCGCACTGCCCGACTTCGAGCAGTGGCGGTCGCTTTACGCTGATCTGCAGAAGGATGCCAAGCGCATCAATCCTGCCAGCGGCCCCAGGCTTGACGGGTTATGGGTTAATGTCGGACATGGCTCGCGGGGAATGGTGAGTGCTCCGCTCTGTGCCGAGCTGATTGCCGCGCAGATCAGTGGTGAACCGGCCCCGATGGAGTTGGCGCTGGTCGATCATCTTGATCCGGGAAGACGGGTTATCAGGGAATTGATTACCGCAGAGAGGAAAAGCCGCCAGTCGTCGCCGGCAGATAAATGAGACAAAAAAATGGGCCCTCAAAGAGGACCCCAATACGCACATACACCTTGAAACACGTTAAAAGACTCTCTCGAAGCCTCAAAAGCGTGATGACTTGAACGCGCTGTGGCGTTGCAAGAAAGTGAACGCTACTTTAATAAGTTAGCAGTATAATTAAAATCTATCTAACGGAATATCAGTGTTGCCATTTAGACATCAATGTCACTAAAACGGGGGATGATCCCTGCCAATTCAACAGCATACTCACTCCGCTCCGTCGCCTTGTGCATTAATGTGCGCCACAAATGACTGCACCTGCTGACGTGTCATCACCTCTGTCGATTCGGTCTCCAGATCGTGAATAACCGTCAGTTCACCGCGTTTCAGCTGCTGTTCGAGATGATCAACCCAGCCTTCACTGCCGGCACTCGAGGTGTCGGCGGTATCGTAGCCCTGACGGGTAGCAAAGGCCCCCAGCAACGCGCGCCTGAGTTCGGCGGGCAGCTCTTGATACCCAAGCACCACAAAGCGTGACGGTAATTCACTCATCGCTGGCCTCGCTATCCGTCGTGGCCTCACCCTCATACCCTGCCAAACGCTCAAGGAAGGTGGCTTCGTCAATCACCTCGACCTCCAATTGTTCAGCCTTGGCCAGCTTGCTGCCCGCGCCCGGCCCAGCAACCACGCAGGAAGTTTTCTTCGACACGCTGCCGGCCACCTTGGCACCTAGCTGCTGCAAGCGTTCCTTGGCATCGTCGCGGGTCATCTGCTCAAGCGTGCCGGTCAGCACCCAGGTTTGCCCTTCCAGGGGCTGCGGACGATCGGTCGCTTCGACTTCCTCCCAGTGGACGCCCTCGTCCTGTAACGCTTTGACGGTGTCGACGTTAGCCTGCTGACGGAAGAAGGTGTGGATATGGCGCGCCACTATGGGGCCGATATCCGGCACGCTCATCAGTTGCTCGAGCTCAGCGCTCATCAGCGCATCCAGCGAGCCGAAGCGAGTGGCCAACACGGCAGCGGTGGCCTCGCCCACTTCACGAATACCAATCGCGTAGATAAACCGCGCCAGCGTCGTGCTGCGCGCTTTATCCAGCGCGGCGACCAGATTGCTGGCGGACTTTTCGGCCATTCTTGGCAGTTCGGCCAACTCAGCCACGCCCAGGCGGAACAGATCCGCCGGCGTCTTGACCATTTCACGCTCGACCAGCACGTCGATCAGCTTTTCGCCCAGCCCATCGATATCCAGCGCCTTGCGGCTGGCGAAATGCTGCAATGATTCCTTGCGCTGCGCGGGACAGAACAGCCCGCCCGAGCAGCGCGCCGCTACTTCGCCCTCGAGACGCTCGATTTGAGAACCGCACACCGGACAACGCTCAGGCATCACGATGTCGCGTGTGTTATCCGGACGCTGCTCAATCACGACCTTGACGATTTGCGGAATAACGTCGCCCGCGCGTCGCACAATCACCTGATCGCCAATACGCACATCGAGCCGCGCGACTTCATCCATGTTGTGCAGCGTGGCATTGGTAACCGTTACCCCCGCTACCTGCACCGGCTCAAGCTTGGCAACCGGCGTTAGCGTACCAATGCGCCCGACCTGAAATTCGACGTCGTTGAGGGTGGTGATTCTCTCTTCGGCGGGAAACTTGAACGCGATCGCCCAACGCGGCGCGCGTGACACAAAACCGAGCTCGGCCTGCTGCGCCAGCGAATCGATCTTGAGCACCGCGCCATCGATATCGTAATCGAGCGAGGCACGTCGCTCGCCCATGCGCTGACAGAAGTCGATGATGCCGCTGGCACCCTGCACAATCGCCAGTTCAGGGTTCGAGCGAAAGCCGAATTCGCGCAGTCTGGCCATCATCGCGGAGTGCGTATCGGCCCACTCAGCACCTTCGAGCTGGGCCACCTGATAGGCAAAGAATTCGAGCGGTCGATCATTGGTAATCGATGGGTCAAGCTGGCGCAGGCTACCCGCAGCAGCATTACGCGGATTGGCAAATACCTTGCCGTTTTCCTTGCGCGCACGCTCATTCATGCCCTCAAAACCGCTATGCCCAATAAACACCTCACCGCGTACTTCGAGCAGAGAAGGAACATCGTGACCAGAAAGCTTGAGTGGAATCGAGCGGATGGTGCGTACGTTGCGAGTAATGTCTTCACCGGTAGAACCGTCGCCGCGCGTAGCGCCCTGCACCAGCTTGCCGTCACGGTAGATAAGCGATACCGCCAGCCCATCGAGCTTGGGTTCACAGCAGAACGTTAGCGATTCAGGGTCGCTGCCCAGGCGCGTCGCAGCGCGTTTGACGAAGGCACTGAGTTCGTCATCGCTAAAGGCATTATCGAGGGATAGCATGCGTACACTGTGCGTCACAGAGGGAAATTCACCGGACAGCGGGGCTCCCACACGCTGAGTGGGCGACTCAGGCGTTACCAGCGCAGGAAACTGCTCCTCCAGTGCCTGCAAGCGGCGCATTAGTCGATCGTAATCGTTATCAGGAATGTCGGATTCGTTCTCGACGTAATAACGATGGTTGGCTTCGTCGATGCGACGGCGCAGATCGGCTACTTCGTTGGTAATGTCAGCGGGAATGTCGTGAGAACTCACAGGGCGAATCCGTATATGCAGGGCTCAAGGCAGAGGCCTTGACCAGATAGAAAATAACGCATGGACGAAGAGACCATGGCGGCACACCGGCAATAGCGTGCGCACTGCTGATATTTTAACAGAGGAACCGCTAACGCAAGGGCTCAGCGCACATCTTTTCGACGCTAGCCGCAAGCAGCGATCGTGCTTACATTGCCCGATTCACCAGCAAAAACGCCTTCGCACCGGCATGGCGCGAAGGCGTTGTGATAACCGCGACTGCGTGCGTTAGCGACTGTTGCGGTAAAGATGCATGCGGCGCTCGAAATCACCAACGCGCTGGCGCAGGAAGCCCACCGTTTGCCGAGTCATGACGCTCTGATTTTCATCGCGCAGCTCGCCGTCAAGATTGCGTACGATGGCTCTTGCCGTTTCGTACATGGCTTCGAAGGCCTCGCCAATATGCTCGGCTGACGGCAGCGGCAGCAGGAACGAAACGCAGCGGGTCGAGAACTGCTCCATATCGAAGATGGGGAAGCGGCCCGGCTTCAGCGCATTGATGATCGAGAACTGCAGCGGGCTGTCAGGATCCTCTGTTTCGAAGCGGTGGAACATTTCGCCTTCCGACGCGTAGTTGAGACCGCAGGCGAGGAACAGCTTGGTCAGATCGAGCCCTTTGAAGCCAAGCTCGCTGCGGGACACCACGTTGATAATAATCAGTTCGTCGGCATCCCCCAGCACATCGCGCGGTACATCTCCGTCGACGCGATGGCGCAGGGCTTTTTCGATCACCGGATGCATCTTCTGCTCAGGCTCGGGCAGATCGCGCACCCAATTGCGCTCGGCAGCGGGACGCGGCGCAGGCTCGCGCTCTTCGTGGGCGTACGAACCACCCGCGGCTGGTGCTACGCGCTCAGGTTGATCGCTGTCGCGGCGACGACGGGAGCGTTCTCGGGGCGCTTCCTCTTCGAAGGTATCGACGGCCCCCAGGTAGGGCACACCGTGGCGCATCGCCGATTCACGCGGATCTGAAGAGCGGCCGCTGTCATGGCGCGACGGCGCGAACAGCGGATCATCGTCGGCGGCACTGTCCTCATGATCGACTTCGCGCTGCTGACTGTCATCGTGTCTCAGCTGATCGTGGCGCTGGCGCTCCTGCTCTTCGAACTCACGGCGCAAACGCTCGTTGCGCTCGGCCTCATGTTCGGCGCGCGCCTTGTGCTCATTGCGCTGCTGGCGCTCGTATTCGGCGCGACGCTGCTGCTCCAATTGCTCCTGCTCGCGACGCTGCTGTTCCTGCTCGCGGCGCTGCTGCTCACGTACGCGCTCTTCCTCTTCGCGCTGTTGACGCAGTGCTTCGGCTTCGCGCTCTTTCTCTTCGCGACGCTTGGCTTTCTCTTCGGCACGCCGCGCACGATCCTCAAGCCGCTTCACCCGCGCCTGCTCACGCTTGGCGGCACGCTTTTCGCGACGTTCGGCAGCTGCTTCCTGAAAACGGTGAACGCCATCCATGGGACGTTTGACCAGAATTTCCGACAATCCTTCGTAGCGCGGATCGTCGATTTCTTCTTCTTCACCGTGGAACATCTTGTAGCGGCGCTGATCGCGCTGCTCGTCTTCCTGATAATCTTCGTCGTCGAACTCGTCGTCATAGGCGCTTTCATCCAGCGCCTCGGCGGGCTGCGTTTCGTCCGTAGCGGCAGCGGGCTGGTCAAGCTCGGCGGCGGTCGGCTTGGCGGTTTCCTCAGCGGACTCGTTAGACGAAGAAGATACAGGCACGGGCTGATGCTCGGCAGCAGGGGTCGCGCCAGTATCAGCGTTGTTCACTGACAGTGCGGGTTCTGCCTGAGCGTTAGCGCTGGTGTGTTCGGCGTGCGCGGCTGCCTCTGCCGCTTTGGGATCAGCATCGGCGGAATCGGCGATGTGCGGTTGCGCGGCGGTGTCGGCAACGGGCGAAGATGCCTCGATATCGCTGTCTTTCAGCGAAGTGTCACTGCCAATATGCGGCTCGGTAAAGGGCTGCGGTTGGTCGGCGGCCTGACCACTTTCGGTGAAGGGAACGCGCGTTTTCAGGCCGCGTCGTTCGAACGAGCCGCCCTGTAGGTCGGGTGCTGCCACCCGCTCGGATTCGACCACGCGCGAAGAACCGCTGGGCAATTCCCAGGCGGTTTCGCGGGCCTGCTGCTCATCGCTTTCATTGTCGATAAGCTGCTCATCAATACTGCCGATCTGCTGCTGTTTACGATAGCGCCGCACACCGTCAATAACGATGACGACAACGAAAACAAGCCCCAGAACAATAAGCCACTCGCGTAATTCCATGGAGTCTCGACCTGTTCAACCGATCACATATCGACGTGATCTATAAAGAAATGCGCACCCGAACATAAAGAGGATCGCGACCAGACGCTCTGTTTGCTAGGAAAACCAACGCACAGAGATGCTTTTTGCAAGTTTTCCATAGAATCCAGCGGGATAACAGTAACGGTTGGTTATAGAGTAGAAAAAAGCGTCAAAATTACCAATGCCACACCCCTGCCGCCAACTCGCTCCACAAGGCCGCCAGCAGCAAGCAAACGCTCCCCAGATGAACCATTCCTTCACACCGCCATATGAACGTCCTTTTTCCTTTCCTCATACTGAAGGGAACCCGCCTGACGCTCTACTATCCTTAGGCATGAGTTTTTTGCTGCCGCAAGCAGCGACGCTTGGTGTATCGTGTCGTCCTCATTGCTCAGGTCGCAGCGATAGCACCTTGGCATCCACCTTCACACTGCGATTGTTCACGAGCCACACCACAGATGAGCAGCACTCAAACGCCCCACTACTCCGATGCGCGCTTGCCGCAAGCGTTACTGGCCGCGCTGCCGATCATGTTGGGCTATCTGCCCGTTGCGATTGCCTTCGGTGCCGCCGGTGTGGCGCACCAGCTCTCGGGCGCGGCGCTGGTCACGATGTCGGCGCTGGTGCTGGCGGGCGCCAGCCAGTTCGTGTTGATGACAACGCTGGCAAGCGGTGGTTCGTGGCTGTGGGTAGTGGGGCTGTGCGCGCTAATGGACTTCCGCCATCTGTTCTACGGGGCCATTCTTAGACAAAAGATTCCGTTTGAGCGACGCTGGCGATTTCTCTCGGCCTTCTTCCTGACCGATGAAGTCTTTGCGACTGCGCTCACCCGCAGCGGTTATATCCACCCTTCCCAGCGTGAACGCTGGATGCTGCAAATGGGCGTCGCCGCCTATCTGGTGTGGGTGTTAGGCACCGCGCTTGGGGCTATAGTGGGCAGTCAACTTAGCGATGCGTATCCGGCCGCGATGCAGGCGATGCTGTTCTCGCTGCCGGCGCTGTTTTTGCTGCTCAGCTATGAATGCGCCAATGCCGGCAATCTACCTTCCCTGTTGGCATCAGCGCTGGTCACTGCGCTATGTCTGATAGCGGGAGAGCAACATCTGGCGCTACCGCTGGGCGGGTTTAGCGGTGCGCTAGTGGCCTTTATCAGGCCCAGCAGCGCAGCGGCAATCGATACGCAGGAGCAGCACCATGAGCTTTAGCGATACCGCTCCCGCCATCCTGATGATGGCTGCGATCACGTACCTGTTTCGGCTGCTGCCGCTGCTTGTGCGCAAGCAAACCAACGAGCTCTTCGGCGAGCGCCTCAACAATGCGCTCTCGGCACTGGGACCATCGCTGCTGGTGGCGATAGCCGTCACGACGGTAGTACCGGACCTGATGGAGAAGGCACAGCAGTCGCCCAGCCAGTTGCTGCTGTACGTACTGGGACTGGCAGCGGTGCTGCTGATTCACAGGCTGATCAACAACGTCGGCGTGACTATCCTGCTGGCGATGCTGCTTTACGGCGGCTTGAACGCTTCCGGGCTGTTTTAGCGACGCTTAAGCGGAAGTCGAGTACGGGGGCTGCTCGTCTCGCCCAGCGACACAACTACCACCTCAACAGCGTCTCGTCATCACGCTTCGGCCAGCGCCGCCGCTGCTTCTACGTCCACCGATACCAGCCGCGATACCCCAGGCTCTTGCATGGTCACGCCCATCAGGCGATCGGACGCTTCCATCGCAATCTTGTTATGGGTGATATAGATAAACTGCACGTTGGCGGACATGTCCTTCACCAAGCGGGCGTAGCGGCCCACGTTGGCATCGTCGAGCGGTGCGTCAACTTCATCGAGCATACAGAAGGGGGCGGGATTGAGCTGGAAGATGGCGAATACCAGCGATAGCGCGGTCATGGTTTTCTCGCCGCCGGACAGCAGATGAATGGTGGAGTTTTTCTTACCGGGCGGACGCGCCATGATCGCCACGCCGGTTTCGAGCAGATCATCGCCGGTCAGCGTTAGCCATGCCGAGCCCCCGCCGAACACGCGCGGGAACAGATCGCCCAGCCCGGCGTTGACCTGCTCGAAGGTCTCCTTGAAACGGGTACGGGTTTCCTGATCGATCTTGCGAATCGCCCGCGTCAGCGTTTCCAGCGCTTCCTGAAGCTCATCATGCTGCGCCTCGAGATAATTGCGCCGTTCGGCCTGCTGATCGTACTCCTCGATGGCCGCGAGATTGATCGCGCCCAGCCGCTTGATGCGTTCGGCAGTCTCTTCAAGCGACGCTTGCCAGCTCGATTCGGTGGCATCGGGCGGCAGATGCTCGTTCAGTTGATCGATATCGTGGCCCAACTCGGCAAGATAGTCGTCCTGACTGGTGGCCTTGAGCACTAGCTCCTGCACCTGCAAACGCATTTCTTCGAGTCGTTCGCGCAGTTTCTCGAGATCGCTCTCGTGGCCCTGACGGCGCAGCTCGTAATCGCGCATCCGCTCGCCAATATCGCGCGACTGCTCACGCACCTTGCCCAGCGCCTCTTCTTCGCTGCTGCGCCGCGCTAGCAATTCGTCCAGTTCGGCACGCTGCTCTTCCAGCGGTTCAGTGAGATTTTCACGCTCTTCAAGCAGCGCTTCACGGCGCATTTGCAAGCGTTCGCGCTGACCGTCGCCGCGACCGCGCGAGCGCTGCATGCCTTCCAGTTCGGTATTGAGCCGCTGATATTCAAGCTGCAATTGATTGAGCTGCTCGCGAGCGGGCACCACCGCGGCACGCGCACTGGTCAAGGCCTCACCGCCGGAGCGCCGTGCCTGCTCGAGCTGCTTGCGGCGCTCGCCGCTTTCGACCATCGCTTGCTGCGCCTGCTCGACCGCCTCGCGCTGTTCTTCCAGCGCCAGGGCACGCTCCTCCTGCCGCTCGCGCAGCACCGCCAGCTCTTCTTCCAACTCGGCGGCACGCCCGCCCAGATGCTCAAGCCGCGAGGCAATATTGGCTTGCGCCAAGGCTACGCGCTCGCGCTCGCTGGCGTGCTGGCGCTGCTGCTCGGCAAGGTCATTCAGGCGTGCATCGCTGTTTTTTAGCTGGTCGCGCTGCTGAGCAATCGCCTGCTCAAGCTCCCCAAGCTGTTCGTCGAGGGCGGCCAATTCCAGCTCGACCTCGTCGCGGCGCTGACGTTGACCAATTACGCCGTCTTCGCGTGCGGCGCTGCCTAACTGGCGGCGCCAGCCATGCCCTTGCCATAGGCCGTCGGCGCTAATCACGCTGTGTCCGGCCGGAAGCTCGGCCAATTGTGCGCTGGCATTGAGCGACGACGTTGCCACATGAATGGTATCGAGCCATGGGCCTAGCGCGCCGGCACCGGCGATTTTGCCGGCCAGCGTATCGCCGCTGGCGCTGTAGTCGGCGGCATCGATAACGCCCAGCTCACCCGTAGCGGGCGCTTCGAAAGCAGCGATTGGCGTGTCTACCACACGTGCTTCGAGCCACGGCGATAGCACCCAGGAAGCAACGCTTTGCCACTCTTTGGCTACCTGCAAGCGCTCCGCCAGCTGCGGCGCATCGCTCAACCCCTGCGCCGCCAGATAATCGGTGAAGCTGTCGTCCTGATGCGCTAGCGCAGCATCAATTAGGGCGCTCAGTGAGGCATGTTCTCCGCGCAACTGGTGCTGGCGCTCAACCTGCTGTTCGCGCTCGGCGCTAAAGCGCTGTAGTGCTTCCTCGGCCTCGCTACGCTCGGCGCTCAGCAGTTCGCGCTGTTCATCGAGCGCAGCAAGGGTTTCTTCGAGCTCGGCTAGCTGTTCGGCGTGCGTCTCGCGCTGCTCTTCCAGCCCGGCCAGCTCAGGAAGCTCACTGCGCTGGGCCTGACGGCGCGCCAGCTCGGCGCTGATCGACTCCAGTTCGCGCTCCAGACTACGTACCTCGCCCTGCAAGCGCTCGGCATCGCGGGCGCGGGCGTTGTCCTGCGCGACCGCGTCGTCCCACGCCGCCTGACTGGACGTTTGGCTGGCTTCGACCTCTTCGAGCTGTGCCTGCACCAGTTCGAGCTGCTGCTCAGCCTGCTCGCGCTCGGGCCCAATTTCTTCAAGACGCTGCTCAAGCTCAGCCAGCCGCCCCTGATCCTGCTCTTCAAGCGTGGCGAGCTCTTGCACCTCACGGTCAACGCCTTCGAGATCGGCAGCGATTTGACGATGACGCGACTGGGCGTTGTCGATCCACTGCTCGATACGCGCAATCGCGGCGCTGGTTTCGGAAAACTGGCTTTGCTTGCTATCCAGATCAGCGGCTAACTGGTCATGATCAAGGCGCGCTTGTTCGAGCAGGCGCTCCGCTTCGCGCACGCCGTATACATTGCGCTCACGCTCGATCTCGATGTCGCGCACCTGAGCTTCGGCCTGCTGTTGACGACTGCGCAGCGCCCTTGAACGCATCAGCGCCAGCTCGCCCTTGAGACGATGCTCCTGCTCCTTCAGGCCCTGATAGCGTTTGGCAGCATCGGCCTGACGCTTCAGCCGCTCGAGCTGTTTGTCCAGCTCTTCGCGCAGATCGTTGAGGCGCTCGAGATTTTCCTCAGTACGGCGCATGCGATTTTCGGTTTCGCGGCGCCGCTCCTTGTATTTGGAGATACCGGCTGCCTCTTCGAGAGTGGCGCGCAGCTCTTCAGGGCGCGCCTCGACCAGACGCGAGATCATGCCTTGGCCGATAATCGCGTAGGAGCGCGGGCCAAGACCGGTGCCCAGAAACAGATCACTGATGTCGCGCCGGCGGCACTTTTCACCGTTGAAGAAATAGAGCGACTGGCCGTCGCGGGTCACCAAACGCTTGACCGATATCTCGGCATATTGCGCGTAGGCACCGCCCAGCTTGCGAGAAGGCTCTTCGGGATCGTTATCGAAGGTGAGTTCTATGGAGGCTTGCCCGACCGGCTTGCGTCCGGTCGAGCCGTTGAAGATGACGTCGGCCATCGACTCGCCGCGCAGCATCTTGGCGGAGGATTCGCCCATCACCCAACGTACCGCATCGATCACGTTGGATTTGCCGCAGCCATTGGGCCCGACGATGGCCGTCATGTTGCTTTCAAACGGCACCGTCACGGCGTCGACAAACGACTTGAATCCCACCAGTTTGATAGATTTAAGCCGCATGGACCTCGACTATACCCGCCTGCTAGGCAACCGCATGAGAATGAAGCTGCGCGTCATGATTAGCACCGCCCCGCCGCTGAACATGGCAACAGGGACGGCACCCAAGTGATGATAAAGCGCTCGCTGTTTACTTGGAACACATCGCGTAGATGTCTTCCTTAAAACACGACGGCAATGTCAACGACCCTCACCGCGCTTTGTATCAGCGCAGATTACCATTGGATGGGGAATCAGGCGAGCCGTTAGCCCCGGCCTGCGCCAAACGTTGACGCGCCAGTGCGATGCCCTGGCGCAGCGTCGTTTCATCGGCGTTGTTTGACTGACCGGCCAGCGCCAGGCGCCAGTGATCGATGGCCCCCTGATAGTTGCCCCGGGTGAAGTCGGTGAAGCCCAGCAAACTGTGCATGGTGGGCTGACGCGGATCGAGCCGTTTCACTTCATTCAAGGTAGCAGCAATATCGCTATTCATAACGCGCCCTGACGCGAAGAATTTCGCCTGTGCCAGCTCGGCCAACAGCGCGGGGTCATGCTCGGCATCGCGCAGCGTAATAACCTTCGACAGTGCACCAACGGCGTCCTGATAGCGTCCGCTATCACGATAGAGCGGATACAAAAGCGCCCACACATCAGCATTGCCCGGATGACGCTTAGCTTCGGCCTCGAACCGCTCAATGTAGTGAGCAGGGCTGGTATCGCCACTTTGCTCAATGCTTTGGCGCACGCCATAAAGCTCGACGTTGCTGCTGCTACCGGTGTTCAGATAAGCCACCACGGCCAGCACCACCGCTGCCACTATCGCCAGCGACCACCACAGCGATCCCTGATAAGGCCCCGCCAGCGCCTGTTTGTGCGCGGCAGTGCTGTCGCTCAAAAGACTACGCTCGAGATCAAGCCGGGCCTCGTCGAACTGCTGGGCAGAAAGCGTCTGGTCGTCGCGCTGCTGCTCAAGCTCAGCCAGCCGCGTGTAAAATATTCGCACGTTGGCAGCAGTGGTGTTGTCTTCTTGCTCGAAACGCTGCTGCGCCTGCGCGAACTGCGGTGCCAACCGCCACGCCCACAGCGCAAACAGCGCGAATACCGCTGCCAGCACCGCCATTCCTATCCATAGCGCTAGCATCAGCGCGCCTCCCTGTCACTGCTGGGCTGCTGGTCGCCGTGGCGCGACAGCAGGGCTGCCAAACGCGCACGCTCGGCATCGTCCAAATCACTTACCTGTAGCCGCCGCCGGCGTCTGATCAATAACGTCAGCACCACACCGCCAACCACAACTGCTGCCGCAGGGAGTCCCCACAACAGCCAGGTACGGCGCTCGACACGCGGCTTGTAAAGCACGTATTCGCCGAAGCGCTGCACCAGATGGTGGCGAATGTCGTCATCGCTCTGCCCCGCCTTCAGCCACTCGGCAATACGCTGGCGGATATCAGCGGCGATGGGCGCGCCCGAACTGGCCAGCGTTTCGTTTTCGCACTTGGGACAGCGCAGCTCCTCAGTCAGCGCGCTGTAACGCTGCGCCAGCGCGGAATCGTGAAATTCCGGCGGGCCATTGTCGGCCAGGCTAACGCCGGCCAGCGCGCACAGCAGCAGCGCCGCGCTGAGCAACAGCAGGCGCTTAAGCATCGCATCACGCATCACTGCTGCAACCTCTTGAGCGTTGGCATAATGATCTTGTCGACATCCTGTGCCGTGATGTAGCCGGTGTGGTGATAACGAATCACGCCGTTGGCATCGACGATAAAGGATTCAGGCGCGCCATAAACGCCCAGATCGAAGCCCAGCGAGCCATCGGGGTCGAAGATATTGAGCGCAAACGGATTGCCGAAATCGCTCATGAAGGTTTCGGCGGCACTGCGCTGATCCTTGTAATCGACACCGACGATGCGCACGCCACGCTGGGCGAGCTCAAGCAGTTGCGGCATTTCCTGCTTGCAGGTAGGGCACCAGGCCCCCCACACGTTCACCAGGGTTGTCTTCCCTTTGAGCACCTGCGGGGTTACCTGTTTGTCTTCATTGTCGACGGTGGCCAGCGAAAAGTCGGGGAACGGCGTGCTTAACAGCGCCGACTCGCGCTCGCTGGGATTGTTGCCCAGCCCATGCCACAGCAGCACCGCCAGCCCTACGAAGATAACCAGCGGAACGAACAATATCGGTTTGGCCTTCATGCCTGCGTCTCCTTGGCTGCACGGCCGACACGGCGGCGCTTGTGGCGATAGCGTTTGTCGCTGGCCGCCAGTAGGCCGCTGACGACCATCATCAGTGCTCCCGCCCAGATCCAGCGCACGAACGGCTTGACCTGAATACGCAGCGCCCAGGCTTCGCCATCCAGAGGTTCGCCCAGCGCAACGTACAGATCGCGGAACGGATTGAACGACAGCGCCGTTTCGGTCAGCGGCTGGCGCGTTACCACATAGAGCCGTTTTTCAGGATACATGGTGCGCAGACGGCGCTGGTGGTGGGTCACGCTAACGGTGCCACGCGTGGCTGCGTAATTCGGGCCCTTCAGGTCAGCGAGCGACTCAAGGGTAAACTGATAGCCGCCTACCTCGACACTGGTGCCCGGTGCCATGCGCACGTTTTTCTCGACGCTGTAATGCGATACCAGCACGATGCCAACAATAGTTACCGCCAGCCCCAGATGCCCGATCACCATCGCATAGTGGCTGCGCGGCAGCTTGCGCAAGCCTGCCAGCCCGGCGCGCTGCAGCTGGTGAATGAAGTCACGCAACAGCGGCAGAGTAATCCACAGCGCCATCAACAGCCCGATGGTGACACCCAGACTCCATTCGCCGTCGTAGACCAGCGGCGCGGCTATCGCAATGATGAGCGCTGCCAGCGCGCCCCAGCCGCTGCGTTTGAGCAGCACCTTGAACGGCGTATTCTTCCACTGCGAGACTGGCCCGACGCCCATAAAGATCGCCAGCAGCGCCGACAGCGGCACAAAGATCATATTGAAGTATGGCGGCCCCACTGAAATCTGGCCGAGGTCCAGCGCATTCAGCAGCAGTGGATAGAGCGTACCGATCAGCACCGTCAGCAGCATCACCAATAGCACGATATTATTGATCAGCAGCATCGCTTCGCGGGACATCCACGAGAATGCGCCGCCGCTGCTAACGCGCGGTGCACGCAGCGCATACAGCAGCAGCGACAGCCCCACGGTGATGCCTAGCAGCACCAGAATGTAGTTACCACGAGAAGGATCATTGGCAAACGCATGCACCGAGCTCAGCACCCCGGAGCGCACCAGGAAGGTGCCCATCAATGACAGCGAGAAGGCGGTTATGGCCAGCAGTACTGTCCAGCTTTTGAACGCACCGCGTTTCTCGGTAACCGCCAGTGAGTGAATCAACGCGGTGCCCGCCAGCCATGGCATGAGTGAAGCATTCTCGACCGGGTCCCAGAACCACCAGCCGCCCCAGCCTAGTTCGTAGTAGGCCCACCAGCTGCCAAGCGCAATGCCCCAACTCAGGAAGGCCCACGCCACTACGGTCCAGGGACGCGCCCAGCGCGACCAGACGGCATCGAGGCGACCACCCAGCAGCGCCGCAATCGCAAACGCAAACGCCACCGAAAAGCCGACATAGCCCATGTACAGAATCGGCGGGTGAACGATCAGCCCGGGGTCTTGCAGCAATGGATTGAGATCAACGCCGTTTTCAGGCGAATTCGGCAGCAACCGAGCAAAGGGATTGGAGGTGATAATCACGAAGCTGAGGAAGCCGACTGCAATCAGCCCCATAACGCCCAGCACGCGGGCCAGAAAGTCGCGCGGCAAGCGTTTTGAGCACAGCGTTACCGCCACGCCCCAGCCCGCCAACAGCAGCGACCACAGCAGCATCGATCCTTCATGTCCGCCCCATACCGCGCACAGCTTGTAGTACCACGGCAGTAGCGAGTTGGAGTTTTCAGCGACATAGCCAACGCTGAACAGATCGTTGGCGAAGCTTAGGCTGAGCATCACATAAGCCACTGCTACCATCACGAACTGAACCAGCGCCATCGGCTGCGCCACCGCCATCCACAGCGGCTTACGCCACCACGCGCCCAACAGCGGGAACAGCGCCTGCACGCAGCTGGCAACGAAGGCAAGAATCAGGGCGAAGTAGCCAAGTTCCGGTAACCACTCAAGGAACATTCAATCATCCACTCTCGAGCTAGGGCTCGGTCGCATACGCTATGTGCTGCGCAGACCGGGCCGGGTGAGTCAGTCGGTTGTTGTGTGCTTATCATTATGATGGTCAAGACGCTGCTCCAACCCACTTACTGTCGCAGCGCTTTGGATCGCCTGCGGGGATATCCCGGCGTCGAGCTGGAAACGATACTGATGCGGCATATCACCGCCCTTCTCGAGCGCTTTAACAACCTCGGGCGGGGTGTACTTCTCGTCATGCTTGGCGAGCACTTGGGTGGCATCCAACTCGTGACGATCGCTTAGTTTACCGACCACTACCACGCCCTGCCCTTCACGAAACAGATCGGGCAGTATGCCGTCGTAATGAACGGTCAGATTATCGGCGAAATCGGTCACCACGAAGCTCACCGACACGCCGTTGGGATCCCGCTTGACGCTATCAAACCGCACCACCCCACCGGCACGCAGCGATTGCCCCATGGGAGCCGAACCGCTGGCAATTTCGCGCGGGGTATAGAACAGATTGATATTGGAGCGCAGTGCGTAAAGAATCAGCCCAATCGCTATCCCGGCCAATACCAGCAAGCCGCAGATGAGCACCAGACGCTGGCGACGTTTTGCATTCATGAGGTTGACCTGCTGTTGGACGACGCCTGGGCGGCTGAGGGAGTATCTTCCTGGGCCTGCGCCTGACGGCGCCGTTCCTGACGGCGTATATCAGCGAGCACCGCACGCCGTTCGTAGCGTCCATACAGCGCGGCAAACACCAACACTCCCAGCACCACCGCGAACGCCGGCCATACGAAGCGCGCGTAGCCATTCATGGCAAGGAAGTCAGACAGCGAAGCGAAGTAAGGCGTCATGATGCGGCCCCCTTACCCAAGGCAATATCCCTCACCCAGCGCGACCGTGATTCACGCTTCAACAGCTGACTGCGGGTGCGCGTTAGGGTGTAGGCGGCGAAAAACAGATAGAACCCCAGCATGCTAAACAGCAGCGGCAGCCACATGGAGGCTGGCATTGCGGGGGCTTTATCGATGCTGAAGGTGGCCGGTTGGTGCAGCGTATTCCACCACACCACCGAGTATTTGATGATCGGCAGGTTAACCACACCCACCAGGGTCATGATGGCGGCCGCGCGCGCGCCGCTGTCGCGACTGGTAAAACTGGCACGAAGCCCGATAACGCCGAGATAGATAAACAGCTGAATCAGCATTGAGGTAAGGCGCGCATCCCACACCCACCAGGTGCCCCAGGTCGGAATTCCCCACACTGAGCCAGAAAAGAGTGCGGCGAAGGTCATGGCGGCACCGAACGGTGCCATCACCATCGCGGCGATATCGGCAATCTTGATCTTCCATACCAGAAAAATAATGGCTGACACGGCCATTATCGCGAAGCATGACTGCGCCAGAATGGCCGCCGGTACATGCACGTAAAGAATACGCGCAGAGTCGTGCTGATAGCGGTCGGGAGGCGCAATCGCCAGCCCCCATACAACACCCACTATCAGCAGTAGCAGCGCGGCGCTCCACAGCCACGGCAGCCAAGGTCCGGTGGTGGTATAAAACCACTTGGGCGAGCCCCATTTATGAATAAATCGCCACATGCCTTCGCCAAAAAGTCGTTATTAATGAGTGCCTCACCGCACACATGGTTCTGCTGCTTTTACATCGCGGCAGAGCTGCTAGTCAGAGAGCGTTAACCGCAACGCTGCTACGGTAGCCCAAGGCGCCAGCGCTAATGCGATGGCCAGCATAGCGCCCAGCAAAGCAAGCTGCGGGGCAATACTCGCGCCCTGTAGCGCCAGCTGCGCAGCGCCCGCGCCGAAAATCAGTACCGGCGTATAAAGCGGCAGTACCAACAGCGACAGCAGCACGCCCCCGCGCTGCACACCCAGCGTAAGCGCAGCGGCGATACCGCCTACCAGGCTAAGCGTGGCGCTGCCGAGCGCCAGAGTAACGGCCACCGCCCACCACTGCTGCCACGGTAGCCCCAGCATGGCGCTGAACAGCGGTGAAAAAAGCGCCAGAGCGAACCCCGACACCAGCCAGTGCGCCAACACTTTGGCAACTATTAGCGGTGCCTGTGGATGCGCCGACAGCATCAGTTGCTCAAGGGTGCCGTCCTCGTAATCATTACGAAAAAGTCCATCCAGAGACAGCAGCATGGCCAACAGCGCCGCCACCCACAATAGCCCCGGCGCCAATTCCGCCAAACGCCGCGGCTCGGGGCCCAGCCCCAGCGGAAATAGCACTACCACCAGCGCGAAGAACAGCAGCGGACCAGCCAATTCCTGACGGCGCCGGAAGCGCAGCAGAAGCTCGCGCTTCAGTACGCGACAAAACGCGCGCCGTAAGCTCACCCTGACGGGCGAATCAGAGTTCGACATGGTGACCTCCGCGCCCATCGAGGCGAATGCGCCCCACGCTACCATTCAGCTTTAGCGGATGATGCGTAGTCACGAGCACTGCGCCGCCCGCATCACGGTGCGCGGCAATCCAGTGCTCCAGTTGTTTGACGCCGGCGGCGTCAATCGCGGTAAACGGCTCATCGAGTATCCACAGCGCACGTGGTTCGAGATGCAGCCGCGCCAGCGCCACTCGACGCTGCTGTCCCGCTGACAAACGCTCGATGGCGACATCTTCGAAGCCACTAAGCCCTACCGTCGCTAACGCCTGCCAACGGCGCTGCTCGGCATCTGGCGCTGCGTATTCCGCCAGCGCCTGATACCAGGCCAGATTTTCCAAGGCCGTCAGCCCCGCTTTGACGCCGGACTGATGCCCCAGGTAAAGCAATTCATTGCGCAGCGCGCGTGCGTGGCGGTCCAACCGATTGCCTTGCCAGTACAGCTGCCCTTGATAATCGGCAAACTGCCCGCTCACTATTTTCAATAGCGTGGTTTTGCCGCTGCCATTGGGGCCTTCGATCCACGCCAGTTGCCCAGCTGCAAGGGAGAAATCGAGCGCTGAGAAAAGCACGCGATCGTCGCGCTCGCAGCCAAGTCCAACGGCCGTCAACAGAGCTGGCACTGAACATTACTCCGGTTAGGATGAAGTCGCTACACGCCATCAAGCCGATTGATTGCTGCTATCGTGCGCTGCAAAAAGCCGTTAATTATACAGGGCGAGCGCTACCTACCTCTACCCGTCCCCAAACGCTTTCATTTTCTTGAATATTGACACCGCAATTGCTCGACAACTGTCTACACATACAGTATCTTTTCTCTGTATGCAGGATAACGCTTACGTCATACTCAGCCCGTGGGCAGCCAATAGCGTCTTCCAGCACCTCACCCTACTGTGCCAGGCACCACCGGCGCAGCGCGAGGCCAACATTGTTTGCAGGTACGTTGCCCATTGCTGTTGCAGGGCAATCACTTTAGCCATCGCGACCATTCGCGCTACCGAGCGATCTGTCGCAAGGAGAGTTCTGATGAGCACTGCGGTTGAATCCAGCTTTTTCTCACGACTACCCAACGTTCCCCTGAATGCAGAGGCATGGGAAGCCGTCGCGACAGGCAGCATGACAGAGATTCCGCTGCTCGGTAACGTGTCTGCAGGCATGCCAATAGAGGCCTGCATCGATCACGAGCACGTGACGGTACCCACCAGCCTGGTGCGCCGTAACACCTATGCACTGCGGGTGCGGGGCGACTCCATGATCGAGTGCGATATCTTCGATGGCGATATTATTATCATCGAAAAAACAGAATCGGCCGAGAATGGCGAAACCGCTGTGGTAATGATCAATAACCGCGAAGTCACGCTTAAAAAACTCTACATCGAGAAAAACGGCGTTCGTTTGCAGCCCGCCAACCAGTCGATGCAGCCGATCTATCTCAAGAATGGCGATGTACAGGTACTCGGACTGGTGATGGGCGTTGCTCGTCGTCCCGCTCAGGCGGCCTGATGGCCACCACGCACCGCTATCAGATACCTGCTGTTGCATTGACCGCGCCTCACAGCGCGGAATTTGAGGTCAGCAAGAGTCGCTTTATTACATGGATCGCACGCTGCGAGAGTATTGCTGATGCTCAGCAGCTCGAGCAGCTTGCGCGTGCCACCTACGCCGATGCCCGACACCATTGCAGCGCTTTTATCGCTGGCGCCCCCGGCGAGCAAGTCGCGATTGGCTTCTCCGATGACGGCGAACCCGGAGGCACCGCAGGGCGCCCTATCTATCAGGTGCTCGAAGGCAGTGGCTTAGGGCAGCTTGGCTGCGTGGTAATCCGCTACTTCGGTGGTATCAAGCTAGGCACCGGCGGGCTAGTACGGGCCTATACCAAGGCGGCGCTACTCGCGCTTGAACATCTGCCCACCCAGGCCTATGTCAGCACCGAGCCGGTAAAGCTACAAGTTGGCTTTAGCGACGAACATCCTGCCCGCCATTGGTGTGAGACAGCAGGGGCGCGCATCACCCAGGTTGACTACTCCGCCAATGGCCCTGTGCTCACGCTGGAATGGCCCTGCGACCAGCCGCTACAGCTCGACCAGCTGGCTCTTTCGCTTACCACCCCACCGCAGTTGGTAGATACCGTTCCCCAATAAAACAGAATGCCTGCGCCTTGCGGAGCAAGACAGTCCATCGCGAACTTCGAGGACATCAGGCCCCGCCACCACCGCTCTGTATGCCATGGTCGTAGCGCCGCCCGGTTCGGCGGTTCGGCGGTTCGGCGGTTCGGCGGTTCGGCGGTTCGGCGGTTCGGCGGTTCGGCGGTTCGGCGGTTCGGCGGTTCGGCGGTTCGGCGGTTCGGCGGTTCGGCAAATGAATGTCGGTCATAAAAAAAGAAGCCAGCACTTTTATCCAAAGTGCTGGCTTCTTTGTTCGGTGCATCAAGTAGCGCTGCACGGCGAGCGTTTGATAGCGCAAAAGCACCCTGCCGGCCCAAAGGTGCGACATTGCCATGCGTGTTCGCACTCCCTGCGCTTAGGCACTGTACCTGCCCTCAGCCCGTTACGAAGAGGCTACAGGGCTTCAACGAAGCGCAGCAAACGCTGCTGCAGGCGTTCATTTTCGTCGCGCAGGCGCTGATTTTCATCGAGCAGCTCAAGCGCCAACGCCGCGCCTTGCCAATCCAGCTCTAGCTCGCGCTGCAGTCGCACCACACGACGTACTACCCATACTGTGCTGATATCGAACTGCCAGCGCGGTGCGGCAGTGTTGATAGGGGTGATAATGCCGTGCTCAATGATCGTAATCAGAGTCTCGCCAGGCACTGAGGTGCGCAGGCACAGCTCGTCGAAATCGAAACAATTTACACTAGTCACGAGTCACTGCTCCTCAGCGCCATTTAGTACGCGGGTTGAAGTGTGGGTGATGTTCGGCAAGGCTTTTCCACGCAGCCTCGTCGCCCTCTGCCGGACGTTCGGGCAACACGATTTTCAACTGTGCGATCAAATCACCCTGACCGCTGCGCTGCGGTAAACCCTTGCCTTTCAACCGTAGGCGAGCGCCCGCATGGCTATTGGCGGGCACGGTCAGCTGCAAGCGACCTGCCAGCGTGGGAATTTCGATCTTGCCGCCCAGCGCTGCTTCCCAAGGCGCCAGCGGAACCGTGAGCAGCAGATTATGCCCATCGACGTCGAAGTCGGGATGCGGCGCGAACTGTACCTTGAGATAAAGGTCACCGTTGGGGCCGCCGTTGCCGCCGGGGCCACCCTGCCCCTTCAGGCGAATTCGCTCACCGTCATTGACGCCTTTCGGCACCCGCACCTTCAGGCTCTTCTCGATATCCTTGGGACGTCCTTGCTCATCGTGAGTGCGCAGGGTGAATCGCACCTCTTTCGGCTCGGCGGCCATTACTTCTTCGAGGAACAGCGGAAAGTCGAGCTCGACATCCTGGCCTGGATAGGGGCGCTGAGCGAAGTCGTCGAAACCGCCAAAGCCTGCGCTACTGTATCCCGCACCGCCACGCTGACGCCGTTGGCCAAACAAATTATCGAAGAAATCCGAGAAATCGGACTCGCTACCGCCCGCCTGCTGAGCACCGCCTTGCTGCCACCCTTCCCAGCCGGGCGGCGGTTGAAATTCATCGCCGCCACGATTGCCGTATTTACGCAGCTGATCGTATTCGGCGCGCTTTTCCTTGTCGCTCAGCACTTCGTACGCTTCGCCTACTTCCTTGAAGCGTTCTTCAGCGTTCTCTTCCTTGCTAACGTCTGGATGATACTTACGTGCCAGCCGCCGATACGCCGACTTGACTGCCTTGGTGTCGGCATCTTCAGGCACATCCAGGATGGCGTAATAATCCTTGAATTCCATATACCCCCCAACGCGCAGAGCCTATCGCTCCGGTCATCGCGGCCTGTGCGCCTCGCGCACTCTACACCGCTCCCATTACTCTATAAAATGGCGCCTTTTACGCCGTTAACAAGCGCTGCCTGAAGAATAATGATAGACGCCACCCGCCCCCACAATGCTCCTCACGCACGAATTGGTCTAGCACCGATGGAAGGCGTGGTGGATGTGCATACCCGCGCACTGCTGACCGCTATTGGCGGCTTCGACTGGGTGGTGACCGAATTTGTGCGGGTGGTCGATGCGCGTTTGCCCGCGCGTGTTTTTACTCGCCTGTGCCCGGAGCTAACGAGCGGCGCAACAACCTCCGCCGGCACACCGGTAACGCTGCAACTGCTGGGTTCTGATCCGCAAGCGTTGGGCGAAAATGCGCAGCAGGCGGTGGCCTGCGGCGCCAGCGCCATCGATATTAACTTCGGCTGCCCTGCCAAGACGGTCAACCGCCACCGTGGCGGGGCGTCGTTGCTGCAGGACGCCGACGATGTCTATCAGGCCGTGCGCGGCGTGGTCGATGCGCTGCAAGGCAGCAATGTCAGGGTGAGCGCGAAGCTACGGCTGGGCTTTAACACCAAACAGTTGGCACTGCACTGCGCCTGTGCCGCCGAGGCCGCTGGCGCCTCTCACCTCACCCTGCACGCGCGCACCAAGAAGGAAGGCTATCGCCCGCCCGCACACTGGGAATGGGTGGCGCGCGTGCGCCAGCAGGTAGGCATACCGGTGGTTGTTAATGGCGATATCTGGACACTGGAAGATTTTTGGAAGGCGCGCTCACTGTCAGGCTGTCGTGACGTAATGCTAGGCCGCAGCGCGCTGGCGGACCCTTGGCTAGCGCGGCGTATCAAGCACTGGCAGGTAACCGGCGAGCGCATGGCGGCAACACGCTGGCAGCAGAGGGCCGATGTGCTGCAAACGTTCGCCGAACGCTTGATGACAGTTCCCGCACCTGAACGCGTGCCAGACAAGGTGATTGTCTCGCTGCTTAAGCAATGGCTGGCGATCATGCGCCAACACGATGCCGAATCGGACCAACGCTTCAGTGAGCTAAAACGCATCAATCAGTTGCACGAGATGCTGGCCGCGCTCAACTGAATGCCTTCAGCGGCCTACTGCTTCGCGCCAGCTTCCTTGCCTGCTTAGTCGAGCTAGCCCCTTAGGTGTCAGTGAGTCATTGGCCAGAACAGGAGACTGCCCGCGTAGCGGCTCGTGCACGGCAAGCGCCGCGGGCGCACTCCAGTCGCGTGCGCTATGCGAAAAAATTCCAAGACACAAAAAACCCCGAACCGGCTATTACCGATTCGGGGTTTTGCAATATGGCGCGCCCGAGAGGATTCGAACCTCTGACCCCTTGATTCGTAGTCAAGTACTCTATCCAGCTGAGCTACGGGCGCTTTTAGGTGATGCCATCAAGACCGCGCCGCTAGCGCTTAATGCTTGAGTGCGGTGCGCATATTACCTACCTAGATGCCGGAATGCAAAGGGTTTTTACAGATTTTGCAATACTCGGATGCTTCAACCGACGTGCGTGTTCTCTTTGCCGCAGCATGGCGAAACGCCAAACACGAGCAGAAAACCGTGCAGGAGCAGTCGTCAACGAGAGGCAAAAATAGGTAGAAGGATAAGGCTTACGGCGGGTAAAACAGGATGGCGCGCCCGAGAGGATTCGAACCTCTGACCCCTTGATTCGTAGTCAAGTACTCTATCCAGCTGAGCTACGGGCGCGTATGCGTAACGTTTGGACGGTTACGCGATGCACTTAATGGCGGAGAGAGAGGGATTCGAACCCTCGATAGGGCTATAAACCCTATACTCCCTTAGCAGGGGAGCGCCTTCAGCCACTCGGCCACCTCTCCTTAAGTACGGCGCGTATGCTATTAGATTCGGTGCGGGTTGTCCACCCCGGCTGGCTGATTTTCTCTTACTATTTGAAAACGTTAGGGAACCCAACAACCTCAGCGCAGACTGACCATCGCTCGCCAATGGGGGCTTTAACATCAACCGGTAGCAGCATACGCCTACCGATTGTGCTGTTAGCCATTGATAGGAGCGTCGTCGTCACGCTCAATCATCGCGCCGTCTTCTGCGAGAATACGCTGGTAAATTTCTTCTCGATGCACTGCAACGTCACGCGGCGCGTTCACGCCTATGCGCACCTGGTTACCCTTCACGCCCAGTACCGTTACGGTAACCTCATCACCTATGGTCAAGGTCTCGCCTACTCGGCGAGTCAGGATCAACATAAGATCTCCTTCTCTTAGTGACGTTCCACGGTGATCGCGATAGATGGATCGCCACCGTTCCAACGCACTACATACACTTGCTGCGCGCTTTGAAACGACGGCGGCCAATGTTGCTCGATCGGTTTCGGCGACTTCCTGTTCGACGAAACCAACCATTAATGGATAACCATAGCTGAAGATTGCTTCAGCCAGGTGCCTCATTAAGGGAATGCGGCAAACGTTTTATGCTTCTTCGCTGATATCCGCCCGATCAAGCCCAAATGCGGTATGCAAAGAGCGCACGGCAAGCTCGACAAACTTCTCATCGATAACCACCGATATCTTGATCTCGGAGGTAGAGACGAGGCGAATATTGATGCCCTCTTTCGACAGCGTTTGGAACATCTTGCTGGCGATACCGGAGTGGGAACGCATTCCAACGCCGACCAGCGACACCTTGGCAATATCCGAATCGCCTTTTACTTCACCGCCAAGCTCGGAGATAACCTGCTCTTCGAGAATACGCTGTGCTTTCTTGTAATCGCCTTTCGCTACGGTGAAGGTGAAATCGGTGCGTTCGCCGCTGGCAGAAGCATTCTGAATGATCATATCGACTTCGATATTGGCATCCGCAATAGGCCCGAGAATCTTCGATGCCACACCGGGTACATCCGGGGTATCGAGCACGGTCAGCTTGGCTTCGTTAGTGTTGAACGCAATCCCCGAGATCAGGGCTTCTTCCATATGCTGTGGCAATTCGTATTCCTCCGCAACAATCAAGGTACCGGGGCCATCTTCGAACGACGAGAGCACCCGCAACGGGACGTTATATTTTCCGGCGAATTCGACAGAGCGAATCTGAAGCACCTTGGAACCGAGGCTCGCCAGTTCGAGCATCTCTTCCAGCGTGATGGTTTCGAGGCGCTGAGCCTTGCTGCACACGCGAGGATCAGTGGTATAGACGCCATCGACATCGGTATAGATTTGGCACTCATCGGCCTTTAGCGCTGCCGCCAGCGCTACGGCGGTGGTATCGGAGCCGCCGCGCCCGAGGGTGGTGATATTGCCGCGCTCATCGACCCCCTGAAAACCTGCCACGACCACCACCTGCCCCGCCGCGAGCTCTTGCTGCATCAGCTCGGTGTCGATGGTTTGGATGCGCGCCCGTGAAAACGCGGTGTCGGTGCAGATGCCCGCTTGTGCGCCGGTATGCGAAATGGCATCGATACCGCGCGCCTTGAGCGCCATTGCCAGCAGCGACACCGTGACCTGCTCGCCGGTGGAAACCAGCATGTCGAGCTCGCGGGCGTCAGGTTCTTCGCCGATTTGTTCAGCCAGACCGATCAAGCGATTGGTTTCTCCGCTCATTGCCGAGGCGACCAGCACAATCTGATGGCCCTGCTCGCGGAATTTGCTGACCTTGTCAGCGACGGCCTGAATACGCTCGATCGAACCTACCGAGGTGCCGCCAAATTTTTGTACGTATAACGCCATGATGTCCTATTCTTCCACCGTTGCAGGTGTGGCGGTGCGCGGGGCTAGCCCAACCGCTCGCTTACCCATCCAGACACACTTGCTAGCGCAGCATCGAGATGCTGCGGCTCGGAGCCACCGGCTTGTGCCATATCAGGCCGACCGCCGCCCTTGCCGCCCACCTGGGACGCCACCGCATTAACTAGATCGCCAGCCTTGACCTTGGCGGTCAAATCGTTGGTAACTCCGGCAATCAGGCCGACCTTGGTATCGTTTTCGACCGTCGCCAGTACCACAATGCCTGACCCGAGCTTCTGCTTGAGCTGATCGAGCATGCCGCGCAAGTCCTTGCTGGAAACACCTTCGAGGCGTTTGACCAGCAGCTGTGTTCCGCCCACCGCTTGGGCCTCTTGCACCAGATCGCCGCTCTGGCGACTAGCCAACTGCGACTTGAGCTGAGCAACCTGCTGCTCGAGCTGATGATGCGACGCCACCAGCCCTGCCAAACGCTGCTCAAACTGATCGGGCCGACTCTTGATCTCGGCCGCCGCGCGTTCAAGAGTGCTGCCAGTACGCTGAAAGTGATCTAGCGCCGCCTGACCGGTAATTGCTTCAAGGCGACGCACGCCTGACGCGACGCCGCTTTCAGCAATAATATGGCACACCCCGATATCACCGGTGCGCGCGACGTGAGTACCGCCGCACAGCTCAATCGAGAAGTCGTCAGTACCCATGGTCAGCACCCGTACTTTCTCGCCATACTTGGCTTCGAACAGTGCGCGAGCGCCGAGCGCCTTGGCTTCGTCGAGCGTCATCAGTCGCGTGGTAACCGGCGTGTTGTGACGGATCTCGGCATTGACGATACGTTCGATTTCGTCGAGCTGCTGCCGGGTAATCGGCTCGAAATGCGCGAAGTCGAAGCGCAGGCGCTCGTCGTTAACCAGCGAGCCTTTCTGCTGCACGTGGTCACCAAGTACGCGACGCAGCGCTTCATGCAGCAAGTGCGTGGCCGAGTGGTTGGCCATGGTCAGCTGGCGACGGCTATCGTCGACTTCCGCGCTAACGCTTTCGCCAACGCTCAAAGAGCCTTCTTCCATCACCCCTTGATGCAGATAGTGACCGTTCTGCTTCTGGGTGTCGGTGACCTTGAAACGCCCCTGCGCAGTGCTAATGTAGCCGTGATCGCCCACCTGACCGCCCGCTTCGGCGTAGAAAGGCGTGCGATCAAGCACCACCACCGCATGCTGACCAGAGGCCAGCAGCGAAATCGACTCATTCTGATCGTTAAGCAGCGCGACAACCTTGCCGTCGTCCTTAAGATTGCCATAGCCGGTGAACTCGGTCTGACCATCGAGGGACAACGCTGCCACTTGTTTGGCATCGAACTGGCTAGCGGCACGCGCACGTTCGCGCTGTGCATTAAGCTCGCGCTGGAAGCCGTTTTCATCAAGCTCAATACCGCGTTCGCGCGCGATGTCGGCGGTCAGGTCGTAAGGGAAGCCATAGGTGTCGTACAGCTTGAAAATTGTTTCGCCATCTAGCGTGCTGCCTTCAAGCCCAGCGATAGCGCCATCGAGCATGCGCATGCCGTTGTCCAGCGTGCGCGCGAACTGCTCTTCTTCTTTCAGCAGCACTTTCTCAATTTGGCTTCGCGCTTCGCGCAGCTCGGGATAGGCATCGCCCATTTCATCGTCGAGCGCCGCCACCAGCTTGAAGAAGAACGGCTCACGCACGCCCAGCTTGTGACCGTGACGCACCGCACGACGAATGATGCGGCGCAGCACATAGCCGCGCCCTTCGTTGCTGGGCAGAACGCCATCGCTGATCAAGAACGAGCAGGAGCGAATATGGTCGGCAATAACGCGCAGCGACGGCTGATTGATATCATCTTGGCCAGTCAGCTCGGCGGCCGCCTTGAGCAGCCGCTGGAACAGATCGATGTCGTAGTTGGAATGAACGCCCTGCAGTACCGCCGAGATGCGCTCAAGCCCCATCCCAGTATCGATGGAGGGGTTGGGCAGCGGATGCAGCTCGCCGCTTGCATCGCGCTCAAATTGCATGAATACCAGATTCCATATCTCGATGTAGCGGTCGCCATCTTCTTCGGGAGTTCCCGGAGGCCCACCGGCAACTTCTGGGCCGTGATCGTAGAAAATTTCCGAACTTGGGCCACACGGGCCGGTATCGCCCATCTGCCAGAAATTGTCTTCGCCCAACCGCGCTACGCGCTCAGCAGGCACGCCAATTTCGTCGACCCAGATCGCAGCGGCCTCGTCATCAGTGTGATGCACGGTAACCCAAAGCTTTTCTTTCGGTATCCCTAGCTCTTCGGTCAGGAAGGTCCAGGCAAACTTGATAGCCTCACGCTTGAAATAGTCACCGAAGCTGAAGTTGCCCAGCATTTCGAAGAAGGTGTGGTGACGCGCGGTGTAGCCTACGTTATCGAGGTCATTGTGCTTACCGCCGGCGCGCACGCAGCGCTGCACCGAGGTCGCACGGGAATAGGGACGATGTTCGCGGCCTACAAAGACGTCCTTGAACGGCACCATTCCCGCGTTAACGAACAGCAAAGTAGGATCGTTATTGGGAATCAGAGAGCTGGACGGGACGCGCGTATGCCCATTGCGCTCGAAGAAGGTTTGAAACGCTTCGCGTATTTCTGCGCTTTTCATCGTCATTCCGTGGTTGATTCGAATTGCCGTTACCGTGCCCGCAGGAAACCGGATCAACCGGTCGATTGACAGGGTGATGCGGGAAGTGAAGGCTGGGAATCGCCAGCACTTTGGCTTGGTCGCTAGTCGACACGGTAATTATGGAAAAGGACGATAGTATACCGCTTGACGTGACGGTATAAAGAGGCGAGCACCTGATTGGCTTAATTGGGCGTCATTAATGGGCACTGCGGCTACTTTTACTGCTGCGTTGGATCAGCTCTGGCGACAAGGCGTTGAGCGCACCGCTTCCGCTACGCTGGAGGCCGCTATCGGCGTTTACATATCGTCCTCTGCAGCCAGTGCCGCGTAGCTTTGTTCCGCGTTGAAGCCACGCGAGGCCAGAAAGCGTAATCGCTTGGCACGCTCGCGTGCATCGCTGACCGGAGACGCATACTTGCGTAATAGCACTTCGCGCGCCAGTGCCCGCCAGTCGGTGTCGGCCGCCTCCAGCGCCAATGCGATCAGTGCAGACGCCACGCCACGCTGGCGCAGCTCTGCGTCAATCTTGAGCGGCCCCTGCCCGCGCCCGATGCGAGAGCGGACAAACACCTCACAAAAGCGCTCGTCAGACTGCAAGCCCGCCTGCTGCAATTGCTCGACTGCCTCTGAAATTTCCTGCTGGGCATAGTCGTTACGGGCCATTTTGCCTCGAAGCTCGGCCACCGAATGCTCACGCCGTGCCAGCAGCATCACGGCATAGTCGTAAGCGGAAGGAGGATCGCCGGCGGCGGACTTTTTTCCTGAGAACATGGCGCACTCGCGTTTTTTCGATAGTGGGTGCTTATAAAACGCAAAATGCCATCGAGGCCCGATTAGGAGCCTCGATGGCGGCGTTTAATCACACGGCAACATGCAGCCGTCGATTACAGCAGATCTTCCTGATCATCGGCGCCAGCGCCAACTTCTTCCGCCTGCTTCTCTTTTTCCTCGACTACCGGAGTCTGCAGTAGCTGGGCACGAATCTGGGATTCGATTTCATCCATCATGTCAGGATTTTCAGACAGGAACTGAGCGGCATTGGCCTTGCCCTGGCCGATTTTCTGGCCCTTGTAGCTGTACCAGGCCCCTGCCTTATCGACCAGATTACACTGCACCCCAAGGTCCACCACCTCACCCGCATGATAGATACCGCGGCCGTACAAGATCTGGAACTCGGTCTGACGGAACGGCGGTGCCACCTTGTTTTTAACGACCTTGACGCGAGTTTCGTTACCGACCACTTCGTCGCCCTGCTTCACCGAGCCAATACGGCGGATATCAAGACGCACGCTGGAATAGAACTTCAGCGCGTTACCACCGGTAGTGGTTTCAGGGCTGCCGAACATGACACCGATCTTCATGCGGATCTGGTTGACGAACATCACCATGCAGTTGGCGCTTTTGATGTGTCCGGTAATCTTGCGCAGCGCCTGCGACATCAGACGAGCCTGAAGGCCAACGTGGGAGTCGCCCATTTCGCCTTCGATTTCGGCACGCGGCGTTAGCGCGGCAACCGAGTCGACCACGATGACATCGACACCGCCGGAGCGTACCAGCATGTCGCAAATTTCAAGCGCCTGCTCGCCGGTGTCGGGCTGGGACATCAGCAGGTCGTCGAGATTAACACCCAGCTTTTCAGCATAGCTGGGGTCGAGCGCGTGCTCGGCATCGATAAAGGCGCAGGTTTTGCCTTGCTTCTGGGCCTGCGCAATGACCGACAGCGTAATAGTCGTTTTACCAGAGGATTCCGGGCCGTAGATTTCCACGATACGCCCGTAGGGCAGACCACCGATGCCTAGCGCGATATCAAGCCCCAGCGATCCGCTGGAAACAGAAGGAATAGCCACGCGCGGCGCTTCGCCCATGCGCATGACTGCGCCCTTGCCGAATTGCTTCTCGATTTGAGAGAGCGCCGCATTAAGAGCCTTGCTGCGATTTTCGTCCTGAGCCATGAGAAGTGTCCGCGTCTGATAATCGAAAAGAGCCAAATAAGCCATTTGGCATTGCTGTTGGTACCGTTGGCTGGCATTGCCACCCGAGCGCTCTGAGCGCGCCGACAACCACATAGAGTAACGAGTGAACCCTGGCTGCTATACATGGTTGGATATACAGCATTGTACAGTGTCTATTGCTCGAGCGCTACCTTTGTAACGCTTAACCAAATTGTGCGATAAGCCCCTCGAGCGCCGCATCGACCGCCTGGGCGCGCACCGCCTCGCGATCACCGCTGAAGTGGTAGCGGCTGGCCTGCTGCTGCGTTTGATCGCCCCACGCAATGAATACGGTGCCCACCGGCTTACGAGGGCTGCCGCCCCCCGGGCCCGCAATACCGCTGATTGCCACGCCAAGCGTTGCGCCGCTGGAGTGGCAGGCACCGGCGACCATCTGCTTGACCACCTCAGCGCTGACGGCCCCCACCTCTTTGATGGTTGCCTCCTTTACGCCAAGCTGACGCTGTTTGGCTTCATTCGAGTAGGTGATGAAGCCACAGCCAAACCAGCGCGAGCTGCCGCTTACCGAAGTGATAGCGGTGGCAACACCACCGCCGGTGCACGACTCGGCGGTAGTCACGAAGATGCCCGCCGCCGTCGCCAGTTCGCCGAGGCGCGATGCCAACTCTAGGGCGCGGGGGCGGTAGGATAGATCGGCCATGGCATACCTTCAGTTAAATGGTGGTGCGACTCACTGCGCACAATCATAAAGCACGAGCTTCGCATCTTCTCGCCATGCGCACGAATCAGCAAGGAAGATTGCCTGAAGCTACCGTAAATTCAGCCGAACAAGCCCAGTTGATCGCTTATCAGCGCTGAAAACTCCATGTGCACAAAGGGCAGAATCGCATCGGCCACCGGCGCCAGCTGACGTTCGATATAGAACTCGTAATCCATCGCCGACTGACAGCATTCGAGGGGCTCGGGGCCATTCACCGTCATCACGTAACTGATCCAGCCACCGCGCTGATACTGCAACGGCCGCCCGTGCGCGGCATTGAATTCGTCGGCGCGCCGCGCAGCGCGAACCTGCGGCGGCACATTGCGCTGGTAATCGCTCAGCGGACGACGTAGCCGCTTACGGAACACCAGCAGCTCGTCGAGTTCACCCCTGCGCGTGCGTGCGACGAAACTGCACACCAGCTCGGCACACGGCTGACCACGAAACACCCGTTCATAGAGCTGCTGCTGGAAGGATTGCGCCAGCGGCGACCAATCGCTGCGGACGGTTTCCAGCCCTTTGAATACCAGTGAATCGCTGCCATCAGCGCGGCTGACCAACCCAGCGTAGCGCTTCTTGCTGCCCTCTTCCGCCCCTCGAATAGTCGGCATCAGAAAACGCTGAAAGTGGCACTCAAGCTGTAGCTCAAGCACGCTTTCAAGGCCGTATTCCTGCGCCAGCGTTTCCCGCCACCACTGATTCACCTGTCGAGTCAGCTGCTGTCCGATGCGCATAGCGCTGTGATGGTCGTGCGCGTGCTTGAGCCACACAAATAGCGAATCGGTATCACCGTAGATCACCTCGACGCCGGTCGCTTCGATAAAGGCGCGGGTACGCTGCATGATGGCGTGCCCACGCTGGGTAATAGAGGCCGCCAAACGCGAATCGAAGAACCGGCAGCCGGGCGAGCCGAGCACGCCATAGCAAGCGTTCATGATGATCTTGAAGGCCTGCGATAAGTGCTGATTGTTGCTCGCCTTGGCCTGCTCACGCCCTTCCCATAGCCGCGCAATAATGGCCGGCAGCGCATGCTGAGTGCGCGAAAAGCGTGCACCCCGAAACCCTTCCACGGTGGCGCTGTTATCAGGATCGGCCAAGCCTTCTACCAGCCCCGCAGGATCGATCAAAAACGTGCGAATAATGGAGGGATACAGGCTCTTGTAATCGAGCACCAGCACCGAATCGTAAAGCCCCGGCCGTGAATCCATCACGTAACCACCGGGGCTCGCCTCGGACGGCTGCTGACCGCGATGGGGCGCTACCAATCCCAAGCGGTGCAAGCGCGGCAGGTAAAGATGAGAAAATGCCGCTACCGAGCCACCGTTGCGGTCCGCCTCGTTGCCGGTCACTGCCGCCTTTTCAAGCAAGAAGGCAACCACATCGGTGTGCGCCAGAATCTGGGTAACCAGTTCGCAATCCTTGAGGTTGTAGCGTGCCAGCGCGCTTTTGTCCTCGCGGAACATGCGGACGATTTCATCCAGACGCTGATAAGGGGTTGCGATCGCCTTGCCTTCGCCGAGCAACTGCTGCGCCACATGCTCAAGGCTGAAGGAAGCGAAATGCCAATAGGCCGAGCGAAGCGCTTCGATGCCATCGATCACCAGTCGTCCAACGATCGACGCAAACAGCCGCTGGTCGGTATCGCTAGCCTGGCGCAACCGCAGGCGACTGCCATCGCGCCCTAGCGTGAGTGGCACCTGATACTGGCGCGCACTGCGTTCCAGCACCTTCAAATCGAATTGAATCAGATTCCAGCCCACTATCAGATCGGGATCGTGTTCGCGCACCCAACCGACGAATTCGTGCAGCAGCTCTGCGCGGCTAGCGCAAAACCGCAGCGTAAAATCGAGCTGCGGCGTTTCTCCGGTGGGCGGCCCCAGCATTAGCACCAGACGCTGCCCGCAGCCATCAATACCAATCGAATACAGCTCACCCTTGGGCGAGGTTTCGATATCGATCGACGCCATTTTCAGCGGTGGACGGTAATCGTTAGCGGGACGCAGCCTAGCGTTGTGCCAGCGGCGCTGGGTGTCCGGCGTACCGCTGCATTCAACCCCGGCGGTAATCATGCGCTCCATCAGATAGCGCTCGGGCGGACGCACATCCTCTTCATACACCTCGATGCCCGCTTGCCTAAGACGCTCGCTAAGCCGCAGCAGCACCCGATAGCTATGCGCATAGAGGCCATCGACCGGGCGTTGGGAGAAGTCCTTGAGCGCCAGCGGCCGCAGCGTCACCCCAGGGGCGTCGGCGATAATTTCGCTGACCGCCCGGCGATGCTGCTGCGCGACAAAAGCAACGCTGTCGTGCGCCGCCAGCTCCACCTGCAACGGACCGTCGTCGGTGGCGAGCCACAGCGTTACTCGGGTTCCCTCGGCCGACTCGTGCCAGTGGCGCGTAAGCACAAAACCGTGCCTAGAGGATTGAGAAGAGGGAGCATGTTCCATGCGGTCATGATAACTGAAGCGACTCCGCCCTCGTTAATCTGCCTGCTGTTTGACGCGGGCATATTGCTCAGGCCTTTAAGGCGCATGGAATCATTGGCGCCAGCAATGCGGTCTGCGATTCCGCAACCGCCGCGACGGCCAAGTGGCCCGTCGCTAAAAAACGCCGCGACGGTGAAACGGCGCACCAGCATTTGTTCGTTATCTTGGTTCACCTGCATCTCTGCATCTCTGCATTTCTCCCTTGTCCCGGCTCAGTACGGCTTGCGCGAGTACACCACGGTCCGTTGCGACTTCATGCGTGATCGCGAAACCTGGCCCTTCCAGTGCTGAAGAACAGACCACTCTCCTCTGTGAGCGGTGCACGGCTGCGTGATATTCTTGGCCCAATTGCCCGTTCGCCTTACCGTCAGGAGTAACAGCGCACCGTGTCTGCCAGCGACAGCTCAGCTCAGTCAAAACACACCCCGATGATTGCCCAATACCTGAAGATCAAGCACGAGCATCGCGACGTGCTGCTGTTCTATCGGATGGGCGATTTTTACGAGCTGTTCTTCGACGATGCCAAACGCGCCGCGCAGTTGCTCGACATTACGCTAACTGCGCGCGGCTCCTCCAACGGTGCTCCCATTCCGATGGCGGGCGTGCCGTATCACAGCGCTGAATCCTATCTGGCGCGGCTGGTCAGATTGGGCGAGTCGGTAGCGATCTGCGAGCAGATTGGCGATCCCGCCACCAGCAAGGGGCCGGTCGAGCGCCGCGTGGTGCGTATTGTTACCCCCGGCACGCTGCACGATGAAGCCTTGCTCGATGCCAGTCGCGATAACCTGCTGGTCGCATTGAGCGCCGCCCCACTCGGTAGCGCAGAGCCAAGCGAGCAGCGGCGCTGGGGCCTTGCCTGGCTGGAAGTTGCCAGCGGTCGCTTTGGCGCGCTAGAGGTGGTGGGTGATGTGGAGCTAATGGCCGAGCTACAGCGCCTTAGCCCCGCCGAGCTGCTGGTGCCTGACGCGCTCACGCTGCCGGAAGGATTAGAGCAGCGCAGAGGGCTACGTCGGCAGAGCGATTGGCTATTCGATTACGACAGTGCGCTGCGTTTGCTGTGCGATCAGCTACAGGTGCAGGACGTCAAAGGCTTCGGTGCCGATCACCTCGACCATGGGCTGCGCGCGGCCGGAGCGCTGCTCGACTACGCCCGCGACACCCAGCGCGGCGCCCTCCCCCACGTCACCAAACTCGACGTCGAGCAGCGCGATGACGCAGTAGTGATCGATGCCGCCAGCCGTCGCAATCTCGAGATCGATCTCAACCTGAACGGTAGCGGCGACAACACGCTGGCGTCGGTGCTCGATACCACCGCTACCGCGATGGGTGGACGTCTGCTCAGGCGCTGGCTTAACCGGCCGCTGCGCGACCGCCAGCAGGTGGCGCAGCGTCAGGCCGCCGTCACCTTTCTGCTGGAGCATGCGGCGGTTGATAGCCTGCACTCACCGCTGAAGCGCATTGGTGACGTCGAGCGAATTCTGGGCCGCGTAGCGCTGCGCAGTGCGCGTCCGCGCGATCTGGCACGACTGCGCGATGCGCTGGCCGAGCTACCGCCACTGGCTGAGCAGTTGGCGCACTTCCCCACGGGCAGCGTGCTTGACCAACTGCGTGAGCATATCGCGCCCTACCCCGCACTGGCGGCTGAGCTACAGGCGGCGGTGATCGAAACGCCGCCGGCGGTGATTCGCGAAGGCGGCGTGATCGCCACAGGCTACGATGCCGAACTCGATGAATTGCGCGGTCTCAGTGAGCATGCGGGCGATTTTCTGGTGTCCATTGAGAAGCGTGAAAAAGCGCGCACCGGTTTGCCCAATTTGAAAGTGGGCTATAACCGCGTCCACGGTTACTTCATTGAGATTCCGCGCGCTCAGGCTACTCAGGCACCCGCCGACTACATCCGTCGTCAGACGCTGAAAAATGCCGAGCGTTTTATCATTCCTGAACTCAAGGAATTCGAAGACAAAGCACTATCGGCCAAATCGCGTGCGCTGGCGCGTGAAAAACTGCTCTATGAACAGCTGCTGGATCTGCTCAACGAACAGCTTCAGCCGCTGTCGGCTACGGCCAACGCGCTGGCAACGCTGGACGTGATTACCGCCTTTGCCGAACGCGCCGATGCGCTCGGCTTCACTCGCCCTGAGCTGCGCGATGCGCCGGGTATCGAGGTAGAGCAAGGCCGTCACCCAGTGGTCGAGCAGGTGAGTAACACACCCTTCGTGCCCAATGATCTAGTGTTCGATGAGCATCACCGCATGTGCGTTATTACCGGCCCTAACATGGGCGGTAAATCGACCTACATGCGCCAGAATGCGCTGATCGCGCTGCTGAGCTATACCGGTAGCTTTGTGCCCGCGCAGCGCGTCGAGATCGGCCCAATTGACCGCATATTCACTCGTATTGGCTCAAGCGACGATTTGGCCGGCGGACGCTCTACCTTCATGGTCGAGATGACCGAAACGGCCAATATCCTGCACAACGCCACCGCTCAAAGCCTGGTGCTGATGGACGAAATTGGTCGCGGCACCAGCACCTTTGACGGCTTGTCGCTAGCCTGGGCCGCCGCCGAAGAGCTGGCGCGGCTGCAAGCCTTCACGTTGTTTGCGACACACTATTTCGAGCTAACCACGCTGGCCGAGCATCAAAACGCCATTACTAACCTGCATTTGACCGCCGCCGAGCACGGCGACGATATCGTTTTCATGCACCGCGTCGAACAAGGTCCCGCCAGCCAAAGCTATGGCATTCAGGTGGCCAGATTGGCGGGCGTACCCCGCTCGGTGATCGAACGCGCTCGCGAACAGCTCAATGCTCTAGAGCAGAGCAGCGGCGTCGAGCGCCCCGCTATGGCAGAGCAGACCAGCCCCGCACCACAGCAGAGCGATTTATTCGCCAGCGCTCCCCATCCTGTTGTGGAAGCACTGCAAGCGCTGGATATCGATGACCTCACGCCGCGACAAGCGCTGGAACAGCTTTACCTGCTGCGCGAGCAGCTGTAGCACGACGCTGAGCTTGCGCTGTCGCCATATCACCAGAGGCGGTTGGCGGTCGATGGATTGCGCGCCGAAAAGAGCACGCGGCGGGCGTCATCTCGCCGCAGTTCGCCGGCGGTGAAAAGGTAATATGCTGGTGCGGCCTCGACGTGGCTGCCTGCGCACCCTAGAATATGCCCCCCAAAGAGGCGCGCCTGCATTTGGGCTACCTTGAAGACCTCGCGGCCATTATTCTGTTCTTCAACGTTGCCTGCCCTAAGACTCGTGACCACACGGGCGAACACCGCGCCCAGACCGTTACGACTTCGGAGAAATTCCATGGCATTTGTTGTTACCGAGAACTGCATTCGCTGCAAATACACCGACTGTGTGTCCGTGTGTCCGGTCGATTGTTTTTATGAAGGTCCCAACTTTCTGGTCATTCACCCTGACGAGTGCATCGACTGCGCGCTGTGTGAGCCAGAATGCCCCGCCAAGGCAATTTTCTCGGAAGACGAACTGCCCCCCGATCAGGAACACTTTATCGAGCTGAATGCCGAGCTTGCCGAAGAGTGGCCCAATATCAACGAACAGAAGGACCCGCTGCCCGACGCCGAAGAGTGGGATGGCAAGGAAGGCAAGTTCCAGTATCTCGAAAAGTAATCCGCCTGAACGCAAAACGGCCGCCCTGAAAAGGGCGGCCGTTTTTATTCAGCAAGTCGTCGCGGCTTACTGACCTTTCACTTCCTTGATACCGCGATAAGGTGCTTTGCCACCGAGCTGGCTTTCGATGACCAGCAAACGGTTGTACTTGGCTACGCGGTCACTGCGCGACAGCGAACCGGTCTTGATCTGGCCAGCACTGGTGCCGACAGCCAAATCAGCGATAGTGGTATCTTCGGTTTCACCGCTGCGGTGCGAGATGATAGTGGTGTAGCCGGCATCGTGAGCCATTTTGATAGCATCCAGCGTCTCGCTCAGCGAACCGATCTGGTTGAACTTGATCAAAATGGAGTTACCAATGCCTTTCTCGATACCTTCCTTGAGAATACGGGTATTGGTCACGAACAGGTCATCACCGACCAGCTGGATTTTGCTGCCAAGGCGGTCGGTCAAAATTTTCCAGCCGTCCCAATCGCTTTCGTCCAGACCGTCTTCGATGGACACCACTGGATACTCTTCGGTCAGGTTGGCAAGGTAATCAACAAAGCCCGCTGCGTCGAACGACTTGTTTTCACCTGCCAGCACGTACTTGCCATCCTTGTAGAACTCGGAGGCCGCACAGTCGAGCGCGAGAGTAATGTCGCTGCCGAGCGTATAGCCAGCATCAGCAATCGCTTGCTTGATATCGCCCAGCGCCTCGGCGTTGGAACCAAGGTTTGGCGCGAAGCCACCTTCGTCACCTACCGCAGTACCCAGCCCTTTGCCTGCCAGCACTTTTTTCAGCGCGTGGAAGATTTCAGCACCGGCACGCAGACCTTCAGCGAAGCTTTTCGCACCCGCCGGCTGAATCATGAATTCCTGAATATCAACGTTGTTGTCGGCGTGCTCGCCACCGTTGAGGATATTCATCATCGGCAGCGGCATGGCGTACTGGCCCGGCTGACCGTACAGCTCGGAGATGTATTCGTAGAGCTCAACACCCTTGTCGATCGCCGACACTTTGGCCGCCGCGAGCGATACCGCGAGAATGGCGTTGGCGCCAAGGTTTTCCTTGTTGTCAGTACCATCGAGCTTGAGCAGCGCCTCATCGAGACCACGCTGATCGGCAGCATCGAAGCCTAGCAATGCGTCCTTGATCGGGCCGTTAACCGCAGCCACTGCCTTGGTAACGCCCTTGCCCAGATAGCGCGACTTATCACCGTCACGCAGCTCAAGCGCTTCGCGTGATCCGGTTGATGCTCCGCTAGGAGCATACGCATTGGCTTTGGTGCCACCTTCGATCTCAACTTCGGCATAAACGGTGGGGTTACCACGCGAGTCGAGGACTTCAAGGCCACGAATATCAACGATTTTAGCCATTATTGCGCATCCTTTTGTGAACTGATCGCCGCGCCAGCGGCAGGAAAGAAAATGACGTTATCTAACAACATACCAAAAAAACGCCTCCAAGTGAGGCGCTTCTATATTTACTCCACATTCAATGCGGGGAATCCTTTAATCAAGCGGTCCAGCTCGACGATTTGCCGCAGGAAGGGCTCTAGCTTACTGAGCGGCAGCGCGCTGGGGCCGTCGCACTTGGCATTGTCGGGATCAGGGTGCGCCTCGAGGAACAAGCCGCCAATCCCAACGCTAACGCCGGCACGCGCCAGTTCGGCCACCTGCTGACGACGTCCACCGGCGCTGTCGCTGCGGCCGCCGGGGCGCTGTAGCGAGTGGGTCACGTCGAACAGCACCGGCAGACCGGTTTCCTTCATTTCGGCCATGCCCAACATATCAACCACTAGCGTGTTGTAACCGAAGCTCGAACCGCGCTCGCACAGTAGCACGTTATCGTTGCCGGCTTCGTGACACTTTTGGATGATATGGCGCATTTCATGCGGCGCGATAAACTGCGGTTTCTTGACGTTAATGACCGCACCAGTGGCGGCCATCGCCTGCACCAGATCGGTTTGGCGCGCCAGAAACGCCGGTAACTGGATGACATCGCACACTGCTGCCGCCGGTGCCGCCTGCCAGGGCTCGTGAACGTCAGTAATCAGCGGCACCTGATAGCGCGACTTGACCTCGGCGAGAATTTCCAGCCCCTTCTCAAGCCCGGGGCCGCGGAAGGAATTGATCGAGCTGCGGTTAGCCTTATCGAAGCTCGCCTTGAACACATACGGCAGGCCAAGTTGGTCGGTTACTTCCTTGTAGGCAGCGGCGGTTTCCAGCGCTAGCTCGCGTGACTCGAGCACATTCATACCGGCAAACAGGGTGATGGGCAGTTCGTTGCCTACCTTCAGCCCTGCAACATCGATAACCCGCTGCGGCGCGCTCATGCCTGCGGCTCCTGCGGTGCAGCAGCACGTGCCTGACGGGCCGCACGGTGCTCAAGCGCGGCGTTAACGAAACCAGTGAAGAGCGGATGACCGTCGCGCGGCGTCGAAGTGAATTCCGGGTGGAACTGACACGCCACGTACCACGGATGATCGTTAAGCTCGACCATTTCGACCAGCGAGTTATCAACGCTACGTCCTGAGAACACCAGCCCGGCCTTTTCAAGGTCAGCGACAAACTGATCGTTGATTTCATAGCGATGGCGATGACGCTCGACGATCTCGTCACTGCCATAGATCGCGCGCGCCTTGGAGCCTTCGGCAAGGTGACAGGTTTGCGCGCCCAGACGCATGGTGCCGCCCAGATCGGATTCTTCGGTACGCTCTTCGATTTTGCCTTCCGGGGTAATCCACTCGGTAATCAGCCCCACCACCGGATGCTTGGTGTCGAAGGTCCACTCGGTAGAGGCGGCATCTTCCCAGCCCGCCACGTGGCGCGCGTATTCGACCACCGCTACCTGCATGCCCAGACAGATGCCCAGATACGGCACCTTGTTTTCACGTGCCCAGTGCGCCGTCGCGATTTTGCCTTCGATACCGCGCGAACCGAAGCCGCCGGGCACCAGAATCGCATCCTTGCCTTCCAGACGCTCGACGCCAACGCGTTCGATTTCTTCTGAATCGACGTACTCGATATTAACCTTGACGCGGGTTTGGATGCCCGCATGAATCAGCGCTTCGTTAAGCGACTTGTAGGCATCGAGCAGATCCATGTACTTGCCAACCATCGCGATATTGACGGTTTTAAGCGGATTCAGCTTGGCATCCAGCACATGCACCCACTCGCTCAGATCGGCGGGCGCTGCTTCAAGGCGCAGCTTGTCGCAGACGATTTCGTCGAGGCCCTTTTCGTGCAGCATCAGCGGAATACGATAGATGGTATCGGCGTCGATTAGTGGAATAACCGCACGCTGCTCAACGTTGGTGAAGAGCGCGATTTTCTTGCATTCGGCTTCTTCGATATCTACTTCGCTACGGCACAGCAGGATGTCCGGCTGAATACCGATGGAACGCAGCTCTTTCACGCTGTGCTGGGTCGGCTTGGTTTTGGTTTCGCCGGCGGTCTTGATATAGGGCACCAGCGTCAGGTGCATGAAGATAGCCTGACTAGCGCCCAGCTCGGCGCGCATCTGGCGGATGGCTTCCAAAAACGGCAGCGACTCGATATCGCCCACGGTACCGCCGATTTCGACCAGCGCGACGTCGTAGCCTTCCCCGCCTTCTACCACACGACGCTTGATCTCGTCGGTGATATGCGGAATGACCTGCACCGTGCCGCCCAGATAATCGCCGCGGCGCTCCTTGCGCAGCACGTGCTCGTAGACACGGCCGGTGGTGAAGTTATTACGCTGGGTAACGCGCGAACGAATGAAGCGCTCGTAGTGGCCCAAATCAAGATCGGTTTCGGCGCCGTCTTCGGTAACAAAGACTTCGCCGTGCTGGAAGGGGCTCATGGTGCCCGGATCCACGTTGATATAAGGATCGAGCTTGAGGATAGTCACCTTGAGACCGCGCGCTTCAAGAATGGCCGCCAGAGAGGCAGCGGCAATGCCCTTGCCTAGAGAGGAAACCACACCACCGGTGACAAAGATGTATCGCGTCATGAAAAACCCATCGTTTGGGCCCTGAATCGTAAAACGACTGAATCTCGCGACACAATGCACTGCCGAGCCTCAGACGCTATTCGAGCGCAGGGATATTGGTAAAGGAGCACGTTTAAAGCACGTTAGACGAGGATCGGCGATTAACCGACCCGACAGCGCGAGGTGATATCTGCAAGCAAACGCCTGAGAGCTGGCGTGCGACTCGCGCCTTGGATGGGATATCAGAATACCAGAAGGGCCGATGCGACTCAATTTCCTAACGCGGCGATTGCATGGGAAAGTTGCGCGTTTTACCACCGGCGGGCGGGCACAGCGCAGCCGCTTGTCGCTCGACGTAGCGAAGGCCTTGATCTTTGCCGCTCAGACAACGAAGGTAAGCTGAGTAGAGCACTGCTGCAGTGCGCTCATCTGACCATCCAACAACACTAAAAAGGCCGCTTATGCGCATTATTGTTCACCACCCTCTTGCCGCTAAACTGCAAGCGCTGTTGAGCGAGTCGCTGCCCAACGCCGAGATAGTGACCAGCGATAGCATGCCTGCGGCCCCCGCCGATTACCTGGCAGTGTTCAACCCGCCGCAAGCGCTGCTCGACGCGCAGGATCAATCGCTGAAGGGCATTATCAACGTTGCGGCCGGCGTAGACGCGCTGCTCAATAATCCTTCCCTGCCGCCCAACGTGCCGATCGTCAAATTACGCGATGCGGGGATGGCATCACTGATGCTCGACTACAGCTTGTACGCGCTGTTGCACTTTTCGCGCGATTTCGATCGCTATGCTGAGCAGGCACGCGAGCGGCGCTGGAAGCTGCGCTTCCCGCAACCGCGCAGCCAATGGCCGGTCGGCGTGCTGGGGTTGGGCGCTATTGGCGCGCAGGTAGCCGAAGGGCTGGCGCGCCACGGCTATCAGGTCAATGGCTACAGTCGCAGCGCCAAAACTCTCGACGGCGTTACCACCTTCCACGGTGATGAGGGGCTTAACGAGGTGCTGCGCCGCAGCCGCGCGATTATCAACATTTTGCCCGCCACGCCCGCCACCACCGATATTCTCAACCGCACCACGCTGGCACAGCTGCCTGAAGGTGCCGTGGTGATCAACCCAGGGCGAGGTAACGCCATTGCCTTGGACGATCTGGTCGAGCTGATCGATAGCGGCCATTTGCGCGGCGCAGCGCTGGACGTCTTCCCGCACGAACCTCTACCCCCTGAATCGTCGTTGTGGCAGCACCCGCAGCTATTGATTACGCCACACTCGGCAGCTCCGACCATGATGGAAGACGCAGCGGCGCAAATTGCCGATTACGTTACGCGCTGGGAAAACGGCGAAGCCATCGCCAGCGTCGATCGAGAGGCGGGCTACTGAAGCCTTGAGGCAACCCCATACCACAGCTTGTTTAATGGGAATCACTGACGCCATGCGCTACCCGGTACTATTGAGCTATGCCGCTCCCCAACCATTGATCGACGCTCTTGAGCGTGACTATCACCTGCTTGGCCCGCTCACCGAGATGACGCCGGCCGCGCTGCCCGCTGGCAGCGCCCAAGCGCGGGCGATGGTCACCAAGGGCGGCCTGCCAATCGATGCCGCACTGCTCGATCAGTTACCCGCGCTGGAACTCATTCAGTGCTACGGCACTGGCTACGATCTGATCGATCTGAAGGCGGCAGCGGCGCGTGGCATTCGCATTGCTAACGCAGGCGACGCCAACGCTCCAGCGGTAGCCGAATTCGCGACCATGCTGATGCTGAGCGGCGTGCGCAATCTCGCGGGCTACGATCAGCTAGTGCGCTCAGGTCAGTGGAACGATGCTGCGCGTGGCGCCATGCCGCTGAGCCCGGGGCTGGCCGGACGCCGCATCGGTATTTACGGTCTCGGTGCGATTGGCAGCCGCGTGGCACAGCAGGCTGAAGCGCTGGCGATGGCGGTGGGCTATACCGGCCGCCGCCAGCACCCCGACGTTCGTTATCACTGGTGCGACACGCTGAATGAATTGGCCAAATGGGCCGACGTGCTGATGGTCACGGTGCGCGCCGGTGACAATAACCGTCATGCCGTCAATCGCGGTGTTCTAAAAGCGCTGGGGCCGAACGGCTATCTGGTCAATATTTCACGCGGCTACGTGGTGGAAGAAGCGGCCCTGATCGCGGCCTTGGCAAACGACGACATCGCCGGTGCCGGGCTCGATGTCTTCGAGCATGAACCCTGGGTGCCTGAGGAGTTGCGCAATGATGCACGCGTGCTGATGACGCCGCATGTGGCGCCCCATAGCGAATTTGCTCAACGACGCATGCGCGAGCGTACGCTGGACAATTTACGCGCGCTGTTTGAAGGCCAGCCGCTCACCTGCGAGGTCACTGGGTAACGCCCCGCCCCTTCCAGCGCTAGCATGTGGCACGGTCAGCACGCCGCAGTGCTGGAGAGCAGGCGCTGCCGCTCTGCTTGGAAAGCAATCAACCATTATAAGGCCCATCCGCCCGCCCTCGAGGTCCAACATCTAATGCGGCGGAGCCCTCACTGCCACGGCAGTAGAGCACGCTAAATCGTTCTCGTGCCCATTCCTGAACACTTTCTGATCTGGTTCGTACGCGATAACAGGTTACACTGCACGTTTTGCATCGATTCCAGACCATGACTTTCGACTTGATTCTTCTGCTGCTACCGCTGGTAGTGGGCTATCTGATTCCAGGGCTTGGCAAGCCCATCGAACGCTCGCTCGAACGAGCTTCCAACGCGCTCATTTACATCATTTTGTTGCTCATGGGCGCTAGCATTACCGACTTCGGTATCGATATCGCTGACGCGGGCACTCTACTGATGAAGGTGGGCGTATTCGCGGTGATAGCGCTACTGCTGAATATGCTGGCGCTGCGCTGGGTGGAACGCCGTCATCTCGTGGCCAGCGACAGCCCCGCGCGCGCCGGGGGAGCTGCCATCAATGCGCTAAAAGGTGCCATTACACCGCTGGTAGCGGTGGTGGCAGGCGTTGTTGTCGCGCTGCTGTTACCGGCACTGGGCGCGCTTTCGCATCACGGCATCTCACTGGCGCTTTACTTGATGCTATTGCTGGTGGGCCACCAACTGCGCGCATCGGGCATCAGCTTGCGCCAGATTGTGCTCAACACTACCGGCGTTAAGCTGGCAGCGGCGGTCATCGTGGCATCGCTGATTGCAGCATTGATTAGCGCGCCGCTGATTGGCATTCCGCTCACGTCGAGCCTGGCGCTTGCCTCGGGGTTTGGCTGGTACTCGCTTTCGGCGGTAATGCTCAACGACCAGATCAGCCCCATCGTCGGTGCTATGGCACTGTGCAATGACCTGTTCAGGGAAGTGGTCGCGATCATGATGCTGCCAATGCTTAGTCGTCGCCATCCGGGCACCGCCATCGGTTACTGTGGCGGCACCGCGATGGATATGACGCTGCCGATCATTTCACGCTACGCTGGCGTCGCTCAGGTGCCGACGGCACTGTCGTGCGGTGCGTTGTTATCGCTGGCGGCACCACTTCTGATGGCTCTTTTTGCCTCAATGACGTGAGGATACGAAGTCTCTCAAGCCTTGCACAATCATTGCGCTAACCTGCCCTATATTTGCTATACACTAAATTTTCGACTCACGTTCACCGCCGCCGGACCGCACTTATACCCATGCTGAACCGCCTGAGTATCAAACTGTTCTTCACCATCTTACTGGTCAACGTGCTCATCAGCGCGGTGATCTATCTGTCGGTGTCACGCAGTATTGATAACGGCTTCCTTAACTATGTGAAGCACGGTCAGAAGCACCAGATCGGCAACATCGTCCAAACGCTGGAAGAGCATTGGCGCGAGCACCAGAACTGGGACTGGCTGAACGAGCACGGCGGCTGGACACAAGTACTGCGCGATTCAGTGGGCGGGCGTCACGGCAATATCTTCGATGTGTCGTCGCCACCCGACAGTAGCAGCCCCTTCATTCCTCCGCTGTCAGACCCTCGCCAGTTTGTACTGTTTGACGCCGACGGCAAGCGTTTGCAGGGGCGTCCTAATCCGCCCAAGGACCTGCTGCGTGAACCGATTATGGTCGAGGGCCAAAAGGTGGGCGAGCTTGGCTACTGGTCGCCGGATCGCTTCTCGTCCACGCTGGATGCCATCTTCCTTGATAACCAGATGGATAATCTGGCGATCATTCTGCTGGCACTGCTGCCCGCCTCATTGCTGCTGGCGGCGGGTATTGCGCTGTGGCTGGGGCGTCGCGCCCGCTTGATGGCAACCGTGACCCAATCGCTGACCATGGGCGATTTTCGCGTGCGACTGCCCACCGGTGGTCAGGATGAGCTATCGCGCTTCTCCAGCGATATCAACACGCTGGCACGCACGCTTGAGCACAACCGCGTCGCGCGTCAGCGCTGGGGCGCGGATATCGCTCACGAGCTGCGTACGCCGCTGGCCATTTTGCGCGGTGAGCTGGAAGCCATGCAGGATGGCGTGCGCCCGCTAACCCCCAATAATATTGGTTCGCTGTCGCGCGAAGTCGAAGTGCTCAGCCGTCTGGTCGACGATTTGCGGCTATTGGCAGAAACCGACAACCAGCAAATGGATGCGCAGCTTGAAGAGCTCAACCTTAGCGAGATGCTGGCCCGTCAGATCGAGGATCGACGCGGTGCCGCTGAAAACCTTGGCTTCACGCTCGAGGCCGATATCGCTAGCGAGGTGCTTATCGAAGGCGCACCGTACCGCCTGCACCAGCTGTGGCGAAATTTGCTCGACAACTCAATTGCTTACACCGACACGCCGGGCACGATCAGGGTAACGCTGACGCGCAATAAACAGCATGCCGTGATCGTTTGGGAGGATTCTTCGCCGGGCGTGCCTGATAAATACCTTGAGCGCTTGACCGAACGCCTGTTTCGCGTCGATGCTTCAAGGAACCGCCAGCGTGGTGGCAGCGGCCTTGGGTTGGCGATTGTTCAAGCACTAATCGCTATGCATAAGGGAACCATGCAGGCGCAGTCTTCCAGTCTGGGCGGGCTGCGCTGGGTCATTCACATTCCGCTGCTGCGCCAGCAAACGGCACTGGCAGCGTCCAAGAAGAAGGACATCAGGTGAGCGATATTCTTATTGTTGAAGACGAGCCTAAAATTGCCGAGCTCGTCGCGGACTATCTGAAGATCAACAACTATTCGACGCACCACATCGCCCACGGTGATGAAGTGCTGCCGTGGGTTGCTGAACATCCTGAGGTGAAGGTGGTGCTGCTCGATGTGATGCTGCCGGGCAAGGATGGCCTTGAGCTATGCCGCGAATTACGCCGCCTGTACGAACCGGTGGGCATTATCATTCTGACCGCGCGCGTTGAAGAAATAGACCGTTTGCTGGGACTGGAAATTGGTGCCGACGACTATATCTGTAAGCCTTTCAGCCCGCGCGAGGTGGTAGCGCGCTGTAAAGCTCTGATGCGTCGCGTATCGCTGGCGGCGGAAGGCGAATCCGCCAATGCCGCCGATAATGATCATGGTCTGGTGCTCGATGGTGATGGCTGGCGAGCGTTGGCCGATGGCAAGGACATTGGCCTGACCGCTATCGAATTCCAGCTGCTGAGCGTAATGATGAGCACCCCCGGCCGCATTTATTCGCGCGATCAATTGATGGAGCAGATGTACCGCGATCACCGCATCGTGTCTGAGCGCACCGTCGATAGCCATATCAAGAAGCTGCGCAAGAAGATCGCCGATACCTGGCCTGATAAAGAGATCATTCATTCGGTGTATGGCGTGGGCTACAAGTACATGCCGGAATAACTGCCGACCATTCCCATACCTATATACTGCCGCGCTGCTCCAGCCCTGCCCCATGGTGCTCTGGCGCGGCGCGCGTACGCATTCTACTGCACTATCTTCGCTAGACCGGTAACTTCCCTTCCGCTGTTTGCGTCGCATTTCCCACGATGGTGATCGCTGCGCAAAAACTCGTGACCTTCACGCGCGCTTAAAACAACGGCTGACGAAACTACCCTAGGCCATGTTAGCCTAGCGAGCGCCGCGCAAATACGACGACTAGGCCTAGCGCTGAGCCGGTTTGCATGGTTAGCTAATACGCTTGCAGCGCTGGCACCTGAAAGCCATATCGATTGCGCCTTACATGACACTCGAATGGCTCACCCGCTAGTTGGTCGGTCGCCCAGCCTGCAACGCGCACTGCACCTTGATAGCCGCTCGCTGGCGTGCTGCCAGGCACTATGCTTACGCGCACGAGCTCCTATACACCTTGCTAAAAAAGCGGCGGCACTTTTCTTTCACTCACTGACAAGCAGCCTATGAGTAATCATTCCGACACGCCTACAGAATCGAAAGACAGGCTCAATCCTGTTGTCTTCTTCAGTTCCGCAATAGTGATCGTTGCACTCGCCGTTTGGTCATTAATTACTCCCGGCAGTGCGGATCATGTGATTCAGTCGATACTTGGCTGGATTTCGGAAGGTTTCGGCTGGTACTACTTTTTAGCCGCCGCCATTTACGTGGTTTTTGTTGTCTTCATTGCCTGCTCACGCTATGGCGACATCAAGCTGGGCCCAGAGCAGTCAAAACCCGAATACAGCATGTTTACCTGGGCATCGATGCTGTTCGCTGCCGGTATTGGCGCTGACCTGATTTTCTTCTCAGTGGCCGAACCCCTTACCCAATACCTGCAACCGCCTCAGGCAACCCCAGAAAGCATGGCCGCTGCCCGTGAAGCGGTAGTATGGCCGCTGTTCCACTACGGTATTACTGGCTGGTCGATGTACGCGCTGATGGGTATGGCGCTGGCCTACTTCAGCTTCCGCTACCATCTGCCGCTGAGTATTCGCTCGGCGCTGTTCCCGCTGATTGGCAAGCGTATTTACGGCCCCATCGGTCATACCGTTGATACCGCAGCGCTGCTGGGCGCGATTTTCGGTATCGCCACCTCGCTGGGCATTACCGTGGTACAGCTCAACTACGGCCTGAACTTCCTGTTTGGCGTTAAGGAAGGCATCGGACCGCAGGCGGTGCTGATTGTCATCTCGGTTATCATCGCGACCATCTCGGTGGTATCAGGCGTTGGGCGCGGCATTCGCCGTCTTTCCGAGCTCAACGTGCTGCTGTCGATTCTGCTGTTCGTGTTCGTGCTGTGCGCCGGCGATACGGTATTTTTGCTGAACGCACTGGTGGAGAACGTCGGTGACTACATTGGCGGTTTCATTACCATGTCGATGGATACCATGGCCTATAACCGTCCGGTCGAGTGGCAGAACACCTGGACGCTGTTCTTCTGGTCATGGTGGATTGCCTGGGCACCGTTTGTCGGACTGTTTTTGGCACGTATTTCGCGCGGCCGCACCATTCGCCAATTCGTGTTGGGCACGCTGATTATTCCGCTGATCTTCACCTTGATGTGGCTGTCAGTATTTGGCAATGGTGCGCTGTACGAAGTAATGCACGGCAATCACGCCTTGGGCGACATTGCCATCAACCATCCTGAACGCGCGTTTTATGCGCTACTTCAGCAATATCCCTGGGTCCCTTTCTCGGCTGGGCTAACAACGCTGACCGCCCTACTGTTTTACGTAACGTCAGCGGATTCAGGCGCGCTGGTACTGGCCAATTTCTCTTCCTACCTGAAGGACCCCGAGAGCGACGCGCCCAGGTGGCTGCGTATTTTTTGGTCGGCTGCGATTGGTCTTCTGACCATCGCGATGCTGTTCGTCGGGGGCATTAGCACTCTGCAAAGCGCCACCATGATCTTCGGGCTGCCGTTCTCGTTCGTGATGTTTTTCATCATGTGGGGGCTGTTCAAGTCGCTGAAGGTGGAATCCTTCCGCAAGAACAGCCTGCAAGGCAGCCTGCCCGGTCAGCTCTCTGGCCGTCTGGACGGCGAGAAGAACATCGCCAAGACCTGGCGTCAGCGTATTTCGCGCTCAATGAGCTATCCCGGCAAGCGTCAAACGCTGAGGGCCATCGAGACGATTTACCGTCCTGCGCTGCGTGAAGTTGCTGACGAACTCGAGAAACAGGGCGCGATTCTCACCCTCGATGAGGAAGTCTCGGAGGAGTCAGGGCTGCCCAATCTGAACCTGCATGTGGCACTGGGCGAAGAGCAGAACTTTGACTACTCGCTGTGGCCAACCCGCTATGCCTCGCCTGCGTTCGCGATTAACGGCAAACGCGCTGACGACTACTACTTCCGTATGGAGGTGTATCTGCTGGAAGGTACTCAGGGCTACGATCTGATGGGATACAGCAAGGAACAGGTGATCAACGACGTGCTCGACCAGTACGAACGTCACCTGCACTTCCTGCATTTGAATCGTGAAGCACCGGGTAACAATCCGCAGGTACCGGATACCGAATAGGTACCACTCGATAACGGATGCTAGAGACGTCAATGCCCGCAACAACACTGTTGTTGCGGGCATTTTTTTGGCTTGGAAAAAGCGTTTCGAGCTGATCGGCTGCGTCAGCTAACCGCCCCCTTGGCGATTAGCTGACGGGCCTAAGCGACGTTACGAGGGCACGCGCGTTAGCGCTAGCTGCTGCTGGCGTGCTACGTAGTGCGCCTTACCGTCCCGCGCAAAAAAGGCAACGCGACCGCCATTGCTGTCGGTCAAGGTGATGCCATCGGGCGTTGGACGCCAGCCGGTGGCTTCATCGATGGCACTGCACTGCCCCGCCTTGCGATCGAGCTGGAAGTCGCGAAACCGAGAGTTGGGTGACAGCATGAACTCGAGCTGACACTCGCCTTCCGCGGACGAGAGCTGCCATTCACCGCTTAGCGACTGCGGCGAAGGCAACGGCAACATACTGGCCATGGCACCTCCTGTTGTTATTAGCGTTACGACGGTAACGATACCTCGATGGATAGCGTGCATAGGGCACTCCTGAGGGCAACGGCGGGCATCGCACTGGCGATGTTAGCGGCCACCCACCGACACCAGCTTGCTTCAAGAGAATAGTCATCAGACCACGGCGAACCCGCCAGCACAATCGCTCGTTTGCGGTTTTGGGTGCGCCCGCTGCGTTCAATTAAGTATAAGACAGCTACAGCGAGCGCCGTACCGAGCAATGGTCGCCGCCTGTCGGGCGGTACTAATCAACCTCTTTCAACGATAGCCCACGCACCGGCAAGTCGGTGAAGAATTGCGCAACACGGAGGATATCCTGCTCTTCGAGCGAGCCTGCTTCCCAACGCAGCGATAGCCAGGCCAGCAGCTGATCGTAGCGGGAACGGCGCAGTTCACTGAGCGATTCGTAGTACTGCTGTTCGGCATCCAGTGCATCGAGGTTGGTACGCTCCCCCCCGCGAATACTCATACGGGTAGCGTGCAGGCGCTGCTGCGCAGCATCGACGGCTTCGGCATAGGCATCACCGCGCCGCTGGCTGCTGACCAGCGTACGGTATTGGTGATCGACATCGTTGAGCATGTCACGGGTGTCACCATCCAACTGCGCCAGCGACTGCTCGTACTGCGCCGAAGCCTGATCGGTTGAGGCCAGTACTCGCCCGCCTTCGAAAATAGGCACGTTGATCTGAACACCCAGTGAGTTGGTTTTGTAGTGCTGGCCTACCTGGTTGGCAGAATCGGAGTCGCTGATCTGATGGCGCGCGAAGGCTTGTACTACCGGCAAATGTCCGGCCATCTCAGCATTGATACGCTGCCGACTGGCTTCGACCATATGCCGCCCTGCCACTAGCTCAGGGTTGTGACGCAGCGCCTGCTCGCGCCACTCATCAATCGACTTGGCAGTGTCCAGCGACAGCACGGAGTCAGTCTTCAGCTGTACCAGCGGCTCCGTGATCATCACCGCGCCGATCATCTTGCCCAGGGTATTGCGCGCATCGGCTACCTGATCTTCTGCCTGAATCACCTGAGCATCGACCACCTTCAGGCGCGCCTGAATTTCGAACTGATCGGTTTTGGTGCCCTCACCGCCGGCGATAAAGGCATGTGCGCGCGCCTCGTCCTCGACCAGCGAACGCTTCTGCGCCGTGGTAAGCGCGAGTTGATCCTGTGCATACAAGAGGTCGGTATAGGCTTGCAGCACCTGCACGGCGAGCGCCTGACGAGCGCGCTCAAGGGTGTATTCAGCAGCTTCTGCACGTTCAGAGCCTTCGCGATACTGCGCAAAGGAGGCCGCATCGAAAAGCGGCTGGCTAAGCGAGAAGGAGGACGAATAACTGTTGTAGTTGCGCTTCTCGCGATTGGTGCCGTTGAAGTTTTCGATCCGCGAATGCTGCCAGTTACGTGCACGGCTATAGCTATAGCTGAGGTTTGGCAGCAGGCGTGACCGACCCAGCGCGCGCTCCTGGGCATCGGCATCGCGCTGATGCTGAGCCGCGCGCCAGGTGGGATCCTGCTGAAGTGCCATCTTGTAGGCCGTCGCAAAGTCGAGCGGCGCGGGCTCAACCGAACGTGTGTCGCTTTGGGCGTGGGCGGAGGCGCTTAGCAGCACGCTAGTGCTGACCAGCGCAGCCGCCAGGCCACGCATCATGTTCATCGTGGGTGCCATTAGTCCCCCCACGCGGTGCGTGCGCGGTCGAACAGCGGCTTGAACAGGTAGTTGATCAGCGAACGCTCACCAGTGCGTACGAATATCTCAACCGGCATACCCGCTTGCAGTTCTCGACCGTCCAAACGTGCCACCTGCTCGGGCGGCACCGATACCCTGATCTTGTAATAGGGATGACCATCGTGTTCATCTTCCAAACGGTCAGCCGACACCATGCTAACCTCTCCATCGAGGCGCGGAGTTACGCTTCTATTGAACGCGGTAAACGACAGCTCTACCGGCAGCCCCGTGTGCACGCGATCGATATTATCGACGGGCAGCTGGCCCTCAACCGTAAGCGGCTGGTTATTGGGTACTACTTCCATCAGTTGGTCGCCCGCCTGCGCCACTCCCCCTTCCGTGTGCACCTTCAAGTTAACCACTACGCCATCTACCGGCGCCGTAATCAACTGGTGGTGCAGCTGGAAGTCCGCTGAGCCGCGACGCTGCTGCAACTGATCGATTTCGTTACTGGCATCAGACAAGTCCTGACTGACCTGCTGCTGGAAATCCGATACCGTGCTCTGCGCGCGCATTTGCAGTTCGCCGATATCGCCACGCACCCGCCCGAGCTGGCCGCGATCGCTGGCGATATCACCATCGAGCTGGCTGCGCTGCTGGGCAATTTCGAGCAGGCGGTTACGCGCCACGTAGCCGCCATCCGCTAGCCCTTTCAGATTCTGCCACTGCTCGTTCAGCAGCTCGCGCTGCGACGTGCGTGAAGAAAGCGATGCTTCAAGCCCCGTACGCAGCGACTGCTTACCCGATAGCGATGCCTGAATACCCGCCAGCTGCCCTTCCAGCGCGGCCTTACGGCTGGCGAACAGCGCCAGCTCGAGCTGCATGGCAGGAGTGTTTGCCAGCGCTTTGGGCACATCAACGTGGCTCGCTCTGTCGCGTTCGGCAATCAGTCGCGCGCGGCGTGCCTGTGCAGATTGCAGCTGGCTATCGATTTCGCCGAGTTCACTGCGTGCCTGAGTAGGATCGAGGCGCACCAGCGGGTCCCCCGCCTTCACCGAATCGCCATCGTTCACCAGCAAGCGCTCGATGATGCCGCCGGTGAGCGTATCCACTGTCTTGCGTTCACCCGTAACCGTCACCACGCCCGAGGCGGTAACACCGTTATCGAGCGGCGCAAATATCGCCCACGCCAGAAAAGCCAGGAAAGCGATCAGCAGAATCCACCAACCCAACCGCGCTGGCTGTTTATCAGGCGTCTGCTGAGCCTCGCTGTCGGACTGCGCAAGCTTTTGCCAGTCGGGCACCGAATCCTGCTGTTCCTGCTGCTGCGTATCAGCCTTCGCCATGCTGATCCCCTTTATTGTTATCCGGCGCTTTATCGTGGCGGGACGTACTGTTATTGAAACTCACCGAGCTCGACCGATAGGGGTTGCCACCCGTGATACTCGAGGATGCTGAAGACGCTGACGGTTTATCACCCTTCTGAGGCATCTGCGCGTTATCGCCTTGAGGCGGCCCTGATGGCTGCTGTGGCTGTTGCTGTGCCTGCTGTGGCTGCGCTGCCGAAGCCCTTGAGGAAGGCTGCCGCTGCGCTGGCCCCGCCGACGGTCGAACACCCGGCGGCTGACCGCTAGCGCCCTTCGCGCCAGCCTGACCGCCGCCCTGCCCCTGCCGCGCTGCATTTAGCTGAGCGATAACCTTGCGGGTTTCGTCGATCACCTGAATAGAGCCTTTCTGCAGCACCGCCAGGCGATGGGAAACCGCCAGCAGCCCCGGGCGATGAGTGACCACGATAACCGTGACTTTTTGCTCGCGGAGCCTTGTGAGCGCCTCGACCAGCGCCTTGTCACCTTCGTCGTCGAGGCTGGCGTTGGGTTCATCGAGAACCACCAGCCGCGGTTTGCCAAACATGGCGCGCGCCAAGGCAACACGCTGGCGCTGACCGCCAGAGAGCCCTACGCCACCGACGCCAATGCGCGTGTCGTAGCCTTGTGGAAGGTTGAGAATCAGCTGATGCGCGCCTGCGATGCGGGCCGCTTCAATCACCTGCTCGGCAAGCTGCTCGTCACCGCTTTCCGCGACAGCAAACCGGGAGATGTTTTCACTCACGGTGCCTTCGAATAGCTCGACATCCTGCGGCAGATAGCCGACATGACTACCCAGCCGCTCGGCATCCCACTGCGCCATGTCGGCACCATCGATACGCACCTTGCCGGAGCGCGGTTTCCATACGCCAACCGCGGCGCGCGCCAGCGTCGACTTGCCCGAACCCGATGGGCCTATAACACCGAGAATGGTACCGGCCGGCAGCGAGAATCCCACGTTGATCAATGACGGCGCCTTGCTCATTGGCGGCACTACCGTCACGGCCTCAAACGACAGCTCTCCCTGCGGAGCAGGCAGCGGCGTCGCCTTATCCCGTTCGGGATGCTTTTCAAGCAGCTGCTCAAGACGCTGCCACGACAGCCGCGCCCCGGACCACTGACGCCACGCATTGATCAGCAAATCGATGGGAGCCAGCACTCGACCACCCAGAATCGAGCCGGCGATCATCATGCCGGGGCTAATCTCGCCGTTCAGTGCAAGCAGCGCGCCCAGCCCCAACAACCCCGACTGAAGGCCGATACGCACCGACTTCGAACATGCCGTAATGAGCGCGGTACGCTCACTGGCAATCGCCTGACGTTCGACGTAGCCGTGATGCAGTCCGCGCCAGCGACTGAACAACCGCCCGATCATGCCCATCGCCTCGATGGCTTCAGCGTTGCGCAGATGACCTTCGGCAATCTGATTAGCATGAACCGAGAGCTTGCCCGCCTCGCTGAGCGGGGCGCGCGAGAAGCGTTCGTTGATCCACGCCAGTATGATCAGAATGACCGCACCGGCCGTCGCCAGCAGCCCCAGCCACGGGCTGAACAGATAGAGCAGAATGAGATAAAGCGGAAACCACGGCGCATCGAAGAAGGCGAAGATGGCGTTGCCGGTAAGAAACTGACGCAGCGAGTTCAGATCGCTGAAGGCCTGAGAGGCGTTGGCCTGACCAGTGGCCAGGCCCCTTTCGAAGCTGGCGCCGTGCACTCGGCCGCCCAGCGTGCGGTCAAACTTGCGCCCCATCTGAATGACGATCAGGCTGCGGACGTACTCCATGGCCCCCATTAATGCCAGCAGCCCGACGACTATCAGGGTGAGCATCAGCAGCGTAAAGCCGTTGCCCGAGGTGAGTACCCGGTCATATACCTGCAGCATGTAGATGGAGGGCACCAGCATCAGAAGGTTGATGATGGCGCTGAATACCGCTATTCCACGCAGCCCGCTCTTGTTGGCCTTTAGTGCTTCTTTTATTTCACTGCGGTTGAGAGGAGTTGTCGTTGACATCGAAATCCTGTTCTTTAGCAACACGCGGGGCAACGCCTAACGCCGCTCCGACTTACGACTATTGTTGTTTGGCTGCGGATGTGCGTCTACCGCCAAGCTACTACTGGGGCTAACGACCCTCTACTGAATCAAGCTAGACGTTATCTGCAACGTTCGCCAGTCACTCAGGAAAAGCGTGCCTTCGTACCGCTGAATTATAGCATGGTGATATTTAATTACCGCTTATTTTAATGGCGCTGGGGACTACTTACTCATACGAGCACTCCCTGACAGCGACGAGAAACTCTTTTTAGCATTGCAAATAAACTGCAATACAATGTTGCTATTAAACTATCCTCACACTATCGCAACGCCCCGCTGCGGTGCTAGAAGAGCTACGAGCGGCATCACAGCGCATCGCCTTCCGCACGAAGGAGCATATCAATGCCGCGCATGCACGCGTTTATTATGAAGAACACATGACATTAAAAGAAGAAGTCACCCTACTTTTATAATCACCCGAAGCGCCAGATAACCCCACCACCAAGTAACTCTATTTGCGGCGTGCTGATTATTTCCCCATTAAAACCATGATGGCATTATCATATAAAATCGGCATATAATAAATCCGTGACAACACATAACCGGACGCGTCCATTTAGCACCTTACTTATGTTATTTAGCCGCTAACTACTTTCCCCTTTGGTGTGCCCCCTGCCGCAATGCCGCGTCGACGCTGGGTTTCCCCCACCGTTCAGCGTTCGGATTCCCGCAGCCGCGTCGCCTTCACGTGGTGCCGCTCACTTTTATTATCATTATCTTAAATTTTTTAAATGCCGACGATTATTCGTGGGCCCGGCAGCAGCGAGAGGTGGACCGATTAATTTCCACAAACACTATCGCATTCCGCGCGACATATTGCTCAGAGATGGCCTAAGGCAATGAATTGCACATCCGAACACATTTGATGGTAATGTTAATCATTATCATTACTGGAACGAAGATGTGAAACGCCGACACTCATTAGGAGGTTATGTCGCACTCAGTGCGCCGACACTCGCCGTCGTTATGCTAGTGGCGGCAACGCCTGATGTCGCCACAGCTGCCGAAAATTTGCGCAACACGTCCCTCGATAGCAAGCGCAGCTACCGGTTTGACCAACCGGCAATGCCGCTAAGCGACGCGCTCAAGCGTATCAGTCAAACAAGCCACCTGCCTCTGCGCTATCAACAAACGCCCAGCACCACCACCATGGCACCTGCTTTACACGGTGAACAGACGCTCAATCAAGCACTTACGACGCTCCTTGAGGATTCCGGCTGGCAAGCACAGCGGGCCAGCGACGGCGCTATCGTTATCCATCGCGCGCACGAGACATCGTCGCCACCATCGGCCGTGCAGCAGCTCGATCGCATTACCGTGCTGGCAAACCGGAGCGACTACGTTTACAGCGCTCCGCGCGCCGTTAGCGAGATTACCGAAGAAGAGATTCAGCGCGTTCCCATTCGCCATACCGCCGAGCTATTGCGCGATACCCCGGGGGTAACCAGCGCCGTCAACCGTTACGACCCTGGGCTGTCGATCAATATTCGCGGCATGCAGGACTTCGGCCGCGTCAACATGATGATCGATGGCATGCGTCAGAACTTCGTCAAAACCGGCCACCAGCAGCGTAACGGCCAAATGTACGTCGATTCAGAGCTGCTGTCGGGCGTTACCCTTGAGCGCGGCCCGCGTTCGAACGCTCACGGTGCCGGCGCGATGGCGGGGCAGGCTAACTTTCATACCATCGACGCTGACGACATTATCCGCCAGGGCAACAGCGCGGGCGTTAGGCTGCGCGGCAATAGCGGCCTGTTCGGCGAAGGCAATGGCGTTCACTTTATCGGCAGTGCCGCGGTAGCGGGCAAAATCGATAATTTCGAATGGGTTGCTGCGCACTCACGGCGCTCGCTGGGCGACTATCGGTTGGGCAAGCATGGCGGCATTGATCACAACACCGTGGCGGAAGTGGGCCAACCGGAAACATCGCGGCCCTATAACGACATGAAAAACGCTCGCCAACGGCAGGATTCCGATCTGCTGAAAGGCAAATACAACTTCTCGCCCGATCAATCGCTGCAGCTCAGCTATATAGCGACGAAGGTGCGCTATTCGAGCATGGCGGACATGAACACCGCGCTTAGCAACGGCCAGCAAGAAGCATGGCGCAAACTCGGCGATTCGAAGGATCGCAACCAGAATATCGCCCTCGATTACCACTTCGATCCCAGCGATAACCCGTTGGTCGATTTGAATGCCAAGCTCTACTTCGCTCACACCAAAAGCAACACCGACAACGCCCCGCCACCGCTCTCGGAACAGCAACAGCAAATGAGCGACATGGCGCATCAGTTAGGCTTTTGCGATCAGAACCCAGTGCCAGCCTCGTGGCAGGATGCCTGCGACACCGGCACCGCCAGCAATCAAAAAATTCGCACCAATACCCTCGGGCTGGTGGTGGACAATACCTCACGCTGGCAGCTCACCAATGCCACCCAGCTATCCGCCAATTACGGTGTTGAGTTCTATCAGGATCGCGGGCGTTCGGTGCGCAGTGAGAACCGCGACGGGCAGCAAATTTCCAGCCAGCCTGATGGGCTGAACGGCAACGGACATCGCAAGATGGAGAGTCTGTTCGGCAACCTGGCGCTGGAAAACGAGCTCTATACGCTGTCGGCGGGGCTGCGCTATGACCATTACTCACTCAGCGGCGACACCAACGTACCGGGCGCCAAGGGCGAGAATAGCTATGATCGCTTTATGCGCCTTAGCTGCCCCGCCAATATTTACTCTCAGCCCGATAGCTCGGTGGGTAGTGCGCGCTGGCTATGCGAGGGGGGCAGAGACCACGGGGAAGCATGGCTGGCCGACCATTACAGCCAATGGAGGAGCAATCCTAATCACAACCCGTGGGGAACCGGCAATAGCCGCCCCTCCGTGGTATCCACGCAAGAAGAGCAGCATATTCACAGATCGGGTGGTCACTTCTCGCCGACGCTGGCAGCGGCGCTGCGCCCCACTTCATGGATGGAGCTATACGCTAACTGGGGAAAATCGTGGCGTCCGCCAAGCCTCAACGAAACCCTGATGGCGGGCAGCCATCCCGAAGACCAAGCGACGCAGCTGTTTCCTAACCCTAACCTCGATCCTGAAACCTCCACCACCTGGGAGTTGGGCACTAACCTGAACTTCCAGCAGCTGTTTACCAGCGATGATCGGCTAATGGTCAAGTTCGACTATTTCAATACCACTGCCCACAACTATATCTATACCGCCATCGGCAACGGCATGCCCGCTGACACCGGCGCCGGGCTGAACCAAACCATGTTCGTCAACAACCTGCGCCAGATGCGCTTCCGCGGCCTTGAACTACAGGGCCAGTACGACGCGGGCTGGCTGTACGGTGGGGTTAGCTATACGCGCTATATCGACTCCGATAACGACGACGCCTGCAAGCTGACCTATCCGCTCGGCAGTGCTTATCCCGGAAATCGCGGCCAAGTGGATTGCGGCAACAATGCCTTCAATGCGATGGCGGTGTCGCCGGTCAATAAAACCACTGCGCATCTGGGCACCCGCTTGTTCGAGCGCCGGCTGGATACCGGCATTCGCTACAACTACACCGGCAACGGCCACTACAACCCTTCTGCCGGCGGTGGCCAAACCTCGTGGAGTGCCACCACCTGGGACTGGTACGCCAGCGTCCAGATCATTGACAACCTCAAGCTGACGGCTGCCATCGACAACCTTACCGATCAACGCTATCTCGACAATTTCTCCGATGCTCTGGCACAGACCTGGGCACCAGGAAGAACCACCACGGTAGGGATGGAAGTTGCCTTTTAACGGCATGGCGCAGTGAGCGCCGCTAGTGCGTTCACCTACTTTGAACAGCTGTACTACACACCGTGCGCTTAGCGCGACGGTTTGACTACTGCGCTCAGGCGCACCACCAAGGAGAATGAACATGAGTGCTTCGATCGCGTATGACGGCGCCACCCTGCCCAACGGGCTAACGCTGGATGACAGCCTGAAGGCAGTGCTACAGGCATTCCAGCAGAGTGGTCTGGAAGGCAGCCATCCCAACAATACCGGCGGTTTCCAAGGCGGCGATATGTTCAGCGGCAGCAGCTATAGCTACGCCAATAGTGAGCTAGGCTTCGCTTTCAAGGCAGAAGGCGACCTGCATTACTACTTCCCGCCCATCAGCGGCCCCAGTCAGGGCAACAATATTCCTGCGCACACGTTGTGGGGCGAGATTGACTCGATTACCCTCGGCGGCGGCTTGAACGCTAACGGCAGCGAGGTCATCGATCCGCTATTCACCATCGATTTCAGCACGCCTATCGAGGGCGCGCTGGACGAGGGTCGCGCCAATGACGTGCATGACATTGTGTATGGCCTGATGAACGGCTCGGTGGAAGGCTACGGCGACGATAACCACGGCGGACTGCTGGCGGCGCTGCAGGATCAGGGCGTCAACCACGACGCTTCCGTTGCTGATGTGGTGGGTATTGCGGCGCAGGACGTGGCGGCCTAAGCGCAATAGCCCCGTGACAGCAGCACTGATCTGCCGCTTGGCAGTGTGGGGCTCAGCGCTACGCGCCACTTTAGCAACGCGCAGCGGGCTGCCGATTAACCGGCAGCCCGCTGCTTTTCTTCGCGCGAATTCAGCGTTGGATACGCTACGCGGTAGGATAGCTGCCCGGCCGCAGGATCGAACTATCCACATCGGCGATGTTGCGCAGCCCGCAAAACGCTAGCGTGATATCCAGCTCGTTACGAATCAGCTCGATACATTGGCTCACGCCCTCTTCACCCATAGCGCCTAGACCGTACAGGAAAGGACGTCCGATAAAGGCGCCCTTGGCTCCCAGCGCAATCGAACGCAGCACATCCTGACCTGAGCGAATACCGCCATCGATATAGAGTTCCGCCCGATCGCCCACCTGCTGCGCTATTGCCGGGAAAGCATCGATCGATGCCGCTGCACCGTCCAACTGACGTCCGCCGTGGTTCGACACCACAATCGCATCGGCCCCCGCATTGACCGCCAGCTCAGCATCTTCGGGCTCCAGAATCCCCTTGATGATCAGCGGCCCGCCCCAGCGCTCCTTGATCCATTTGACGTCATCCCACGACAGCGACGGATCGAATTGCGAGGCGGTCCATTTCGATAATGAAGTCAGGTCGGTGGTGTCCTTCACATGTCCGACAATGTTGCCGAAGGTGCGGTGTTTAGTCTTGGCCATCGCCAAACACCAGCGCCATTTGGTGAGCAGGTCGAGCAGCGCCCCCACTGATAGTTTGGGCGGCACCGACAGGCCATTTTTCACATCCGCATGACGCTGGCCGAGTATTTGTAAGTCGGCGGTAAGCACCAGCGCTGAGCAGCCCACCGCCTTGGCACGATCAATCAGGTTATTGATGAAGTCGCGATCGCGCATTACATACAGCTGGAACCAGAACGGTGACGATACCGCGTCGGCGACGTCTTCCAGCGAACAGATGCTCATGGTGGAGAGCGTATAAGGAACGCCGGCCTTTTCAGCGGCACGCGCAGCCAGAATTTCGCCATCGGCATGCTGCATGCCGGTAAGCCCCGTGGGTGCCAGCGCTAACGGTATCGACGCCTGCTGCCCCATGAGCGTGGTGCCTAGCTGGCGATTCGCCATATCCACCATCACGCGCTGACGAAACTTGATACGCTCGAACGCCTGCTGGTTATCGCGGTAGGTGCTTTCGGTCCACGCCCCTGAATCGACATAGTCGTAAAACATTTTTGGCACGCGCCGCTTTGCCAATAGACGCAAGTCTTCGATACAGGTGATGGTGGACATGAGAGCCTCTTGCCGGAATGTGAATCACCCAACAGCCTACCTCATTCCCGCCCTGCCATGTTATTTCGACGGCGATGACTGCGCCGAAAGCCGCATTCACTCTGCGTTAGCTCGAAGGCCAGGACGTTGCTCGCGAAGATGCTTTGTCTTGCTCTACGTCAATGCTGAAAGGCGTGCTTGCAACGCCTGCTGTGCGTGTTCGAGCCGCGCTTCGGTAGTGGCAAGCCACTCACGCTGCTGCGCCAATGTGTTGCTGCTTGCGCCTAGCATGCGCTCTACCTCGGCCCGCTGCGAGCCGCCAATGCCAGCGTAATGATCGACCATCGCGTGGGCGTCGAGTGCTTGGTGCAGCTCCACTTCGCTCATCGGCAACTGCTCGGGCAGCTCGGTAGCTGCTTCGGAGAGCGCTTCACGATAAATTGCCTTGATGTTATCGAAAGGAATCTCGCTCGCTCTAAGCTGATGCTGTCTGCCGAAGGTCACTAGCCGCGAGGCAAAGGCGTGTCCCACCAGGAAGGGAATACCGTGATCGCGATAGAGCGCATTGGCCAGCTCTGAGGTGGTAGAGTACTCCTTGCTGATTTCATCGCTGCCGGCCGCATGATCGATCTGCATACCGTCGACAATGCTGATCATTTCACGCGTGAGCCTGACCGCGGTTTCGACAGCCCCTTCTGCATCGTTGCGCTTGTAATCGGTCATGCCAGAGCACACGTTATGCGCCGCCATACGTGCCGCCGACGCGTCCCCCAGCACTTGCGAGGCCAACAGGCGCGCACGATTAAGCGCTACCGGATTACGCTTTTGCGGCATCAGCGTGCTTGGCGACTGCAGCCCATCGTTTGCGAGCACCAGCCACGGGCGCACGTGGTGATACTGGGTGTGGATATCCTGAACCAGAGTGCCGATCGACAGCGCCGCAATTTCGCTGATACTGGCAGCTTCGGTACACAGATCGATCGCGCTTAGCTGAACCGCATCGAAGGCGTTATCGATAATGCTATCGAAGCCCAGATAACCGGCCAGGGCATGGCGATCCAGACGGTAGCTGGATGTCGCCAGCGCAGCACCGCCCAGCGGCGATGCGTTAAGGCGCTGGTAGCTCGATTGAATACGCGCAGTGGAGCGCGCCAGCGAATTTTCGTAACCGATCAACAAGTGAGCAACACGTACCGGCTGTGCCTGCACGCCGTTGGTGTAGGCAGGACACAGCGCATCGATATTGGCGGCCGCCAACGCCAGCAGTTTCTCCCGAATGCTCAGAAGGCCTTGGTACAGCGCTAGCACATCATCGCGCAGCCGCAATCGCTGCACCGTAACCATAATATCCTGACGGCTGCGGCCAATATGAATATGGGTCGATTTAGCCCCCACCCTGCGCGTAAGCTCCTTCTGCACATCGAGATAATCGGTAGGGCGCTCGGCATTCCCTCTAGTGGAAGCCTCAATGGCGCGCACCGCGGCGCATATTTCCTTGGCATCGCTGGCATGCAGTTGAGCATCATCGAGCAACACCGCTGCAGCGGTAAGGTCGAGCTGACACATCCAGAACAGGTTATCGCGCTCACATGAGTGACTCGTCACAGCTTCACTTCCTCCAGGCAATGCACGCAAACACACAGCTAACGGCGGCTAGCGCTACCAGCAGCACAACGCAGCCGGGCCAGCCAGAATGCGCATAAAGGCGCGCTGGCACGATGGCCCCTGCGGCTCCACCGAGGTAGTAGCCGCTTAGATAGAGCCCAATTGCCGATGAGCGGTCGTGCTGGCAATGCGATGATATAAAGCTGGTGGATGCCGACTGTCCGGCAAAGATGGAAATACACGACAGCGCCATGCCCACCAGCACACACCACACATTGCCGAGCAGCGTGATGGCTAACCCTGCCGCTCCCGCTGTTGAGAAGAGCAGATAGGTGAACAGCGGCCCTTTAGCGGCATTGATTTTGCCAGCCAGTGGCGTGGTTATTACCGGCAGCAAAAACACCAGAAAAACAGCACCTACCGCCGGCGGTGGCAGATTATAGGGCGCGTGCAGCAGCGCGATGGAGGCATAGGTAAACGAGCCTACCTGCTGGAACAGCAGCAGGAACCCCACCCCAAACGACAGCAACAGCCGCATGTCACCGAGATGGCGCCAGGCACCGCTAATGCCGGCCAACAGCGAGCGCGACGGCGTAAAATTAGCTTCCTTCTTTAATAAAAACAGCGTACCGCACAGCACCACCAGCTCGACCACGGCTAGCGCAACAAAGGTGTAGCGCCAATTGGCTACCACCTCTAGCGTCGTGCCCGCTACAAAGCGCCCCAGAAATCCGCCAAACGCCGTCCCGGCCACGTACACACTATTTACCAGCGCACGGCTGCCGGCGCTGCTTTCCTCCGAGATATAGGCAAGCGTTACGGCGAACACGAACGGAATGGTTAGCCCTTGCAGAAATCGCCACAGCAGTAGCTGATGAAAGCTGGTAGAGAGCACGCAGCACAAGGTGCAAGCGACCATCAGGGTAATGGCCCAGACAATCAGCCGCTTTCTTCCCAGACGATCCGACAGTGACCCGGCCAGCGGTGCAGTGAGCGCCACCCCTAACGTGGTAGCGCTAATGGTCAGTCCCGCACTGCCAACAGTGACGCCGCCCCAATGGGCCAACGCTGGCAGGATGGGCTGCGGCGAGTACAGGTTAAGCAGCGCACAGATACCCAGTAGAAAGACCGCGGGCAGCGATGGATGGGTGGCGGTGACGCGGGGTGTAGAGGCAATCATGGGACGCGTTTATCCGTATTTATTGTTTAACAACCACCTGAGATGCACTTTAACGGCCTGCCATTCATTTTGAATTATGCTGTAGTAGCAGGTATCGCGAATAATGCCGCCGTCCAAGATCATGTGATTGCGCAGCACGCCATCCAGCTTCGCTCCCAACCGCTCGATGGCACGACGGCTCTCACGGTTGAAGAAGTTGGTTTTAAAGCCTACCGCTATTGCTCCCAGTTGCTCGAAGGCATGGCTTAGCAGCAATAGCTTGGCCTCGGTATTTGCAGCGGTGCGCTGGGCGCTCTTGCAGTACCAGGTAAAGCCAATTTCAACGCGCTTATTGGCCTCATCGAGCAGCTGATAACTGGTCATACCGATGGTCTTGCCGCTATTGCTGTCAATGACGGTGAAGGGCAGCATCTCCCCCCGCTCGGCAAGCGCCAGGCGGCGACGAATTTCAGCGCCGATGGTCTCTGGCGTAGGAATGCGCGCATACCACACGTTAGCCAAATCGCCTTCCTGTAACGCGGCGCGCAGCTCTTCTTCATGAGCTTGCTGCAACGGCACTAGCGTTACCACCTTACCCTGCAAGGTAACGGGCTCAGCCCACGTATTCGCGCTGTTCAATGGCACTATCTCCCTGCTGATGAGTTCGGTGAATATCGTTAGCGACGCGGCGTGCGTCATCAAATAAACGCGCCCCAGAGGGATCGCCCAGGATGTTGGTAAAGTAGTGACACCCTTCGGTAAGCGGGCCCAGTGCATAAACGCCAACGCGTGCCTGGTCGGGATTCAAGCGGCCGTTACGCGAAATCAGGAAGCCCAACTCGCGCCCGTCTTGCATCACGTAGGGGGTAGCCCATCCGCCCTCCAGCAGCGCGCTCAAAAACGGACTATTGCTTGTAGAGGGGGTGATGCGGTTGATCATCGCCCGCACCAGCACATCCACTTGTGCGATGCTGTGGTGGTGCACGCGATCAGTGATAGCGAAGCTGTCTGCATGGGAGTTCGTCGCACGGCACTCGGCCGGCTGCGCGATCACGCGTAGCACGCCCGCGTCGATCAACGCGCGCCACTCGGCAGCGCGAAACCAGGGCCCGCCTCCCGACAGATAGTTAATGGCAGGCGCGAAGCGATCGTGAAACACCTGCATCGAGGCATCGCTCAACCCGTCAAATTCCACCGCCTCCCGCAACAGTCCGCGCAGATCACGCAGGGTATCGGCAATGCGCTTGAACGGATCATCGATATCACCGCGTGAAGCTCGATCCTGATCGAGTTGCAGAAACGTCTCGATGTCGCCTGAAGCGTGCTCATTTTCCCAAAACAACAGCTGCTGAATATCAGCGCTAGAGACGAAATGCCCTACTCGGCGCGCGGCGTACTGCAATTCCCTGATTAACAGCGGCAGCACGTGATGTTCAAAATCAAGACGCCCATGCTGCGCGCGCAGTGCGCTGATCGCATGCTCAGTGAAATAGCGCGGGCGATGAGGCTGGTTCAGTGGCTTCTGGCGGCGTCCACGCGCACGCAATAACCTGCCACTGCGAGAAAACAGAGTAAGCTGAGGCTCCTTTCCGGAAGGTACATAGCGCGCATCGCCGTAAGCCAGATAGTCGAACTGGCCGCCGCGCCCTTGGGTGAGCTGGGCGACAACGTCGTAGGATGAAAGCCCTAATCCTTCGATACCCACCGCAGCATCGGGCGCTATGTCATCAAGCGCAGACCAATCCAAGGGAGAGGAAAAATAGCGCAGTCTGCCGTTAGTGCCTTGATGCCGTTCAACCAATGCTTCGCGCGCACAATCCTCCTGCGATGGCAAGTTGCCGGTATGGCCGGTGGTGACCACCACTGCGGAGGAACATATTCGCCGCCCATCCTTAAGCACAACAGCACACGCAGACTCACCGGCCGGCACTAGGGAAACAGCCGTCGCACCGTATTCAGACACCACCGCGCCTAATGCCGTCAGCTTCTCCACGATAGTGCGATAGGCAAAGCACATATAGTTGCCTAGCACTGCCCGCGATACATAGCGATCCGGCGCAATATCCAGCCACTCGGCGAGCGACGGACCATCGACATAACGCGAGGCCGGATCGAATGCGCTAATGTCGCCCGCCACGGTATTGGTAATGAAGTAATCGGGCTGATCCGTCCGATGCACACCAGCACCCGGCTCACCCTCGCCAATCACATTGATTATTACGCGCCGCCGGGCCGTCGCGACTACCTCGCATAGCGCAGCCAGCATGCTTACACCGCGCGGCCCCATCCCCACAATAGATACGGTCAGTGTCATCGCGGCAGTCCTCGTTCGCCATCAGCTCACATACGCGTCCAATAGGTACGCTAGGTGCAGGTGGTTACAAGTGATAGTGACGCCCAAAGTTGGCACTAACGACTTTTGGAATCTAAATCTTCCCCGCTTTCCACGTCCACGATCGCCGTCATGCGATAATTTCGCTGAAAAAACAGGTATTTAATTATTAAAGGTGGTACAGGGATGTAGATGTCGCAAGGTAGACTTTCGTTTTATAGAGTGTTGTTTTTGGCGGGTGAATTATTGGGGGGCTGGGCAGTCTTTCATCGTTGGCGGCTTTATCGGGTGGCTTATTTGAGGCCAGGCCTACGCAGCCTTTCACTGGTGGCGTCTTAGCAAACGTTATTTATTGATATCTGAAGGGGACCTTGCAGGCCCCCTTCACCCCCGCTGTCGTCAGGCGCGTCAGACCATCCGCTTGCAAAAATGCGCTGCAAGCGGATGATTCCGCGCCTTCCTCTTACGAAGTTTGCGTATGCAGATAGCTAATCACGCTAGGGATTCTATTTGCCAAGGCATGACAGCCCATTGAATGTGTGCGCTGTGCGTGCACAGCGACATCACATTCGGGGCGCTTCCACGAGCGGGAGGGCGCGAGAGGGACGAGGTTCCTCTCGCATTAAGAATAAAAGTTAGGTTTGGAAAGACGCAAACAGAGAAGAGCTGCGCAGGTTCTAGAATCAGCCCAATAAACCGCCACCAGTGAAAGGCTGCGCAAACGCTACCATCAGCTAGCGGGTAAAGACATCGGCGGGCGGCGCTGCACTCATGCTTGAACTTCTTGCTCAATAACCTCGGCAACAAACTGATTTAAGCTGATGCCCTTGGCGGCTGCAGCCTCTGCGGCGTGAGCATGAGTTTCAGGAGGAACGCGAAGCATGAACTTGCCAGAAAATGACTTGAGCGGCTCAATATTACGTTCCTTGCAGAAATCCAGAAATACTTCGAGAGATTTCTCACCCTCCTTGTGAAGATCTGCAACATTGTCGGCATAAAAATCCGCTCCCCCATTAAGCGTCACAAATTCACCACGAAGTAGCTCAATCTCTGGATCGTACTGAATAACGGCGCGATGACCGTTGATGGTCATAATATTGTTCATGGCGTCACTCCATGTGATTCGAACCATTTACGGATACTGGCAACTGCCCCCTTATCGGTATCCGGTGTCGGATGCGGACGATGAAAAACTCTCGCCTCTTCGAACAGCTCCACTGCTATGCGCGAGCCCTCCCGTTCTTCGATATGCGCTCCCATCGCAGAGAAAAGCGACTCAATATCACTCCAGGGTATGCTGCCCGAGACTGGCCGGGAAAAGATCGCTCTTAATGTCCTTACGTGTTTCTTTTTGAGGTGCATTGCAGTCGTCTGCGGGAGATTTATCAGTATCGTAAAGTGGTATCATAATAACTGTCAATGCAGCGTTCAATTGAATTGCACTCTGGGCTTTGAGCGCTCGCATGTGCAATCTAGAACTGCCAGAAATCTTATCTACGGCTAATTTTCGGAAGCGTGCGCAGTCTCTCATTGTTGGAGCCCCTACCGGTGGCTAATTCTGGATCCTTCGCAGTTCTTCACTGTCAGCGTCTTAGCAAACGTTATTTATTGATATTTGAAGGGGACCTTGCAGGGGCCCCTTCACCCCCGCTGTCGTCAGGCGCGTTAGACCATCCGCTTGCAAAAATGCGCTGCAAGCGGATGATTCCGCGCCTTCCTTACGAAGTTTGCTGTGCTGATGATTTACCAAGGCATGACAGCCCATTGAATGTGTGCGCTGTGCGTGCACAGCGACATCACATTCGGGGCGCTTCCACGAGCGGGAGAGCGCGAGAGGGACAAGGTTCCTCTCGCATCAAGAACAAAAGTTAGGTTTGGAAGGACGCTAGTAGTGAAAAGCTGCGCAGGCTGCAGAATTAGCCACCGGGAAGGCCGCCAACAGTGAAAGCCTGCGCAGACTTCAGGATAAGCCCGCCGGTTAGAAAGCCATCACCCTCTGCTACCCCTTCGGCGCTACCACAGGCGTCTTCTGAGGCGTTAGCGCTTGCATGAAGATGTCATCCAAATGCAAGTGCTGCTTCACCAGGTCCGGGGGCGTCATGGCGAGCCACTGTTTGAGCGAGATATCGGCGTAGTGGTCGCTTTTGAAAAGTTCCAGAAAACGCAGTGTCTCGTTGCCGGTATTTTCAATGTAATGCCCCATCGCGAACGGTACATACCCTACGTCGCCGCTGTGAACATCGAACGTTCTGGCCATTCCGTTGGCCCCAAATACCCCCATCCGGCCAGTGCCTGACAAGTAGTATTGCCATTCGTCGTTGTTGGGATGCCAATGCAGCTCGCGCAGACCGCCGGGCTCGAGCTCGACCAACGCCGCTGCGATCTGTTTGGATATCTTGAAGTTACTGGAGTCGGTAATTCGAACGCTTCCTCCCGGCTGCTTGAGCGGCGCTTGCTGCAGCATGCGATGGCTAAAACGCGTCGAGGACTTGCGTCCGTGAGCTGGAAGGTCATGGCTTAGCGCGGGCGGCTCATGCCCGGCGAAAATGTATTCATTGCGGGGCTCAGGCAGATGGTCGAAATGTGCGGGATCGATGCCGAAGTTTTTTGCCAGCACCTCTCGCGGAATATGTTTGAACCAATCGCTGAGCAGGAAGGTGCTATTTTCATCGAAAGAGCCATCGTCAAAAGCGAGCAAAAACTCAACACCATCGTTGCCGATGCCCTGAATCGAATGGGGAATGCCCGGCGGGAAATACCATAAATCGCCTGCTTCGAGATCATCTACAAAATATCCGCCATCAACATCCATAACGGTGATTCGCGCATTTCCATAGGTCACGAATGCCCACTCGGCTTCCTTGTGCCAATGCAGCTCGCGAATAGCGCCTGCATTCAGACGCATGTCGACGCCAGCAATGGTAGTAGATACCGGCAGTTCACGCTGGGTGACCTGACGCGTCCAGCCGCCGCTGCTTTGGCGCATGTGAGCATCAGAGAACGAAAAACGCAGATTGGGAAGCGTTCCCGCATCGGTTGATGGCGGATTCATCAAGGTAGGATTGTCGCGATCAAGCTTCATGTCGCGCGGGCCAGGATCATCGCCTCCGACGCCCTTGCTGGAAGTTGGCTCGGGAACCGTTCGCGCGAAAGCACCTGCGGCCACCGCCATGGAACTGAATAAACCTGCGGAAACAAAACTGCGACGCTTCATGTTCGCCATGAGTGTTTCTCCTAAGCATCTTCACCTTTAATCGTTCGACGATCCAAAAATCGCCAATAACGTTCGCGGAAAGCAGTTAACGCTCAGCTGAACCGGTCTTAGCGCCCTTCCTTATGGGTACAGTGACGCCCTGCACCTTGAGGAAAGCGCACGTTGAGTATTGTGAAGACGTCAGGCTTCGTCCAAGCGATTTTTAATCTTTCCATAATCTTTCTCGCTGACGGTGAATACCTCGTAGTACGAGGCACAAATGATCAAAGCGAGAAGGGAAGGTATAGCTAGCAGTAAGGCAGCAAGAAAACGCGTGCCGCCTAGCGCGATGTCACCGTCTATATAGGTGAGGAGCCGCCATCGATCGGCTAAGCGCACGTCATGGGCAGACAGGCACAGCACGCGCCCAACCAGCAAATTTGCGCACTGAACGATGCGCTCTAAAGCAGTTAGCTAAACAGGAAAATCAGAACATTGGAGGGAATAACAAAGGGAGGCATGGATATCATCCATGGTACCAGCGGTCGGACTCGAACCGACACGGTGTCGCCACCGGGGGATTTTGAATCCGCCAACGCAAAAATCACGGCCGCGCCTGCAATGCGGTATACAGCGTAACCACGGTATTTGTCCCATCCGATTGAGTCTACAGAGCTAGGTACAACCGGATGAGTCAGCAACCAAATGGCAACCACTCGTTCGACTAAGCACGGGATGCGCACTCGGATGAATGCCCGGCACATGGCCGGACATAGCACGTCATAAACCCAGCATCATTTTACCAGCGGTAACCAGGTCATCATCTGATAGTTTTGTATTCCAAAACGCAAACGAGCTAGATTCCGGGAGATCGTCGTATGCCAGGTTGCCGCCCCATTCAATGTGTCCGGTAGTTCTCGAATCTGAGCCAGTAGAATCTGATTTCGTTGATACATCGCCGGATTTAGAGATGGTGATGTATGTATAACCAACTCCGCGCTTGAATGAGTATCCGATCACCATCGTTTCACCGACATGAATTCCCAAACCAGAACGTATGAGGATGCCGGTTTTGTTCTGCACCGTCATTTCGTAGTCGAATTTTCCGTTCAGTTCAGAGCTACTTGGGATGCCGGTGCATGCTAATTCTCGGATGTTTATATCATCGGCATCAGGATCACGATCAACGTATCCACCGAGGGCACCATGTCCTAGATTCTGAGAATACGCTAAAACAGTGTATCCATTAGATAGGTCGACGCTGCCATCGTCACCAAATTTAATGTAACTGGTTTTATTTTTAGAAACTATCCGTCCCTGTGAAATATCGACGTCACCAATAACATTACCATCACCAATAGAGCCAGAATTGGGAACAATTCCATTATCAGAAAATGCCTTAGCATAAACGAGCAACGAATTATGCTCGGGCATCTCTTTTTGTAGTATGGGGTTAGCAAACACTCCGGGGACAGTAATTCTCAAACATTTAGCCATTATTAGTTAACCTCTTTGTCAAATTGCACGCATGGGAAATTAAATTCAAACTCAAATCCCATAATTGTCATTTTGTCTCGCTTCCCGTTGCTGTCGAATAGTTGGCCGCGCTGGCCGCCCTCGCGGCCTTGGTAATTACCGCCCTTGTCTGATACTGCATATTGGATACGATCAGTTGATGCCCAGGTGCCGCTCTGGCGAGACACGCAAACTGTGCTGTCAGAAATGATAGACACATTAGCAATAGCAATATCATTGCCGTCGCGATCTACTGCGGTAAACCCATAGTTTTCTATGTCAGCGATCGGGAAATCGTCGGAACCATTTGACCATTGTAGCGGGCCGTGAACGGTGGCGAATTCCAGTAGCAACAATTTATCCTGTTTTCTAATTTTTATAGGCCTGACGCCCGTTACGTCACGCCCCTTAATGATCTTTTCGCGCAGTGCTATTGCTCTATAAACACCAACTCTGCGATACGTAATATTGTCGTGGTGCACATTATCGATGTGGTTTGTAGTGGCAAAATAGTCAGGGATTACGACACATCCATGATCCTCCGCCATCGTAAGATGCGCCTTACCTACAGCCCCCACACTGCCAGAATATTTGTGGAAATTGACAGTCTGTACGATGCACATAGGCATTTTAGATTCGTCGAGTGACTCACCTGTAATGCTGCCGACCTTTTCTCTCACGCCTGCCCAAAGCTTAGTTATTGCGGACAAATAATCGTCATAGCTTGTTCCTGCGCTCTCATCGCTGCCGCCCTGCCAAAAAAACAACATCGGCATGCTATACGGCAGATCCTGTGATTGTGCGTAATTGTAAACTCGCTCAATCATATTCATCAGGTTCTCGTAGGGCCCAGTGCCCTCTGAGATTTCGGCGATTGTCGCATCAGGGAGGGCAGAGTTCGTTGCAAAAACTGATAGACCATAGTTGCTAGTCTCGATGTAGTCAGCGCCCAATTTATCGGCGAATCCGCTAGCAGTAGTCTCTGCTGGGCCATTATACCGTGATGTGTTAGCGCCTTTTTTCTCGACTAGCGGAACTACATTGTAGCGATTATTATCATTAACGTTTTTATCAGTGTCTTTGTAATCGCGCGGCCCTTCGTTGAACATAACCGCGTATTTGTTATTACTCGTACTAATTGGGTTAATGTAGGCATCAGGCACACCGCCCTTGCGGCCCGTGGCCCCGGTCTCTTGCGATTGCCCAATAGTACCAAAATGGATTAATCCGACGAGATCATTAACGCTGTATGAATCTGCGGACGGTAGCTCTAGCGGATTACCGTTAACAGTAAACCCAGTTGCATCTACAGGTCCGTACGATTTTATTCCTCGGATATGGAAAACACCGCCTCGGTCTATAGCAGCAGCAAGTTTTTCGTCATTACCAGCTACTTCAAAGGCGTTCTCCGAATTAACCTCGGCAACTAAAGAGGTGCCAGTTTCAAATCCTGTTTTTGCTGAGAATTTGGATGCTGATAGTACGCTGTCCCAACCCAATGATGCCGCTACATTTCCGAACATATCGCGGATAATCAGCGCAAAATCATCGTTTGAAACATCAATAAATTTTAGAGCTAGAAGAAGGTTTTTTACGTCATCAGCGTTTGGTAGTGCCCCGTAACGCACGCCGTTACCATTAATATTCACATAGCCGACTGAGTAAATTTCACTCTCGTCGTACGAAACGATATTGCCGTCCGAATCGTATTCAGGAGTGCCGCCGGGGACAGAAAAGAATTCGCCATTCTCTGTTTTTGACAGCGCCTCATCTAACGATTGAAATACGTTAGCGTTCGCTAATCCTGCGTTTACAGCACTAGACCATTGGTCTCCGAATTCCTCTATTTTCCCGCTAGCATATTTATTTAGGGCGCGCCGAAATTGATCTAGAAGAATTTCCTCATCGCCGTTATCGACGGCATCCTCACCGAGGACGGTGACAATAAATGCGCCAATCATTGCTGTGCCGAATGTTCCCTGGCGCAGCACTTTATTCATCACATCGCTAGGCACTCTGCCTGACTGAAAGCCATCCTTTACAGTATCTGATGCAGCGTATTCACGCTGCCCCTGAACATTAGCGCCACCGTCAACGGCAAATGGTTTGAATTCGTTATCGGCCATTGTTTTTTCCTTCAGGCATAAAAAAGGCCGCCCGAAGGGCGGCCTGTGAATTAGGATTAGTAGTTGTGTTATGCGGCGCGTACTATATAGTTAAACGCGATATTGCGGGGGCGGGTCTCGTTACCTCCGAAACTACCGGTATTACCCGTCACGGGGTGGATGTGAGGATCGACCGCTTCCATTACCAGTTCGTGTTCATGCGCGGGCTCTACGGAGGTTTCTGCTGGCTCGTTGAATACCCGCTTTTTATAACCGTCGTCGAATCCGCCACCGTCCTCGGTACGCTCGCTGGTTTGGCGATCATATTTGTGGAAATGCTCGCCGGCAGGCGCAGTCTTCCCTGATGGCGTATGCCCGCCCGCCTCGCTAGTCGAAAGAGAGCCTTTATCGTGCTCGTGAGACTTTATTTGGTCATCTTGGGTGCTCAGTACCGCGCGCCCCTGTTCACATCCGCGGATGAACTGGCCCCGCATATCAGGCAATCGGTCACCGTATAGCTGCTTGAGCACTGGAAAGCCATCGGTCGACTGCCCTTCCATCAACAGCCATCCCTTTGGCGCTTCATCTTTTGGCCATGGGATAGGGCTGCCTACTGGTACGACGCTGCCCGGAACGCCGGTGCCGTTATTGATGAACTGGGTAAGAGCGGCTTTGATGAGATCAGCGTATTCGCTCTTTCCGAGATCAATAGTAACGTCTGTACCCTGCTGCTCTGCTACAAACTCCGAGAGCCCCGCTGCGGGCACACTGGATGCGCGCCACAGCGTGTTCGCTTGCTCACTGGACGCCGTGCCCTTCTCAAACCCTGTCGATTTATCAAGACGCTTATATGCGGCATTGGAGAGAGCGTTAGCGCTGCCACCGTTTGCCCATACGTCGATGCTATTTTCAGCCATTAGATTTCCTCTGTCCACGCGCCCTCATCAAGGCCCCGATAGATGTCGTTTTCTAGGTCAAGAGCGAATATAAAGTCATTGATTTCGCCGTTGTCTTCGTCAGAGGGGCGAGATATTTCCTTGATGCCTACTCCCTGACAGCGCAGCATCAACCCTTCGTTTGTGATCGCACCGATTAACTGATTTTCCAGCGGCCCACCGGTGATGATGACGCTCTGAGTCATGTCCTGATTATCAATAATATCGATATTGAGTTCGGTTCCCTGAAGCACGGTATCGAATAGTGGAGGGATGGTAGCGAATGTGCCGTCCCAATTATTGACCGCAATTTTCAGTCGAATGATAGTGCGATAAAGGTCATCACCTACGACCGAGTTTTCTACGCCAGGCTCTGTTGGCAACTTCCAGCGTGCCTCATCCCAGCCCAGCCCATCGGTATCCCACGAGAAGAAAACGCCAGTGATATCTGTTTGGATGCCCCTACCGATTCCTACCCAGCGCCCAAGGACGTCTAACTGCCATCCTTCGGCGTTATCAATGTCCAAAACGCCGATTATTTTTTCGAGCTGCCCTTCAATTTCGAGCTGCCCTAGCTCAGGAAGGACCGACACCCATGCAGCCAGTTTCGGCATGTTGCGATATTCGAAGTAGATGCGAGATAGCGCTTTTTTGACGTGATCCATCACACTACCTCGATGCTTATGGTGTCCTCGTCGAATACGGCCAACTCGTTAAATCCAACATTCATGATCGAGCCCTGATCACTATCTGAACGCCCTATCGTGAGCGCCTCGATATATCCCTGACCGCGTAGCACATAGTTAACCGGCGTATAGAGTGGCCCCATAGGAACATTCTGTCCTATCTGAAACCCACGTTTGGCGAATCCTGTCGTTTGCCCAAATCCATCATCAGCGTATTTAAGGATTTCTGACTTGATGGTCGCTTGTTCTTCAGCAGTCATCGTCCCGCTGTTAATGCGCACGTGTACATAGGCAGTCACGTACTGAGGGCGAAAGAAGGTAATAGGGAGTGAATTTCCACCACTGGTCACAACCTCATCAGTGATTTGGTTGGGGAAGTCACTGTTTCGGTTAAGGCCGCAGCCGGGATTTTTGCGCGATGCTATCGCCGCCAGAACGTCATCATCACTGCCACCGTCTACAAAAATGGCGAGTGAATGCCCGGCGACGCCGTTTTCGTCAGTGCCCGACTCTTGGTTTTCATAGATGCGGAAATTGTTCACGCCGATAACATTACCAACCGCGGCGTTCATCGAGTCGAGTTGATTATTACCGGGGTTTGCTACAGCGATATTCCTGCGAGCGCGGAACGCCTCATCGCTCTCGCGATCTGTTCCTGGCGATGCCGCATCCTCATTGGTAACGCTGCGGATACCACCTATCGGGGTGTAGATAGTTTTGATGGTGTTGGGGGCCGCGTAGATAGCGCCTGAGGTCTGGCATTCAGCAACGACGCTAGCGGATCCATTTTCAATAGTCGTGTCAGTGTTAGTCCGCCAGATATAGCCATCCGCTGACCCGCGCGCCTCGGTGCCGGCGGGGATTTGTGTTCCCTCAGCCCCTTTAAACGTTAATAGGACGCTGGATGCCGTTGCGCGTTGACGCTCGATGCCTACGACCAGCGCAATACGATCTAGCTGTGCGCCAACCGCGGTATCAGGGTCAACAGACTGATAGGCTAGCGACACCTGCTCATCTAAATTCGCGAGATGCTCTGACCATGCAGCTATTAGCATGCCGTCCGGTGTTTCAGGCGAAATGTTCCAGTTAGGGTCGATGTCCTGATAGGCCGTGGTGATGTTGGCCTTGTATTCTGGAAGCGTGGTTAGCGTGACGCCCTGCTCGGTGATTTGCGCCATTAGAACAACTCCTGATCAATGCTGAGCTGCACGCTCTCGTTATTTTCATCGATGACCGTCGCCGCTATCTGAATGCGACGGGTTGATTGGTCGAAATCGAATGAAAAATCTGTAAGGTTCACGACGCCGGGTGCAGAAATGATTCGCTGTTTCAAATTCGCTTCGGCCATGTCGCGTGACGCCTTGCCTAGCACCCCTTGAAACCACGGGGTGCCTTGGGAGTAGTCAAGAATGTATTCGCCCAAAAACATCTGTAGGCGGTACTTGATGCCTTTTCCTGTCGCCTCTCTCCCGAAGGCAAATTGCTCACCGCTGGTGACTAAATCGCCATTTTCTACATTGCGAACTCTCATTGCGGCGTCCCTGTGGTTGAATCGCCAGACTGAACGCCCGGATGGGTATGTGTAGCACCTACATCGACGCCATTGTGTGTCAGCGTGCCGCCGGTGATTGATATTCCGCTGCTGGATATTTCAATAGAAGCGCTGCCTAGCGAGAGCGTGATCGAGTCATCACTCATCTCAACGTTAGCGTTACCCTTGGTTAGGGTTAGCGCCTCTCCGGTGGCATCAATGCGGGTTGTGCCATCACGGCTCATCATCCCCATGCCTGATGTCGGGAAATCAGGGATAGCAGCCGCCTGATGCCGGACGCCGGGGATAAAAAGCGCATCCGACATGGCGAACATGCGGTCATCGGCAGGTATCGTCGCCCCGCCTTGGTCCATCCATGTATCAGTGTTGCGGTGGGCGAATATGATCCAGCCGGGGGTGTTGTCTGGTATCTCGTGGTAGGCAACCCAATCGCCCGTGCCAGCAAAATAAACCGGCACCTCCGAAATGATGGGCGGCTCTACATATTCGCCATTTAGGCGGCGCTTCACTCCGACACGCACTTGGCAGGTTTGCAGCTCAGGGGTAAACGCCAATGCCTCACCCGGCAGTGACGTCAGTATTTCCCGCTTAGACTGGTGGCTTGCCCTAGCAAGCAGTGTTCCCAGCGGGTTGATATCGCTGTCATGGATACTCATCGCGGACGTTGTACCTCAAGGCTGGTTTTCCATTCGCCGCCATAGAAATCGCCAGAGTGGCTGACAGAAAATATCTGGTACTCACCTGAGCCAGCATTAGGGTCAATGTTTGATGGATTGATGCTAGAAAGCTCTGATCCGGAATAGATGCGCGACTGAGCGATCAGGTTAATGCGTTGATGAACAATGAAGTTCGGGTCAAGAAGCGTCTCTACGGTTATAAAATTGAGCCCTATCTTGGGCATGCCAATCATCCCCGTAGTAGCGCTCACCTCTATCGGCGCATCGGGCGCGCTGCCACCTAGCGCTTTGATGACCACCACGCCGTTATAGATAGACCACTCAAAGCCCCGTAGAGCGTAAAGCCCCTGCTTTCCTACCAGGGTGTCTCTGAGCTTGTTTAGCTCAACCTTGGCACTCCCCTGAACCGCATACCCCTTTAGAGCGCGCCCAAGGTCCAGATTGCCCAGCACCCTGACTGGCAGGCCATATGCGGCAGCAATATCCCGGACAATATCCGCGTAGGGCGTATTGGCAGGCCATCCCCGCACTATGTAGGCGTTTTCCTGCTGCTGGTTAAATCCACGGCAGTGAAAGGTGATGTACTGGTTGGGTGCCTGACGGCTCATGCTGGTGGTGATGATGGTGGCATCCATGATCTGCCCGATGTCGCCCTCATACCCCGCTTCAATCTTGATATTGGTGTAGTCGTTTTGCCTATCGCCTTTGCTGGTCTCATGGGATGACAGCAACATATCGATGGTTTCACGTTTCAGGCCAAATACCGTTATTTCGGCTACGTCTACGTTATTCCCGCCAGGGTAATTGTCGATTCGAAAACGTATTTGCATGGGCGGCTTAATGATGACTTCCGCCCCCTGATCGGTGGAGATAGTGACCTTATAATCCCTTCCCCAGCGCACGCCATTCGGTGTTGTCATACCATTTCAGCTCGTTATCAATGCCAAGGTTTTCGAGAGTCGCAGGCTCGCCCTCAAGGACTAAAGCGCCAAAATCTGATCCGATACCGCCCAGAAGGTTAATATCTGGATGGAGTCCGCGCCCTAGAATAATTGGTTGGTTATCCTGCCCGTACACCTCAGCGGAGTAATAACCGGCCCTCTCAAGCCATGACAGCCTAAAACGAAAAAACCCAGCGGTTAGCTGGGCTGTAAATTCCATATATCGAGATGGAGTAGGAAGGCTAATCGTAGCGGACACTGCGCGAACCTCCCTGTTTTCGCTCCTGGGCTTGGCCTATCTTGAACTGGTCGGGGACGCGGTCGGTGGTAGAAACGATGTCATCAACGAATTGGAACACCTGCATTTCAACTACCAATTCAAGGCCTTGCTCGTTCTGCTTATTGGTTTCCTGTCGTGTACTGGTAATCAGCACTGGATAGTAAACACGCTTAGCCCCAATCACTGTGATGAACTGACGCTCGCTCTGAATGGCCCTGATCGTCTCTAGGGCGCTTCCTGATCGCGTCGTAGCAGATTGGTTATCTCTCGACTGAACGACGCGAGAAGCAACGCCAGCGGCCGATGATAGCGCCTCTGGCAATACCGATAACGCCGTGCCAGACACTGCGCCCACCGCTGAGCCAATCAGGTCGTTGCCGTTACTAAAATCTGAGATAGTTGAGCGCAACGGGTTATCAGACAGCGCCACCACCATCGTAAGCCTAAGCGGCATATTGACGGCGTTGTCGAAGCCGTAGGATCCAGTCTCCAGCGGGTACTGAGTCGTATTCGTGCGTTGCTCAGTTGTCTCCCTCAGCAGCGCATCAAACGTGAACCCCTGAATCTGCGGTCGAGACTGGGTGAAAATGGATGTTATCGCCATATCATGCTGCCGTAGAGTCGTCGGGGAAGTTGCCGGATGCCACGATGGAAGCATTGATCAGCAATCGGTTAATGCCTTCTTCCACCGCTGCCTGCGTAGCAGCAGGATCATGAGAGCCACGGGCATCAATGTTGTATTGGTGAGTTGTATTTCCTCCCCCGCTAGCCCCAGTGCCCTGGTTGCCAAGTATGGCCGGCACATAGTTGCGGGTTTCCTGCGGAGCACTTGCGAGCCAGTTATCACCATTTTCTCGAACACTCCGATCAACATTTCCCATTCCCCAATTATATGCGGCGAGAGCCTTACTCTGATCGCCTGAGTATCTGTGGATGAGGGCTGATAAATAAGCCCTACCAACTCGCTCATTTTCCTCGCGAGAATCATCACGAATTCCCTCTATCCCGAATCCTGGATTTTTCGCTGTGGCCGGCATTAGTTGTGCAACGCCGAACGCCCCTTTCTGCGACACGGCATTATGATTACCACCAGATTCCTGCCGGATTAGGCGCTGCCAGAGGCTGTCGCTGACTCCTGATGCAGATTCTAACCTATTCTCATTGGCACGAATCAGTGCCCGATCACCATCAGATGGTGAGCGTTTGGTTCCTTCGTCGTTAATTCCAGCCATTTTCCTGAATTCTGGGCTGAATTTAGACTGTACCCAATTCGAAAATTTATCTGCTAGGTCTCCACCAACAGACACTGGTGTTTTATGATCATCGATATAGTTAATGATTTCTGGTATTTGTTTGCCGTAGGCATCAACCCATGAGTTGATATTTCCTAACAGTCTATTAAAACTAGGAATGACGGACTGGCCAACGGTAGTGCCTAGCGTTTCGAGACTCTGTCGCGCCGTTTCGAGCTGCCGGTTAAACTCCTGAGAGTTGCGCACCTGTTCATCAGTTGTGATGTTCTGAGCATTCTCAATGCCACTGTCAATTGCCTGCGGGCCACGTGCCAGGAACTGGGCAATCTGCGGATTGAATAGGCCGAACTGTTGAGCCGCCTGTCGTTGCTCTGGTGTGCGCTCCTGATACTGTCGCGAAAATTCTTCAACAGCTTCCCTGTTACTGCCAGTACGCGTGATTGCCTGTGCATCGAAGCCTGACCGTGCCAGCGCCTGATAGTCAGGTGAATCTGGCGTCAGATGATTGCGCCAGTCAGATAGACGTGTGATGAAGCTATCGAGCGAACTGGTATCACCAATACCTGTCAGATTTCGGAATGCACTCTGTAGCCGTGATACCTGCTCGACACTTTCACCAGTGCGGATAGAAAGCTCGCTGATGCTCTGCGTTGCCTTGGCAGAGTTGATAGCGAAACCGCCGAGTATGCCCGTGACACCAGCGCCAATTGTGGCAATTCCCGCAATGGAACCAGTGAAGCGAGAGATAGCTCCGGTCAGAGATGAAATCTGCACATTGGCCTGATCGAATGAGCGGTTATCAACATTCATCCCAAGCCGAACAAGCAGTTCGTCAATCACTTCTGGCATTGTCACGACTCCTGATGAAATTGATTTCAGCCATGACGCGGTGCATTTCGTTCACGTCTTCTAGACTGTAGGTGCCATCGAGCATATGGCGATATTCGGCAAGGGGGGGGTCATTCGTGCATGGAAGCCAAAGAAACCAGTCAATGCCTTGGTTTAGCTCGTCGCTGCCTGATCGGCTTTGGTAGTACTTTGGCCGATCAGCTGCCAAAAAGGGCCGATGTTCTCCTTGATTACTTTGCCGACAAGGAGTGACCAGTGGTGAATGCCGTCAGAGAACAGGTTTTCACCTACTTCTACATTATCCGCTGAACGGAATACGTGGCCAGTCACCAGCAGCGACACAAGCTCATTGGCTTTGGATTCTTCAATTCCGTTGTAGGCGACGATTAGGCCGACATCGTTGGTCTCATCGTTGATATACTCGATGATTCCGGTCTGTGTGGCGATTCGTAGCGCGCGTGACTGATTTTTAGCGCTGGCGGTATCACCGTGGAAGCGCTCGCCATCAATTTCTATGTCAAATCGGCGTGACATGCTTTTCTCCAGGCAAAAATAAACCCGCCGAAGCGGGTTATTTGTTCAGTATTTTTCAGTTAGCCAATCCCAAGTATCTAGCACCTTTTGCCGATACGTGAGTATTTCCAGAGTTGGGTTACCTGCTCTGGATGCTCCAACAATATTCATGTAGCGGACATGTTCTCGCTGTGAATATTCAAAGAATACCTTATCGCTTTTAACAAAATTCGTTTGCACGTCGTTCCTGAACCTGATGCAGCTTTGCGATTGTGCACCATAACCGGATGACTCAGCAGACATAAGGCTAACCTCACAGTGTGAGGCTAGAGCATATGATGTGGCATAGCTCGGAAGAAGTCTTGTTATGGTGTTCAAGTATCCTTCATAGCTGTGATCTACAGCCTGATGTGCCGAACCATTGCTTTCTGTTTCTTTGCTTGGATTAGGAGCAAGCATTTTTTTCAATGCGTCATTGGCTCCTTCATATGCCGAACCAACACATGAGCTATCCGTGCAATATTCAGTGAACAACTTGATAATCATCCCGGATTTAACTTCTCCCGGATTTTTTAGATGTTTCGTTGCAGAATATTGATTAAAAAGCTGATCAAATGTCGTCCGAAGCCCGCCTAGCCTACTATCTTGACATGTTGCCTTGAAGAACCAGGGGTCAGCGTCTGAACACTCAAAGGCAATAGCTTGTGAACTGAGCAAAAGAATAATTAGCGGAATAAATCGTTTCATGGCATCACCTTGGTTAGATGACGCCATTATAACCGATCAGGTTTCCTCAGAGTCGTTAAATTCGAAGATCAACTGTTCGTCACTGATTGTTGACCGGCCTGCACGCTGTACCTGACCACGGCGAGTCATAACGCCGTCCCAACCTGCGAAATACTCATTAGCACCGGACTGGCGAAACGTGAATGAAGCATCACCGCCGGCTTTTTCAGCGGCCAGAATCTGGCGGACCTGAGGGGAACCCGGCATTAAGTTGATGGTCAGGCGTTTGGGACGCGTCATGTTATCTAGCCGTACGGCTGAACGACCAACGCCGCGCTTCAACGTTGCACGGTCTTCGAGGTCTTCAATCGTGATGGCGGGGTTAGACTCACCCCACTCATCAATGGTGATGCCGAACACGGTTAGATTCGCCCCAGCGGAGCCATACTGTCGAAGTGCCATTTTTTACTCCTTACTGGACGGTTACATCAATTTGCGCGGTATGACCGGCGCGGGCGAGAATGATGAGCATTGTTACCGTGGGAAATTCGCGGTTGCGACGCTGCGCGGTGGTGAGATTGTTTACCTCGGTGACATCAGTCAGCACGCGATATCCAAAATCGGCTGTTTCGGTGTCGCCGGTCTCGGGGTTGGTGTACTGACCTGCGCCAAGCACGCCATTGTCGTAGAACCGCTTGCCAACTTGTGATGCAGCATCAAGAAGCCCAGCAAAACCCAGCTCATCTAGCGCACGTTTGGTACCTCCGTTCGCTAGGTAGTTGTAACCATCGACTTGCAACTGGTTGCGCAGCACGTCGATATTCACAATGTCATCGATAAACTCGCCGTAACTAGACATCGATTTGGAGTTGATGACGCGGCTGTTATCGACCTCGCCCGCGGTTTCGATCTTGGTGACGAACACAACATTCTTGGCCTTCAGAGCGCTGTAGGCGGTCGGTGATAGGTCATCGCCACTAACCCCTGGCAACACCTGATATTCACCAGTAATGGCCGTGCGCGTGCCCTGCGGATTGAATTTGTTGAATGCTGCGGCGAGCTGAACCATCCAATACGCCTGAGATGGGTCATTAGCCACGCTGTCCGGGTCTTTGTACCCAACGAACACGTGCCGGTTACCCTTGTCCTTCAATATCGATGCAATATCATCGGTGGCGCTTGAAGAAATGGTGTCGGCACTGGTCAGAGTGATCCAGATAGGGTGATTGGTGGCGTCGGCCCAATCGGCCAGTCCGGTCACGGTATCAGCTGTAATATCACTGTTCTTGAAAAACGCGTGATAACGCCACCCTTTCTCAACCGACGCATTGGCCGCATCGATAGGCGATTGATCTTCTGCTTTCATGTAAACAGAAATGCCAGCAGGTTTCGGCGTGTTAGCAAACCAGCGCGTCGCGATGCGATAGATGTCGCTGTCGGTTCCGAAATCTTCGGCAACCTCATTCACGCCGGAATAATCACGAAGATCACCGGCATCAAACGTAACGTTATCAGCGAGATCGGAGGCATCGGCAAACACCATTGCAGTGCCAAAATTTGCATACCCTAGCCCCGAGGGCGTGAGCAGCACGTTAACGGGGATGATTTCATCAGCTGAGTAAGCCATTTTCTGCCTCTGCGAGTTGGCGATTGTCTTCGTCGAGTACACGTATCTGCCAGCCGTGAGCGCGAAGCACGCCGTAGGTGGTCGATACGTCAATCCACATGGATACGTCTGCCTGATAGCGCTGCTGTACGCCGGCATTCATGATATTGGTTAGTTTTCTGGCCTCGCTGACATCTCGCCAGCCAATGCCGTATTGATTCAGGAGTGCATAAACATCACTGCGACGGTCAGCATTCATTAGCGATAGCGCGGCGTCATTGGCACCACGATTGAAGAAGTTGCACGACAAATTTATCTGTACCGATGAAATAACCGCCTCCTCCCAATCGGTCCATGGCTCAATTTCAGGGTTTACGTCCTCTATTGGCCCATCTGACTCTTTGCGCTCTCGCCTGACGCCACCAACGGCCTTCACGGGCACGATCAGATACGTTGCGTAGACGTCTAGCCCGCCGGGCGGTGCGCGCCCTTGATCGGCTAAAATAACGCGCTCAAGAGGAATTTCGGTAGCGGTTGAGATGATGCGCTGCATGGCCGGATTAAGGTCATCGATATACATCAGTCAGCACCTCGGTACCGCTCAACGATGACACGACAGAAATTACGCCAAGGGCGGTTGTCACAGCTCATGACACGCCACTTTTGCTGTTTGATGCCATCGTTGAATTGGAGTAGCTGGGCGAATTTTCCGGTATCGTCTGGCTGTAGGTATGTCACGCCATCGTTAATATGAACAACGCGAGAATCATGAGGGTTTGCGGTGCCACCCATGCCAATGAGGAATTGAATATCCTTCCAGTTCGACGGCTGCACGTTGTAGTAGGTGACCTCTGTCACACTGTCTTCGCCGTCCTCCCATGTTCCGCCCGGCCCCGTGTACCCACCTTCTCCCGGCGTAATAACCCTCAATCCACCAGGCACGCGTGATCGGAGCGCGCCATTGACGTGCCCTATTCGGTTGAGTGCCATTACTATTCCTCGATTTTGTGAGTAATGCTCTGCCAGAGTTGGCCAGTGTCGATAAGCGGCGTGTCAGAGCCTTTTTTATTGATAGTTGACTGAGCGTTAGCCGGCGCTATACCCGCCTGAATAGCTTCACGCGACACGCCTACAGCATCATTCCCCAAAAACTCCATGAAATCGTGCATCGTCATTTCTCCGCGAGCCACGCGGGGCATTAGTGCCACGAAAACACGGCGGAAACGATCAGAGCCGTTTTGTAGAGGTATCCGAAGGAATGAGCGCTCAGGAATGCGGCCATCGGCTGAGCCAAACTCTTGCACAGCTCCTATCACGGCCAATGGAACGGTTTTCCCGTCATAGTTGCCCTCAGTGCCACGCGGCAACCCTACCAATACGCCTCGGTTCTTTTTGAACCGGTTGGCATATCGAGTGATGCGCCTGTTGATCCTGTCTCGGATACGCGAACCGCTGTTATGCATTGTGACTGTTGGTTTCACGTCACACCATCCATGCGCCAGCAGTAGCGCGGTTTCGTAGCCGGATAAACTCAATTCCGTAGGGGGTCAGGTTCAGTGTTCCATTATTTGCCTGATCCTCTGTGGTGACAGCCGGAACACCATAGCTGATTGACTCATCACCCACGCTCTCGGATGTCGTGGGATACATGAATGCGGCCGACGCAACGCCATCGCCGCCTTTAGCGCTCGCGATCTGAGTGCTGCGGAAAGCAAGCCAGTGCGCAGCCCACGAAAACATGCCGCGCTTCTTGAGAGAGTGCCGAACGCGCTTGGAGTGGTATTTACCCCATGCGGACCCTGTCTCAACATCGGCGTCTTCTAATGCGGCTACCACCATAGGGCGCGGGAACGATTCCTCATCATCAAATTCGGGATAGGTCTTTAGGAATTCGTTGATAACATCGTCGGTAATATCCAGAGGCTTGTAGCCGCGCGGGAGCGACCGAACATCTGGCGTCCAAAATCCACGCATAAAACCTCCGGGTATCAAAAAGCCGCCTCAGTGGGCGGCTTAATCTTTGTCATCTTTTGGCGGCGAATAACCTATGTCGATATTTCTCATGTACTCGTCAAGGTGCCCGCCTGTGAATGCACGATACCTAGCATCATGCACGAACCGTCTGCCCATGCTGCCCCATATGTCTCTGGGGTCAGCCATCATGTCAGACGGTCGATAACTGCGCTCATGCTCGAAAATGACGTTGCCATTATCGTCACTGAGCTGAAATTTCAGAGTCGCCTTTTTCATATGATCCAAACAGATGGGGCCGGAGCCCCATCATAATGCATCAGACGCCGTCCATGTACTGTGCGGCAGCAGGAATACGCCACTCAGTGCCACCGGTACGAGTCAGTGCCGCTACGCGGAAATTCACGTTGTCAGCGGTAGCCGGTTGCATAAACTGCAATGGCATCACGTCGTGCCCCTTAACTACGCGAATATCTTCCTTGTAGCAGATTATACGGCGAGCATTATCTGCGCCTGCGGTTTCGAGATAGATGTCATCATCGAATTCGCAATCGTCGAAATTCTCGCGCAGGAACTGCAGGAATGTGTAGTTAGAGCCGTTCTGCGGGTTGATAAGCGTCTGTCGAAGCACCTGCATCACAGAAGGAGGCAGCAAGAACGTGGTCGGACGGTGAACTGTTTTGGTATTTTCAACGTAAACCTGATTGTACAGGCCGCCAAACAGTTTAAGAACGCCCTGGGTATTGCCCGCTTCAATCAATTCGTCCAGCTTTCCACCCGCAGCAGTAACGCCAACATTGGGAGAGGTATATAGGCCCTCGCCGATGTTTTTATCGCCCAGCAGGTAAATTTGATTGAGACCCTGCTCGGTAATATCACGAACAGCCGTCGCACGTTCGCTGTCGAGATTCACGTTGTTGAGATACGCGTAATTGATCTCCTCCAGGGAGTACGTGTAACCCAGTGCCGCAGTTTTAATCTCGTGCCAACCCTGGCTCATCGCAATGTCTGCGGTCGGGATGTCGGTCGAGTTAGGGCCAAGAATTTTCAGTTCCCCGCGAGCATCAACTGCCGAGAACTGTACAATTTTCGTCCAATCAGGTGCCGACGTATCCAGCGGCAACCGAGTCAGGTATTTAAACTGAGGGTACTCAATGCGGTAGACCTCAGATTCCAGATATGCACCCTGCTCCACTAGGAATGCGAGCGCACCCTGCGGATTGGCATCAAATGACTGTCGAGCCATATTTATTTACTCCCTATAATTAGCTGCCGCTAGCAGGCTGAGCGCCTACGTCACTAGCGGAGATGCTGATGTCTTTTGTGCCGTCAAAACTTTTGCCAGCGATTTTGCGAGCGTTAGCCAATTTGGTAGCTGATGCTGCTGTTCCGTCGACATCTAGTTTTTTGTTGAGCGCATCCTGCAGACCAGATACATCATTCACCGACACCGATTGAGAGCTGGAAGTCGCTTCAATATGCAGCAGTGCATCAAGCTGAATTTCGCCAATCTGGCCGGCCTCAACGTCCTCCACCCAATGAACCTGGTTTAGCTCTACACCCTCACCATCAGGGCCGGTCAGGCGGCCGATGTCGTCGCCGGTGTTAATGACCTTCACAGTGTCGCCAGCACTAGCGCCATCAACAGAAAGCACATAGACACGACCACGACGCAGCACTGAAACGTGCTGACCGGGCGCATAGTTAATGTCGTAGTCAGTGTTACCAGAAGCGTTGCCGTAGGGATTATTGACGGATGGCTGGGCGAGTGAGCGAACAGCAACACCGATCACATCAGCAGCGGTAGCGTTGGCATCGAATGCCTCACAGCTGCGCTGGTCACCATCGCCACGGATAACAACACGGCCGAATGCGATACCGTTGTCGCCGTCGTTGCGCCGCGAGAGAACGTCATTAACGTCGATAGTGGACTGCATGCCCTCATATCCGACGCCGCGCAGCTTGTTAAAGTTACTCTGGGCAATAGCCATTATTTTTTCTCCTTACGCGCGTGGCGTTTCTGCATCCATTCATTACGGACGGCATCGCGTGTGGCCTGTGCGCCTTTGGGCTTAGAGTCCTTTAGCGCCAAACCTAGACGGCGGTGAGAATCTTTGGCCTCTTTTTCTGACCATTCCTCATCGTCGTCCTCAGTTTCTTCGGCTGACTCCTCCATGGCATCGAAATACGCGTGGATATAGCCGTCGGGCGCTTTGTCCCACGAGCCGTGCTTGCGGCATTTGATTCCTGCTGAGTCGAGAGCGGCGCGCTTAATCTCAACCGACCTTTTCGAGTCGCAAACGAAATCCTTGCCAGCGATCTTGCGAGCACTGTCCATCGCCTCACCGGCTGCGGCTTCTTCGAGCTGCTCTTCCAGTTCCTCGACCTTACAAGCGGCTTCTTCCGCCTTGGCTTCGGCGGCATCGGCCTTTGCCTCGGCTGCTTCCTGTGCTGCCTCGGCAGACTCGGCCTGCTCCTCAGCGTCTTTCACGCGCTTCTTGAGGCTGTCGATGCTGTTTTGGATGCGAATCTGAGCGGCTTCGTCACCAACGGTGACTTTCTCGCCCGAATCGAGAATCACTTGATGCATGTGACCTTCCTTTTTCGTGTCAAAAATTCGAGCGAGTGAGCCCGCTCTTGCGGTATCGCACAGCGCAACATGATTGACTTTGATGTCACGCTGTTCGAATTCGTACGGCGTCCCGTCATCGGTAACGCCCTGCGTGGGGATGTATTCGGCGGTATAGCCGACCGATAGCTCGGCCTTACCGCTGTTAATGGCGTCGATAGCGTTCTGAGACTTGAATAGCAGGTCTGAGCAGACCCAATCGCCGTCTTGACGCCCTTCGCTAATGACTGAGCCAACAGAAACATCTTGATAGGTACTTGCATCGACCATTCGGTCAGGGTGCTCGACTGTGATGTCGCAGTTGTCGTAGCTAGCCAGCGATTCTGGTTTGAAAACCTCATCAGGCGACCGGTAAACATTCACCAACTCAGATGGCGAGCGATCATTCAGCCCCAGCTCTGAGGCCATGTACTGCTGAATACCTGTGCGCGCTACCCGCCCTGGAACTTTCAGGTATCCGTTGTCGAGATATTCGCGCTTTGATGAGACCGGAACCGTCGAGCGATCCGTTAGTGTGATGCGCATCGGATTTCCTCTAGGCAATAAAAAACCGCCTCGGCGGGCGGTTGATTAGGCTGATTTTGGAAGTGATAGCGTTAGCTGTAGTTGGTTTCGCCAGAAGTCTACTTGGCTTTCAAGCGCTGGCCTTTTCCACTTATTGGCACAAAGTCGTCGTCCTGCATCGCTGGCGTCGGCAATTTGCTCATCAAGACGAATGCAAGCCTGCTCAAAGTGATGCATGGCATTAATCTCTCCGCGCAGGAGAGTATCAATCTGCATGTCACACCACACTGCAAAATCATCGTCCAGCCATCGAGCGAATGAAACAGCAAGTTTTGGGTGCAGCCATGTTCCAGCCTGATGGCCGCCTCGGCTTGTCTTGACTAACCCAAAGTCCGATTTTCGGACATTGCTCACACCCAGCGCTCTAGCCAAAGCAGCTATATAGCTTTTGGTCCTTGGTAGCTCCAGCCACTTGACTGGCTTCTTACCAAACCTCTTGGCTACGTCAGTTGCATTGATCCATCCGTCCAGATTGAACCGAACCGCTTGGCCTTCATACGGGAAATTAATGATATTACTCATAGTGTCGTTTCCTTATGGTGATGAGCCTGCTGTTCACACGGGTTGATGGCAGCCCAAAGAGAGCACGACATTACTGCCGACCCCAGTAGACCCATCCCGTAAGGCTCTTTGGATTGCGTCGTGTGAATGACGCGCATGAAAAAGCCCGCACTAGGCGGGCTATAGGTGTGTTACCAGGCGTTTCGGTAACGCTTATTCATCATCGTAATCCACTCCTGGTATCAACACGCGTTGAACGCATCGGCAGTTGATGTGAGCGCGACCGGGGAATAGTCCAGATTCGCCGTTGTAGCGAGCACCGTCATTGAGTGAGTACACGCCAGCGCCCATGCCAATATCTTGCTTTGCGATTTCGTAGCACTTGATGCTGGCATTGGGGTATCTACCCGCAGGATTTCCGGATACTCGCTGATCCTGTGCAGTCATCCACTTAAACCGCGTTGCCCCGATTTGCTGGGCGCGCTTGCGGCTTATGTCGCTGTTGACCTTAGCTAACTGATCGCGAGCTATCAGTTTTGCCCTGCTCTCGCTAGCGCCGGTGCGTTCAACGATGTTTTTGCGTAGTTGCGTGGATGTTTGCCCCGTTCTAACGGCCTCCATTACCAGTCGCTCTATATCTCCGAAATAATCTTCGGATAACGACCTGATCAGTCCGACGTTTTCCATCACAGCCGCATCTAACTCGTTCTGAATGCCACTACGGTTAATGATGGCCGACATATCGACGCCAACGGCATGGTTCACTGATTCCACAAAATCACGATCAGTTTCAGCTGCGGCGCGTGAGATAGTCGATTCAGCCAATCTGTCGATTTGTTTGCCGAACAGCCCGCTAATAAACCGTGAGGCTATGTTCCGAATGACACCGCCTATTTCTCGGATTCCGGCATCTTGCGTGAGACCGTCGCCAATCGTCCGATTATCGATAAGGGGCAACACCTCATAGGCAACCGATTGCGCCATCATTCGGACGTAATCGATTAGCTCATTTGAGTATCGCCGCTCGTTACGCCGGCTGACCGCTATCGCCCTAGTCCTCCTCGGGCGGCCCCTGCTCTTCGCTCTCTGATTCGCCTCCGCCAAAGATTGAAGCGGCGTCAGGGAGTCGACTTCCCCCTTCAAACTCTGCTTGCTCATCTTGTTCAAGACGCTCGATGTCGTCATCGCCAATGGCATATTGAGCTTGCTCCTTGAGTTTTCTAGCAACCTGAGAGCGACGCACGACACCTTGGGCGATTCGCATTTCGTCCGCTTGGGCGTTTGCTAGGTTCTGCTGAGCGACTTCGTTTTCTGAAGGCTGGGAGAGCGGATTAAACTCAAAGTTGAGGTCTTCTGGATAGCTGCCTAGGGCTGACCGCACGAGCACCTGATTTATCTGTTCGATTACGGGGCGGTAGTCATTTTCCTGCCTAGAGCGAATGCTGTCGTAGTAGTTAGTGGTGTCGCCCTGACCGGTGTCGCCCATGCCCTTGGACTGAACGCCAAACAGTCGTGTCATCGGCTGTCGAGCTGCGCCCGCCGTCCACTCCATCATCGTTGACAGCACTTCACCGAGGCCGCCGAACGATGCGCCTTTGCGCTCGTATGTTTCTTCGCCAGAAAGCAGCGCAATGCGGAACATTGATTTCATCATTCCGAATAGGCGGTAACGCTCACCCATCTCAACGTCGCTATCACCAGCAGCTAACGCGCTTTTCAGCGATTCGTTAGTAATGACGTCAACGTTGGCTTCTTGAATCAATTTAGCGATACCGCCCTTGGCAGCGACGGCATCGTTGAGGTCTTCCATGCAGCGGCGTAGCTGTGAGTCATCCCATCCGCCGTTGAGCTGACGTAAACGCATCGGCAATTGAGCGCCGGGGGCACGCACAAAGTGGCTGCTGTGAATCAGCATCGTGCCGCCGTACACCAAGTAATATTCCGGGTGCATGAAATTGTCAGCGAGAATGTCGGTGTAGTTAAACTCGCTGCCAGTGATGTACATCCGGTCGAGCGGGAGTAGCTTCTTAAGAGAACCCTTCTTGATCCTATTGACGTTGAGCGGTCTATCTAACGGCTGGTCGGTGACCATCAGGATGCCAGCGCCGCCATACAGCCCTGACCATTTGAATGCGCCCTGTATGACCGCTTGCAGCTTCATCTGGCGAGCGTGTTTATCAATATCACTCGCCGAATCATGGTTATATGACAGCCATTCGCGAGTGGCATCCTCAACAGGGTTGTCGATAACTGCGCGTGCGATCCAGTTTTCGCTATACGCAGCTTCGAGCTGATACCAGTCGTTATAGATGTTTCCAAACTGCCAGAAAGACGCCTGGCGCTGGTCTCTATTAGTTCCCATGCCCGACAGCATGTTAGCCAGGCCATCGGTCGTGCTGACTCGAAAGCGCGGCTTCGTGTTATCAGCCATAGTTACACCCATGAGGAGAAAGGAGAATTATCGTTTTCCACTAGCTCGTTCGCTATCGCGTCCATGATCGTATCCACTACATCATCGTTCGCATGAGAATCATCCGCGGCGAAATCGCTAAATTCCGTGGTAGCTGTCATGACCCAATTGGTTTTCGCTGCAACCCGTCCGTCGCAGTAGTTAACCTGCTCGATTGGATGGCCGTTGGCATCGTGTGTGGCCGGCATGAATACCTGGCCAGATTTGATTTGCGGAACACTGTTGAGCGCTCGAACCAGTTTGTTCTGACCGGCACCGCGAGGTATCTCATTGACCGGCACGTGCACATGTTCAGGATCGCCACGAAGCCGCCTTTTCTTTAGCGTGGTGATCAGCCCCTGACCGGCCTGCTTATCCTCAATAGACATATAGCGCAGTGGTTCGGGTCGCTTCTTGTTGACTACAGACCATCGTTTCCACAGATCGCGAGCAGTTTTTAGCAGGTCGGCGGGATCCCATCTCCCGCGTACAACGTCAATTACATACAGATAACCATCATCACGGCCAACGCCCACCAGGGTGAACACGGTGTAGTCGTTGTAATCCTCGACCTTGCCGCTGTTTGTATCGACGTACACGGCGCGATGAGACAGTGGCGGTAACTCCGTATAGGTTTGGAACCAGTCGGAATCGAATACGCCACCTGTGAGCGCCTGCGGACGTTGCATGTACTGCGACATGAACGTGTAGTTATCGCGATCCCAAAACCTGATCAGGTCGTCAATGTCTTCCTTGCCCGGCCAGTAACTCCAATAGCGGGTGCCGTTAACCACCCTGCTGGGCGAATCCTTGACGCACTCCCAGCACATTTCACGAATGCCGTCAGGCAATGACGCGATGTACTGCTCATCGATCAGTGCAGGAATGTTCACATGGTCGAAATCGAGGCCCATTCCACCGCGCAATGCAAACCCGCTGGCATCATCGGTGTGCAGTCGCTGCTGAACGATAATGACGGGCGTCGTCGGCAGAGCACGGCGTGAGCGAATAGTGCTGTTTAGAATCTCGTTCGATTTATCACGCCTAACATTCGACAGCATGTCGATCGGCTTCTGAGGGTCATCGAGCATGATATGCCCGGTGTACTTGCCCTCTTCCATGAAGCCTGCGCGGGCACCAGTCACTGGGCCAGACAGAGAGCGCGCAAACGCTTGGAATTGAACCTTGCCGCGCTCATTCAGTATCGTGAAGTTGTCGACCGACTGCCGGCCCCATAGGCACGGCCATAGCTCACTGAATTCTTGACTAGAAAACAGCGCCTTAACGCGGTTAGCGTGCTCTTGCACAAGTGGTTGCGAGAATGAGGCAGTCAGGATGCGAACGCGGTCGAAATTAACCCGCGCTAGTGCCGGCATGAATATGCACCAGAATTCCGATTTGGTGCTGCCGGGCGGCTGATTTACGACTAGGTTTGTAGTCTGCCCAGTTATGACCTCAAGGAATTTTCGAGCAACATACGCGTGATGCCAGTTAGGTATGAATCGCTGCCCCTGATCTAAACGGAACCACTGCCGCAGGAATGTATTGTCGGTAATCAGCTCTTCGGCGCAGTCCAATTGGTGCTTGAGCGCCTCAGCCTGAATCTTCATCGCTAGTTTTGCCCGTTGTGGCATATCATCCCAATCGACCATCAACGAAACTCCTTCGCCAGCGCCTCCATGTCAGCCTTGCTCATATCCTGAATTTTGATTGGGCCGCCACCCTCACCAGTTAGCTCTGATTTGCTCTGTTCGCGGAATGCCTGGACGGAAATATGTTTTCCGATCAGCTCAATGTTCTTTACCTTGTCGGGGAATTTGAGCTTGCGAACAATCGTCTCAACGTCACCGCTCATTAATTCCTGCAGGTCAATTCCCGAAATAGATGTGCGCCATGCCTTTGGCCAACTATGGACAGCGAGCATGTTGCCGTTGACATCGAGGATGTCGGCAACATCGAGTTGATCTATTTCAACCAGCCGATTTAGCACATACTGAGAGTCGATATGCGCCTTATTTGCTCGCTCATCCATGGCCTCTTGGATCACGCTCTGAATGTCAACATTTGTCAATAGTCTCTGGCCTTGAGAGCGCGCCGTTTTCTCACTGTAGCCAGCCCGTATTGCCGCCTGAGTTGCATTCAGGTCTTTCAGGTATTCATCAACGAACGCCGACTGCTTAGGAGTCAGCGCCCCTTTAGCAGTGGTCGCCATTTCTATCACCTATTTTCTGATTTCTTCGAGAGCCGATCCATCATGGTGGCCGTCTCCGTCATCGAGATCACCTACCCACTTACCTCTAACAAAGACGCATATTCCGCAGGGGTGAAATTGATCTACTTCTACCTCACCTAACCGACACCCGTAGTAACTAGCAATCTCTAAACGATCATGCAGAAAATCATCGCGATCCTCTCTAGCACCCCATTGCCGACGGATCAGAGATTCATGATTATTAACCTTCATGGCAATATTCTTTGTTCCTGCAGGACGACGAATGCTCATTTAACGGTAAATTTATTAGCAATATTGGAATTTTATTGCTCAATATCCGTCGTCTTCGTCATAAAGCCCATCGTTTTCATCACGCATCACTGCTTCTCCAATATTCGTCTGATTGCCGCCCTGTCTGCGTCAGCACGCTCTATCACTCCCGCCTGCTGCAATATGCAGTCGCCTAGATTAGCGTTTGAGTGAAATAGGCAGTTGGGCCGATCAAGCGGCTGCGTTAGCTCAGCGGGTATCTGTACCTGAGGTGCTGGAATCGTCTTGTACACCGGTTGCGGCGCGCAAGCTGCGAGCGACAGCATCAGGTACACGCTGAGTAGCCCAATCACGATCGCTATCCAGTGCCTGCCTGTAAGCGCTGCGGTTTGCGTCGGCACGCCTCTGTTGGGTTGCCAGTTGGTCGCTGCGTGCATTGAGTGATTCCACGAGAGTGTTGTTGCGGGCGTTGAGAGTGGCGTTAGCAGTAGCGAGAGTGTCGTTAGCTTGTTCCGCTGTGTCAGCCCTATATTTTTGTTGCTGAGAAGTGCGCTGCCACTCCGCTGCTAAGCCTCGGTAGTGCCAACATCCGTATGCGAGTGTCGCAATTAGCACGATCAGGGGGCCATAGAAGTATTTGCTCATTGCTCGACCCCGAAGCTGCATACAGCTGCCTCCAATTCCCGGCGTGTTACCAGGCCTTTAAGTTTCACGCCCTTCGAGTAGACCCAGTCACGGAGAGCGTCGCAGGCACCTGAGTAATCCTCGCTGTTCAACCGCTTAAGCAGCGTTGACTGCTTGAAATTGCCTTGGCCTACGTTAAACACGAAGTCGTCCAGTGCTCCCCGCTGGTAGGCATTCATCGGCACCGTGACATACCGTTGGACAGCGCGATCAGCAACAGCCAAATCCTGATCAAGGAGCGTCTGGCACTCTTCGCGCGAGTACGTCTTGCGAGGGTCGATGTCTGCACCGGTGTGCCCGTAACAGACCGTCAACGTGCCGGTGGGATCGCTGTAGGGGCGAGATTCATACCCCTCGAAGGTGGTGGCAAGCAGGGCTGCGATACCGATCGCGCCGCTCCCGGCAGCTGCGATCAGTTTTTGTCGCAGCGTTCCGGGGACGCGCATAGGTTAATCCTCTGTTTTGCCGCTCGGTAGCGGCGGCATTTTCCCGTTTCGCAGAGCCGCTTTAAGGGCCTGACGATACGCCTGTGAATTTCGCCATTTGAACCAAAGGCCGCCTATACAAGTAGCGGCGCCGAACAGAATGCCGATAACGATCGACGCGGTATTCAAATCTATGTGTCCAAGCCAACTGAACATCCCTCCGCACGCGAGGGCGCCGGACGTGCAGTAGCTCGCTGCGGTAGAAATCTTCTCAGGCATAACGGTCATATCGGCTGGACTCCCAGCTGTTAGAGGGTGGCGACGCTTCGCAGCGTGGCCTAAACAGAGAAAACCCAGCGCGAGGGCTGGGTTTGATATTAATTCATTGGTGTCTGCTCGTTTGTCGCGCATGAAACGCGGAGTATGAGACACAAACAGAAAAGCCCCGCACTAGGCGAGGCTTGGTATAGGTGGCTTCGATGATAGGGGAACAGGGACCGTCATCGCAGCCTGTCCACTGGGTTTGGGGCAATGCGGCTGATAGATGCCGATGCGCTTAGTGCCAGATGAACTATGCTTTGGCTCAGTATGTAATTCACGCCAGCATAGAAATATAATACCATCATGACTTAATCAGTCAAACGCTTAGTGCCATTAATATCTCGACTTTGGCCTGGTGAGCACAATTCTTTAATTGCTTAATATCTTTAAACGACACCTTCGCAATCTTCTCCGGCTTCATTCCTAGCAAGCGGCAATATTGGTTCACGCAAGGCAGAATTTCTTCATACTCACGGCACCAAACGTCCCTGATCGAATCGTTAGCCGCGTCATACCGATTGGGAAGCCGCTTCCTGCGAGAAATCAACAATGCCGCCATGCGCCGTGGCGGCAGAGATTCCAATATTCTATGCGCCCAATCGTGATCGCTCTCGGAGCGGATGCCCTTTTCGTATGCGGTCGCCATCTGATCGCCCTTCACTCCCCCGCCAACTGGCTGGCCGATAAGCTCGGTGGGTGAAATGCTAGACCATCCGCGCCCACGCTCCATACCATCTTCTCGGTATTGAAGATCAAGGTCGATAATCCTCTCGACAAGCTGAGAGCGCGCCTCATCTGCGTATCTAGTTTCGCCGTACGCATACCGCTTTACCTCATGAAGAGGCATGCGCGAAAAGTCGAGCACTTCCGGCTCTTTAGGAATAGCACTCATGCCTGCACCTCCGGAACTTTCGGTAGCGGCATCCAATGGGAAACATGCTGACCAGACGAGCAAGCATTTCCTTCCATTGCGAAATACTTTTCCTGGTTACCGCTTTCTGGGACTAGATGCGCCATTACAATAAGACCGGTTTTCGATACGGTAAGAACGCGCCGGTAAAACTCGGGAAGCTCATCCTTAATCGCAATCCAATCACTCATGCGGCTTCTCCTTTACTCATCAACTGGCGACCGTATTCAGCGATGCACAGCGCATCAGCCATACCGTCATGCGGTTTTTGTTTGCGCCCAGGGGCTAGATCAAGGTCTGGGAATGCTCGGCTTACAAAGGCTATGGCGGCGTTCTTGTCTTTTGCTGTGCCTGCCAGAACCTTCTTCTTCCAAGCCTGCGGGGTAACCAATCTGTAGGGAATGCAGTTCGCCTCAAGCACTCCCAGCACCTTCCCGTAGCTCATTCCGAAATTGAACATGCTGGTGACCCCCTGACCGGGCATAGCGCCAACTTTCTCGACCATCACCAGATCGGGCCGCAAGCTCACCAGAAGCTCGCAAATTGATTTGCCATCCACTTCCTTGCCCATCAGGGGCATCGGCTCTGCATGAGCGTTCTTGCCGTCTATGGCTGCGATAGCGCCTGACTTGCCTATATCTATGCCAACGATCATTTAACACTCACCTTCCCGTAGATAAGCCGGTTTACGAACCTTGGAATACACGGCACGAACAAGTAACCAAGAAGGTTAAAGCGCCATGACGGCTTGCAATTTGAATCTTGATATTCTTTGAAATATTCGTACTGATGAGATCCTATCCGCACACCGATGAATCCCCATTTAAAAGAGGTGAGATTCAATACAGGGCCGTGAAGCATATCGATCCTATGTACTGCCCATTTATAAATCCCAAGGGCTATGTAGTAGCCGAAGAACAAAGCTATTGAGGTCAAGGTGATCAGCCCAACTAACCAAATAAATAAATTCACGCCACCCCCTTGATCTTCATCAGCCCTTCTTCAATCCACTGTTGCTGTGTTTCTGCCAGTGCCCTCGTGATGTCTCGCCAATCAATCTCTGCGCCTTTTGTGCGTGAGTCGAGCCGGTCATGGCATGAGCAGCAGGCATAGACAGCAAGATTATCTGGGCTCTTCATCCCCATTCCGCCCACACCTGTCGGTAAATGCGCCAGCACTGTGGTCTCAGGATTGTGATTGCAGCCCGGCAGCCGCAGCGTGCAGTTTTTGCCGCGCGCAGAGTTGCGTAGCGCCTTGCTGATGATTCTCATAAGGTGGCCTCTCGATATTGTTCATAAGATTGAAGCGCTCTCTCTGACCACCTCACGCCCTTCTCGCTACCAAACCAGTAAATGAATTCGATCAGCTCCGAAAACTGCTTTTTCTTCATCTTGCTAGTGCGCCGTCCGAGAATGACGAAGCCGCCATCAATTCCGGCAGCTACGCGCTGATGCTTATCTAGGCCAGCAGTAAGAATGTCCTTCCAGTCTTCGCGCGTCAGGTAATCGAGACGGCCGTTAATCGGCCATTGAACCTGTCGAGCAATGTCAGAAAGCATCGGCCACAACTTGGCGTTTTGATCGAGTGATCTATTTTCTCGCCCTAGCGTCAAAACCACGGGACCAGCCCGAAGACCCTTGATTACCATCTCCTCGATATTTCCGAACATTCCGTATGCACGCTGTTCATCACTGATCAGATATGAGAGCCCCTTGCTCATGACGCCACCTGCAAATATCCAGAGTCTCCCCACAGCGACCAATCGCTATATCCCAATTCAACCGACCTGCGAGCCTTATTCTTTCTCTGCTCAGCTTCGTATGCCTGCCGCCCTTTCTCCCATCCTCTAGCCCACGCGTCGTATAACTCATCGGGAATGTCTTTTACTGCATCGCACTCGCGCCCATTGATACCGGCGTCGTATCCCAGCGCCTGATACGTTTTTTTCCGATTGATCAGTTTTTTCCTGATTCCAGAGCAGTTTTGTTTTGGATGTGCGGTCGCCATCACACGATGGGGATTTTCGCTATAACCTCTCTCGACCACTAATAAATTGCCATCGCCATCTTGCTCAATGACATGAATGTCGCCGGTGCGGTCTGCTAGACGCTGAGCCTCTTTTAACGCGTTTTTGGGGGTATCAATTTTTTTCACACCAGCCTCCTAACCAACAATTGACCGCCCATCCTTTTAATCTCTACGCCTAATCCTCTCTCGCGCACCTTATGTACAGCGTCGATAATTAGGCTGTCGCTAGGACGTTTTTCCGTAATAGGGGCAAGCTGTTCCCTGATCGAATCAGCTGATATAGGCATTCCGCTCATCGGCATCATATGCGGTAGACGGGCAGCTATTTCTGTTGCATTGCAGTAGTCGTATTTCATGCCGCTGCCCTCACTAGCCACACGTAGCTATCCTCAGTGGCCACACGATTCGCTAGCACCAGCCCCATCAGCTCAGAAATGATTTCGTCGTTCGTGTGGTGGCGATACGCGTTTGCGTTGACGACCTCAGCAAGCTCATTGATATGAGCGGATTCGTAGGTGCCTAGGTGGATTAGGATGATGTTTTGAATGATGCTCATTGCTGGCTCCCCGCTAGCTGTTCCGCTTGCGCCAGAAGCTGCCTACGACGCTTCGCTTCTTGTTCAATTTGTTCGCGTTTTTCTTGCGCCTTTGCTTCGTCGTTAGAAGTGACAATGTCGCGCAGCATCCCTATAATTTTTCTAACCGACGCTTTGCTTTCCTCTGTCTCAACGGCTTTTTTGGGAGGCTCGATCAGGTTTTCAGCGTGGTGCTGGGGCAGAAGTCCCTTACGCACTCCTTCGTCTAGCACCGATTGCCTGCGTGCGGGGTCGTTTCCAAGACTGGCCTGCCACTTAGGGGAACGGTTGCTTGATTTAGCCGTGTCGACTAGGCGGGCGTATTTCTCGATGAACGCCATTCGAGCGCCAACCTTGTCGCCACCATCCAGAATCGGACGTGCCGCACCCATCGCCTCGGCAATCTCATCGGTCCAGATAACAGTGTCGTTTTCGTCCTGAGCCGATAGAGCGATGGCCCATGCCTCGTTAGGTGACGGGAAGGCGTTCGCGCTAGGCATGCGCTCAAGGATCGCCTGCAGTGATAGCTTTCCCTTCAGTTCGGCACGGCAGCGAGATAGCGCGTTGCTCACTTCGCTAGCTTCGTACTGGCGCAAATCCTTGACCATTAGCCGCACAGCTTGGGGCTTCAGTTCGTGGCCCAGAATTTCAGCGGTTGCGTAGATCGTGTCGGCACACTGGTTGCACTGCTCGGCGTTCATTGCCAGCCCTCCGCCTCGGCATCCATCGCCAGCAGACGCTTGGTTTCGGCAGCAGCGTCGGCATTGGTCTGCGTTGAGTCGAGCTGTCGCGCTTTCGATGCAGTCATGCCCTGACCGGTGCGGGCCTGAGTAGCCAGTGATTCGCAGTCATTCAGCATGGGGCCTACGGCGTGCCCCTTGGTGACGTAAAACTGGTTGTTAGACCGGACGTAGTACGCTGCCACCGCCGGAGCTAGATCAGCACCAACGCGGTCAACAAGATTCGAGAACTGTCCAGCAACCTTTGCGTTCCAGAGCGGCCAGACGCTATACCGGTTTCGATAACACATGGCGTAGTTAGCCCATGAGCGATAGGTTTTCGCCGATTCGGCTTTGGGGCCGGGCATGTCGTCGGGAATATCAACCCGTGGTTTGGCAGACTGAAACTCAACTACGTTTGACCCAGCGACCGGGGCGTTAGCCTCGGGGGCAGTCTTGTTATTCTCAGTACTTGTTAATTCTTCAGTACTTGTTAACCCCTCAATACTTGTTAGTGGCGGATTTGCCGTATGCGGGTAATCCGTATCCGGCTGATCCGTATCCGGTGAATCCACCACATCCGGATTTTCCGTATATGGTGTTTCTGAAATGGTGTAATCGGTTTTGCCAAACTCTCCCTTTTCCCCACGACCACGTGAACGCCGAAGGTATCCCGCATCCTCAAGCTCGCCCAAAATCGAATACACAGCATCACGGCCAGACTTGCGGCTGCTTCCCTGTGTTTCTTTGATTAAGTGAGAAATGGATATAGACCAGTTGTCTGGCTTGCCCAGAAGGAATACAAGCATTCCTCTAGCGCCCCATGAAAGGCGCTTGTCTTCGCTGATATCCTTGTCCAGCAGATAGAAATTGCTGTCAGGACGAGCAGCACGTTTGATGGTCATGCAGCGCTCCCAATCATGTAGCCGTAGGAGTTCGCCAGATAGTCGATGCCGTCGCTGGTGACTCGCGTTTGTGTGAATGCATGGCCGTTAGCCTCACCGGTTTTTACAGTGAAGCGGCCAGCGTTGTGATGTTTCTGGTGAGGGAGCAAATTTCCTGACTGGCGATACAACAGCTTGTCGTCGATCAGCTGCTGGATGAATTGCTTTTCAGGAATGCGCAGAATCTTGGCCGTCTCACGCAGGCTCTTGCTGTTACCGGCCTTTACATAACGGTCAACAAACTCGACAGCAGGTTTCGCAGCCTGTGCTTCGGCAATTGCCTTCATCTCAGATTCTTTGGCATCAGCCCATGCGCGAGCTGCCTCTACCGGATTGGAGAAATCAGGCAGTGATGGCGATGATGATTTTGTTTCAAGCTCAATCCATCGATTAATGACAGAAGCCCTGCGCTTAACGTCATATCCAGTCACAAGGATTTCAGTGTTGTAGCGGTCTAGGAGAAATTCAGCGGTGTAACCTCGTGAATCCTTGACCTCGGAGACATGACGCAGATTTGCGTCATCCCCTAGCTGTTCAAACATTGAGCGAATGTCACGAATCACGTCTCCATGACGTTTACCGAGAAGATCTGCTATCTCACGGCTACTCATTACCGTTTGCGTTTCTGTGCTAACTTGATTCATACTTCACTTACCCCTTGAAAGCCTCGGCCCGACCTCCACAGTCGCCGGGGTTTTGGTTTATGTAGGGTGCCGACCTATGCCCTGTGCTATCGTTTTGTTTCCACACTCAACGACCACAGGAGGTCGGCATGACAATTTCATTGTCTTCAGAAGACGAACAGTTCTCGAAAGAGCTTCTCCTTGCTCTAGTTAGCTCGCCACAATCAAAAGAGATAATTGATGGTCGAGTCGATATAGAACCAATCGTCAGAGGAGCCATGCTCACTCATGAGCTAATACGTGAATTTGTTCACAAATGGCGCATCGACAACAAATCCTGATCAAATTCGATAAATTCCCCTTTTGATGCCGTCTAGGATTTTCTCCACGGCATCAATTGCCTCTTTCCTGCTTAGATGTTTTATTCCGATTACCGCTGGCTTACCCTCTTCTTTGAGCTGAAGAACAGCAGCTTTGTAGGCTTCCACACCCTCAGGGCTTGGATTGCTCGTTAGAATTTCCTTCGCCAGAACGTCAGCTGCCTTCGCAATTTCGGATAGACTTAGCGCTGATTTTGATATTTCACTCATTTCGCCTCCTATGCGGCTGTAGTGCCAAAAATGTCAGGCCGAAGCCCCTCGATGGTTAGCTCACCGCCGGTGGCGTCTTGCAGTGCCTTTGCGGTTTCTATGGACGGTCTCTTGTGACCTCCCGAAATCTGCCAAAAGTAACCAACCGTTACCCCTGCCCGTTGAGCAACATAGAGACGCTCTTCTTTGGTTTTTTGGTGCAACCAGCTCTTCATTTGCATAGACATCAAACTGTCCTCCTTTCGATAAAGTTTATCTGACAAGGAAACATAACGCAAAGAGATGTTTATTTGATAGGGAATTTCACCACAAGATAAAGATGGGTATCTTCTTTCCCATAAATTTATCTGAGGGGAACACATGGATATCCACCAAATTAGGCACGCCAACGCGATCAACCTGATTGAACAAAAGAAAAGGCAAAAAGACTCTGCTGAGGCATGGGGCGTCTCTGACTCATACATCGCGCAGATAAAGGGTGGAAAAATCATTGGCGATGTTTTGGCTAGACGTATCGAGGTGGCTGAGGGGAAAGAGCGCGGCTGGATGGACCACGACCACTCAGATAACAACCCATTTTTGCCGATTAAAATTGCAGATGACGAAAGTGGCGAAGACTATGCATTCATACCAATGCTTTCTGCCAAAGCTGCGGCGGGAGCAGGCTGCGACAATGAGAACGTCATCGAAAAATCTTCGTACGCATTCGGGCGAGAGTGGATGCGACAGAATCATTTGAAGGAAGAAAATCTGCAATTGATAACCGCCTGCGGCCAGAGCATGGAGCCTAATATCCAAGACGGCGACGCCCTTCTAATCGATCTTTCTCAAACCGATGTGTGCACCAACCGCGTGTACGCCATTCGCCGCCCCGACCATTCCATTAGCGTAAAGAGGCTGATTCAGCGCTTCAGCGGCAAGTGGTGGATTATTAGCGACAACGACAAGGTTGAGGATGAAGAAATAGGCGACCTGTCGGCCTTTCATTCACCGATCATAGGCCGAGTAGTGTGGCGCGGAGGGATGATGTGAGGGAGAACCTTCTTTGAAATTTATAGTCAACTGTATATACACAGAGTCGCAACTGAAATATAGTTGCAACCCTATCGGGAATCTGTCGAGGTAGAGGATGAGTGATAAGCGCCTGGACAGGTTGCTGCAAAAACCAAAGGATTTCTCATGGGATGAACTTGTATCGTTGTTGAGATCTCTTGGATACAGTCTTAGGAGCAAAAAAGGTGGCTCTTACAGACGATTTATCGATGATAGCAATAGGAAAATCCTTCTTCATGAACCTCATCCTCAAAAGGTTCTCAAGGCATACGCTATTGAACAGGTCATCGAAAATCTCAAGGAGCATGGGAAGATATGAGCTCAAAAGTGCTGAAATACAAAGGTTATCAAGGGTCAGTTGAAGTATCTCTTGATGACGGAATTATGTTTGGAAAAGTTCTCCATATAACAGATCTTGTAAGCTATGAAGGATCAACAGTCTCGGAGCTCAAACAGGCTTTTGAAAGCCAATTGGATGCTTATCTTGAGTTCTGCCAGGAGGAGGGAATTGATCCTGACAAACCATACAGCGGAACCTTTAATGTTCGTGTCCCTCCCGAAATTCATGAGGCTGCAGCAAAAGCTTCATCACGCGAAGGGATAAGCTTAAATGATTATGTGTTTAGATCCCTGAAACGATGTATTGACCATCCAGATGAGCAGCTAGCCGTTTCTCATACTCACGTTCATAAGCATATCGTGGAGAAGGATGCAGACTACTCAACCTCGATGTATATTGAAGAATTGGTAAGAAATTCAGGCGGATACAGCATCATAGGAACTAGAGCGACTGTCCAATGAGTACAGCAAATTTTTCTTTGACAGATTTTCACTTTGATAAAATAAATGCCTCTATTCCGGAAGAAAATAACCCTGGAGACGATCATCACAACTTCAAGCTGGAAATATCCATGCGGATCAAGGATCCAGATGAGGAAGAGGCCTCAGGGTTTTGGGCAAACATCATTGTTTCTCTTGAAACTGTAGGAGATCAGAAAGATGACGTTAAATCTGTGATAAAAGTAGTTGGAGCTGGCCGCTTTCAATTCGACAAGAACGTGGATGCTTATAAGATCACAGATCCGCTCGAAAGAGCGTATGCCGTCAATCTGCTTTATACATCTATGCGCCCCATGTTGAATAGCATTGGACACGGCTTAGGACTAAGTGGCCTTAACTTCCCTTTCGCCTTGCCTAGCGATGTCGCCCAGGCCCACCCCCCCCAAAGATGATAAGGTTCAACATCAGAAGTAACACTTTCCTTCTTCCCCAACCCGCCCAACGAGGCGGGTTTTCTTTTGCCTGCCTCACACCGCCCCGCTTAACCTCACCTGATGCCGCCCCTCTCGGGCGGTATTTTTTGGTCTAAAAATTCTAGGCCAGCTCGAAATATTTCCTTAACAGAGAAACTTTTTTCGCCAAGCCTCTTTACAGAACTTTATCTGTTGGATAAAGTCTACCCATCGCATCAACACAGCGACTGCTCTCTAACAATAAGGATGGTTCCCAGCTACCTAAAAGCTGGCGGTCGATGACCAGTGTTATCGAACGAGCGCATGTCCCCTGCCAGCGTCAGCCGTCCAGTAGACGGATTTGCATGGGGTATCAGTCAAAGCGTGGCAGTGATGATTGGTAAAGCGGAGCAGTTAGCCGTGTGAGCCGTAGAGCGAGGCTCAGATGCGCAGAAAAGAATATCTGCCCATTGGTTAGCCAGTGGGCATCGAGATGGGTTAGGTCGGCTGTTGGGCATACCCGGCGGAAGCGCACCGGCCTAGCCTATCTCGATGACAATAGGAGGAAAAAATGAACGTACTTGTAGTGTTTCAATTATTACCTGAAGAAACCCATCAGTATTTGATTCGAAACGTTAGTAACGACTCTGCAAACGATCTGAAGCAAATTCATGGAAAATATGTTAACTGCGACGACTTCACCGAATATCAGCAGTTAACTTGGGACGGCCTTAACTCTGGCATCGAAAATTCGGGCAAGGAACGAAATATCGAGGATGTAACCGATACTCCGGTAGAAAATCCCGACTTGGTGATTGTAACTGGAATTGTACTGTAAGACGCCGCCCCATCAGGGCGTTATCTGGTGGGAATCGGGATAAGCAGAACCGGTTACGTCGCTATGACTGATAGATATTTATTAGTCTGTGATTAGCAAGTTCGACTCTTGGCTG
>NZ_JBPCZK010000007.1:0-183759 GCF_051251145.1 Carnimonas bestiolae | reverse complement strand
CGCCAACCGCCAACCGCCAACCGCCAACCGCCAACCGCCAACCGCCAACCGCCAACCGCCAACCGCCAACCGCCAACCGCCAACCGCCAACCGCCAACCGCCAACCGCCAATCGCCAACCGCCAACCGCCGTGAAGATCATGCGTATTCGCTAATTACCGCGTTAGCGCTACAGTTAGTGAAAGACGCGCAAGGGTGGAGGCTGTGTCATGTTGGTATTGGTAAGCGGGGCGACAGGATTTGTGGGGCGGCGGCTATGTCAGCAGTTGCACCAGCAAGGGCATCGTATCGGTGTCATTAGTCGCGATCCCGAGCAGGCGGCAGCGCGTATCGGCGTTGACGTTATGGCGAGAAAAAGCGCCGAGGAGTTCGCAGATCAGCCGATCGATGCCATTGTCAATTTGGCGGGAGCGCCCATTTTTGGCAAGCGTTGGAGTGAACAGCGCAAGCGTGAGCTGATTGACAGTCGGGTGTCGATGACGCGCTCGCTGGTAGCGCTTTGCCATGCATTGGCCGAGCCGCCGCGTGTGATGGTGTCTGGATCGGCGATGGGTTTTTATGGCGATCAGGGGGATCGCGATGTTGACGAACACACCTTGCCACACCGGGAGTTTGCGCATCAGCTGTGCCACGAATGGGAGCAGGCCGCGGCCCCGCTGGCAAATAGCAATACTCGGCTGGTGATTGTGCGGCTTGGGCTGGTGCTCGATCCTGAGGGCGGCATGCTGAAGTCGTTGCTGCCGACGGTGCGGTTGTTCGCGGGGGCGCAGTTGAGCGATGGCCGTCAGTATATGCCGTGGATTTCATTGCAGGACACGGTGCGCGCGTTGCTGTGGCTGATGGAAAACGACAGTGCGGAGGGCGTGTACAACTTGAGCGCGCCGCATCCGGTGCGTAACCGTGAATTAATGAAGGCATTGGGAAGGGCAGTGCATCGTCCAGTGCCGTGGCGTGTGCCCGGAGTGATGCTGAAGCTAGGGTTAGGAGAGATGTCACGCATGCTGCTCACTGGCGCGGCGATGCGTCCCAGACGTTTGGTGGGAGAGGGTTTCCATTTCAAGCACGAAACGCTGCAGCAGGCGCTTGTAGCGCAGCTCGAGTAGCGAGCGCTGGTGATTCGATGCGGTATGAATGGCAACACGGCCGAGCATTGCGCTCGGCCGTGTTGGTTAAAGGAGAACTACGCTTAGTCGTCCACCCCTACCGTGACGATTACCCTGACGGCGTCGAAACGCAAACGGGTGCTGGCGATTGCGCTAGCCAGCGTGTCGCGCTCTTGTTGCAGGGCATCGATTTCGTCTTCGTGTACGGCAGGATTGCGCTGCTTCAGCGCGTTAAGGCGCGCAATTTCTGGATCGAGCCCCGCAGCAAGCTGCTGTTGGGCGTTCTCAATCAATGCAGGCAGTGCCTCCGCGGCCTTTGTCTCGGCCTGTGCAAACAGCTGACGCAGCTGCGGAATACATTGTTTGATCAACTCACGCGCGGTGGCCTTCTTAACGTTCTTCAGGTTATTGGCGAGCCCGCCGAACGACACCTTGTCGCTCAGGTCGGCACCCTGATCGTCGAGCAGCAGACGCACCGTAGTGGGCGGCAAAAAGCGTCCGGGCTGATAGCGCTTGGGAGCCGGCGTGTGGGTCACAAATACCATCTCTGCCATTAAGCGTCCGCCCGCAATGGCAGGGTGCTTAAGCAGCGCGAGTGCAGTGTTGCCTAAACTCGAATCGATGGTGCGTTCGAGCATTTCTCGCACCAGTGGATGCTCCCAGCTCAACCGCTCGATATCGTCTCGTTCAAGCGCTCGCTCGCGCAGTAGCGTGGCGCTGAAGCCTTCGTCGCCCTGCGCCAGCCCGGGCAGTCCGTCGATCATGTGCGGCCCTGGCAGCAAGTGCTGAATGCCGTTGCCCAGATCCTGACTATCAACGCCGAAAATATCGAAGGCTTGCTCGAGGTAGCGAGTAATTTTCTGGTCTTGATCGAGCTCATCAATGCCCTCGCGCAGCGCTTGCAGTGCTTCACTGCTGCGCTGATGCTGCGCCAGCAGGCGATAGCGACCTGCCGAGCGTTCGGCAATGCGTTGCTTAAGCAGCGCGGCGCTACTGTCGATCAGCTGCTCCAGTGCATCGCTATCGAGCCAGGCGTGGTCGAGTTCATCGGCAAAGTGCTCAAATAGCTCGCCTCCCAGCCCATTGGGCGAGCCGAAGGCGCGTAAACCTTCGTCATACCAGCGCGCTAGCGCTTGGTCAGGCGCATCTTCAAAGCAAAGTGCGTAAATATCGATCGGATGGGTTTGGCCAATACGATCCAAACGTCCGATACGCTGCTCCAGCAGCTCAGGGTTAGGCGGCAGGTCGAACAGCACCAGATGATGGCAGAACTGGAAGTTGCGCCCCTCGGAGCCAATTTCGGAACACACCAGAATGGGGCTGCCCCCTTCGCGATCAGCGAAGTCGGCGGCGGCACGATCGCGCTCGATCAGCGAGGTGTGCTCATCGAATACCGGCACCTGATGACCGTTGAGAATCTGGATGGCGGTGGCAAGCTCACGCGCCGTATCGTTGGCGTGACAAATGACCAGCGCTTTCTCACCGGGATGCTGCTTGATCCAGCGGCGTAGCCAGGTAACGCGCGGATCGATCTTCCACCACGGTTCAGCATCATCGCCGGCCAGCGCGGTATAGGTGGTTTCCGGATAAATCAGCAGCTCGGGGTAAGGAAGGTGATGCTCGACCAGCAGCGTATCGAGATAGTCCTCATCGCGATGCAAACGCTTGAGCGTGCGCGCATAAGCAGTGGGGGCAGCCAGCGGTTCCAGATGCAGTCGCCGCTCAGGGAAGCCCGGAATATCGCGGCGGCTGTTGTGGAACATCACGCGGCCAATACCGTAGCGATCCACCAGCAGTTGGCGCAGCCGCTGTAACGCGTCTGCTTGCGGTTGCTCTGAGGTGGTGGTGACAAGGTCGAGCTGCGCTTGAGCATCGGCGTCGTTGCTAATCAACGCGTCCAGTTTCGCTTGCGTAGATGCAGTGAGCGGTTCGCCCGCGCGCACCGTCGACTCAAGCTCGTCCAACACATCAGCCAGTGCCGCGAAGCCTTGCTCCTCTTCCTTGAAGGCCTCCAGCGAGTGATAGCGTTCCGGATCGAGAAGCTGCAGGCGTTCAAAGTGGCGCTCGATGCCCATCTGCTCAGGGGTGGCGGTCAGTAGTAATAGCCCGCAGTTGCCTTCGGCCAAGCGCTGCACGCAGTGGTAGCCGCTCTCTTCACGCTGGGCGTCGAGATGGTGCGCTTCATCAACGATCAGTAAATCCCAGTGCGCGGCCTGCGCCTCAAGCTGACGACGTGGATTGGCGAACAACCACTGCTGGCTGGCGATAATCCATTGGCTCGACTCGAACGGATTGGCGCTGCTGGAAAGCGCCTCGCTCTGGTGCTCGTCGAGCAGCGTGAAGGGCAATCCGAAGCGACGCCGCAGCTCGATCAGCCACTGATGGCTCAGGCTATCAGGTACCAGAATCAGTACCCGCGAAATACGCTCGGTGAGCAGTAAGCGGTGCAGAATCAGGCCGGCTTCGATGGTTTTTCCGAGCCCCACTTCGTCGGCCAGCATCACGCGCGGGCGGTGGCGAGCGCTTACATCGTGCGCGATATGCAGTTGGTGATCGACCAGATCGACGCGTGGGCCCGAGAAACCGTAAGCGGCGGCGCGTTCGATACGCTGAATATGCTGGCGTGAGCGGTAGCGTAGATTGAACCAGTCGTTGCGGTCGATCTGACCGGTGAGGATACGTTCGCGCGCCTGATGGAACTGCATACGATCGTTAAGTCGTGCTTCCGGCAGCTCGATGGTGTCGCTGCTGGATTGGCTTTCGTCGGTAGCGGCGGGAACGCAGTGATAGCTGAGCAGCCCTTGTTGCTCGTGTACGTCGCGCACACGGAGCGTTTGGCCATCATCGGATTCAATGATATCGCCAGCGCTGAAGGTTACCCGTGTCAGGGGAGCATCGCGCAAGCTGTAGGTTCGGGTTTCCTCGCTCGCGGAGAAAAGCACCATTACGGTACGGTAGTCGGTCTTTAAAATGGTGCCCAGGCCCAGGTCGGATTCACCGTCACTGATCCAACGCTGGCCAGGAATAAAATCGCTCATAGAGATTGCGGTTCGAGTCATTGAAGAGGAGAAATGCCGTCTTGTCCTGTTGCAGCCGATGGCACTGAGTGGCATCCAGCCGTTAACAGGGGCGCATATGGTAGCCGTTCTATGACATGTCATCATCCTTAAAAATGTCGCGGTGGTTGTCAATCAGCGTGCGTAATCCTGCGCAGTCCAGTGTGGTGACGCTGGCGGTAACGATTCGACCGCTACGATTCATTAGCACCAGCAAGGGCAGGTGCCTGACGCCCAAGGCGGTAGCCAGCTGTTGATGGCGGTCACGCAGTTGCGTGACGAGTGGCGTATCGGCAACAGACGCTGTATCTGGGCTAGTCTTAGGAGTGGAAGACCTGCCAGTGTCAGAAACCGAGCCAGCTTCAGGGCCAAAGAACGAGCCGGTGGCAGCAGAGGGCGCACTGGCGTTGATGGCGGAAAGCACCGCCAGCAAAGAGTCGCCCTGATTGACCGCCACCAGCGTTAACGGGGCGAGTGAATGCCCGCATTGCTGTAGTAGCGCGAGTTGTTGAGTGCTGGGCGCATCACTGCTTCGCCATAGCAATAGCAAGCGCGGCGTGAGCAGCCGCGGATCGAGTGTGGCCGTTTGTCCTGACAGGGTTTCGAGAGAAACGACGGGCAGCGTGGCAGGTAATGGGGTCGCCAGCGGGTCGTACCATGTACACACTAGCCAAATGACAATAGAGCAGCTCAATGATGGCAGATGGCGGTGCATGCCGATAAGCAGCATCAGACAGCTACTAATGGCATACAGTGGCCAGTGCTGTAGAAGCGTGTGGGGCGTTGTTGCTGGCGGTGCCAAGATGCTGAAACTGAATACGAGAAGTAGCCCGCAGGTCGCTGCCCAGCGCGCCATTGCCGGCTTGATAAGTGCCAACGGTAGCAGCGCCAGTGCGGTGTAGATGGCGCTTAGTGGCAGTGCCAGAAGTCCCCAATAGAGGATGTGCGTCATTCCAACCTGACCAGAATTTGATAATGAGTTCTGGCTTATCGGCGGTGAGCAGGCATACTTCCACCCTAAGCAACTATTTCTGTAGTAAGGGAATTAAGGGAAAAGTGGTGAATAAACCCCTTTCGGAGGCTGCCTGGGCGCACCAGCAGGCAGAGCAGCAGCACGGTAAATCCGGCCTGCAACTGCTGGGGCACGGGCTCGAAGCCTATGCACGCCGGATGCTATTGGCCGAACGTGCAGAGCAGCGCCTCGATATTCAAACCTATATTTTTGAAGATGGTCATAGCACGCGTCGCATGTTGCTGGCGATGATGGCTGCCGCTGAGCGTGGTGTAAAAGTACGTTTGCTGCTCGACGATCTTAGTGTGGGCCATCAGCAGGGGCGTCTCGCGCAGCTCGATTCGCATCCGAATATCGAAGTTCGCCTGTTTAATCCCGTGCGTTGGGGAAGACGTTTCACCGTAACCCGGCTACTGAGTCTGGCGCTCAACGTGAGGCGGTTGCACCGCCGCATGCACAATAAATTGTGGATAAGCGACGCGGCCTACGCCATTTGGGGCGGGCGCAATCTGAGTGATTTCTACTTCTCGGCAGAAACTGACAACTCGTTCATCGATCTGGATGTGCTGGGCGTGGGCGGCAACATCGTGCACGCCTTGTCGGGCAGTTTTGAGGCGTATTGGCGGCATCGTTTGGCGGTGCCGCTGAAGGCGTTTATCGCGTCAGGGCCGAATGCCTGGCACAAGCTGAAACAAGAACTGGAAGAGCGCTGCGCAGCGCCGTCGACGGCAGGCGAGCGTTTTGATGAAGGCGTCGAGGATTTGCGTGGCGATAGCCGCGACGCACTGTTAGAGCGACTTACCTGGGCACACGGGCGAGTGCTTTACGACTCTCCTGAAGCGGCAGCGGTAGAGGGGCCTCCTCCTGAGAAGCTGCGCATGAGCAGCAGGTTTGCGCAGGAGCTCGAGAGCGTTGAGCACAGTCTGGTCATTGCCGCAGGGTATTTCATTCCCGATGGTATCGATCGCCTCGACATTCACGCGCTATTGGCGCGCGGTGTAAAGCTGACCGTCATTACCAATGCGCTCGAGTCGACCGACGTGCCGCTGGTGCATGGTGGCTATGGGCCCTGGCGTGTGCCGCTGCTCGCCAAAGGGGTAAAGTTGTACGAAATTCGTCATCGCTCGCGAACGCGTCCGCGTTTGGATGCGCGGCTTCGCTCACGTTCGCGGCTAAAACTGTCGCGTCCCAATTCCTACGCGCTGCATGCCAAGACCTATGCCCTTGATTACGACCGCCTGATGATCGGCTCGTTTAATTTCGATCCGCGTTCGGTGTGGTGGAATTGCGAGCTTGGTGTGGTGATCGAAAGCGAAGCGCTCAACAAGGAATTACGCGGTATCAACGCCGTGAGTACGCTGCCCGAATTTAGCTATCGACTGAAGCTAATCAAAGGCAAGCTGCGCTGGAGTTCCATTTCTCGCAAAGGGAAGTTTCGCCACTACCATAGCGAAAGAGGCAACCTTTGGCGGCGCTGCCAAGCGCTGGTCGGTCGAATTCCGCTAATCAAACGGTTGCTGTAACGCTAGGCGGCCTGAGCTTCTACTGAGAAAGAGTCCGTTGTAGAAGTAGTTGTCACAGAGGTGCCGGGTGGGGAAGTTCTTGCCGGGGGAAGTGGGGCGGCGCAGTGGATCACTGCTGTGATTGCTCAACGCGGTAGCGAAGGCGCTCCGCACAAACAGCGCCGGTAGGGCGGTTATGGAACTACCAGCAAAGGATCGGGCAGCGCCGTCTAACGTGACGAACGCTGCCCGATTTTTTCGCTACTCGAATACCACGGTGCGTTTGCCATCGAGCAGCACTCGATGTTCAAGCTGCAGGCGTACGGCGCGCGCCAGCACGCGGCACTCAGTGTCGCGGCCAATCGACGCCATGGTGTCAGCCGTCATGGCGTGATCCACACGCTGCACGTCCTGTTCGATAATCGGGCCTTCGTCGAGATCGGCGGTAACGTAGTGGGCCGTCGCACCAATCAGTTTAACGCCGCGCTGATAGGCCTGATGATAAGGGCGTGCGCCCTTGAAGCTAGGCAGGAAGGAGTGGTGAATATTAATCACCTTGCCCGACAGCCTGGCGGACAGATCGTCAGATAGAATCTGCATGTAGCGTGCGAGAATCACCAAATCGACGCGTTGCTCATCGATCAGCTCGAGCAGCTTCTGCTCCTGCGCCGCCTTGTTGTCGGGGGTTACCGACAGATGGTGGAACGGAACGCCTTCTTGCTCGGCGCGTACCCGAAACGTCTCGTGGTTCGAAACGATCGAGGTAAGCTCCATCGGCAGCAGCCCAGTGCTATGCCGATACAGCAGGTCATTTAGGCAGTGGCCTTGCTTCGAGACCATAATAAGTACGCGCGGTTTAACGGCAGTGTCGTGAAGTGCCCACGCCATCTCGTACTCTCTAGCAACGCCAGCAAAGCCCTCGCGGAAGCTCGCGTAGCCTACCTCGTCGGCGACTTCACAGCAGATGCGCATGAAGAAGCGGCCGCTTTCGCGATCAGTGTATTGCCCACTTTCAACGATATTGCCGCCCTGCGCGGCGATTGCATTCCCTACTGCGGCCACGATCCCAATACGATCGTGGCAGGAAAGCGTCAGAATCAGGGTGGTCATGGCGTGCCATTCTCCGTTAACCAACTATTCAATGGCGCGCAGTATACCCCCTTTATGGGCAATTTCATTGTTGCGGTAAACGCGGGCGTCTCGGCTTCAGCCAGGAAACAAGCGCTAACTGTGGCGAACCAGCTCAATCAGGCGGCACGCGTTATCTTGACCGGAATCGATTTCGCTGCCGGTGTGCCGCTGGTTCGGTCGTAGTAGTCGAGCGGCAGCAGCGGATTCAGCTCAGGGTAATAGCCGGCGATAGAACCGCGCGGCATGGCGTATTCGAGCACCGTCAGCTCAGTGACTTCGCGATCCACTGCATCGCTGCTGATCGTTTTCAAGCTGATCTTTTCGCCCGGCGTGAGCCCTCGTTCCTTGATATCGTCGATGTTCATGAACACCACCATGCGGTCGTTGTACACCCCGCGATAGCGGTCGTTGTTGCTGTAGATGGTGGTATTGAACTGGTCGTGCGAGCGAATGGTCGAGAGTCGCAGCATCTCGGCATCATCCACCGGATCGTTCACCTCAAGCCCCGGCAATACCAGGAAGTTGGCCTTGCCATTTGGGGTTTTCCATACTCGCTCGCGCGGGCCATTGTAGAGATGGAAACCGTGCGGATCCTTGATCTTCTCGTTGAAGTCGCGGTAAAGCGCGGGATACACCTCGGCGATCTTGTCGCGAATCAAGCCATAGTCGTCGATGTAGTCTGCCCACGGAGTAGTGCTGTCGGGAAGTGCTGCCATGGCCATCCGGCAGACGATTTCCGTTTCGGGCATCAGCGTATCGCTGGCCGGTGCAAGTACTCCCTTAGAGGCGGTCACGTTGGACATCGAGTCTTCGATGGTGACGAACTGCTCGCCCTTGGCGGTAAAAATCTGCTCGGAGCGCGACACGACTGGAAGAATCAGCGAGTCCTTGCCATGCACCAGATGGCCGCGGTTGAGCTTGGTTGAGATATTGACGGTCAAATCGAGCGACGCCATGGCTTTGTATGAGGCTTCGGTATCAGGAATGGCGCGCACGAAGTTGCCGCCCATGCCAATAAATACCCGCGCCTCGCCTTTCATCATTGCGGCCACCGACTCAACGGTATGGTGGCCATGCTCGCGCGGCGGCTCGAAGTCGAACGCTTTGGCAAGGCTGTCGAGATATTCCTCGGTGGGCTTCTCATCGATGCCGACGGTGCGGTCGCCTTGGACGTTGGAGTGGCCGCGAATCGGGGAGATACCGGCGCCCGGCTTGCCGTAGTTGCCTTTGAGCAGCAGCAGATTGCTGACCTGCTGCAACAGCTTCGATCCTTGCTGGTGCTGGGTAAGCCCCATGCCGTAACAGATCATGGTGGCATTCGAGCTGATGTACACGTTGGCAAGGCGCTCGATCTGCTCGCGGCTGATGCCAGAGTGATGCTCAATCGCCTCCCATTCGAGCGGCTCTACATCGGCGCGCAGCGCATCAATGCCGTCGGTGTGCGTGTTAACGAAGTCCCAATCGATAATCCCGCCTTCCGCGTCATCGCGCTCGAATACGATCTTCATCATGCCTTTTAGGATGGCAAGATCGCCGCCAATCTTGACGTGTACGAATTCGCTGGAGATTTTCGTTGAGCCAAAGGTCGCCATCTGAATGATGTCCTGCGGCTCGGCAAACTTTATCAGCGCACGCTCAGGCATCGGATTGATGGTAATGATCGGCACGCCGCGCTTACTGGCTTCCACCAGATTGGTCATCATGCGCGGTGAGTTGGTGCCGGTATTTTGGCCGATCACGAACAGCGCCTCGGTGTGCTCAAAGTCCTCGAGCACCACGGTGCCTTTACCGATGCCGATCGACGCGGGCAGGCCGCGGCTGGTCGGCTCGTGGCACATGTTCGAGCAGTCGGGAAAGTTGTTGGTGCCGAACTGACGAATCATCACCGCGTAAAGGAAGGCGGCTTCGTTAGGGGTGCGGCCAGAGGTGTAAAACTCGGCCTGATGCGGTGAATCAAGCTCGCGCAGATGCTTGCCAATCAGCGCGAAGGCCTCGTCCCAGCTTACCGGCACGTAGCGGTCAGTGGCTGCGTCGTAGCGCATGGGCTCGGTGAGGCGGCCTTGCTTCTCAAGCCAGAAGTCCGACTGCTCCATCAGCTCGGTAACGCTGTGCTGCTCGAAAAATTCGCGGGTGACGCGGAATTTGGTGGCTTCGTGGGCAAGGGCTTTGGCACCGTTCTCGCAAAACTCCAGCGTCTTCTTGCAGTCAGGATCGGGGAAGGCGCAGCTGGGGCACTTGAAGCCGCCCGGCTGGTTCATCGACAGCAGTGCTTTCGAGCCCTTGGTAATAACGCTTTCCTGCATCAGCACCTTGGCGGTCGCGGCGGCGGCTCCCCAGCCTCCGGCGGCGTGCTTATAGGGTTTGTAGCTGGGGTTCTGCGCCATGCTGAGTCTCCTTACCTGTGCCAGTAATGTCACGGTCGTGTGCTGCGCGGCTATGCTGCTGCGTCTGTTTGCCAAGGGGCGATGCCCGATACGCGGTGAGGGTGGGAAGCGCAACTCGCTGCCAAGTGAACGGGTACAACTGGGTAGGTGGCGCTTCTCCGAATGGTTTCTACTGTAAAACATCTGGCGATATTGCGCGATGAGCAGCGATCACAAACTGCCTTCCTGCCTAACAAAAGGGGATATCTCAGGGGGCTGTGAGCAGGGGCTGAGAAAGGTGGGTGGGGTAGTGGTGCCGCTTTTTATAGCGCAAAAAAAGGCCGGCATAAAAATGCCGACCTGGAGTAACGCCTGGTGTGGATTAGTCGATGCGTGGGTGCTGCTCGACCAGATCCTTACGCTGTTTTGCCAGTGCTTCCATCTGTTCGTCGATGTCTTCGATCTGGCTTTCGATATCATCGTGATGCTCGGCGAGTACTTCTTTCGCTTCCTGCTTATCAAGCGCGGCAGGGGTAGAGCCCATTAGCGGCTTACGCGCGCTTTCCGCAGTGATAAGAATCATCACCATGCCGATCACCGCAGTGATCATCATGTAGTAGGCGGGCAGCATGTCGTTGCCGAAGGTATCGACCAGCCAGGTAGAGAACAGCGGCGTAGTACCACCGAACAGCGAGGTAGAGATATTCAGCGCTACTGCAATGGCACCATAGCGGATAGCGGTCGGGAACAGTGCCGGCAGCGTGGAGGCCATTGAAGCGGTGAAGCAGGTCTGGAACGCGCCCATGATCATCAGGCCCGCGAAGATGACCGCAATGCTATCGGAGTGCAGCATCATGAAGCACGGGATGGAGAAGATCAGGAAGCCCAGACAGCCGGAGAAGATGACCGGACGACGGCCAAAGCGGTCGGTCGCCAGGCCCATGAACGGCTGGATGATAATCATCACCGCCATGACTGCAATCAGCAGCCACAGGCCGTGGCTGGCAGAGTGGCCGACCACCTCAGAGAGGTAGGAAGGCATGTACGCCAGCACCATGTAGTTGGTCGCCATGTACACCAGCACCAGCCCCATGCACAGCAGCAGTGGACGCCAGTGGCCAGAGACCATGGTGGTCAGGCCCTGAGTGGCGGATTCCTGTGCTTTCTGTGCTTCTTCGTCGTCTTCGGTCTGCTCGAACGCCGGCGTTTCTTCGAGACGCAGACGCATGTAGATACCGATCAGGCCAAGCGGACCCGCGATGAAGAAGGGAATACGCCAGCCCCAGCTGTACAGGTCAGCTTCGCTGAGGAACTGCTGCACCAGCGTGGCGATCAGCGCCGCGGCGATATAGCCGATGAAGGTACCGAACTCGAGCCAGCTGGTCAGGAAGCCGCGGATACGGTCAGGTGCGTGCTCGGCAAGGAAGGTCATCGCGCCGCCGAACTCGCCGCCAGTAGAGAAGCCCTGCAGCAAACGTAGGCATAGCAGCAGAATAGGTGCCCAGATACCAATGGTGTCGTAGCTGGGAATCAGGCCAATACAGAAGGAACTGACTGACATCAGCACCATGGTAAAGGCGAGTACCTTTTGGCGTCCGAGCTTATCGCCCAGCGGACCCAGCACCAGACCACCGATGGGGCGGGCAAGGAAGGCCGCAGCGAAGGCACCGAACGAGGCCATCATCTGGATGCCGGGGCTGCTTCCGGGGAAGAACACTACCCCGATAATGGCGGCGAGATAGGCGTAAACACCCATGTCGAACCATTCCATCGCGTTACCCAGCGAGGTGCCTAGAATTGTGCGCTTCAGCGTTGATTTCTCAACCAGTGTTACGTCGTTGAGGGTAAGTGCGCGTCTTTTGCTGCGTTTCTTTTTACTGCCGGGGGTATGGGCGGTCGTAACTGCCATGATTCATCCTCGGTTGAGTTTCGATCAGCGTTTTCTTAATGATACGCCTGATAATTCGACGCCATATCATAAGGACTATTAATGCTAAGGGAAGCGCTCATTATACCTCTGGCTTATAGACAGCGCCGTTGGATCGCGCTTCAAGCTGCATGAATAGCGGGCTGCTCGGGGGTTGACAGAATATTGTGTCTTTCTGTTATTGAGCTGAAATGAGCAAATTTCGCCGCTGAATCCGGTTTTTTCTGAAACGTTGTCAACAATTTAGCGGCACGCCCTTCGTTGATACGACGGTAGAGGGCCTGCCGCAAGGCGGATTAGCACAGTGTGTACCTGGTTATTCGTTAGCCATGGAGTGGCGCAATGCGGGCTCTGCGTTATATCGATAGCCAGAGCAGGATAGCGCGCTCCACTATTTTCCCTTGACCGGCAGCGGCCGCTGTTCCTCGAGGGTTTCCATGACGAAGTGGGTGACCACATCCTTGAGCTCGATATGCTCCGTAATCTGCCGGTAGGTGGCATCGAAGGACGCCATATCCTGAGTCACCAGCTTCAAACAGTAGTCGTAGCTACCACCAACCCGATAAAAATCGACCACCTCCGGCGTGCGCGACACGATATTGCATAGATGGTCGTGCCATAGCGCCGTGTATTGCCCCGCCTTTAGCATCATGAAAACCGTCATGTTAAGCCCCAGCCGATGGCGATTCACCACCGCAGTGTAGCGATCGATAATACCGCTCTTCTTGAGCGCCTGAAGTCGACGCCAGCAAGCGTTTTGCGACAGCCCAGTCAGGTCGGCTAATTCACGCTGGGAACGCGTGCTATCGCGCTGAAGCTCAGCCAGCAAGCGCCGGTCAATATGATCTAGATTCACGCCATTTTTCCTATAAATGTTTTAATTGTTCCGCTAAATAAACAAAAAATGATAGTGAATACAACATTGGTAGTAGGATAATCTTGGGGTGTGTCGGAAGTTATTGATTTACCGGCCTTATATGAAACGTTTGTGCATAACGTTAGAAACAAAAAACGCCAGATTCTTATAAATAGAAGAGCGGCGTAACGATCGAACAAGAATAAGAGGGGCGGTTCGCGGCAGGTAGTGATTGAGTATGCCTGCGTCGCTGTGCCCCGCGTTGCCTTACCGCATGGAGTGGTTAACAGTCTGTCAGTGAGCATTCGATTAGCCGCTCCATGTTTTTATTGCTTGTTCCGCGAAGACCTTCAGCACCTGATAAAAGAGATCACCGCGATGCCGGCATCGAAGGATTCCAAGCTCGACGTTGACGCGTCCCCTTTCTGGGAAACGCGTGGAAAATGGCGTTGGAAAATACTGATTGCTATCGCACTGCTTGTTTCATTTGCGGCGCATATCGCCGTGTATCTAAAACTGACCGAGCACCGCACGCCGCCCAAACCAACGCGAGTTGCCAGTGCGCAAACCGTGACGGTCAATCTGACCCAACAGCAGGCTGCACCCCAGCCGCAGTCGCCACCGCCGCCCGCTCAGCCACCCGAACCTAGCCACGCTCAGCAGCGCGCGGTAGAAGACCCCCTGGCTACCCGCAAGCGTCCGCCGCACAAGCACGGTGAAAAGAACGCCCAGCGGGATGATCAGCGCAAGCAGCGCCCTGATCCCAAACCAACACCGAAACCTGCACCGAAGCCGCCTCGGCCAACGCCTAAGCCCGCTGAAAAGCCTCCACGGCCTACGCCCAAGCCGGCTGAAAAGCCCGCTCAGGCAGCACCAAGCCAGTCCGCAGCGGCAAGCAAGAAACCGGCACCCGAGAGCCGTAGCCAGTCGGCATCGCAACAGTCCGCCAGCGCGGCCAAGGTACGCAATGCGCAGTCGCGCGGAGTCGCTAGCGACCGTCAGAATTGGAATAGTCAGGCCGTCGCCAAGCTGGAAGCCGCCAAGCGTTATCCACCGGCGGCGCGGCAACGACGCCAGCAGGACGTGATCCGCGTCATGATGACCGTTAACCGCCAGGGGCGCATCGTGCAGCACCGCATTGTGATGAGCCATCACGTGATGCTGCTTGATCGCGAAGTAGACCGCATGATGTCGAGCGTTAAGTTGCCGCCGCTGCCGGATTCGATTCCCGGCGAGACAATCACGGTCATGGTGCCCATCAATTTTCGCGTTACCGGTAGCTGAGGAACCTTGCGTAGTGCCGAGATCGCTGTCGTATCTCACCCATAAGTCGCCATCGTTTTGGCGAAGAAGTGCCCGATTTCAACCACTGTGAGCCGTATCAATGAACAACCAACAACAATATGCAATTAGTACCAACGAGCAGGATTTTCACGACCACGTGCTGGCCGCCCGTGGCGTGGTGTTAACGTATTGGTGGGCAGATTGGTGCGGGCCTTGCAAGGAATTCAAGCCAGTGTTGTACGACTTCGTTGCCAGTTTTGGTGACGAAGTAGCGCTGTGCACCATCGACGCCGATGCTGCGGTAGCGCTGACCCGAGAATACAACGTACGCAGTCTGCCGACGCTGATTGTGTTCGTTAACGGTGAACAGCAGCAGCGCCTTTCGGGTGTGGTCTCGAAGTCGCGCATCTTCGCGCTGGTCGATGAGTTCATTGAGGAGTAGCGGAAGAATGCAAATGACCGCCTACAGAAACGATGCCTCGCTGCGCTCAGAGGTTCTTCAAAAGCTAGCGGATTTCATCGCGTCTGATCGCTGGGACCACCGCCCGCTGTATTGGGATGGCACCAAAGGCAGCATTGTGGGGCAGCTGATTCAAGGCGATAACGTTAGCGACTGGGAAGCACAAACCGGACTGCCTGCGTGGGTGGGCATGCTGGCGGATATGCTGGTGTTCATGGGGCCGGATGATCGCGAAGCATTGCGCGTCGCCGTTGATCTACTGGGCACCATTGAAGGAGGGCAGCCGCTCGAACGCACGGCTGGCGTGTGCGTGCTCAATTTGCTTACTCACCCCCGCATTGGCCTGCTTGGGCAAGGCATTGAGTTTCCTGAGCCTCTGCAGCAGGTGTTCGACGAGATTGTCGCTACCTATCGTCGCTTTGTGTGCGGTGACACCATTTCCGATCGCGAATGGCGAGCGATTCGACGCCGGGTCATTTTCTGCGTCGATGATCTTGAAGAAGGCTCGATGGCAGAGTACGCGGGGCGCTGCATTGAGGCGGCCGCGTGGAACCCCACTACGTCATTTACGGTAGTGGCAGATAGCTTCAAGTCGCTGTTTACGCTGCGCAATGAGCACGAATTTGGCTACTACCCTTGGTCGAGCGACGATTATCAGCGCCTTCAGGCATTAAGCCGTCAGGTGATCGAAGAAGCGCCCGAAGGGGCTTTCTCCAACGCCGACTCGCCGTATTACATGGACGTGGTGCATCGCCATGATCCTGTACTGGTGGATCGTTACTACGCCTTCCAGCGTCACCGTACCGCATTGGCGGAGCGTATTTGGCGCGAACTCACCGAGATTTTGTTCCAGGCCTTCAGGGTTGATCATCAAACGCCAGTGCCGCTGCGGCCGCGATCCGACTTCTTCGCGCATCCCCAGCGTGGCTCGTTTACCTTAAGCGGTGACGGCCAGTGGCTCGCCTGGACGGTCAATCATGAGGGCGCCATGAATGTTTGGGTGGCGCCGCGTGATGATCTTTCCGCTGCCCGTCAGGTAACGTTCAATCCGCGCGGCATTTCAGGGTATTCGTGGGCGCCGCTGCCCGGCACGCTGGTGTTCATGCAAGACAAGGACGGCGATGGGGCGTGGAAGCACTACATCGTTGATCTGGAAAGCCTTGAGCCTCGGGAACTGCTGCCTGGCTTCGGCGAGGCACGTATCGGTCTGATGGGCACCAGCCGCAAGTTTCCCGGCGAGATTGTCGTCTCGATCAATGATCGTGATCCCAACCTGGGCGATATCTATCGCGTTAGCCTGACGACCGGTGAACGCACGCTAATCATGGAGAACCCCGGGCTTTCTGGCTATCTGTACGACGATGAATACAACGCCTTGTTTGCGTTGGAGCGCACCACCGATGGTGGCACCCAGATGCTTAAACGGTCGCCCGAAGGTGAGTGGCATGCGTGGCTGAAATGGGACTTCGAGGACGCGCGCATGTCAGGGCCTTCCCACCTGAGTGCCGATGGCCGAGTGCTGTATGCGTTCGATAGCCGCGAACGAGATACCGCCGCACTGGTCGCCATTGATGTCGAATCCGGTGAATCGCGCGTTGTTGCCGAGCATCCGAAAGCGGATATCGCGGGCACCATCAACGATTTGGTCGATCGCCACCCACTGGCGTACGGCGTGAACTACACCCAGTTCGAGCGCGTGGTGCTGGACGACGCACTGCGTGACGACGTGGCGTTTCTCGATACCGTCGGTATTGGCGAGTGGAATCTGGCGGATCGCAGCGACGATGATCGCGTTTGGCTGGTGATGGCGGCGGCGGATATTCAGCCGGGTGCAGTGTATATCTTCGACCGTGACAAGCGTGACGTCACGCTGCTGCACTCTTTCCGCCCTGAGCTCGATGACCTAGAGCTGGCACCGATGACGCCGGTGATTATTCCATCGCGCGATGGTCTTGAGCTGGTGTCGCTGCTCAGCGTTCCGCCGCGGGATTACCTGGCGACCGCGCTGACCAAACAGCCGTTGCCGCTGGTGCTGTTGGTGCACGGTGGCCCGTGGACCCGTGACAGCTACGGCTACAGCGCGACGCACCAGTGGCTGGCGAATCGTGGTTATGCGGTATTGGCGGTTAACTTCCGCGGCTCGATTGGCTTCGGCAAAGCGTTCATCAATGCCGGTGATGAAGAGTGGGGCGGCAAGATGGACGATGACTTAATCGATGCCGTTAATTGGGCCGTTGAGCAAGGCATTGCCGACCCGCAGCGGGTGGCCATTATGGGCGCTTCCTACGGCGGCTATGCGGTGCTATCCGGACTGACGCGCTTCCCTGACACCTATGCCTGCGGTATCGATATCGTAGGGCCAGCCAACCTTGAAACCCTGCTACAGACCATTCCTTCTTACTGGAAGGCGGCGCTGCATGCCCAGTACCGCGCGATCGGTGACCCGGCCACCGAGCACGGTCGCAAGCTGCTTAGAGAGCGCTCACCGGTGTATCGCGCTGGGAATATTCGTGCGCCGCTGCTGATTGGTCAGGGCGGCAACGATCCGCGCGTTAACAAGGCCGAATCGGAACAAATGGTCGCTGCGCTCAAGCGCAACGAAGTGCCGGTGATCTATGCGTACTATCCTGATGAAGGGCACGGCTTTGGCCGCGAGGCCAACGTTGGTTCCTTCAATGGGCTGGTGGAAACCTTCCTGGCGCGCCATTTGGGCGGACGTGCCGAGCCGTGGTCGAGCGCCGACTATCCGGGCACCTCACTTGATCTCTCGGCCAGCACTGCATCGCTCGACGATGCCGAAGGAGGCGCGCCATGAGCACGTCTCACTCGCAAGCCTCGTTTTCGCCGGATGATGTGCGGTTGGGCAAGCGGCTGTTTGCCCGCCTGTGGCGACTGATCAAGCCGTACTGGGCGCGCAAGGCGTGCTGGAAATCGTGGCTGATTCTGCTGTTTTTGCTGTCATCGATTTTCTGGGGCGCCTACACCGGCATTGTCTCTTCTTACAAAATGAAGGACATGACCAACGCCTTGGTCAATCACGAAAGCCACACCTTCTACTGGTCGCTCGCGTTTTTTATCGGGCTGTCGCTGCTGTCGATGCTAACCACGCCGATCATGCAGATTGCCGAAGCCTGGCTGGATGCGGATTGGCGAAAGTGGCTAACGTCGCATTTGATCAATAACTATCTGGCGCGGCGTACCTACTATCACATTGCCGTGTACGGCGATCTTGATAACCCCGATCAGCGTATTCAGGAAAACGTAAAACCGTTCGTAACGTCAGCGGCCAGCTTTCCTAGTCAGGTGGTGGCCGGTTTCGTGGCGTCGGCGAGCAGTCTGGGCACGCTGATGACCATGGATGTCTCGATGCTGATCGCGGTGTGCATTTATGGCGTGGTGCAGTGCGTGGTGCTGTTTGCGATCAATATTCCGCCTATCAAGCAGAACATGGAGTCGCAAATTGCCGAGGCAGATTTGCGTCACGGGCTGCTGCACGTGCGTGAAAACGCCGAGGCCATCGCGTTCTATCATGGCGAAAAACAAGAGCAGGAACAGCTGGCGGTGCGCCTGTGGGTCGCCATCAAGAAGCAGCTCAAGATTGCTTACTATCAGGCCATTGTGTACTTCGGCGCCTACAACATTCTGGCAGTGGTATGGACCGCGATGCCGTTTCTGGTGCTGGGACCGAAGGTGCTTAGCGGCGATATGGACCTGGGCACGCTGAATCAGGCAACCATGCTGGCGACGATGAGCCTTGGCGCGTTTCGTACCCTGGCCAACTTCCTGCCTACCATCAGTGGGGCGGCACCCCAGGCGGTGCGTCTGGCGCATATTCAGGAGCGCTTCGCCGAGATGGACGAAGACGCGGTGAACTCCAGCGGACATTCGATCCAGATCACGCGCGGTGCCGACCATGTGCGTTTGCACGATGTATGCCTTGAAACTCCGCGCGGTGAGCAGCGGTTGGTGCAGCATCTATCGCTTCAACTGGACGCGGGCCAGAGCCTGTCGATTATCGGTCAGACCGGCGTTGGCAAAAGCTCGCTGCTGCGCGCTATGTCGGCATTGTGGACACGTGGCAGCGGCACCATCGAAATGCCTGATGGTGAGGAGTGTCTATTCTTACCACAGCGCCCTTACATGACGCTGTCTGACTTGCGCACGCAAATTATCTATCCCAGCAAGCAGTATCACACGGACGAAGAGCTCCAGCGGGTGATGGATCACGTTTGCCTGCCGCAGCTCGCTGAAAAGTACGGTGGCTTCGACGCGGTTAACGATTGGGGGCGGGTGCTGTCGCTGGGTGAGCAGCAGCGCCTAGCGTTCGCCCGCGTCATTATCAACGAGCCGCGTTTCGTGTTTCTCGATGAAGCCACCAGCGCAGTGGATTTCCGCACCGAAACTGCGCTGTACAAGGCGCTTGCGGCAACCGGCGCCAGTTTTGTCAGCGTGGGCCACCGCGACACCATCATCGGCTTCCACACCCAGGTGCTGGAAATGAAGGCGAAGGGTGAGTGGGAGCTTAAGCGCCCCGAAGACATCGCGCCGCAACGACATTCATAGACATACACCACAGCGATTGCTGCCCGGAACAACAACGAACAAGAGAACGCTATGAACAACAACGTACGCCAGCTGTGCTATGGAACCCTACTGCTGCTGAGCGCTCCCTGCGCCCTGGCTCAGCAGTCAAACGCTAGCCACTACTCGGTGCACGCCATGCCGATTGGTCAGGCGGTCGAGCAACTGCAGAGCGAGTCAGGTACCAGCATTGTGCTGGATATGTCGGTGGATGCCGCGATCAGCAGCCACGCGGCCAGCAATGCGCAGTCGGTCGAGCAGGCGCTCGACGCTATGCTGGAGGGAACTGGCCTGACGTGGGTAGCCGCAGGTGAGGGAACTTACGCGATCATGGATGCCGCTACGGCGGGCGGTGGCGACGCGACCGCATCGGCGGGGGGCTCAGGGCAGGGCGATAGCGCTCAGGCTGATCAGTCGCTGGATACCGTGAATGTTGAGACCAGCGCGGATGAGGGCGGCCCCTACTTCGGTGACGCCGATACCTTTGGCGTTGGCGCGGGGGCCAACGGCAGCACCGATGCGACGGCCACTGAAGGCACTAATAGCCTGACTTCGAAGTATTCCTCGGTGGCCGGTAAATCGCCTACCGCGCTGCAGGATACGCCGGCGACCGTACGGATTGTGACGCAAACGCAAATGCGCCAGCAGAACCTCGACAATGCCTCTGACGCACTGGCCGCCACGCCGGGCGTGACCGTGCGCAAGGGTGCCAGCGGTGCTCGCGAGCGTTACTACTCGCGTGGCTTCCAGATTACCAGCTATCAGCAGGATGGTGGCGCAGCTTCACAGATGCCGGGGGCAGGCCCGGCACGCGGTCCGGTCACCGGCTCTTCTTCACTGCCTGATCTTTCCGCGTACGATCACACCGAGCTGATTCAGGGAGCAGATGCGCTGTTCGCTGGCGCGGCCAACCCCAGCGGGGTAATCAACCTGCAGCGCAAACGTCCTACCGACCATCAGCAGGTCAATATGGATCTGGAAGCCGGTAGTTGGAACAAGAAGCGTGCGGTATTCGATGCGTCTTCGCCGCTGGCCTTCGACGGCAGGTTGCGCGGCCGTATTGTGGGAGCGCAGGAAAACGACGGCGAGTACTCTCGGTACGCCAAGCACCGCAGCACCAACCTGTACGCGGTGCTGGAAGGTGATATCACCAGTTCGACCATTCTGCGCGGCGGCTTCCAGTGGAACCAGAAGCACGATCGCTCGCCCAATCTTTTCGGCGTACCGCGCGGCGACGATGGCAGCGATCTCAACCTGCCGCGTAAGACCAACTTCACCGCCCCTTGGGCGTACGACAAGAGCAGCAACCGCGAGTTTTTCGCCGAGCTGGAGCAAAATTTCGGGCACGGCGTTACCGGTAACCTCAAATACAACCACTCTCGCGCCCACTCGGATATGCAGTATCCCGAAATCCAAGGCGCTTATGTGCCGGGGCCGCGGGTGCCGTCGGATGGCTATTTTGGTCTCAGCCAAACCAACTTTAACCACGCCACCCAGACCGAGGACAAGCTGGACGGCAGCCTGACCAGCAAGTTTCAGTGGCTAGGTCATGAGCAGAAGATTGTGGTGGGCGGTGATTACAGCCACAACAAAATGCCTGGCTTCACCGATAACTACAGCACCTCGCCCGCGCTGAATCTCGACCCGTATCATTACAACCCGGGGTCGATTGGCGGCTACAGCACGCCAACGCCCGGCAGGTACCCAGAGGGTGCTGAATTCAATGGCGAGCCGTTGCGGGAGACCACCAACTTCGAGCATCAGCCTGCCGAGGAACACTCTACCCAGAAGGGCGCCTACGCCGGTATTTATCTCACCCCCATCGACAAGCTGCATCTCGAACTGGGGCTGCGCAAAACCTGGCTGGATTACGGCAACTCCAATTCCAAAGTCACCACTCAGGACATCAACGGCACGCCAACCATCGTTGAAGGTAGCCGTCAGAGTGACTCCGAGAGCGTGTCGGGGCTGTCTCGACACTACTCGCTGGCCTACGACCTGACCGATAACTTCACGCCGTATGTGTCATACGACGATATCGTTAATACCCAGAGCTTCTACCGTACCGTAGACGGGGCCTTGCTGCCGCTTCAGCGTGGCAAGACCTTCCAGCTCGGCACCAACATGAACTTCTTCGATGGTGCGCTAACGGGGCAGATAGCGTACTTCTGGCAGCGCAACGAGAACCAGCCGATTTCTACCGGCGATTTTGTCGAGAACACCCTCGATGCCGCCTATATCCCGGGCGGCACGGTCAAGTCCGACGGGCTTGATATCACGCTCTCTGGTGCCTTGACGTCGCGCTGGCAGGTGAATGCTGGCTACACCTTCGTCGAAACGCACTACAACCAGGACTACAAGGACAATGCCTCAGGCAGCGAAGTGTCAAATGCGCAGAGTCAGTCGCCCAAGCATCAGTTCAAGCTGTGGTCGTCCTATGATCTGCCTGGTGTGCTGGAAGGTGCGACGGTGTTTGGCGGCGTAAGAATGGAATCCAAACGTACCAACGCAGGCATGGTATGTGCCGGTAGCACCACCTCCAGTGGCTTGTTTGGTGACCAGACCTCGTGTAACGGCAACATGAAGCCATACGACTTCTCGCAGCCGTTTTATGCCGTGGCCGATATCGGCGGTAGTTATCAGGTGAACAAGAATCTGTCGTTCGCTCTGAATATTACCAACCTGTTCGACCGCCACTACTACGAAACCATGTACGACACCACCTCGCGTAACTTCTATGGCGAACCGCGTGCCGTTACTCTGTCAATGCACTCGAGCTTCTAATAGCCGCGCTTAGGCCGCTGCTGTTAGCGGAAATGGGCAGCGCAGGGCACGACGCCCTGCGCACACGAGTAGCGGAAAACACCTTGGCTGCTGGTGTTGCACAGCTGCCAAGGCATTGCGGCGGGCGCGCTCAACGGAGCAGGCGTGATCCATAGCATCGGGCTACGGCAGTCTAGAGCGTAACGTGGGACGCTACTCACGCTGGCTGGCTGTGTGGTGCTCAAGCTGTACGCGAATGCAGTTGTGATCATCCACCACGCGATAGTCGAGTTGCCAGCCCATGAAGTCGCAGATGCGCGTGACAATGGCCAGCCCAAGACCCACGCCGTCGCGGTGCTGCTCGGTCTGACCACGCGTTAACGGCGCCAGCATGTGCGCGAATATCTCTGCGCCCATCAGCGGCGCGTTATCTCGTACTTCGATACCTTCATCATCAAGGCTTACCTCAACAGTGGCGCGGTTGCTATAAGCGATCGCGTTACGCAGCAGATTGCTTAATACAATGGTGATAAAGGTTGGGGGGTAGCACTTCTCTGTCTGCGCTGTTGTTGTTAACGAGAGCGTGCCTGGCGGCAGTGCCGAGTGGCGTTCGAGCTGCGCGATAACGTCGCGGACGATGGTCTCTAACGGTTGCTGCGGCAACCGGCGTTGGGGCTGCTGTTGCCCACGTGCCATCTCGAGAAACGCCTCGACCAGTGCTTCCATCTGCGCACTGGCGTTGGCGATGCGCTTCACTACGCGGCGCTGTTCGGCGGGCAGCGCTGCTGATAACAGCAATTCAGAAGCCCCCTGTATCACCATCAGCGGACTTCTGAGCTCATGGCTAACGCCGCCGGTAAATGCTCGCTCGCGCGCTAGCAAGGTCAGGATTTCGTGCGTGGCGCGGTCGAAGGAGGCAGCCAATTGGCCTACTTCATCGTTGGAGTATTTCGTTGCCAGCGGCGCATGTTCGGTAGAGGAGTGAAGGCTTTCGACATCATTGCTCAGTCGAATCAGCGGGTGAATGGCGATACGCACCAGCCAACGGCCGATCAGCAGCCCGGCACCTGCGCAGACCGCCCAGCAGATAAACAGTGCCCAGTAGATATGCTGCTGACGCCAGCCTAAGGCATCGCTGCGTTGTACCAGGATGTAGCGCTGATCGTCCTGTTGTCGGACCAGCGCGTACCAATCACTGCCGGCGTGGCTCACGCGATTAAAGCCATCCTCGGTATCACGCAGCCATGAGGGAATTCCCGTGCCGTCAGCGGCTTCGGTATAGAAGTTGGAGGCGTAGTCGGCATCGATGGGGATCTGGCGACGCTGCTGCTTGATCAATACATCGAGGGTATCGCCCAGATTAAGCTGCGCGGTTTCCGACTCAATATACAGAATGCTGTAAACAGTGCCGCAGGAGAAAATGGTGGCGACCATCAGGCACATGGCGAACACCGCCCACTCAATGCGTCGGGTCAGGCGTTTTTTGTATCGGGGCGTGCTCATGTTGTCCTATATCTCTTCCGTCAATCGATACCCTTGCCCTCTCAAGGTATGCAGAAGGGGGCGACGGAAGGGCTTATCGATGGCGTTGCGCAAGTTATGAATATGGGTGCGCAGACTATCGCTATCGGGAGGGTCGTCGCCCCACAAATGCTCTTCGATGGTTTGGCGGCTGACCATGTGGGGGCTTTTGCGCATTAATAGCGTCAGTATCGTTAGCTCTGCATTCTTGATATGAATCGGCTGGCCCGCGCGAGTAACGATCAGCGTATCAAGATCGAGGGTAAGGTCCGCTACCTGTAGCTGGCGGGCAATGCTTCCGCTGGCGCGTTTTAGCACTACCTCGATACGGGCGGCCAGTTCTTCCAGCGCAAATGGCTTGATCAGGTAATCGTCGGCACCGCTGTCAAAGCCGTGCAGGCGATCTTCCAGCGCATCTCGCGCTGTCAGCATGATGATCGGGGTGGTGCTCTGCCATTCATCGCGCAGTTTGCTGGCCACCTGATAGCCGGAAAGCCCCGGTAACATCAGGTCGAGCACGATCAAATCGAAGGATTGGCTGGTCGCCAGCTCAAGGCCCAGCGTACCGCTGTGAGCGGCATCCACCCTGTACCCTCGAAGCTCCAGATAATCGATAAGATTCGCCCGAATATCCGGATTGTCTTCAATGACCAAGAGTTTCATGGCGCGCCGCCGTGCCGGTTAACGTACTGGTAAGAGGGAACTCAGGTCCATAATGTCAGAGCCAGCACAATCGGTATAGCAAAGACCAAGGCGATACTGATGTTCTCCCATAACTGGTCGTTTTCTGAAGACGGCAGGACGGGGCGACTATCCTCGTCGTGGCGAGCGTCGGTCGGTAGCTGCATGGCGTTAACCCCAGCGCAAAAGTCGTAGTAATCAATAAGCATGCCCCTATTAATGCAAAGCGACCGTCAATTTTTCGTTAATTGCGATTTTTTTGATTGGCGGCATATTGGCCGCGCGCGGCGATCACCATCTCCTGAGCCGTGATAGTGCCTTCTACTCTGACGCCGGACGAATGAACGCTGAGCACAATGCCGGTTAGGTAATCGGGAGAAAAACGTGCATCGGCCAGTTGCTGTGCGATATGGGAAAGACATTCGCTGTGAGTGAACAGCACTTTGGCGGACGCTCCGCGTTCAGCAACTTCCTTCAATAGTTGCTCGGGCGATGCCTGTTTGCATGCGTGAGAGCCAAGCTGTGGCAGCACGTTAACCGACGCTGTGCCGGTAAATCCTTGGGCACTTTGTCGGGTTCTTAGTGTATCGCTCGAAAACGTCTGATACGCATGAGGCATCGCCATCCGCCATGCTCTTCCCAAAGCAACGGCCTGCTGTTGACCACGTACGGTGATACCGTGCTGATCATTCAGGCACTGATGATCGGAGCGATCGCAGCGTTCAGCGTGCCGCAGCAGCACGATGACCGCCGCGCCGTTGTCGTCACTGAGTAATTGAGCGAGGTGTTGCGGTGGCAGATGCGGCAGTCGGTGTGTCGATGTGACTCCGGCAATAACGCTTCCCGCAGTAATTAATATCAGTAGCGGCAGGGCGAGCAGTAGCGCCCGACGCTTGGTTATACGGAAGGTCCCAGGATGTGCAGCAGGCGACATGGCGAGGCTTCTCGATGGCTGAAAAAAACGTCAAAAGTAAGCGTCGGCATTATGTGGCGGTGATTGTTAAATTCAGGTGAAGAGCATCGGATGTTTCTGTGCGGTATGGGAGGGCGCTGTCGTTGGAGGAAAGCGCGCCGGATTATCTCCTGATGAAATAGCCCATCAGCGGTAACGAAGCTAATACGATGGCAATGCCGAGCAGTTGCTTGAGCAGCGGCCGCGGTTATGTGCCAACTATCCAGCGATTGTGAATTGGTCGAATGCAGCTTGCGTAGGTATTCGAACCGTCGGAAGGTGGAGTGACTGCCGTTCGAGGAGAGCTCAAGTGCTAGCGTTGGATAAACTTCACCCAAGCGTAAGTTGCCCTCAATATGACCGTTCGCGGCTGCGCACGCGCATTGCGCACATCGGCTTTGGGGCCTTTCATCGTGCCCACCAAGCGGTGTGCGCCCATCACTTGGCACAGGAGCATGACAGCGATTGGGGCTACTGTGAGCTAAGTCTGTTCAGCGGCCAGCAGATTGCCAATATCAAGCAGCAGCAGTGCCTGTGGTCGGTCTCTGAGTTGGAAGGCAACCGCTGTCAATCGACGGTGATTGGCGTAGCAACGGCCGCGCTGAGCGTGCCGGATGACGGGCTGGAAGCGGTGCTGGATGCACTGTGCGAACCCGATATCGCCATTGTGTCGCTGACCGTCACCGAGAAGGGCTACTGCTGTTCCTCTATGGGCGAGCTGGATACCGACAACGAGCTGATTCGTCATGATCTTGCTTATCCTCACGCGCCACGTTCGACGCCCGGTATTATTCTCGAAGCCATCCGGCGCCGGCGTGACGCAGGGCTCGCGCCGTTCAGCGTCATGTCGTGCGATAACATGCCCAACAACGGCGAGACCACGCGCGGTGTGGTGGTGCAATTGGCCGCAGCGCAGGAGCCGTCGTTAGCCGAGTGGATCGAGCGCACGATCAGCTTTCCTTCCACCATGGTAGATCGCATTGTGCCTGCCGTGACCGACGAGGCATTAGCCGCCATCGCGGCCCAGTTAGGCGTCGAAGATCCGGCAGGGGTGCAGTGCGAGCCGTTCTTTCAGTGGGTCATCGAAGACAGTTTCGTTAGCGGTCGCCCCAAGTGGGAGCAGGCCGGCGCGACGCTGGTCAATGACGTGCGGCCCTATGAAGAAATGAAGCTGCGCATGCTCAACGGCAGCCATTCGTTTTTGGCGTACGTCGGCTATCTGAGCGGCTACGCCGTTATCAGTGAATGCATGAAAGACCTGCGGCTGGTGGATGCCATTAGCCTGCTGATGCTGAAGGAGCAAGCCCCCACGCTCAGCGTTGAGGATATTAACCTCGAGGATTACGCCGAAGCGCTTAAGCATCGTTTTGAAAATAAAGCGCTCAAGCACCGCACCGCCCAGATCGCCACCGACGGCTCGCTAAAGCTCCCCCAACGCATGCTCAACAGCGTCCGCTGGCATCTGGAGCAGGGCCGTCGCTTCGATATGCTCGCCTTCGGTATCGCTGCCTGGATGCACTACGTCAGCGGCAAGGACCCGCAAGGCAACGCCATCGACGTGCGCGACCCGCTTGCCGACACCCTCGCCCGCATCGCCAGCGAATCAGCGGATGCCGCCGCTACGGTGAAAGGGTTCGTAGCGCTGGAAAGCATTTTCGGCCGCGACCTACCGGCCAACGCTACCTTCGTTGCCACGCTCACCGACGCCTATATCGCGATAGCGGAGCAGGGGGTTAAAGCAGCGTTGGGCGAATGGGTGAGCGGGTATCGGTGAGGGTGATGAGGTAACAGCACCACCGCCCTTGTCTGAAAAAGTCACCAATCCTCACCTTCGCCCATCCTTATATCACCGGTGTGATGCCACCAAAGGCCAATAGGCAGCGTGCGCGTATTGCTGCCTTATAAAGCCGGTCACAGCCTATTAACCGGCAGGCACTGGTTATTGCTCAACAGGGAGAATGCACTATGGGTTCGCAAGCTATCTTTAACGTTAAAGATGAATGGTGGCGGTCGGCGGTGATCTACCAGATTTACCCGCGTTCGTTCGCCGACGCCAATGGCGACGGGATTGGTGATTTGCAGGGAATAACCCAGCGCCTGCCTTATCTTGCCAGCCTTGGGGTCGATGCGGTGTGGCTATCTCCTTTTTATAAATCGCCGCAGGCCGATGCTGGCTATGACGTCGCGGATTATCGTCAGGTAGACCCGTTGTTCGGCACCCTGGATGATTTCGATGCCATGCTGAACAAGGCGCATGGGTTGGGGCTGCGCATTATCGTTGATCTCGTACCCAACCATAGTTCTGATGAGCATGAATGGTTTCAGGCCGCGCTAGCTTCGCCGCCGGGAAGCCCTGAGCGGGAGCGCTATATCTTCCGCGATGGCAAAGGCGAGCATGGTGAATTACCGCCCAACAATTGGAAAAGCGTGTTTGGCGGCGGTGCCTGGACGCGCCCGGAAGGAGAACAGCAGTGGTATTTGCACCTATTCGATACCAAACAGCCGGATTTCAATTGGAATAATCCCGAAGTACGCGATGAGTTCACCGCAGTGCTGCGCTTTTGGCTTGATCGAGGGGTGGACGGCTTCCGTGTGGATGTTGCCCACGGGTTGATCAAGAAGGAGGGGCTGCCCGATTGCTCGGTTCAGCAAGCGATGATCGAGGGCGGCGATCCGGGCCCAATGTGGGATCAGGATGGCGTTCATGACATCTATAAACAATGGCGCAGCGTACTTGATGAGTACGATGGTGACCGCATGATGGTCGCCGAGGCATGGGTCGTGCCGCAGGAGCGGCTGGCGCGCTATATCCGCAGCGATGAAATGCAGCAGGCCTTCAACTTCGAATATTTAGGCTCCCAATGGAATGCGCGCGATGTGCGCAAAGTGGTGGATGACTCGCTGGCGCAAACCGCATTGGTAGGGGCACCCACTACCTGGGTCATGTCGAATCACGACGGCGTGCGGCATGCCTCAAGATTTGGGCTGTCCACACCCGGGTATCGTCCCAAGGGTATTAGTGCCAAGGACGAACAGCCCGATGAAGCACTCGGGCTTGAGCGAGCCCGCGGGTTCGCGTTCATGACCTTCTTCCTGCCGGGGTCCGCTTATATTTATCAGGGCGAAGAATTGGGCCTGCCGGAACATACCACCATGGATGACAAGTACCGTCAGGATCCTACCTTTTGGCGTACCAAGGGGGAAGAGATCGGTCGTGATGGCTGTCGTGTCCCCTTGCCCTGGCAGGCTGATGCCCCCGCGTTCGGTTTCGGCCCCAGCGATAAGTCATGGCTGCCTCAGCCGCCAAATTTTGCCCGCTACGCCGTTGATGTCGAAGAAAAGGACAGCGATTCCACTTTGGCGCTCTACCGCCGGGTGTTAGCGCTGCGTGCCGAGTATCGACTGGGCAAAGGTGAGCTGGAGTGGCTTGAAAGCCCGACCCCTGACGCGTTGCTGGCGCGTAACGGCGACGTCTATACGTTGCTGAATTTTGGTGCGGAGCCCGTGGCACTACCGTGGTCTGACGTAGAAATACTCGCTTCAAGCAAAGCGTTATCGGCGCATCAGCAGCTGCAAAGCGGTGGCGGAGTGTGGTTCAAGCGCCTCTGAGGCTTCTCGGCTCACCTAAGTAGTGGCTATTATCATGAGGGCATCGGCTGAAGAGTCGATGCCCTTTTGCTATGATCGCACGCTGGTCCAGCGCCATACCGGCTGCACTGATTCCAATAGGAGAGCTCGCATGCCCCCGCGTCAGTCCTTCACCTTGACCGATTTGGCTGCGCGCTTGAATGTCTCGGTAACCACCATCTCGAACGCGTTTAATCGACCGGACCAACTGTCTGCGGAGTTACGCGAACACATTTTGGCGCAGGCCAAACAGCTAGGCTTTTGCGGCCCCAACCAGACTGCCCGTAGTCTGCGTACCGGCAAAACAGACGTGATTGGCGTCATCCTTCCCGAAGAGCTCACGTATTACTTTGAAGATGCCGTGGCTACCCAGTTTTTGAGCGGTGTTGCCCAGGTGCTGGGTGAAAACGGCTATCGCATGCTGTTGCTGCCGGAATCGTCATTGAGCGAGAGTGGCGGGAGAGAGCCCGCAGTAGATGGCGTCATTGTCTACGGAATTAGCCATAATCCTATGCTGGCGGAGCACTTCAGCCAACGTGGCAAACGGGTAGTGACCGTCGAAGTACAAATGAACGACATACCCTGCGTGCTGATTGATGATGATATCAGCACCTACCATTTGACTCGCTGGGCGCTGGAAAATACACCACGTGACTTTGCTCCCGTGATCGTCTCTATGCGCAATGGTGATTGGGCGCAGCACCACGATGGGCCACCGCCGGATATCGCACCCCTGCGAAGGCTTGCCGCGATGCGGCGCGCATTGTCGGATGCCGGGTTCGAACCCGACGATGTGCCGGTGGTCGTCAATGCCACGATGAGCCGAGATGGTCTGGATGAACTGCTGCCCGAGTGGCTGGACAAAGAGCAAAAGCGCTTGTTTCTGTGCATGAGTGACACGCTGGCATTGAATGCGCTGCGTTTGGCCGAACGAAGTGGGCTTAGCATTCCCGACGACGTGCGATTGGTCGGATTCGATGGCGTCAACGAGGGCCAGGGGCGCTCCCCACAGCTGACCACGGTGTATCAGGACAATCGATACAAAGGGCGGATAGCGGCACAAATGGCTTTGGGCAAGGAAACCACCAATAAAGCCATCCTGCGCAGTTTCATTATCTATGGCGAAAGTTGCCCAGCCCGCTAGAACACCTCTCCAGTCACGTCAGAAAGCGCTTAAATGCGCCGAAATTACTCTTTCCATACCGCAAATAATACGAATATTCGCTATTTAGCATTTAGTCTTGCTTCTAAGGTCTAGCTGCCGCTCGCCTGTAATTCAGTCTTTAATGACATCGTTCTGAAACGTTAAAGAAACAGTGAATTCACGTTTTAGCTGGTGTGCAGGAGCAATGGCGCATGAGTGAGACCACGTCCCAACACGAGATGCTGCGGCCCAGACGTCGTAGCACAGGCAAATCGACGCGCGTCAGGCGCGAGCGCGTGAGGGCTGCCTGGCTGTTTCTCACCCCGCTAATGGCAGGGCTGCTGCTAGTGGCCGGATGGCCTCTTGTGCGAACCCTCTGGTTCAGTATGACGGATGCCAATCTGGCACAGCTTGAGCAGGCGAAATGGATCGGATTCGAAAATTACCTATTCCACGATAATGGCCTCTGGTACGGCGTGCTGGCCGATCCCGACTGGTGGAATTCGGTCTATAACACCTTTTTCTTCACCGTAACGTCAGTCGCTCTGGAGGTGGTGCTGGGTGTTATTGTGGCACTGATCCTCAATGCCAATTTCAAAGGGCGGATGTGGATTCGTGCCGCCATGCTGGTTCCCTGGGCCATTCCTACCGTGGTGTCGGCACAAATGTGGGCGTGGATGCTCAATGATCAGTTCGGCATCATCAACTATCTGCTATTGGGGCTGGGCCTGATCGATGAGCCGCTGGCTTGGACCGCCAATGCCCATCTCTCGATGTGGGCGGTCATCATGGTGGACGTGTGGAAAACGACGCCATTCGTCGCATTACTGGTGCTGGCGGCCATGCAAATGCTGCCGTCAGATTGCTACGAAGCCGCCAAAGTGGATGGCATTTCGCCCATCCAGGTGTTTTACCGAGTCACGTTGCCGCTGATTATGCCCGCGCTGTTGGTGGCTATCATCTTTCGCGTGCTGGACGCACTACGGGTATTCGATCTGGTGTACGTGCTCACCTCCAACTCCAGTAGCGCCATGACCATGTCGGTATACGCTCGCCAGCAGTTGGTCGAATTTCAGGACGTCGGGTACGGCAGTGCGGCCTCTACGGTGCTGTTTCTGGCGATCTCTCTGATTGCCGTGGTGTATCTCTACCTGGGACGGCGCCAACTGGGGATTTCGTCATGAGTCGTGTTCGTTCAGTAGGACCATGGGAAAGGTTTAAGCGGATCAGCTTGCAGCTAGGCTTTTGGTGCCTGGTCGCGGTGCTGGCAGTGTATGCACTCTTTCCATTTTATTACGCGGTTATCTCTTCTCTTAAGCCATCGAGCGCCTTGTTCGAAGTGAGTGTGCTGCCGACCGTATTCGACCTCTCCAATTACCGCGACCTGTTCTCTCAACCCACCTTTGGTCGCAGCATCTTTAACTCTGTGCTGATCGGGCTGTGCGTCGTTTTGCTGGCGCTGTTGCTAGGGCTGACCGCCGCTTATGCCTTGGGGCGGGTACGCTTCCGCGGTCGAGGGGCGGTGCTGGTGGTGGTGCTGGGTGTCTCCATGTTTCCTCAAATTGCCGTGCTTTCCGGGCTCTTTGAAGTGATTCGCTGGCTTGGCATCTACAACACGCCGTGGGCGCTGGTGCTCTCCTACACCATCTTTACGCTGCCGTTCACGGTATGGGTAATGACTACCTTCATGCGTCAATTGCCGGCAGAGCTTGAAGAAGCCGCGATCATGGACGGCGCCACTCCGTGGGTCACGCTGACCAGAGTCTTCATGCCGCTGATGCTGCCAGCCATGGTGACCACGGGCCTGCTCGCATTTATCGCCGCATGGAATGAATTTCTCTTCGCGTTAACGTTCACGCTGACCAACTCTCAGCGCACGGTGCCCGTCACTATTGCGTTGATTTCCGGCGACAGCCAATTCGAATTGCCGTGGGGAACCATTATGGCTGCCTCTGTCGTGGTGACTGTGCCACTGGTCGTGCTGGTGTTGTTATGCCAGCGCCGTATTGTCTCAGGCCTGACGGCGGGGGCCGTGAAGGGGTGACGAGTGGTGGCACGAATTCATACCAATCAATGGGTTAGATGGTAGGGGTAATGAGTAATGGCCAGTGTGAAGCTCGAAAAAGTCGCCAAGAAATTCAGTGGGCAGGCGATTATCAAAGGTGTCGATCTTGATATCAAAAGCGGAGAATTCATGGTGTTTGTCGGCCCATCAGGGTGCGGCAAATCAACCCTGTTACGCCTGATTGCCGGGCTCGAATCGATTAGTGACGGAACGCTGAGCATCAATGGCAAAGAGGTCAACGAAGCGCCTCCTCGAGAGCGCGGTGTGGGCATGGTATTTCAGTCCTACGCGCTCTATCCGCACATGACTGTATTCGACAACATTGCATTCGGTCTCAAACTTGCGGGCGGCGACAAGGAGGCGGTACGCCAGCGGGTGGTAGAGACAGGCAAGACATTGCAGCTCGAGGAACTGATGGGCCGTAAGCCGAAGGCGCTTTCCGGAGGTCAGCGACAGCGTGTGGCGATTGGCCGCGCGATCGCCCGTGAACCAGAAATTCTGCTCATGGACGAGCCGTTGTCCAATCTGGATGCCGCGTTGCGCGTGCGTATGCGCGTTGAGATTGCCCGCCTTCATAAACGCCTCGATTGCACCATGATTTATGTCACTCACGACCAGACCGAAGCCATGACGCTGGCTGATCGCATCGTCGTTTTGAAGAGCGGGCAGGTCGAGCAGGTCGGCTCTCCTCGTGAGCTCTTCGAACGTCCCGCCAATACCTTCGTGGCTGGTTTTATCGGCTCGCCCAAAATGAACTTCTTTAGCGTAACGACCCGTCACTCCGACCAGACGGGATGTACCGTGGAAGGCGAGGGGATTGAGCCCATCACGCTGCCCTTCCAGCCTTCTCCAGACCATGCATCCTCTGCGTTGACGCTAGGAGTACGTCCAGAGCATATGGTTTTAACGCGCGCCTCCGGCAAGCACGGGTTCAGCGTGAGCAATATCGAGTACCTGGGCAACGAAGCCTACATTTATCTGCATCCGCCAGGAGAGTCGGTAGGGCTCGAGGAAGATCCGCCTGTATGTCGTATGCCCGTCGATAACGAGCTTTCGATTGGCGACACCGTGCACGTTAGCTTCAAGGCTGAACATGCGCACCTGTTTGATGCTCTCGGGGTCGCTCTGCCAAGAGTGTCTAGTGCTTACCCTCATTCGCTGTCATCAGCGGTGTGACACAGACTCTTTCAGGGGGAAGCATGCGATTTTATCTAACCTGTTGGTGGCAGCCTTGGGCAATGCTGGGCTGCATCTTGAGCACTTCACCGGCGGCCATGGCTGCGGGTGTCACCATCCACTATACCTGCGGTGATGGCAGTAACTCGGCGGCCTGTGCACAGGAAGCACAGAAGTGGGCAGAGCAAACCGGTAACCGCGTCAATCTGGTATCGATGCCTGCATCCTCCACTGAGCAGCTGTCGCTCTATCAACAACTGTTGAGTTCACACTCAAGCGATATTGATGTGATCATGGTGGATACCACCTGGTCCGGCATCCTCAATGACCACCTTGCCAACCTCAACACGCTATTGCCGGGCGACCTCGCCAAGGGGCAGATTGCCTCGTCGATCGCCAACAATACGGTCAATGGCAATCTAAAGGCGATGCCATTCTACGCTGACGCTAGCCTGCTCTATTACCGCAAGGACCTGCTTGAAAAGTATCACCGCAACGTGCCGGTGACCTGGCAACAAATGACCGATAGCGCGCGCTATATTCAGGAGCAAGAGCGCGCGGCCGGGAATCGCTCGCTGTGGGGATACGTGTTCCAGGGCAAGGCCTATGAAGGGCTGACCTGTAATGTGCTGGAGTGGGTTGCCTCTGACGGAGGGGGCATCTTGCTCGATCAACACGGCAATGTGGAAGTCGATACGCCTGCCGTGCGCAGTGCGTTGAAGCGAGCGGGAGGATGGATCGGAACGATCGCACCCAAAGGGGTGTTGAGCTACGAAGAAGAGACCTCTCGCGGCGTGTTTCAATCAGGCAATGCGGTCTTCATGCGCAACTGGCCTTATGTCTGGGCGCTGTCGCAGAGCCCCAACAGCGTGATTAAAGGCAAGGTAGGGGTAGCCCCTCTACCGGCCGGCGATAGCGACGGCGGCCGCCATGCCTCAACACTGGGTGGTTGGAGTCTCGCCGTTAGCCGCTATTCGCAACATCCGCGCGAATCCGCTGAGCTGGTGGCCTGGCTCACGCGCAAGGAAAACCAGAAGCAGCGCGCGATTGAGTTCTCGTTTCTGCCCACCTACACCGATCTTTACAGTGACCCGCAGGTTCTGGAAGCGTCACCGTTTATCGGGAGTCTACTTGAGCCCATCAAGCAGGCAATACCGCGGCCCGCTGGCTTGGTCAAAACGCTCTACCCACGCTATTCCAACGCGATATTTGACCGTTCACACCGGGTCTTGGGAGGAGAAGCCTCTGTAGATCAGGCGGTCGATATGCTCCATCGGGATATGCAGCGCTTGGTGCGTCGAGCCGACTTTGCCGACGCTCAGAACTGATGTTGGCGGGTGTATAGAGTGGTGGTTAGCGTAGGAAGGGCAAAAAGAAGCCGCTGCAGAGCATTGATCTGCAGCGGCTTTGCTGGCTAATCAGAACCAGGTTTCCATTTGCACGCCAAATTGCCATTCGCTGCCGGTAAAACCGTTACTGCCGAAGGCGTCGTTGTCGCTGTAGCCGTTCAGCCCTTTGCTCCAATCCATATAGGAGACAAAAGCGCGCAATTCAGGACGCATGAAGAAGTCTCCGGTAAATGGCTTGAGCGTGGGCGCAAACGTCAGCTTGGTGACACTGCCGCTGGCGCTACGACGGTTGGCCCACCCACGAGGAGACAAGTCCATGTTTTGCCATGTGGCTTCGTATTGCAGCTCAAAGTTCTCGTTTATTGCTTGAGACAGGCGCGCATTAAACGTAATCCAGTCATAACGGTCCCCTTTGACGTAGCGATCTTTACTGTGCTCAGCGAGGATCATGGGGGCAATACTCCATGTATTGGTGAGCGCGGTTGTCCCGTAACCTCCTATGCGGACACTTTGCGCGTCGCTAAGCAGCTCTGAATCAGACCCGATCGATTTGACCTCTGCGCCTAACCCACGACCGTACATCATGGCTACCTTGAAGGTACCTTCACGCAAACCAAAGAAACTGTCGCCGTGGTAGGCCAGCATGGTGTGAGCACCGTTTTTCGCGCTCCGACCTTGTCGACTGTTCAGTGTCTGCTCGGTGCATTCCTCTTGGGTGAGCCCCGCATCACCACCAACGCGACAATTGCTGTCGTTGCCGTTGGCATGCATCCCGTTGATCATCCACTGCCACGGGCCAAAAAAGTTGTTGGACGTGAGGATGTAATTTTGGACATCGCTGCTGCCACCAGCGGTAGAGAAGTCACCAAAACTGCGCCCCATCAGCGAGACGTTGCTCTTCCAGTCAGGGGTAAGCTGAATGTCGTAGATACCGCCACCCGTGCCGGCGAGGAAGATGAAGTCTGAATCGAGCCAGTGGATATCGAAATTGTCACGATCGAAACGCTTGCCCGCCCAGAACGTTGCATCCTTGAACAGGCTGCTGTTACGCAGTGTTGGCAGTGACGACAACTCCGCATACACCTGGCGCACGTTCAAATCACTATCGTCAGAGGTCCAGTCATTGAGGGTATCAACGCCGTCGGCCAACATGACCGTATAATTCGCGCGAGTGCCATTGCTGAAGAGCTGCTGATAGCCGAACGTGGCCTCCACGTAGGTGTCCTGCTCATTACCCAATCGTCCGACAGCGCCACCGACCGACCCCGCTGGCGACTGGTAAGGCCCACCTTTGCCGCCTTCCAGATGATCGTTGAACAACACCCCCGAGCGCGCGTACGCGCCAAAAGACAGCGTACCTTCAGGCGTCGTGTTGACGTTCGAGAGCGGAGCCGTATCACCTTCATCCGCTGGGGCGTGGGACGGCGAGTCAGCAGCAACAAGCGGCGGACTGGCCGGGGTAGCGTTGTGGGGCGAATCGGCAACCGACGCCAAACGCTGTTTAGCCTGATGCAACGTTCGCTGCGCCTGAATCGCACGTGCTTCGGCATTACTGGCGCGCCGCTCGGCTGCTGAGGCGCGCTGTTCTGCGGCGCTAACGCGCGCTTCAAGAGCTGCCAGTCGAGCTTCTATGGTGTCTGCCGATGCCGCCATGACCGCTGGGCTAGCCAGTAGGAGTACCAGCATCGATGAGAGCGAAAGAGGCGCTGGCGATGGTTGTTTCAGAGAGGGTAAGTGAGTACCAAAGGGAGCCATTATTGGAAGTCTCAGAGGAATATGTGCCCTGAGGACTTTAACGTTAAAGACACATGGCTTCGCGTAGCTTTTAGTCTATAAAAGTATTGCCTGCCTCTCCCGCCTGTAGATTGGGGAATCAGTACCAAGTCGAACGATCACATTATGCAAACGAGAGGCCACTCATTTATTCATGCGTAAAAAAGCCGCCCGTAGGCGGCGTATTGAAGCTTCTTGCGCGTTATTAGTTGCTGGACGTAGAGCGGTTATTATCTTTTGCTAATTCAAGTGTATAGCATGAATTAACGTATATACTATTTAGCATGCTAACTGCTCCCGCCATTATAAGAGCGGGTAGTGTAAGGAAAGACGCGAACAGCCATGGATAAAAATTCGAGGTGTCAGTAAGGTTTTCCTCACTTCCAGTAATCGCAATGTCCCATATGACTATGCCTGCTGGAATCAGAGATACAGCGAAAAACAACCAGCTAATGATAACCATGATGAGCCACTTATGTTTGTTCGGTACTTTACCAATGCTATCCATGCAATCCTCTCGCATACTCCTAGTGAATGGTGCGAAGCTTATAGCATGGATTTAGCCTTTAGTGGCAACTGTTATTTGATTTTCGAGGTGGTTTTTACTCATCACCGCGTACTTGATAGTGCCACCCCGCGCAAATAATCACTAAGCGTGGTAATTAGCCATCTAATTAATTCTCTTTGGACTCGTTATTTCAGTAGTTGTCGTTGACTTAAGTACGGGGCCTTTGCCGGTATTCGTTCGGCAACCGATTTATTGGCGGTTCTGTCGGGAAGAAGTGTTCACTGGCGTAACGTTCACACCGGCATATTCGATACGCAGAGGGCGGTTTGCTTCATTAACATGCGGCGACCAAAGTAGCGGGCTTGCTGATTTCATCAATACGATCTGCGTCACACGTTAGCGAGCTGGATGGTGATAAGCGGTAAACAAAGTGTGCGATTCGCTCGAACATGGCAGTGACGGAACAGCGCAGCGCTATGCGCAGCTACATTCTGAGGTATTAAGGGAAGCAGTCGATGTGCGGTGACTCGAACAGATATCGCCAGTGCAAAAACAAAAACCGCCGATAGCGCTTAGGCTACTCGGCGGTTTTGAAATTCTTGGTCGGAGTGACAGGATTCGAACCTACGACCTCTGCCTCCCGAAGGCAGCGCTCTACCAAGCTGAGCTACACTCCGATGTTCGCGTAGCGCGCTGGGCGCTGCGGAAGTGGGGCGCATTATAAGTCTTCACGGTGCTTTTGCAAGCCCCTACTGTTGCTGAGGCCTTATGCGGTGCGCTCGACAGCTTGCTCTGCCAGCAGTGCGAGCGCGTCGCGATATTCGCTCGCTGGCAGCAGCTCGAGGCAGGCGCGCGCGCGGTCGCGCATCTCCAGCGCCTTGTCACGGGTGTATTCGAGTGCGCCAGTGCGATTAATGATGTCCTGGACGCGCTCCAAGTGCTCCAGTCCACCTTCCTGCTCGATTACTTGGCGGATCAGCGCGGCGTCTTCTTCATTCGCTACTTTCATTGCCTGAATCAAGGGTAGGGTAGGTTTGCCTTCGGCAAGGTCGTCGCCGACATTTTTGCCCATCGCTTCGGCGTCGCCCTGATAGTCGAGCAAGTCATCGACCAATTGGAAGGCGAGCCCAAGATAGCGGCCATAAAGCTGAAGCGCTTCGATCTGCTCAGCGCTGCCATCGGTGAGCATGGCGCCGGTATGCGATGCCGCTTCGAACAGCATCGCAGTTTTGCCCTGGATGGTGCGGAAGTAGTCGTCTTCGTTGATATCGGCGTTGCCAATGTTGGTCAATTGCAGCACTTCGCCTTCGGCAATCGTCGCAGTGGCGGCCGAAAGCACTCGCATGATCTCCATTGAGCCGACATCGACCATCATCTGGAACGAGCGCGAGTAGAGAAAGTCGCCCACCAGCACCGAGGGCGCATTGCCCCATTCGTCATTGGCCGTCGCCTTGCCGCGGCGCATATGCGATTCGTCTACTACGTCGTCGTGCAGCAGCGTCGAGGTATGCATGAACTCAATCAGGGCGGCTAGTAGCTGGTGCTTGTCGCCCTGATAACCCAGTGCGCGCGCCGCCAGCAGGACCAGCAGTGGACGCACTCGCTTGCCGCCGCTTTCGACAATGTAGTGGCCGATGGTTTCGACCAGCGGTACATCGGAGGCGAGACGTTCGGTAATGGTGCGGTTTACCGCGGCAAAGTCTTCCGCTACGGGGGCGTGAGTCTTGGAGGCGCTGAGTGACATGTTAGGCGAGTCTTCGTTGAATGCTGGCAGTCGTTGCGCCAAGCGCGCAGTCAGCGATGGCGAGCGTATCAGTGGATTGAACGTGTCGGATAGGGCCGACCTGCCGCCTCGTTATCCAAGGCAGCCGTGCTGATAATGCCATCGCGGCGCATGAACTTAAAGCTGGTAGGGCTGATGGCGCCATTTATGGATGGCGGTAAATAGCGCTTGCGGCGTCCTTGTTTGGCAGCGAGGCCCTTGCGCTGTGTGGTCGAGCATACGCAGGGCTGCGCGATTGGAAGCGGCGCTGGCCGCTCTGTTTTACCCGCGCGATGGGCGTGTTGTAGCGAACGCTTCAGTGGGATTGTTTTTCTTTAGCGGTATCGTTAAAATAGTGCGCCCTAAAACTCGTCGTGCTCCCTGTTAGATGGTGCCAAGAGGGGTGCCACTCGACGCAGGTTACCCAAGCAGCGAATCAAGATGAGTCCTCTGGAGAGTCCCATGACATATGCAGTAATCAAAAGCGGTGGTAAGCAGTACCGCGTAGAAGAAGGCCAGAGCATTAAGCTTGAAAAGCTTGAAGTTGCTACTGGTGAAAGCATCGATTTCGATCAGGTGCTGCTGGTTGGCGGCGATGAAGTTAAAATCGGTGCGCCGCTGGTAGAAGGTGCCAAGGTAACCGCAGAAGTGGTTTCCCATGGCCGCGGCAAAAAAGTGAACATCATCAAGTTCCGTCGCCGTAAGCACCACATGAAGCGTCAGGGCCACCGTCAGTGGTTCACTGAAGTCAAAATCACCGGAATCACCGCGTAAGCGCGTTTTTCCCCAGCTACGAGGATTTAGCAATGGCTCATAAAAAGGCAGCGGGTAGTTCGCGTAACGGACGCGATTCCCAGTCCAAACGCCTCGGCGTGAAACTCTTCGGTGGCCAGGCAGCGATCGCGGGCAACATCATCGTTCGTCAGCGCGGCACCAAGTTCCACGCGGGTACTGGCGTAGGTGTAGGCAAGGACTACACCCTCTTCGCACTGACCGACGGTCATGTGAAGTTCGAAACCAAAGGCCCGAAACAGCGCAAATTCGTTAGCGTTGTTCCTGCCTAAGGCATTCTTCGCGTGAAGTAACAGCGCGCGAGCAAGTGTCGCATTGACGCGACTTGCCTTTAAAAGCCCCGCCCTTGTTGCGGGGCTTTTTTGTCTGCTTGCAATCATTGCCGAGCAGGCCAGAATTTACTAATGGCAGCACCGGCTGTCATATTGCTTATCAACGGCAGTAGATACGTTATCTGGATCGCAGCGCCCTGGGCATGCGGTAATCGCTGGGAAGTGTCTCGTCGTTTACAGGATCAGCCCCGCTGGGTGGGGCAGGAGAAATCATGCAATTTGTCGATGAGGCGGCGATCACCGTCGAAGCGGGCAAGGGCGGCAATGGCTGCTTGAGCTTCCGTCGTGAAAAGTTCATTCCCAAGGGTGGCCCCGATGGCGGCGATGGCGGCCACGGCGGCAGCGTTTATCTAGTGGGGGATGAGGCGCTCAACACCCTGGTGGATTTCAAATTCCAGCGCTTCTACAAGGCCGAAAACGGTCGTCCCGGGCAGGGCAGCCAAATGAGCGGTCGCAAGGGCGAAGACTTGTACGTCAAGGTGCCGGTGGGCACCACCGTGATCGATGTCGAAACCCTCGAAGTCATCGGCGACGTTACCGAACACGAGCAGCAGCTCAAGGTTGCTCAGGGCGGCTATCGTGGCCTTGGCAACATTCACTTCAAATCGTCGACCAATCGGGCACCGCGTCGTACCACTCCGGGTACTGAAGGCGAGCGTCGCGAGCTGCGTCTGGAAATGAAAGTGATGGCCGACGTCGGTCTGCTGGGGATGCCCAACGCCGGCAAATCGACGCTGATTCGCTCGGTCTCTGCGGCGCGCCCCAAGGTGGCGGATTATCCCTTCACCACGCTGGTGCCCAATCTGGGCGTGGTAAAAATTGGTTCCCACGAGCATTTCGTGATTGCCGATGTACCAGGGCTGATTGAGGGTGCCTCTGAAGGTGCTGGGCTTGGTCTGCGCTTCCTCAAGCATCTGTCGCGCACTCGCCTGCTGTTTCATGTTGTTGATGTCGCACCGATTGATGAGAGCGATCCGGTCAAGGCAGTCACTACCATTAGCGAAGAACTGGCCGGATTCTCCCCGGCACTGGCGTCGCTGCCGCGCTGGCTGGTGATTAATAAGCTCGACTTGCTGCCTCAGGAAGAGCGCGACGAGCGCGTTGCCGAGATCGTCGAGCGACTGGCCTGGGAAGGGCCTGTCTATCGCATTTCTGCCGCCAGCGGCGAAGGTACTGATGCCCTGGTGCAAGCAGCCCATCGCTGGATCGTTGAGCAGCGCGAAGAAGTGGCTGAAAACGAGGAAGCAGCCGAGCGTGAACGTGAGCGTATCGAAGCGCTGGAGCAAGAGGCAGTGGCGCGTACCGAAGAACGGCTTGCAGGGCGTCGGCGTAAAAAGAAAGATGACGATGATGATTGGAACGACGACGATTACGACGTAGACGTCGAGTACGCTCCCTAGGCGTTTATTTTCTGTCTTATCCACAACGGGGTGGCGTTCGGTCGCCGGCACGACACGTGCTGGGGCTGGGCGCCGCCCCGTTACGTTATCCACAGCCGGTTTGGCTGAAGCGGCAGCGGGCGGGGGGATAGGGCGTTGATGAATACCTGGGTTGGTGTCATTGTAATGTTTTGTCGAATACGCGGCGGTAGGTAAGGCCAATCTGGCTGGCGCGACGTTCATCGAGCGTTGCGGGCTGGTGTCGATAATGGAATGTGTTACGCCACAAGAGGTGAACAACGAATGGCTCGTCAGGTACTCGGACGCGCTGATCTTGCCAACGTGAAATGTGTTGTCGTCAAGATTGGTAGTGCGCTTCTCACCAACGATGGTCGTGGTCTTAACCGCGACGGTATTGCGCAATGGGTAGAGCAGCTCGTAGAGCTGCGGCGGCGTGGTATCCATCCGGTGGTGGTGTCGTCGGGCGCTGTTGCCGAAGGCATGACACGGCTGGGATGGAGCGAGCGCCCCACCGAGCTCGATCACCTGCAGGCCGCGGCCGCGGTAGGGCAGTCCGGGTTAGTGCAGTGCTGGGAAGATCAGTTTGCTGGTCATGGTGTGCTGAGTGCCCAGATCCTTCTTACCCATGATGATTTGGCTGATCGTCGGCGCTACCTGAATGCTCAGGCGAGGTTGAAAACGCTGATCGAGCTGGGCGTGGTGCCGGTTATCAACGAAAACGACACGGTCGCCAATGACGAAATCAACTTTGGCGATAACGATACTCTGGGCGCGCTGGTGACCAATCTGGTGGAAGCTGAAGTGCTGGTGCTGCTAACTGATCAGGAAGGGCTGTTTGACGATAACCCTAGCGAAAATCCTGATGCCAAGCTGATTCCCGAAGCGGATGCCGACGACACCTCCCTCGATGCGATGGCGGGTGATGGCGGGGCGCTAGGCCGCGGCGGTATGGCGACCAAGGTCAAGGCGTCGCGCGTGGCCGCTCGCTCTGGGGCCGTTACGGTAATCGCCAGCGGTCGCCAGCCCAATGTGGTGCTGCGCGTCGTCGATGGCGAAGAGTTGGGAACGCTGCTGAAGCCGGAAGGAAGCGGAGTGACGGCGCGTAAGCGGTGGCTGCTGGGGCAGGTTAAGGTGCGCGGTACGCTGGTGTTAGACGATGGTGCTGTGGCTCGCCTGCGGGATGAAGGGTCGAGTTTGCTGCCGGTGGGTGTCAAGCAGGTATCCGGCGACTTCAATCGCGGCGATATCGTGCTGTGTGTGAACGCGCAGGGAGAATCAGTGGCGAAAGGCATTATCAATTATGGTTCACAGGATACCAAGCGTATTCTCGGCATGCCTAGCCGCGCCATCGAACCTATTCTGGGCTTCTGCCATTCCCCCGATCTGATCCATCGCGACAATCTCGTAATGGTGTGACGTATTCAGGCGGCATCGCTGTCGAAGGATGCCGCCAATAGCGATCACTGCCCACGCGCGAAGCGGGGGATATTCACTCCGTATGTTGGCATTGTTGGTTATCGCTGATAGAATGCTGCATCCTCTCAGACATGGCCCGTGCGATTGCAGCTGCTTTGTCGCGTGTTTCAGAAGGTTACGGCAGCGTTTGCCGTGGCTCTACTGGTAACCCGACCGCCTGCAGTCGTTGCTCATCCCGGGCGCATCCCCTCTTATGGCGAGAGCGGTCAGCGTCGGGTGGCATTTGAAAATCCATTTATCTTTTTACTGTCGATATTCCGAGGGAGTAGACGGTGGCGAATTCCAAGCAAGCTCGCAAACGCGCACGTCAGAACGAAAAACGTCGCGTTCTGAAATCCAGTCAGCGTTCCATGGTACGTACCTACGTAAAACGCGTTCTTAAAGCAGTCCAAAGCGGCGACCACGCGGCAGCCACTGCCGAGTTCAAGGCAGCTCAGCCGGTTATCGACCGCATTGCTGACAAGGACGTTATCGCCAAGAAAAAGGCTGCTCGTATCAAGAGCCGTCTTAACGCGCGAATTAAAAGCCTGGCTGCCTAAGCCGGTCAGGTGCTGCACTAAAAACCGGCTTCGGCCGGTTTTTTTATGGCTGTACGAAGTGGAGCGCAGCGCCGTACATCGTGCACATTTCATGTAATCAAGCGGCGTCACGAATAAAAGTCTGTACCCGCTGATCGCATGAAGGCAGTCTGCATGCTGCTTTGCGCCCTCGATGGCGTGCTGCGCATGTTGCGCGTTAGTGCTCGGATGTAGCGATATCAGCGTGTGACGTTTGGTTTTGATGGATAGCCAATAAAGGAGCCTCGGGTGGCAGGGTTGCTTAGATCCGGCGCAGTCGTCGGTGCAATGACAATGGTCTCGCGGGTACTGGGGCTGGTGCGCGATATGATGACCAGTGCCTTGTTAGGGGCCACTGGCAGCGCTGATGCCTACGTTATTGCCTTCAGAATTCCCAATCTGTTGCGCAGGCTGTTTGCGGAAGGGGCGTTTAGTCAGGCCTTCGTACCGGTGCTGTCTGAATACGCCACCACCAAGGACCATAACGAAGTCAAACGGCTGCTGAATTCAGCGTCGGGCGCACTGGCGCTGATTCTCGCTGCGATCACTGTCGTGGCCGTGGTGGCTTCGCCGCTGTTGGTATGGGTATTCGCGCCGGGCTTTGCTGAGGTGCCGGGCAAGATGGAACTGACCGCGCAGATGCTGCGCATCATGTTCCCTTACCTGCTGCTTATCTCGCTAACGGCCTTCTGCGGCGCCGTGCTGAATACCTGGGATCGTTTCGCGGTACCGGCGCTCACGCCGGTGTTCCTTAACCTCACCATGATTGCGTCAATGCTGTGGCTGTCACCGCATTTGTCGATACCTGCCATGGCGCTGGCGTGGGGCGTGTTGGCTGCGGGTGTTATTCAGTTGGGTTTCCAGCTGCCGTTCCTATGGCGTTTACGCCTGCTGCCGAAGCCCTGGCCCGATTTTCGTCATCCCGGTGTCAAACGCATTCTCAAGCTGATGGGCCCCGCAATCTTTGGCGTGTCGGTGTCGCAAATCAACCTGACGCTTAACTCGATTCTGGCCTCCTTCCTGACAACGGGAAGCGCGACCTGGCTATTTTACTCTGACCGACTGGTCGATTTGCCGACCGGTATCGTGGGGGTAGCGATTGGCACCGTCATCCTGCCGGCGCTATCGCGAGAGAAGGCGGCCAATGACCCGCAGCACTTTTCGCGCATGATCGACTGGGGACTGCGCACTATCCTGCTGTTAAGCCTTCCGGCGGCCATTGCGATCTTCATTCTGGCCGAACCGATGCTGGTGACGCTGTTTCATTATGGCAAGATGACGGATCACGATATTGTCATGACGGCTATGAGCCTGCGGGCCCTTTGCTTTGGCATGATCGGCTATATGCTGATCAAGGTGCTGGCCCCCGGCTTTTACGCACGCCAGGACACCAAAACACCGGTGCGTATTGGTATCGTGGCGGTTATCGCCAATATGGTATTCAACCTACTGTTGGTGGGGCCGCTTGCGCACGTGGGGCTGGCGTTATCGACCGCATTGGCATCCTTTGTTAACGCGGGACTGCTGGGGCGTGGATTGTGGCGTGCCGGCGTGCTGCGGTTTCATAAAGGATGGTGGCGCTATGGGCTGCAGATTGGCTCCGCGTGCTTACTGATGGCTGCTGCGCTTTTATGGTGGGTGCCCCCCTGGCAGCAGTGGGTGGCGTGGGGCGCAGCGCAGCGTGCCGAAGGCATGGCGCTGACAGTCGTTGGTGCGATGGTCATTTACTTTGGGTGGTTGGCAGTGACCGGCATGCGCGTATCCCAGTTCAGAATGCGAGGCTGACAGGCAATGGAATTGATCAGAGGACTGCACAACCTACGCCCTTCTCATCGTGGCTGTGTAGCCACCATCGGCAATTTCGATGGCGTACACCTGGGCCATATCGAGATTCTGAATCAGCTCCGCAGCCGTGCCGCTGCCTTGCAGCTGCCTACCACGGTGGTGCTGTTCGAGCCGCAGCCGCGCGAGTATTTCTCCAGCGATCAGGCGCCACCGCGGCTTACCTCCCTGCGCGACAAGCTGCGGTTAATGGAGGAGGCTGGTGTCGATCGAGTGCTGTGCCTGCCCTTTAACCAGCGGCTTAGAGAGCTTTCCGCGCGGGAATTTGTCGATCGGGTACTGATCGATGGACTGAACGTCAGCTATCTGGTTGTAGGCGATGATTTCCGCTTCGGCTGCGACCGTGCCGGCGACTTCGCACTATTGGAAGAGATTGGCCGCGCCCACAGCTTTAGCGTGGTAAATACGCGTTCCTTCCAGCTTGACGGTGAGCGCGTGTCATCCAGTCGCGTGCGCACACTGCTGGCTTCCGGCAATTTTCGTCAGGCGGCACTGCTGCTGGGGCGTGCCTATCGTTTTTCCGGCCGGGTGGTGGAGGATCGCCAGTTGGGTCGCACCATCGGCGTGCCCACCGCCAATATTCCGCTGCCCAAAACGCCGCTGGTACTGCGTGGCGTTTATGCGGTGCTGGTGATGCGCGAAAATGGCGAGCTATACGCGGGAGCGGCCAACTTCGGCTGGCGGCCTACGGTGGGCAGCGAGCGCCCGGTGCTGGAAGTGCATCTGATTGATTTCAAGGGCGACCTCTATGGCGAGCGGCTGGTTGTGGTGCCGTGCGTAAGGCTGCGCGGCGAAGTCGCTTTCCCGGGCATCGAGGTGTTGAAGCAGCAACTCCATCACGATGTCGCGGTCAGCCGCGATTATCTCGTGCCGCTGTTGCCAGACATACGCCAGCATCAGGTCGCGCTGGACAATGCTGCGCAGCTGCCGCTGGCAAGCGTGCCGCTATCGCCGTCGACGGATCACACGCGGCCCGCTGGAGATTCAGCATGAAGCCGCTTCGCTGTTGTTCCGTGCGTTATTTCTGGCGCTCGCTTGGTGACCGTATGGTGGCCTCGCGTGCGCCTTTGCAGGTTTTTCTCTGTAATGGGCCGACAGGTGCCCACTCCCTCTTCGTAACGACTTTCATGAGCAGGCCATGAGCGATCAAACACACGACTACAAGCATACGCTGAACTTGCCGCATACGGACTTCCCGATGCGTGGCAATCTGCCCAGCAAAGAGCCGGCGCGGCTGGCTCGCTGGACCGACATGCACCTTTACGAAAAACTGCGTGAGGCACGCCACGGTCGCGAGCGCTTCATTCTGCACGACGGCCCTCCCTACGCTAACGGCAGCATTCATATCGGGCATGCGGTTAACAAGATCCTCAAGGACATGGTGCTCAAGTCCAAAAACCTGGCCGGCTTCGATGCGCCTTACGTGCCGGGCTGGGACTGCCATGGCCTGCCCATCGAACACAAGGTCGAAACCGTGCATGGCAAGCATTTGCCAGCGGACAAGGCGCGTGAACTGTGCCGTGAATACGCGAGTGAGCAAGTGGAAGGGCAGAAGGCCGATTTCATTCGACTGGGTGTACTGGGCGACTGGGCGAACCCTTACCTGACCATGAACTTTTCCAACGAAGCCAACGAAATTCGTGCGCTTGGCAAGATTGCTGAGCGTGGCTTCGTCTATAAAGGGCTCAAGCCGGTTAACTGGTGCTTCGACTGTCAGTCAGCGCTGGCGGAAGCCGAAGTGGAATATCAGGACAAAGATTCCGACGCGATCGATGTGGCGTTCCCCGCCGTCGATGATGCCGCCTTGGCCGCTGCCTTCGGTCTGGATGCGCTGCCGAAGCCTGCTGCAGCGGTGATCTGGACAACCACGCCGTGGACCATTCCAGCCAACCAGGCGCTGAACGTTCACCCCGACTTCGACTACGTGCTGGTCGATACCGGCGAGCGTCTGCTGCTGCTTGCCGAAGAGCTGGTTGAGAGCAGCCTTGAGCGCTTTGGCCTGGAAGGTGAGGTAATCGCGCGTACCTCGGGCAGCAAGCTTGATCGCCTTGAATTCCGCCATCCGCTGGCACTCACCGACAGCGGTTTTGATCGCGTCGCGCCGGTGCTGCTGGCCGACTACGTCGAGCTAGGCGCAGGCACGGGGGTGGTTCACTCCGCGCCAGCCTACGGTGAGGACGACTTCTATACCTGTCAGCGCAACGGCTTCAGCTTCGACGACATTCTGAACCCGGTGCAGTCCAACGGTGTGTACGCTACATCGCTTCCGCTGTTTGGCGGTCAGTTTATCTGGAAAGCCAATCCCAATATCGTGGCGGTGCTGAGCGACTCCGGCAATCTGCTAGCGCACAAACGTATCACCCACAGCTATATGCACTGCTGGCGTCACAAAACGCCGCTGATCTATCGCGCCACTGCGCAGTGGTTTATTGCGATGGATAAAGCAGGCGCAGATGGTAAAACCCTGCGCGAGCTAGCGCTGCAAGGCGTCGACGATACGCGCTTCTACCCGAGTTGGGGCCAGAACCGCCTGCACAGCATGATCGAAGGGCGCCCTGACTGGTGTATCTCGCGTCAGCGTAACTGGGGCGTGCCGATTCCATTCTTCTTGCATCGTGAAAGCGGCGAACTGCATCCGCGTACCCAGCAGTTGATCGAAGAAGTTGCGCTGCGTGTTGAGAAAGAAGGCATCGAGGCATGGTTCAAGCTGGATGCGGCGGAGCTGCTGGGTGATGAAGCGAGCCAGTACGAGAAAGTTACTGACACGCTCGATGTCTGGTTCGACTCCGGCACCACCAACTTCCACGTGCTGCGCGGCTCACACTCCGAGCTGGCGCATCTGGAAGGCAATGTTGCCGATCTCTATCTGGAAGGCTCTGACCAGCACCGCGGTTGGTTCCAGTCGTCGCTGCTCACCGGCTCTGCTATCGATGAGCGCCCGCCTTACAAGGCGCTGCTGACGCACGGCTTCACCGTCGATCAGCAGGGGCGCAAGATGTCGAAGTCGGTGGGTAACGTGGTCGCGCCGCAGCAGGTTATGGATAAGCTGGGCGCGGATATTCTCAGGCTGTGGGTATCGTCGAGCGACTACTCGGCAGAGATGCCGGTTTCCGACGAAATCCTTAAGCGTATCGCCGACGCCTATCGCCGTATCCGCAACACCGCGCGCTTTATGCTGGGCAACCTGACCGGCTTCGATCCGGCGAGCGATATCGTTGCGCCCGAGAAGATGATCGCGCTGGATCGCTGGGCGGTCGATCGCGCCGCGCAGCTGCAGCAGCGTGTTGAAAAAGCCTATAGCGAGTACCGTTTCCTCGACGTGTACCAGCAAGTGCTGACATTCTGTTCGCGCGACATGGGCAGCTTCTATCTGGATATCATCAAGGATCGCCAGTACACCACGCAGGCCGACTCGCTGCCGCGTCGCAGCTGTCAGACCGCGCTCTATCACATCGTACAGGCGCTCAGCCGCTGGATGGCGCCGATTTTGTCGTTTACCGCCGATGAAGTGTACGAAAACATTCCCGGCAGCAAGCTCGATAGCGTGCTGCTTGAGGAGTACTACACCGAGCTGGCGGCGCTGCCCGATGATTTCGCCTACGGTCGCGAGTTCTGGGCGCGTGTGATGGACGTGAAGCACGCGGTGAACAAATGTCTGGAAACGGCGCGTGGCGAAGGCTTGGTCAAAGGCTCGCTGGATACCGAGGTCACGCTCTACGTCGATGATGAGCTACACGCGCTGCTCGACAGCCTAGGCCACGAGTTGCGCTTCGTGCTGATTACCTCTGAAGCGCGTCTGGCACCGCTTGCCGAGGCATCGGATGCGGCGGCCACTGAACTTGAAGGGCTGAAGGTCAAGGTAGAAGCAAGCAGCTGGCCCAAGTGTGAGCGCAGTTGGGAACGTCGTCCCGATGTGGGCACTCATGCCGAGTACCCGACGCTGTGCGAACGCAGCATCCTGAACCTGCCGGGTCATGAAGGTGAGGTGCGTTTGTATGCCTGATTCGTCTGCACGCAGCGCTGCGCCAGCCGCAGCGCCGATGCGCTCACCGTTGCGCTGGCTGTGGCTGTCGCTACTGGTGATCGCCGTTGATCTGGGTGCCAAATGGCTGGCCGTGAGTGGCCTTGAATATCGCCAACCGCATCCGGTCATCAATGGCTTCTTCGATCTGACGCTACTGTTCAATCATGGTGCTGCGTTCAGCTTTCTGGCCGACCATGCTGGCTGGCAGCGTTGGCTGTTCGCCCTGATTGCCATCGTCGCCGTCGTTGGGCTGTCGTTTTGGCTGACCCGGCTCAAGCAGGGGCAGCGCGGTATGGCTATTGCGCTGGCGCTGATTATCGGCGGTGCGCTGGGCAATCTGTTCGATAGGATGGTGCACGGCTACGTTATCGACTTCCTGTCGTTTCATTGGCATAGCGCGTATTACTATCCAGCGTTCAACATTGCCGATAGCGCGATCACCGTCGGCGCCATCGTGCTGATTCTGGATGCGTTCAGATCGCCGCGTAGGGCCATCAACAAGGAGCGCTCATGAGCTCTATATCATCTGACGGCGCTGCGGTGGGGGAAGGTACCACTGTCACGCTGCATTTCACGCTGACGCTCGAGGATGGTACCCAGGTCGATACCACCCGCGATAAGAAGCCAGCCACCTTCGATTTTGGTGACGGTAATCTTCCGCCAGGTTTCGAACAGCCGCTAAAAGGCATGCACGCTGGTGAGCGCGACTCCTTCACCATCTCGCCCGAGCACGCCTTTGGCCAGTACAACGAGCAAAATGTTCAGCTACTAACGCGGGATGCGTTCAGTGATGACATTGAGCTGGAAGTGGGCACGGTGGTTTCTTTCACCGATCCCGCTGGCGGCGAGCTTCCCGGCGTTATCAAAACGGTAGAGGGTGAGCAGGTCGACGTGGATTTCAACCATCCGCTGGCCGGTAAGGTGCTGGTGTTCGACGCAGAAATCATCTCGGTAAAACCGACTACTACGCACTAAGCGCGATAGGCCGGTAACTTCACGCCCTTGTCGAGCCATCGACAAGGGCGTTTTGTCGTTATGCTCTGGCGTCGCGAGCATTTCCTGCCTTCCTGCCTTCCTGCCTTCCTGCCTTCCTGCCTTCCTGCCTTCCTGCCTTCCTGCCTTCCTGCCTTCCTGCCTTCCTGCCTTTCTGCCGACCTGCCGTCCTCACCGCCTGCCGCTAAAACGGTGTTCATTGCTGCCGATATTCTCTCGTTGGGTTTATCGGGAGAAGAAAATGGCTGGCAATGACTCAGGCTTTGCGCTGATTGAGCTGATCGCCGCCATGGCAATCGCTGCCATTGGCGTTGCGGCCATCACCAACGGAATGGTTGCGCTGAGCGGGCAGACAGCGCTGTTACAGCAGCGCAGCCTCGCGGTGCAGGCACTGGCGAATCTGGCGGCAAATCATTCTCTCGGCGTAGCGTTCAGCGAACAATCCGCGGTTACCGGCAATGATCGCGTGGTCATATGTTCTCGTCATGCTGGTGGCAATCTTCAGCTGTGGCTTGATTGGTCGAAGCAACAGCAGCGCTGTGTAGCGGGGCAGAATGCGGCGGCATCGGAGCTGATTACGCTGCGAGCAACCCATGAGTAGCGCGGCGGACGATCGTGGCGTGGTGCTGGGCGAAATGCTGGTGGTGATGCTGATCACCTCGCTGCTGGTGGCGGCGCTGTTGAGCACGCATGCTCAGTTGCAAGGCCAGTTGATGCACGTGAGAGCGCAACAGTTAGCCCATGAGCGCGCACGCTTGGCCAGCCTGGTCATCACACAGGAGCTCAAGCGCGCTGGCTTCTGGGGCATGCCCGCAGGGGTGGAGGGCAGCTTGGTGCCGCCGGCGGTCAGTGCTGCGCGCGGCGAGATAAGGTGCCAGCGTCAGCCCTGCGTGAGCTCGCTGGGCGATGCGCTCGCAGGCGGTACTCAGGGCAGCGAGGCGTTGATTGTGCGCTATGCGCGGGCGGCTCATGAATTGGCGGGCACTGAACTACCCTTTGCAGCCGTCGACGATGCTCGGCAGGAGTGGCGCTTCTACGCCACTGGGCTGTATCTATCCGGAAAGCCTTCGGGGCTTTATCAGCGCATTGCGGGCAGGCGTAATGCAGAAGAGCTGGTGCGCGGTATCTGTGAGCTGAAATGTCGCTATGCAGAGCTCGACCCGCAAGGACGCGTAACGCCATGGCGGTCCGCTGCGGCTATCCAGCAATGGCCGGCGGTGGTGGCGGTGCAGTGTCGTGTTACCGCAACAGGCAGCGAGTGTGCCGATTCGCCAGCTACTGTCCAGCGTCAGTTCGAGGTGGCGTTGCGCAATCCGCTGGAACGCTGGAGAGCGCAGCGTGCCTGGCAACAGCTGGCGCGGCAATCGCTGGGTGTTTCTCCATGATTGCCAACGAGCGAGGGATGGCGCTGCCGCTAGCGCTGCTGTTGATGATGCTGTTGGCGGTGTTATTAGAAGGAGCAGCAGCGCACCTGCACCACGAAGTCGCCAACGTGAACCGAGAGTTTTCCGCGCTGCAAAATAGCATCGCGCTAACGCAGTCAGTCGAAGCGGCGTGGCAAGCGCTCGAACGGGGTGCGCCCGTGGCTTCCTTTAGCGATGGCGAAACATGCGTGGCGGTCACGACCTTAACTGCGCCAACCGTCTGCCCTTGGCTGCCATTACGACACTGCCAAGCGCTGGAAGTCGCTGCGTGGCGGTGTGATGGTCGCCCCTATGGCGAGAAGGTCTTCAAAGGAGGCTGGCGAGTGTCCAACGGTAACGCCTTCATCGCGATGGTGCCGGGGTACTGGCGCTGGGGGTAGCCGACTCAAGGTCGCTCTCTTCTCGCGGACGCCCCGAACGATTGAGTATCAAGCGGTGGTGGCTGCCGTAGCGGGTGGAGAAATCAAACGTCGCGTTAAGCATGTTGGCAGCGCTGTCTGGGCGGAACACCAGCTCGGTGGCGGGCCCGCTCAGTTGGACTCCCGGCGAAAGTTCGAAGCGGCTGATTGGAAGCGTACGGTCGCTTGGGGTATCGAGAAGTGCTCCCGCCGACCATTGTTGACCGCAGCGCTGCGAATCGCCTCTCGGGCATAGCCGCTGAGGCGTTGCCGTCATCATGCTGACCAAACGTGCTTGCTCGATCAGCGCAGCAAAGCGCTGGCGGTCGGCCACTGCGCGTCGCTCCGCCAGCCATCGTTGCGCGCTCGGCAGCGAGTAGCTGAGTAATATCGATGCCACCAGCATGGCCGCCATGATCGAAACAACCGAGAATCCGCTTTGGGAATGAGATGGCATACCCGTATCACCTTGAGAAGCTGCAGGAAGTCAGCCTATCGGTAGGGCATCCACTCAGGTTTAACGCCGAGGTTAGAAATCATCGATCGCGTAATGAAGGAAAGTCGCCAAAGCTCATGCCGAGAGTAAACGCGTGGCGCGTGGCAACAACGGCGCTGACCAAGATGGTGGGGCGAAGAGAAAGCGAAGGGCGCAGCGTGGGATAGGCAATGCTGCCGGTCAGGTGGGACGAAGATAGCCTGCGAGACGTTCAGGATATTCGGTTAACCGAGACGTGCGTGCTCTTCGCAGCAGTAGGAATTCGAGGATGCGTCGTTATGCACGGCATCGGTTGCTGCAATGTGCAGGCCGCAATGCGCGCAGCGCACCGTATTGATGCTGGGCACGTCGTGACGTTTCGGCGAGCGCTGCTCGCGTGCGACGGAAGGTTTCTTCAGGCTGCTGATAAATCTGTAGGCAATGTAGCCAAGTAGAGCAATGGCGATGAACTGTAACAACGTGACGGCTCCTGATTGAGGCCCGCGAAAGCAAAGCAGCCAGTGGCTGACAGAATTCGCTGAAGTGTATAGCGAGTTTGCACGACGCGCCAATGGTGGTGGGCGGCGCGCGATAGCGATACCTTTATCGCTCGATTGGATAACAAAAAGGCGCGCAGCCCAAGCTGCGCGCCTTTTGGCCTTTTAGCTCCAGCCTACTAGCCGTCGAGGGAAAGTGTTTTTCCCAAATGGCGCGTTTTGAAGGTAGTGCCATTCAGCTGTTTGTAGTCGGGCTTGTTATGAATCAACACGGCGAGCGTTTCGCGCGCACGGTCGTCCATATTCAGCCCCATGTAGCCTTCTACCATGCTGGCCAGCGCATCATAGTTGGCAGGCGTTTGCGGATAGTGCGAAATAACCCAGCGTCCGCGCTCGATGGCGGCGACGTAATCGCGCTTGCGCAGATAGAAATCAGCAACTTCAAGCTCGTGCTGCGCGGTCAGATTGCGCAGGTAGATAATGCGCTGACGGGCGTCGGGCGCGTAGCGGCTTTGCGGGAAGCGCGTGATCAGCTCGTTGAAGTCCTTGTAGGCGGCGTTGGTAGCGCCCAGATCACGCGTGGAGATGCTGACCAGATCAAGACCCTCCAGGCCGAATCGACCCGCCTGCCAGTTGGCAAGACCGCGCAGGTAATAAGCGTAATCCACTTGCGCATTGTCGGGATGAAGACGAATGAAGCGTCCCGCAGAGGCAATGGTCGAGTCCCAGTTATTCACCTGGTAATAGCCATAGATCAGGTCAAGCTGCACGTTTTCGGCGTTTTGACTGAACGGATAACGGCTATCAAGTGTTTCGAGCTGGGTGACCGCCGCTGAGTAGCGACCGTTGTTCAGCGACTGTTGGGCTTGTTGGTAGAGCTGCTGTTCTGGAAGATCAGCCACTGGCTTGGTATTTCCGCCGCAACCTACCAGCACGGCAGCGACCAGCGCGAGAGCACTCAATTGATAAGCGCGCATTGTTTTCCTCGTGTCGGGCAAACCACGGCGTCCATGCTAGAATTCGCCGCCGTCCTTCATCATCTTTAGCGTCCCGCCAGCATAGCATGCGAAAATGCCATCGCTGTAGAGACAAAAATCCGCTTCACTATAAATCACCAGCGCGAGTTATGACACCGCTTGGACGGTGAATCTCGTACTGAGCCACGCGTGAAGCAGCGGAGCTGTTAGTTATGCCAGAAGTCATAGATCAGCATCATAGCGTGCCAGAAAGCCTGCACGGCCTGCGTTTCGACCAGGCGGCCGCGCGTTTGTTCGCTGATTGGTCACGCGAAAAACTCAAGCACTGGATCGAATCCGGACAGCTTCGTCTCGATGGTCAAATAGCCAAACCGAAGGTGAAAGTAGCTGCGGGTCAGCGTCTTTCGTTGGAAGCAGAGGTCGAGCCGGCGGGCGAGTGGGAGGCTGAAGATATTCCGCTTGCCATCGTTTTCGAAGACGAGCACCTGCTGGTGCTGAATAAACCGGCGGGTATTGTGGTGCATCCTGCGGCGGGCAACCCTGATGGCACGCTATTGAACGCACTGCTGCATCATCAGCCCGAGCTTATTAATCTGGCGCGTGCTGGCATTGTGCATCGCCTCGATAAAGATACCAGCGGCTTGATGGTGGTGGCGAAGTCACTGCTGGCGCAGCGTTCCTTGATCGAACAGTTGAAGGATCACAGCGTCGCGCGCGAGTATGACGCTGTCGTGGTGGGAGTACCGATCAGCGGCGGTCGCGTCGATGCGCCGCTGGGCCGCCATCCCAAGGATCGCAAACGTCAAGCGGTGGTGCAGGGTGGCAAGCCAGCCGTTACGCATTATCGTGTGCTTGAGCGCTTTCGTGCGCACACCTTGCTACGCTGTTCGCTGGAAACGGGGCGCACGCACCAGATTCGCGTGCATATGGCGCACCAGAAGCTGCCGTTGGTCGGCGATCCTGTGTATGGCGGTCGACTCAAGCTGCCTGCGGGCGCCGATGAGACGCTCAAGCGCGAACTCAGCGAATTCCCGCGCCAAGCGCTGCATGCCCATCGGCTGGTGCTGGAGCATCCGCAAAGCGGCCGACAGATGCGCTTCGACGCGCCGCTACCCAATGATATGGTGTCGCTGCTGAGCGCACTGCGCGCCGACGCCAACGAATAGCGCCGCTAGCGATCAACAAGGTGGCGTAAGCAGGGGTGGCATTGGCTGCCGCTAACGCGATGTGCTGACAGGAAGGCTGCATGACACACACTCACGATAACAACTCGCCTCGTCACCTTGAACTCGACGAGCAGCCTCATTGGCTAGTGCCTGACTGGTCGGCACCGGCGTCGGTACGAGCGCTGGTGACCACCCGCGAAACCGGCCCCAGCCAAGCGCCTTTTGATGCCTTCAACACAGCGGCGCACGTGGGTGATGACCCCGCGACGGTAAGCCGCTGCCGGCGCTGGCTAGCGGCGCGTATTGGCGACGAGCGGCCGCTGCTGTGGCTGAATCAGGTGCATGGCACTCAGGTGCAGACCTCACTGCCCGCGCCAGGAGAAGTACCCAATGCCGATGCCTCGGTGGCTTTTAACCGCGATTACGCCTGCGTGGTGCTTACCGCTGACTGTCTGCCGGTGTTCTTCTGCGATACCGCTGGAACGCGGGTAGCGGTCGCCCATGCCGGGTGGCGTGGGCTGGCGGAAGGCGTGCTTGAGCGCACGCTGGCAGCGCTCGATTGCCCAGCTCACGAGGTAATGGCCTGGATGGGGCCGGCTATTTCCAGTGCGCAGTTCGAAGTAGGGCAGGAGGTGTTCGACTGCTTCGTATCGGCCAATGCCGAAGACGAGACCGCGTTCGAGCACAGCCCCTATCGCTTGGGGCACTACATGGCTGATCTTTATCAATTGGCGCAGCTACGGCTTAAGCGCTGTGGCATTAAAAACATCAGCGGTGGTCTCTTCTGCACAGCTTCCGACAAGCGTTTCTATTCCTACCGTGAAAGCGACGGCATCACCGGTCGCATGGCAAGCGTTATCTGGCTGCGCGGTTAACGCGCAATGGGCTGATGATCAGCCCTCCATTGCGCTGGAATGGGGCCGGGTAAAGCGCTGCTGATTGCCTGAACGCTGCTATTTCTCCTCTTCTTCCACGTTGCCAGTAAGCAATAGCCAGCTTTCAATGGCTGCTGAATACGCTGGTGTCGGCCTGACGTTAGGCCTCAACCTGTTACTTATCTATTTAACATAAAAAAAGTGGATAACTTTTTCATTTGCTCTTGAAACCGGCCCGACTAACACCATCTATTCTTCCAGACAATGCTGCCCGATAGAGAAGGCGGCGCCCGATTTACATGCTCTGGCGAAGCGCGCTACTGGCTTGCGGCGGAGCACACAGGAGAACCTGTCTATGCGAATGGATCGTTTGACCAGTAAGCTGCAAAACGCGCTGGCCGATGCGCAGTCTGTTGCCGTCGGCCATTCTCAAAATGAACTTCAGCCAGCGCACCTGCTGGTGGCCCTGCTGGACGATAGCGATGGTGGCTTCCGCGCGCTGGTACAGAAGGCGGGCGGCGATGTTGATCGCCTGAAAGAGCAGCTCAAGCAGCAAGTCGACAACCTGCCTTCGGTGTCACAGTTTGACGGTAATGTAGGCATGGGACAGGGCTTGGCCCAGCTACTTAATTTGGCGGATCGCGAGGCGCAAACCCGAGGCGACGAATATCTGGCGACCGAGCTAGTGCTGATTGCCGCCGTGGAAGCCGGCGGCGAGGTGGGCAAGGCGCTGAAAAACGCAGGTGTCACCGCGCAGAGCGCTCGCGCGGCAGTGGATGGATTACGAGGAGGGGCAGCGGTGAACGATGCTCAGGCTGAAGAAAAACGCGAAGCACTCGAGAAGTATACCCAGGATCTGACCGAGCGCGCGCGCAGCGGCAAACTCGATCCGGTGATCGGTCGCGATGATGAAATTCGTCGTGCCATTCAGGTCTTGCAGCGTCGTACCAAAAACAACCCGGTACTGATCGGTGAGCCCGGGGTGGGTAAAACCGCCATCGTTGAGGGACTAGCGCAGCGCATTGTGAACGGTGAAGTGCCGGAATCGCTGAAAGACAAGCGCGTGCTGGCGTTGGATCTTGGTGCCTTGCTGGCCGGTGCCAAATTCCGCGGTGATTTCGAAGAACGCCTGAAATCGGTACTGAATGAGCTCGCCAAGGAAGAAGGCCGCGTCATTCTGTTTATCGATGAAATTCACACCATGGTAGGGGCCGGTAAGGCGGACGGTGCCATGGATGCGGGCAATATGCTCAAGCCAGCGCTGGCGCGCGGCGAGCTGCACTGTGTTGGCGCGACCACGCTCGACGAGTATCGCCAGTACATTGAGAAAGACGCGGCCCTGGAGCGTCGCTTCCAGAAGGTGCTGGTCGATGAGCCGAGCGAAGAAGACACCATCGCCATTCTGCGCGGCCTGAAAGAGCGCTACGAAGTGCACCATGGGGTGCAGATTACCGACGGCGCCATTATCGCCGCGGCCAAGCTGTCGACGCGCTACATTCCTGATCGGCAGTTGCCCGATAAGGCCATCGACCTGATCGACGAAGCAGCCTCGCGCATCCGCATGGAGATGGACTCCAAGCCAGAGTCGATGGATAAGCTCGAACGGCGTTTGATTCAGCTTAAAATTGAGCGTGAAGCGCTGAAAAAAGAGACCGACGAAGCAACGCGCAAACGTCTCGATTCGCTGGAAGAGCAGATTCAGGTGCTCGAGAAAGAGTACGCCGATCTGGAGGAACTGTGGAAATCGGAAAAAGCCAGTCTGGAAGGCGCGGCGCAGTTCAAGACCGAGCTTGAGCAGGCACGCACCGAATTGGATGCCGCGCGTCGCGCAGGCGATCTCGGCAAGATGTCTGAGTTGCAGTACGGCGTGATTCCGCAGTTGGAGGAGAAAATCGCGCAGGCCAACGAAACAGCAGACGCCGATCAAGCGCCACTTAAACTGCTGCGCGCCAACGTGACGGAAGAAGAAATCGCTGAAGTGGTGTCACGCTGGACCGGCATTCCGGTTTCCAAAATGCTGGAAGGTGAGCGCGATAAGCTGCTGCGCATGGAAGATGCGCTGCACGAGCGGGTTATTGGTCAAAACGAAGCCGTCGATGCCGTGTCCAATGCGGTTCGCCGCTCGCGTGCAGGCATCGGCGATCCCAATCGGCCTAACGGTTCGTTCCTGTTCCTCGGCCCGACCGGGGTGGGTAAAACCGAGCTGTGCAAGGCATTGGCGACCTTCCTCTTCGATACCGAAGAAGCGATGGTGCGCATCGATATGTCCGAGTTCATGGAGAAACACTCGGTGGCCCGCTTGATCGGCGCGCCTCCCGGCTATGTCGGCTACGAAGAGGGCGGCTACCTGACTGAAGCGGTGCGTCGTAAGCCCTATTCGGTAGTGCTGCTTGATGAAGTCGAGAAAGCACATCCCGATGTCTTCAATATCTTGCTGCAAGTGCTCGAAGACGGCCGCTTGACCGATGGTCAGGGGCGCACTGTTGACTTCCGCAACACGGTGGTGGTGATGACGTCCAATCTCGGCTCCGATGTTATCCAGCAGTATGGCGGTGAAGCGGATAAATACGACGAGATGAAAGGCGCGGTCATGGACGTGGTGGGTACGCACTTCCGTCCTGAGGTCATCAACCGTATCGACGAAGTGGTGGTCTTCCATCCGCTGGGGCAGGACCAGATCCAGCGTATCGCATCGATTCAGCTCGAACGTTTGCGTGCACGGCTGGCCGAGCGCGAGATCGGGCTCGAGGTTAGCGATGCTGCGCTGGCACAGCTTGCGGTGGTGGGCTTCGACCCCGTGTTTGGCGCCCGTCCGTTGAAACGCGCCATTCAGACGCGTCTCGAGAATCCGCTGGCACAGGAGCTGTTGGCCGGTCGCTACGGCCCCGGTGATACCGTCAAGGTGGGGGCTGCAGAGGGCGAGCTAGCGCTGAGCTAACGTGCTTCCTTCAGCAGCAATCTCCCCCGTAGGATACTTCCTGCGGGGGATTTTTTTGTGCGATACAGCGGCTAGTCGCTCATGGTGAATCTAGCGGCAGGTTACCCTGGCACTGCGCCTTCCACTCGGTGACAGAGCGGTCAAAAGAAAACGCTAAAGCGGGAATAGGGCGCTGCTCTCGGTGTGGCCTTTATCGTTACCGCTATGTGATGCAAAGGGCGCGCTCAGCGAGGCGCTAAGGGGGCGTGGCGGCTATGCTTCCAGCTGGAAAGAGCTTTATGAACTCAGGTTTTATGAAATGTCATTTTATTGAATTTTTATTGCGGTAAATCGCGGTTTCGTAAGCATAAACAACCCTGATAAAACTTTAGTGCGCTATATGTTGACAAAGAATAAAAAAACAACCACTCTATACCTCCCTGATGACGTGGCACTCTAGGCGGCAATACCCAAGCCTCCTCGGTGCACTGCAATTCACCTATTGCTTACGCGTCCCGGACCCGCTGGCAAACAGTCAATCTCCACTGTTTTGCCAGTCGTGATACCCCTTTGGGCTGACCTTACCCGGTCGTGGGAAGCCGCTGCGCGAGGAGTCTCCTTGCCAGCGCTCCCGGTCCCGCCAGCATGCTACAGCGCCCCAGTGGGGTGCGTTAGCACCCAGGCCGTCAGGTGTTCGCCGCCGCGGGCGGTCGAACAGGCGAATAACCGCCCTCGAGCTCCAGTGCGTATTGCACTGTGACCGATATCGAGACCTAAGAGGATTTACCGTGGAACTCCTTTCCGGCGCAGACATGATCGCACGCTTTCTGGCAGATGAAGGCGTCGAATACATCTATGGCTATCCCGGTGGTGCGGCGCTGCATATATACGACGCGCTGTTCCGTCAGGATGCCGTCAAACATATTCTGGTTCGTCACGAACAGGCCGCTACGCACATGGCTGATGGCTACGCACGCTCTACCGGCAAGCCCGGCGTCGTGCTGGTAACTTCCGGCCCCGGTGCGACCAACGCCGTTACCGGCATCGCAACCGCCTACATGGATTCAATCCCCATGGTGGTGCTATGCGGGCAGGTGGCCAGCCATTTGATTGGCGAAGATGCCTTCCAGGAAACCGACATCGTTGGCGTAACGCGTCCGATCGTGAAGCACAGCTTTACCATCAAGCATCCCTCCGACATCCCTACGGTGCTGAAAAAGGCCTTCTACATTGCTGCTTCAGGCCGCCCCGGCCCTGTGGTCGTGGATATTCCCAAGGATATGACGTCGCCTAACGAGCGTCACGAATACAGCTACCCGAAGAAGGTCAAGCTGCGCTCCTACGCGCCGCCTTCACGCGGCCACGCCGGTCAGATCAAGAAAGCAGTCGAGCTGCTCACCAATGCGCAGCGTCCGGTGGTGTTCGCCGGCGGCGGTATTATTACCGGTCACGCCAGTGAGCCGCTTACTGATCTGGCGCGACGCCTCAATCTACCGGTGATTACGTCGCTGATGGGCATTGGCGCGTTCCCGCAAACGGATCGCCAGTGCTTGGGCTGGCCGGGCATGCACGGCAGTTTTGTCGCCAACCAGGCGATGCACCACGCCGATCTGATCTTCTGCGTTGGGGCGCGTTTTGACGACCGCGTCACCAATAACGTGGCGAAATTCTGCCCAACGGCCAAGATTATCCACGTCGACATCGATCCCAGCTCGATTTCGAAAACCGTCTCCGCCGATGTGCCGATTGTGGGCGCTGCCACGAGCGTGCTGAACGAGATGATAGGGCTTCTAAGCGAGCGTGGCGTCGACGGCGCGCAGCGTGACGAGCAGCTCAGCGATTGGTGGACGCGTATTGATGAATGGCGCGCCAGTCGTGAAGGCAAGCTGTATGAGCCCTCTGCGCCAGGTGAACTGCTGAAGCCCGAAGAGGTGGTCGAAGCCGTTTACCGCGCCACCAATGGCGATGCGTTCGTAGCTACCGACGTGGGGCAGCATCAGATGTTTGCTGCCCAGTACTACAAGTTTGATAAGCCGCATCGCCTGATTACTTCCGGCGGCCTTGGCACCATGGGGTTCGGTCTGCCTGCCGCGATGGGCGTAAAACTGAACCACCCCAACGAGCAGGTGGTGCTGTTTACCGGTGAAGGCAGCTTCCAGATGATGATGCAGGAGCTATCGACCTGTAAGCAGTTTGGTATCGGGGTGAAAATCATCAACCTCAATAACCATTCGCTGGGCATGGTACGCCAGTGGCAGGATCTCAACTACAAGGCGCGCCACGCGCATTCCTACGTTGAATCACTGCCTGACTTTACTACCTTGTTCAAGGCGTATGGCTTCAAGGCGCTTAGTGTTGATAAGGCCGAGCAGCTCGAAGGCGCGCTGGCGGAAACCTTCGCCGACCGCAACGAACTGGTATTCCTTGATGTGCAGGTCGATCCGCGCGAGCACGTGTACCCGATGCAGGTGCCCAACGGCGCGATGAACGACATGCTGCTGTCCAAGACGGAGAGAACCTGATGCGCCACATTATCTCGATTCTGCTGGAGAACGAGCCCGGCGCACTCTCTCGCGTGGTAGGGCTGTTTTCACAGCGCAACTTCAACATCGAAACCTTGAACGTTGCGCCCACCGAAGATGCGTCGCTGTCGCGGCTCACGGTAACAACCTTCGGTGATGAGCGCATCATCGAGCAGATCACCAAACACCTCAATCGTCTGATCGACGTGGTGAAACTGGTTGATTTGACCGAAGGCGACCACGTCGAGCGTGAGCTGATGCTAGTCAAGCTGAAGGCGGTGGGTGACGCGCGTGAAGAAATCAAACGCACGGCGGAAATTTTCCGTGCTCAGATCGTCGACGTAACGCCCAGCATCTATACCGTGCAAATTGCCGGCGATGCGGGAAAACTCGACGGTTTTCTGCAAGCTCTGGGGCCATCTTCGGTACTCGAAGTGGCACGTACCGGGGTGTCTGGTATCGCCCGCGGCGAGAAGACGCTCAGCGTATAAACAGATCCATCGGTGCCCGTTGGGGGCACCATTAATGAACTCGATTCGATTAAGCGGTTAACGCGAAAAGGTGAACGACATGCAGGTGTATTACGACAAGGATTGCGACCTTTCTTTGATCCAGGGCAAGAAAGTGACCATTCTCGGTTACGGTTCTCAGGGTCACGCTCACGCTAACAACCTCAAAGAGTCTGGCGTTGACGTTACCGTCGCGCTGCGTAAAGGCTCTTCCTCGTGGGCCAAGGCTGAAAAAGCCGGTCTTAACGTGGCGGAAGTTGCTGACGCGGTAAAAGGCGCTGATGTCGTCATGATTCTTGCTCCTGACGAACTTCAGAAGCAAATCTACTACCGTGACGTTGAGCCGAACCTGAAAGAGGGCGCAGCGCTGGCCTTCGCGCACGGTTTCAACATTCACTTCAATCAGATCGAAGCGCGCGATGACATCGACGTCATCATGATTGCGCCGAAAGCGCCGGGCCACACCGTTCGCTCTACCTTCGTTGAAGGCGGCGGCACCCCTTGCCTGATCGCGGTCAGCCAGGACAAGTCCGGCCAGGCCAAGGAAATCGCACTTTCCTATGCTAGCGCTGTCGGTGGTGGTCGCTCTGGTGTTATCCAGACCTCTTTCCGCGAAGAAACCGAAACCGACCTGTTCGGCGAGCAGGCGGTACTCTGCGGCGGTGTTACCGCGCTAATCCAGGCCGGTTTCGAAACGCTGGTAGAAGCAGGCTATGCACCGGAAATGGCTTACTTCGAGTGTCTGCACGAGATGAAGCTGATTGTTGACCTGATCTACGAAGGCGGCATGGCCAACATGCGCTACTCGATCTCCAACACTGCGGAATACGGCGATTACGTAACCGGTCCGAAGATCATCACCGAAGACACCAAAAACGCTATGCGTCAGGTGTTGAAGGATATCCAGACCGGCGAATTTGCCAAGGACTTCATCCTCGACAACCAGGCTGGCTTCACTACCCTGAAGGCCAAGCGTCGTCTTGGTGCTGAGCACCAGATCGAAGAAACTGGCGGCAAACTGCGTGCAATGATGCCGTGGATCGCTGCCAACAAGCTGGTCGACAAAGAGAAGAACTAAGCTTTCTTGCGGTACAGCTAGCAAACAAAACCGGCGCTCAGGCGCCGGTTTTTTGTTGGTTGGGGTATTCCCGCAGCGCGATAGCGATGCGGGCGATCAGGCCGCTACGAGGTAGCCTGATTTCTGACGTTGCCAGCATGGCCACCGCCGCCGAACACGCTCTTTTCGCCGAAGGAGGAGCGGATGCGATCGCGCGGTGAGTCGATGCCCAACTCAGGGAAGAGCAATTCCGCAACGCTGTAGGCTTCTTCGAGATGGGGATAGCCCGAACCGATCACGGTATCAATGCCCAGTGCCTGGTACTCCCGCAGGCGTTCGGCCACTGTCGCAGGAGAACCGACCAGCGCCGTGCCTGCTCCTGAACGCACCAGCCCAATGCCCGCCCATAGATTGGGGGACACTTCTAGCGCATCGCGGCGGCCGTTATGCAGCGCGAACATGCGCTGCTGGCCGACGGAATCAGAGGAGGCGCGCAGCGCTTTTTGCGCGTTCTCGATGGTTTCTTCATCAAGATGCTCAATCAGCTTGTCGGCGGCTGCCCATGCTTCTTCGTCGGTTTCACGTACAATGAAATGCAGCCTGATGCCGAAGGTCACCTTGTGGCCTTTCTTGGCCGCAGCAGCCTTGACCCGTTCGATTTTCTCTTTCACTTGCGCGGGCGGCTCGCCCCAGGTGAGGTATTTATCGACGAAGCCAGCCGAGAAATCGATCGCGGCGTCCGATGAGCCGCCAAAGTAGATGGGCGGTCGCGGCTCCTGCACCGGCGGCAGGCCGAGACGAGCGTTGTGCGCCTTGATGTACTTGCCATCAAGGTTGGCCTGCCCGGTTTCAATCAGCGGTGTGAATACCTGGAAAAACTCTTCCGCGTGATCGTAACGTTCGTCGTGGGGCAGGAATACGCCGTCGCCGGCCAGCTCAGCGGCGTTGCCGCCGACCACGATATTTAGCAGCAGCCTGCCGCGCGAGAAACGATCAAGGGTTGAGGCTAGCCGCGCATAGTGTGCAGGCGAAGCGGTGCCAGGACGAATCGCGACCAGAAACTTTAGGCGTTTGGTGCGCGCGGCAAGGTGAGCGGCAAGCACAAACGACTCCTCGCAGGCGGAGCCAGTAGGAATCAGCACGCCGGAGTAGCCAAGACGATCAACCGTTTGAGCCAGCTCACTAAAATAATCCGGGTCCGGATCACGCACGCGTTGATCAGAGCCCAGATACGCGCCATCGCCCGAAGAGGGAATAAACCATAAAAAATCGAGAGGTTGGGTATCTAAAGCCATGGTAAATCCGTATGTCCTGTAGTGGAAACAGCGCCAGAGCAGGGATGGGCGTAGCGGCGATATGGCGATGCCGCATCGGCGCTCGTTTGGAAATTCAGATTCATCGCATGCACTGGCGTGTTGAGTATGAATAATGCTGCAAAAGCCATGCCATGGGAGGCAGCGGCGTTCACTACGCGACGCTGGGCTGTGGTGGGGATATTCAGCGATGCTTGATGCTGTTGGAAACTCAACATATCGCGTTTATAGGTGCTGGAAATTAAACACTTATGTTGAATACCCACGATGGTAACGGTTACTTTTTACGCTGGGTCAGCAAGTAGTTAGTCACCGATTGCTGAAATAAGCATTTACTCAGTTCGATACACCATTAAGATATTGCATGATGTTTTATACATATTGTTAGGGGATACAATGACAACTTTTCCACGCAAAAGCGGCGTTCGCACAGCGTCGCGTCTTTTGGGAAGCAGCACTGCAGGGGTGCTATTTGCCATGTCGGCTCATGCGGCTGAGGTGACCGATGTTGGGCTCACCAAGGATGGCATTCTTGAATCCCCCGCCGATCACGCGATTTACGATAATCCCTCTCAGGGCGTGCGCTTGAACGGCGGCTTCTCGCTGCTGGGCTACGCTGCTGGTACCCATAACATCAACTACGGCAGCCGCACCGGTAACAAACACAAAAGCCCTGCCTGGTGGGAAGCAACCGTCGCGCCGTCGCTGACGGCGGAATACGACCTGCCCAATAACGCTGGCACGCTGTTCGGTGGTACCACTGCGTTCTACACCATGACGCGCGGTAATAGCGACGGCGATCCCGCTGGCGCGACGCCGGATCACCCCGAGCACTTCCGCCTCGACACGGCATACCTTGGATGGCGCAGTGGCGATCTGTTTGCCGATAGCCTTGGCAAGGATGCGTTTACCTTCTCCTTCGGTCGCCAGTCATTCGAATTTGGCGATGGCTTCCTGATCGGCGACGGTTTCACCGAGCAGGGAAAATACGGTGGTTACTATATTGGCCCAAGCAGCGGCTTCCATTCGAGCGCGGTGCTGTCGTTTGATAGCAACGGCTGGCACGCTGACCTCTTCCACTTGAAGGCCAGTGAATACAATCTGCTGGAAGGCAACTACGGCGAATATCAGAACACTTCGCTTAACGGCCTGAACGTCGACTATACGCTGGATAAGCGCGCCCAATTCGGCGCCGCCTATGTGCACGCGTATAACTCGTGGGACTCCTCACGCAACGGCATGGACGTTTACAACGTGCGCGCCAAAGGAGTGCCGTTTGAAGCGCTGCCAGGTTTCTCAGTGGGTGGTCAGTACGTGTGGGAAGACCGCGATCAGGGCGGCAACGGCCATGCGTGGTATGGACAGGCAAGCTATGCGTTCCAGGATACCCCCTGGAATCCCGTTATTTCCTACCGTCGTGCCGAGTACGGTGAAAACTACGACTCGATGTACAACTCCTTTGCCGGTGGCTGGGGAAGCTGGTACTACGGTGAAATCGCCGGCGAATACCAGATCAGCAACAACAATATGAACATCGATATGCTGAAGGTTGCGGTGCAGCCTGCCGACTTCGTCGAAACCGGTTTGATTGGATATAACTTCCGCCGCAAAACGGCGACCGGCAGCGGCAGCAGAAACTTCTCCAAAGAGATTAACCTATACGCTGACTGGACCATCACCAACAACTTCTCGCTGTCCACGGTCTACGGTATCGCGTTCCCCGACGACGCGGCGAAAGCGGACTTCGGCAGCAAAAAGAACAGCCAGATTGCCGAAGTGTTCGCTACCTACGCGTTCTAACGAATGCGCTGCCACCGAACAGGGTGGCAGCCTCGTAGAAATCGCCGTCAAACCTCCCCCGAGGCGTTGCTTTCGGGGGTGTTTTTTTGTGTGCGTAAAGCCACGAGCGGACGGGCGAGTGTCGTAGCATGTCGCCCCGACGCCCCGACGCCCCGACGCCCCGAACCAGCCGAATCAGCCGAATCAGCCGAATCAGCCGAATCAGCCGAATCAGCCGAATCAGCCGAATCAGCCGAATCAGCCGAATCAGCTCTGCGCTGCGTCGAGGTTAACAAAAGATTTTCGTCGCTCTTCACCTTTAAAGTGCAATAGTATAACATTTCAAAAATAACAAGCATTCACTCCATCCCGTACTGCAAGAGAGCTCTTTCATGTTGTTTCTTCCCCTCCGCGCTGTTGCGCGGCCCCGCTTGGCGGCAGCGCTGCTGTTCGCCTATCCCTTGGCGGCTGTAGCGCAAAGCCCCGTACCCGACAACGCTAGTGCCAACGCCAACGCCAACGCCAACGCCAACGCCAACGCCAACGCCAACGCCAACGCCAATACGCCGCAACAGGACGATACCGGTAGCCAGCAGCAACACTCCACGCGGCTACCGGAAATCCAGGTCACCGCTAACCCCTTCGCCAGCACGCGTCTTTCGTCGCCAAGCACGGTAGTCACGGGGGATGAGCTTAACTACCGTCAGCAAGCCAGCCTGGGCGAAACGCTCAACGGCTTGCCCGGCGTTTCGTCGAGCTACTTTGGGCCTTTTGCCAGCCGCCCGATCATTCGGGGTATGGATGGTGATCGTATTCGTATTCTGCGCAACGGCACTGAATCATTCGATGCGTCGTCGCTGTCGCAGGACCATGCGGTGCCGGAAGATCCTATGGGGCTGGATCGGGTAGAGGTGTTACGTGGACCTTCGGCGCTGCTGTACGGCGGTAATGCCATCGGCGGGGTGGTCAACACCATCGACGGGCGTATTCCCAAACAGCCAGTGGAAGGTGTCAACGGTAAGGTCGAAAGTGGCTTCTCCGCGGCCAATAACGATCGTCATGCGGGCGCTTCGCTCAATACCGGCCACGACGGCTTCAATCTACACGTTGACGGCTCATCGCGTTCTTTCCAGCGTCTGCGTATTCCGGGGCATGCGGCGACCAAGCGCTTCAGGCAGGAAAACCCTGATGACGAGCACAGCGATGAGAGCGGTCGGCTCGCTAACAGCGATGGTCGCGCGGATTCGGCAACCATCGGCACGTCCTATGCGTGGGATCACGGCCACGCTGGGTTCTCCTACAATCGCTACCGTTCCAACTATGGCTCGGTCGCGGAGCCCGATGCGCGGCTGGATATGCAGCAGGACAATTATCGTTTCGATAGTGAAGTACGTGATCTGGACGGCCCTTTCACCTCACTAAAGGCGCAAGCCAACTACACCCACTACAAGCACAGTGAAATCGAGGATGGCGAGGTGGGGACCACCTTCAAGAATCGCGGTGTCGATGCGCGCATCGAAGCGCACCATGCGGCGCTAGGTCCGCTGGATGGAGTGGTGGGCACCGAGTTTTCGCATAGCCGCTTCTCGGCATTGGGCGAGGAGGGCTTCATTCCCCAAACCGATACCGATAAGTACGCGCTGTTCGCGCTGGAGAAATGGCAGGTAACGCCGCGACTCGACCTGAACTTCGGCGCACGGCTCGATTACACCCGCCTGAGCCCGGACGCTCAGGGGGCTGCACAGTTTGCTGATAGCCGTGACCGTAATTTTGTTACCCCGAGTCTATCGCTAGGCAGCGTGTTCAAGCTTGACGATATCTGGTCGCTGACCGGAAATCTCAGCTACACCGAGCGCGCGCCCACCTTCTACGAGCTGTACGCCAACGGTCCTCACGGCGCTACCGGCACCTATGAAGTAGGTAATCCCAATGCCAGTCGCGAGAAGGCGGTTGCCGCCGATGCAGCGCTGGAGTTCGATACCGGCAAGCACTCTGGTCGAGTGGGCGTGTTCTACACTCATTTCGGTAATTATCTAGGCATGCGTGGCACCGGCGAGGAGCAGCCCGGTGAAGACGGTCCACTGCCGGTATATGAGTACGCCGACACTAAAGCGCGCTTTTATGGCGTAGAAGCCCAAAGCAAATGGCAGCTGTACGACGGTCCTTCGGGGCTTTATCAGATCGAAGCCGGCGGTGACTACACCAATGCCGAAGACACCGAACGTCATCAGCCGCTGCCCCGTATCGCACCGTTGCGGTTGCGTTCGGCGCTGGATTGGCAGCTTGAAGACTGGGATGCGCAGGTATCGGTGGAGCATGCTGCGGGGCAGCATCGCGTGCCGCATAACAGTGGTGACGATAGCTTGAGCACTGGCGGCTACACTCGGCTGGATACGCGTCTTGGCTACCATTTCGATGTCGGGGCGACCCAGTGGTTCGCCTTCGTGAAAGGCGGCAACCTCACGGATGCCAAGATTCGCTATGCGTCTTCGGTGCTGCGCGAGTATTCGCCCGCTGCCAGACGTAATGTGCAGCTTGGTGTGCAAATGGAGTTCTAGCAGCAATAAACACCAGCGGTGCGGCCACAGGCTGCATTCGCAAGTGGCAATGTCCCCTTTGCCTACCGATTACCGGTAGGCTTTTTTAATGTTGGGGAAACAGGTATGTCGATAGGGAAGGCCGCGTCATCACGCTTCGGTAAGCGATCGATATCGCTATCGAACGGGAACTCTTGGCCGTGGCATGCGTCCCAATGGTGCTGTCCGGGAGGCGAACTTATAGGGACCACCACGCGATTCGTTGTCTGGCGGGCGTGGGAGATGCTTGGCGCTGAGGCGCAGCGTTGAGAGCATTGCTGCGCTTCAATCGATGATACGCAACGTTGGCGATCTCATTGGCGTCTGGCTGCCGCTTCATTCTCAAGGCACGGTGCAATGAGGGAGGGCGCGCTGCCCCGCTGGTCACTGTCTTTGTGGTTGGCTCCGATTCGCTTCCTGATCGTGCAGCACTTACACTAGAGCACCTCTAACAATACACCGTGGCCAGCAACTCTCGGATTCGCATGTCTTATCATTCTTCGCTTCCCGCCGTACAGCAACGCTCGCCCTCTGGCTGGTGTGTGCTGCTGCTTTTTACTCTGCTGATGTTGGCCGTTACGGCTCAGGCTGCACATGCAGCGCAAGTGCGCGCAGTCAGTTCGGTGAACGGTAGTACCGAACAGCGCATCAGAATCGATACCTCAGGCCCTGCGGTCAGCCAGCCGCATGTGTTCACTCTTTCGAACCCTTCGCGTGTGGTGGTGGATTTGCCTGCGTCGAAGGTGGCGTCAGGCAATAACTTTGGCAGCCTGCGCAAGAACTGGGTAACCAACGTGCGTTATGGCAGCCTGAAGGGAGGCTCCTTGCGGCTGGTAATGGATGTGTCGCGCGCTCCCCAGGGGCAGCCGCAGGTAGAAACCACGGGGGGATACGTCAGGGTGACCTTTGGCGGTGCTCAGGCGGCGGCACCGGCAGCGGCGTCCCGCACGGCATCTTCGAAGGGAGCGACGCAACACCATCGCGATATTGTGGTGGCGATCGACCCTGGCCACGGCGGGAAGGATACCGGCACCACCGGAAGCGATGGCACCTATGAGAAAACCGTGGTGCTTAGCATCGCCAAGCAGGTGGTCAATAACCTCAACAAACGCTCCGGTTTCAAGGCCTTCATGACCCGCGATGGCGATTACTTCCTTACTTTGCCGCAGCGCGTCGAGACCGCGCGTGATCACCATGCCGACTTTTTCGCCTCGATTCACGCTAACGCGGCCAAAGGGCGCTCAGCGCATGGCACGCTGATTTTTGCGCTATCGGAGCACGGCGCTTCTTCGACCATGGCAAGCTGGATGGCACGCAAAGAGAACCATTCTTCCATGCTCAATGATGCCGATGCAGTGGATCTGAGCGACAAATCGGCATCGGTGCGGCGCACGCTGATCGACCTTAGCCTGGGCTCCAAGGAAGAGCGCTCGTCAGCGGCAGGCCTGGATTTGGTCAAAAGCATTTCCAAGGTCAATTCGATGTTCAACTACAACGTCGAGAAGGCAAACTTCGCGGTATTGCGCTCACCTGATATCCCGGCGGTGCTGGTCGAAACCGATTTCCTCTCGAGTCCTACGGGCCTTGCCAAGCTGAAATCGCCGGCGTTCCAGGCGCGAATGGGCCAAGCAATAGCCGACGGCATTATCCGCTACTTCCAACTGCATCCGCCTCACAAACCCGAGGAGTAACGGCGGCCCGGGCCAATCCCTACGGTTAATACAAGCGTCCGTCATTCGACTATTCGATGGCGGACGCTGTCGTTTTGCACGGTTGCTTTCGTTTGGTGGTAGGCAAGCCCCAAAAATCTCACTAATCTTCTTGCAAGCGCTAATGATCGTACATCACGTGGCGCCGCTCTTTGACGAACGCGATAAACACAACAATATGGGCTGCTGGGCGCTGGCCTGGCGGTGCGTTTCTAACGGCCCAGCACAGGAGCACGACATGGTGAAGCCGCTTGCGGTCGGTCATTGGTGGCAGTCGAAGTGGGGAGTGGTAGGGCTGCTATGGCTGGTCTCGTTCATCAATTACGCTGACCGCAATGCGATCACGGCGGTGATGCCGATGATTCGTAGCGATTTCCAGCTTGATAACGCTGCGTTGGGCTTGCTGAGTTCCTCGTTCCTATGGGTATACGCCAGTGCCGCTATGCTGGTGGGGGTTCTGGGTGATCGCTATAGCCGCAAGTGGGTGATTATCTGGGGACTGGTCGCGTGGAGCTTTTTCACGCTGGTATCGCCGCTCGCCAGCATTTTTCCGCTGTTTTTGATTTTGCGCGCGCTGACCGGACTGGGAGAAGCCTGCTATTACCCAGCGGGTACGGCGCTGATCAGCGACTTTCACGATGACAGAACGCGTGGCAAAGCGCTGTCGATCCATCAGACCGCCGTTTTCGCCGGTGGCGCGCTAGGAACCGTTGGCGCCGCCTGGATTGCGGGACTGTGGTCGTGGCACGACGCCTTCTATCTTTATGGTGTACTGGGCATCGCCTATGCCTTGCTGCTAGCGCGTATTTTGCCCGGCAATACCAGCAAGCGGCGTGAGCGCGTGGTGAGTCTGGGCAGAGAAACGCCTTACGCACTGCTGAAACGAATCCCCGCCGTTTGGATACTGTGTCTGGTTTACTTCTTCGCCAACTCCGTCAGTAACGGCTTGCTGATCTGGGCGCCCACCTTGTTCGTCGATGAGCTTCACATGTCGCTAACCGGTGCCAGTTTATTTGGCGCAGCAACGCTCAACCTGGCGGGCTTTATTGCCGTGCTGTGCAGTGGCGTTATCGCCGACTGGGCAGTAAGTCGCCACCGTGCCGCGCGCTTCTCAGTGCTCACGATTGGATTGGCCGCCGCGCTCGTGTTTACCGCTGCGATAGCCATTGCTCACAGCGCCACCACCGTAGCAATCTGCCTACTGTGTGCCGGCTTCTTCAAAGGCATTTTTGACGGCTCCATTTACTCCTCGATGCACGATCTCGTTCCCCCCTCATCCCGTGCCACCGCGGTGGGACTCATGACTACCCTCGGCTTCGCAGGCGCAGGGCTATGCCCGCTGCTGATCGGTATCGGTGCTGACCATATCGGATTACCGCTATCGCTCGGGCTTACCGCACTGCTCGACTGTGCCGCCGTCGCCTTGCTGTTATTGGGGAGGCCATGGTTTAGGCGTGCCGTGGATGTGACGTTACAGGTAGAGCAGCAGGGCAAGAGTGTTAGGCATTCTTGAGGGGAGGGGATTTTGGAGTTCGCGCGGGGTTTCAGTGTTGGTGGCTTTATTGGGTGGCTGATTTGGAGCTTGCGCGGGTTCTCGTTGTTGGTGGCTTTATCGGGTGGCTGATTTTGGAGCTTGCGCGGGTTCTCGTTGTTGGCGGCTTTATCGGTAACTCATTTTGGAGCCTGCGCAGTCTTTCACCGGTGGCGGTTTTACCAATAACTCATTCGGGAGCCTGCGCAGGGCTTTACTGTTAGCGTCTTTTCAAACCCAACTTTTCCTTTGAATGCGAGAGGAACCTTGTCCCTCTCCCGCTCGTGGAAGCGCCCCGAATGTGATGTCGCTGTGCATGCACAGCGCACACATTCAATGGGCTGTCATGGCTTGGCAAATAGAACGCTTAGCGTAGCTAATTAACGACATACGCAAACTTCGTAAAGGAAGGCGCGGAATCATCCGCTTGCAGCGTGGTTTTGCAAGCGGATGGCCTGACGCGCATGACGACAGCGGGGGTAAAGGGGGCCTGCAAGGTCCCCTTCAGATATCAATAAATAACGTTTGAAAAGACGCTAACAGTGAAAGACTGCGCAAACTCCAAAATCAGCCACCCAGAAAAAGCTATCTCCCTACAACACCACCGACGGTAGCACCGCTACTATCCCGGGCACTACCACCACAATACAACCAGTGATCAACAGCAGGCGGCGGAACAGCGCGTTCTGCTGGCGTTCATCGGTGAAGCCTACGACCAGTGTGCCCGCAACGTGGATGGGGTTGATAACGCTTAGCGTCGCCGGGGCGGCAATGGCGGCAATAATCAGCGCGAGGTAGGGCGAGTCGCCAAAGATGGTGCAGACCATCGGGGCCATCAAACTGATCACACCAATGGTCGATGCCTCGACGTTGGCCAGGAAGGTGGTCAGGTACGCCATTAGGAAGATCAGTATGATGGGGTTGTGGGTCATCGCCAGCAGTCCTTCTTCAAGCGCTTTCATGGTGCCCACTTCTTCCATTGCGCCGATGAAGGTTAACAGTCCGCACAGCACAATTACCGCGTTCCACGGGATCTTGTGCAAGAAGCCTGAGTTGCTGCCGGGGAAGATCAGCATTAGCACAACGGCGATTGAAATCGATGCAAAGCCTACGTCGGCTCCCGCAAAAATAACCAGCGCCACGAAAGCCAACACGCCGATCGCGGAGCACAGTGCATAGAACGGTTGGAGTTTGATGCCGGTCTCTTCCGAAGCCGCGGGGCGCATCAGCATGAAGCCGCGCTGTGTCGAAGCATTCTGAGCATCGCCGTCCACCAGCCGTTTGGAGCTGAAGATCAGCTGCAGGGCCAACACGGTAATAAATGAGATAACGGTACCGAGTGCCCACACCGTCCAGCCATTGAAATGGGTGCCGTTGCTGGCGGCGACGCTGCCCAGAATCTGCCCGGTGGGGTTAAGCGGCGATAGCCCTGCGGTGTTGGCACCGATAATGGCGGCCATTTCGCTAATGAAGAAGATGCGTGGATGACGGCGACATAGCGCGGCGATAATCGGTACCAGCAAGGTGATGGTGGCCGTTGAAAATGCGCCGACGGTAGTAATGGCAACACCAAGCACGTAGCCCGCCCAGGGAATCAGCGCGGTTCGCTCACCGATGGAGTCATAGATCTTGCTCGCAAACCACGATAGGCCGCCGCTTTTCTCCAGATGGGCAAAAAGCAGTGAGACGCCCACCAGCAGCGTAAAGATTCCTCCGGGGAAGTGAGCGAAAACCGCTTTGGTGCCAGTGCCTGAAACCACCAGCAGCGCCGCAGCGGCTGCTAGTCCTAGTAACCCAATATTTATCTTGCGCCAAATTGCTAGAACCAGAAGCAATACCAGCAGTACCAGCGAGGTGAGCTGCGAAACATCCATCTACCGTCTTCCTCATCGCTCTAGTCGGGAATTATTATCGTTTTCTTAAGTTTAATCATGCCTTCACCTAAAGTACGTGTAACGCCCGAGGTTGTGCAATCCCTACCTACGGTCAACAGCGTCTGCGCTGTGCGGGGACGACGCGCATTTTCCCGAGTGCCAAGGGCTTAGAATGAAAAAGGAAAAAAGACACAATAGCCCTCAACAGGGCGTTTTAATGGGGGAGCAGGCAGTAGCGAGCAGGAGTGAGAGCACACATAAATAGGATGTTAGCGGGCCCGGTTTGCGCGAGAAAATAGCCTTCAAATCGCGACCAATGTCTTACGGAAAAAATCGCTAAAGTGAACATGTGACCAGCAGTGAGATCGTTACTGCTTCAGGGAAGGAACCACAACGAGCGAGTGGTTGGGGCAATCGTATCGCGGGTAATCGGTAGGGCGGCCTTCTCGAATAGCGCTATTGCAGTGGCTATCATACTAGGCGAAGGCCTCCCCGCAGCAAATGGTACGCAGGAAAGGGTAGCTGCGTCTGTTAGGGCGTGCATCGGGCAAGATACGGGGAGAGCCCTGCGTACCGCAGCGAACGGTAGGGGTCGGGCGACGTTGTGCTTATTTCCGCGCACGACAGGGTATCTGCACCTTGATTTGTCGCCTTGATCACGCTAGCTAATAGGCAGGGCCACTTCGCTACCCAGTTACCAATCGGTGAAGCGGCGCTGCACCCAGCGCAGGCCAAACTCCATCAGCAGGGCAATGATCGCGATAATGATAATGCCCACCATCACCACATCGGTGGCCAGGTACTGCGCGGCCGATTGCACCATAAAGCCCAGCCCGGTATCGGCAGCCACCAACTCAGCAGCAACCAGGGTCGACCAGCCGACGCCCAGCGCGATGCGAAGCCCGGTAATCATCTCGGGAAGGGCGCTGGGCAGCACCACGTAGCAGATGACTTGCCAGCGGCTAGCGCCCAGACTGCGTGCGGCCTGAACGCGCGAGCGATCAACGCGTAGCACGCCGCCCACAGTGCTGATCAGCAGTGGGGCAAACAGCGCGAGGAAAATCAGCAGCACTTTCGACAACTCGCCAATGCCGCACCAAATCACGATTAGCGGCAAATAGGCGAGCGGCGGCACTGGACGATAAAATTCAACCAGTGGATCAATGGCCGCGCGTATTACGCCGCAGCTGCCCATCAGAATGCCGAGCGGCACCGCGATAATCACCGCGAAGAACAGCGCCACCAGCACCCGCGCCAAACTCGTCGCCACGTGCTGCCACAGTGGCACATCGAGATAGCCCTGGTGCAGCAGCACCCAGAACGAGCGCACCAGTTGATCGGGCGGCGGCAGAAACAGCGTGCTGACCAGTCCCGCGTGAGTAACGATGGCCCACACCGCAATCACGACCAGTATCGTGAGCGTCGCGACAATTTTGGGATGCGCCAGCCGCGTTCCGCGGCGCGGTGCAGGCGGCGCGGATTCATGAGCAGCGGGCAGTTGTTCGAAGAGAGCCATGTTAGTTTCCTGCCCTGGCAGCGCTCGGTGCATCGTCCTGCGCCTGCTGGGACATGTCATCGAGCAATTGATTGATATGTTCGCGGTGGCGCACGAATTCAGGATCGCCACGCAGTGCGCGCGGCGATTCGCCATTGATAAAACGCTGGGCAAAGCCCAACGCCTTGTGCTCAACCACGCGTCCCGGCGGACCGCCCATTACTACCAGATCAGTGGCGAGCAGCAAGGCTTCTTCGATGCTGTGGGTAATCATGAAGATGCCCTTGCCGGTATCGCGCCACAGCTCCAGCAGCATCCCTTGCATGCGTTCGCGCGTAAGCGCATCGAGGGCACCGAAGGGTTCGTCGAGCAGCAGGAAATCGGGATCGACGGCCAGCGCACGGGCCAACCCCAGGCGCTGACGCTGGCCGCCCGATAGCTCGGCGGGGCGCTGGTCAGCAAACTGCACCAGCCCTACCTGATCGAGCAGCTGAGTTGCCTGCTGGCGGCGTGTATGGCGTCCAATACCAGCAATACGCAAGCCCAGCGCCACGTTGTCGCGTGCGTTTAGCCACGGCATTAGCGCGTCATCCTGAAACACCACGCCGCGTTCACCGCCCGGGGATGTCAGTTCCTTCCCGTCGAGCAGAATACGGCCGCTGTCCGGTGCCAGAAAGCCCGCCAGCACATTAAGCAGGGTGGACTTGCCACAGCCGGAAGGGCCGAGCACTACTACCGATTCGCCTTTCTGAATCCTCACGTTCAGCGGCTCGAGCACGCGCTTGCGCCCGTTGCCGGTGGGATAGCTGACGCTGATCCCCTCTGCGATCAATTCACTCATGGGAAGACCTGTTGTCGCTTGGAGAGCCATTGGCCGAATGGGCGGCCGCTTGTTGTGTTTTAGAGGTGCTGGGTATCGCCTTGATAAAGGCGTTATCTACATAAGGAGCGTAATCGTCGAGCACTGCCGGAATAGTGCCTAGTCCATAAATGAAGGCAGCGGTCTTCTTGAGCTGCAAAGCGGTGCCGCCGCCCAGATAGCGTTGTGATAGCTGGGCGTTTTTATCGGGGTAATGGGCGCCGGCCAGCAGCCCTGGCACGTCGTCGGCCGAAACGCCGATCAGCTTGGCAATCTGCTGTGCCTGCTCAGAGGAGGCATTCCACGCCTTGGGGTTGCGGTTGTAGCGGTCGAAGTAATCCAGGCTGACGGCGGCCAGTTGGCGCAACACGTCAGGGTGCTGCTCAGCAAAATCCTTGCGTGCCACCCACACCTCGAAAGTGGGCGAGCCCCATTTCGCGACCTGATCCGAGTCGGTGAGCACGTGCCCAGAGGGCGTTAGCTGGTTCAGCGCCGGAGCCCACACATAAGCGCCGTCAATGTCACCGCGTTTGTAAGCCGCAATAATGGACGGCGGGTCCATGTTGACGATATCGACATCGCGGCGATCGATGCCCCAGTGCTTGAGCGCGCCCAGCAAACTGAAATGGCTGGTAGAAACGAAGGGGGTGGCAATGGTCTTGCCCTTCAACTGCTGCGGATTAGTGATGCCGCTTTTATTGCTAACCACCAGTGATTCGGCGCTGCCCAGTTGGTTCACGATCAGGAAGGTGGTAATCGGTAGATCCCGCGAGGTGGCCGCGGCCAGTGGGCCAGAGCCAAGATCAGCAACCTGCACATCACCGGAGGCGAGTGCGGCAATGACCGCTGGGCCGCTATCAAAGCGTTTCCAGTCGATGTGCCAGCCCGTTGCCTTTTCATAATCGCCCTGGGCCTGCGGCACTTTGGTTGGATCAGCACCGGTTTGCCAGGCAAAGGTAAAGCTGCCGGAGGAAGCATCGTCCGCCGCTTGAGCGCCAAGCGGTAGTGCGGTCGCCGCGGCCAGCAGCAGTAACATCGAAGAGCGCGAAACAGAGCGTTGCAGTGCTGAAAAAAACGGCATGTACGGTATCTAGTCTGGTCGTCGGAGGAGGTAATCAGCGTTCGGCAAGCACTCACGCCAGCTTGGTGCTCAATGAAGCGCTATTGCGCTGGGTCACGCGCTGATCAATGCAGCAACGGTGAGCAGCCGTTAGTCATTCGGTGTTGTTATGTGGCTAACGTACTCGATCACTGCATGCTTCTTCAGCCGTTAACGGAAAAATTGTTAGCGCTGAGGAAGTGAGTGTCGCAAATCTTGGTGCCGTTGCTGAAATTCAAAAATGGAACCACCTGATAACTAAAGGTGATATCTGCCAAGAAGATTTAGCCCACTAAGGAATATAGTGGCGTAACGCTATTTTGATATTCATTTATTGAATATATCGCCGTGTTGTAATAACTCTTGGCTTTAAATAGCCTAGTCGAAGCACGCATTTTTGCGTAACGGAAAACGCCGCTTTTTGCGGCCTTCCAGGGAGGCGGCTGGCAACGCCCGCCGACCCGTGCCTTTTGTTGCTATCGACCAGGTGTGCAAGTCATGAGAAAAATGTCGTTGTTAACCGCTTCCCGTCTGCGTCGCTTTGCGCCGCTGGCGCTGACCGTGGCGCTAGGCAGCGCTGCCGTGCCCGCCGCGCAAGCGGACACTACCCTTACCAATGCCTCGTTTGACGTGGCGCGGGAGCTGTTTACAGCGCTCAACAAACCCTTCGTTGAAGAATGGAATCAGCAGCACGACGATCATCTGGTGATCAAGCAAACCCACGCGGGGTCGTCCACTCAGGCGCGTTCGATCATTCAAGGCTTGAACGCCGATGTAGTGACCTTCAATCAAACCAGTGATATCGATGCCATTGCCCACGCTGGCTTGATTGCGAGCGATTGGCAGCAGCGCCTGCCCGAACACAGCTCACCGTTTTATTCGACCATGGCGTTCTTGGTGCGTAAGGGCAATCCCAAGCACCTCACCAGTTGGCAAGACCTCGCTGAAACGGGTGTCGAGCTGGTCTTCCCCAACCCCAAAACCTCAGGTAATGGGCGCTACACCTATCTCGGCGCTTGGGCCTCGCAGAGCGCGCTGAATCACAACAACGAAGCTGATACCGAAGCCTTCATGCGCAACTTCCTCGGCAACGCGGTAGTGCTCGACAGCGGTGGTCGGGGCGCGACGACTTCCTTTATCGAACGCGGTCAGGGGGATGCGCTGATTACCTTCGAGGCGGAAGCGCGCAGTCTGGCACGTCAGTATGGCGATAAATACGAAGTGGTGGTGCCGAAGGTCGACGTGATAGCGGAAATGCCGGTGGCGTGGGTCGATGCCAATGTGCGTAAGAATCACTCGGAGAAATTGGCCAAGGCGTATCTCAACTATCTATACACAGCGCCGGCGCAGACCATTATCGCCGATCACTTTTATCGCGTGCGCAACCCCGAAGTAGCCAAGCAAACGGCCGGGCGCTTCCCCGACACCCAACTTCTCAACATCAGTGACGTATTCGGTAGTTGGGACGATATTCTCAGCACCCATTTTGCCTCGGGCGCCAAGCTCGATCAGTTGCAGCGCCAATGAGCAGGCGAGCTCCCCGTCGTATTCTGCCCGGCTTCCATCTATCGCTGGGCATCGCGCTCGTTTATGTCGCGATCGTGCTGCTGCTGCCGTTAGGCAGTCTGGTGGGGCAGTTGGCGGATCTCAGCTGGGCACGCTATTGGTCGATTATCACCGACCCGCGCAATCTCGCTAGTTACCGCATTACGGTGCTTAGCGCATTGCTGGCGTCGCTATTCAACATGCTGTTTGGGCTGTTGTGTGCGTGGGTACTGGTGCGCTACAGCTTCCCCGGTAAGCGCGTGCTCGATGCTCTGATGGACTTGCCGTTTGCGCTGCCGACGGCCGTTGCGGGCATCACCATATCCACCCTTTACGCATCGCAGGGGGCAATAGGGCAGTGGCTGGGCTTCAAGGTGGCGTATTCATGGCTGGGCATTGTGATTGCGATGGCCTTTACCAGCGTGCCCTTTGTGGTGCGTACGGTGCAGCCGGTCCTTGAGGAGCTTCCTGCCAGTGTCGATGAAGCGGCGATTACCCTCGGCGCAAGCAACGCTTACGCGTTCCGCCGCGTCATTCTGCCGTTTATCTGGCCCGCGCTGTTGACCGGTACCGGGCTAGCCTTCGCACGCAGTTTAGGAGAATACGGCGCGGTGATTTTCGTGGCCGGCAATATGCCCTATAAAACCGAAGTCACCTCGCTGATGGTAGTAACGCGCTTGCAGGAATTCGATTATCCCGCCGCTGCCGCCATCGCATCGGTGGTGCTGATCGCCTCGCTACTGCTGCTGCTGGCGATCAATATCTATCAGGCGCGCTTCTTCCGCCGTATCCACGCCAACCAACATGTGTGAAGGAGCTGTCTGATGCAGCGGGTCGGAGATTCCCCAGCGGTAAAGTGGACGCTCATTGTCCTAGCGCTGCTGCTAACGGCGTTAGTGCTGGTGGTGCCGCTGGTCGAGATCGTGCGTCAGGCCTTCGCAAACGGCGTTGGCGGGCTGCTCGCTAACCTCACCGATACCTACACCCTCAGCGCCATTTGGCTGACGCTACTGATCGCAGTGATTACCGTGCCGCTAAACGTGGTGTTCGGGATTGTGCTGGCATGGCTGGTAACGCGCTTCCGTTTTCCGGGCAGGCGATTTTTGCAAACCCTGATCGACATCCCTTTTGCGGTGTCGCCGGTTATCGCAGGGCTTGTGTATCTATTGCTGTATGGCCGCAACGGCTGGCTGGGGCAGTGGCTAGCGGGCTACGACATCCAACTGATGTTCGCGTGGCCCGGCATGGTGCTGGTCACGCTGTTCGTTACCTGTCCTTTTGTGGCGCGCGAGCTGATTCCGCTGATGCAGGCGCAGGGAAGCCAGGAGGAAGAAGCCGCGGTCAGTCTGGGGGCGCGCAGCGTGCCGCTGTTCTGGCACATTACCCTGCCGAATATTCGCAGCGGGCTGATTTACGGGGCGATTCTGACCAATGCACGTGCCATGGGCGAATTCGGTGCGGTGTCGGTGGTGTCGGGGATGATTAATGGCGTCACCATTAGCCTGCCGTTACAGGTTGAACAGCTTTATCAGGACTACAACACCGTTGGTTCGTTTGTTTCGGCGCTGCTGCTGGCCGCGCTGGCGGTGCTAACGCTGGTGATCAAAGCGCTGCTTGAGTGGCAGGCCGAGCGTCGGCAAGCGCGCCAGCAAGGCGTTGCTGACGATGCGTAGTCGTGCGCTAGTCAGGGTTGCTTCAGAGGCTGAAGGCAGGAGTGCGGTCTGTCGCTGTCACCGCTGTTTATCGAGCGGGATGCGGTGCGCGCATACGCTGGCGCGATTTGCCGCCACGGCCGCACGACTGGCTGCCAACGCTACGCCATAGGCGGTCGCGCCAACGTTACCCATTGCACTGGGTGCCTTCCATAGGGCCGCAGTGCCTGCTTTTTTTGCTGATGTCATGAGTATGTCGCCATGAGTATTACGATCGATCAGATTTCCCGCCAATTCGGTAACACCGTGGCGCTTCAGCCCAGCTCATTGGATATCAAGGAAGGCGAATTGGTGGGGTTGCTGGGGCCGTCCGGCTCTGGCAAAACCACCTTACTGCGCATTATCGCTGGACTCGAAACGCCGACAGCGGGGCGCATTCTGTTTTCAGGGCACGACGTAACCCGACTGCATCCGCGCCACCGGCGGGTAGGCTTCGTTTTCCAGCACTACGCGCTGTTTCGGCACATGAGCGTGTTCGACAATATCGCCTTCGGTCTCAAAGCCAATGCGCGTCGTTTATCGCTGGGTCGCCGCGAGATTACCGAGCGCGTCAACGAACTGCTGTCCCAAATCCAGCTAGAGCCCTATGCCAAGCGCTTGCCGGCACAGCTGTCGGGAGGTCAGCAGCAGCGTGTTGCCTTGGCGCGTGCGCTGGCGGTCAGGCCCGAGGTACTGTTGATGGACGAGCCGTTTGGCGCGCTGGACGCCAAGGTGCGCATCGAACTGCGCCGCTGGCTGCGCCATTTGCACGAGCAGCTCGGATTTACCTGTGTCTTTGTTACCCACGATCAGGACGAAGCCTTGGAGCTCTCGGACCGCGTGGCGGTAATGAGCCAAGGACGAATCGAACAGATTGCAACGCCTGAGCAGCTTTATCGCGCGCCGGCCAATCGCTTCGTGTTCGATTTCCTTGGCGCCACCAATAGCTTTAAAGGGGAAGTACGCGACGGTCTGCTGCACTTGGGTGAGCAGAGCACCATACGGCTACCGAAGGTGGCTGCTGGCGCGGCCGAGCTAGTGGCACGTCCGCACGAATTATCGCTGCACCGTTCGCCGAGCGAGAGCGCAACGCTGCCGGCCAAGGTCAGTGCCATCGCCCCGATTGGCGCAGTGGTGGAGGTTGAGCTTCAGCCAGCCTGGCACGCGCCTAATCTACAGGTCACGCTGTCACCGCGTGATCTCGAGCAAGCAGCTTTCGCGGTGGGCGATACCCTCTATGTGCATCCACACCGACTGGCGCTGGTCGATCCTGAGAGTGCGGCGCTCACGCCGTTAGTGTGATCACGGCGGCGTTTTTTGCGGTAGATATTGCGCTGCGAATGCGTAAGCGCGGGCTGTGGGCAACCGATGGTGATCGTGCCCGAGGAAAGCGCGCGGGCACCGCCTAAGCCTTGCCGCGCAGGCGTACCTGATATTCATTTTGTGAATATAAAAACCAATTATTAATATTTTAGTGTTATTTATCAGCTGCGTAGCATGGCTGAACATCCTCATATCGATCTGTTCAGGAAGCTCGCCATGTCAGCCCGTCATTTTCTCGCCTTACTGTTTGCCGCCTCTGCCTTGGGGACTTCGCTGTTTGCCCACGCTGAAAACGTCACGCTGTTGAATGTCTCTTATGACCCCACCCGCGAGCTGTATCAGCAATACAACAAAGCCTTCTCTCAGTGGTACCAGAAAGAGAGCGGCGATCAGGTGTCGATTCAGCAAAGCAACGGCGGCTCAGGCAGTCAGTCGCGCAGTGTGATCGAAGGCGCGCCCGCCGATGTGGTGACCTTGGCGCTGGCCTACGACATCGATGCGATTGCCGATCGCAATGCCGGTGTGCCCAAGGACTGGCAGAAGCAGCTGCCGGATAATTCGTCCCCGTACACCTCGACCATCGTGTTTTTGGTGCGCAAGGGTAATCCCAAAGGCATTCAGGACTGGGACGATTTGACCAAAAAAGGCGTGGAAGTCATCACGCCTAATCCGAAAACGTCGGGCGGCGCGCGCTGGAACTTCCTCGCTGCGTGGGCGTGGGCGCTGAAGCAGAAACTGGGCAATCTGGATAAGCTGCACGATCCCAAGTATGCGGATGAGGTGAAGGCAGCAACGGCCTATGCACGCGACTATGTGCGCGATTTGTTCAAAAACGCCTCGGTGCTCGATAGCGGGGCGCGCGGTTCGACCAACACCTTCGTTAAAAACGGCCAGGGTGACGTGCTGATCGCGTGGGAAAGCGATGCGCTGCTGGCGAACGAGAAGCTCGATAAAGGCAACTACGAAATCGTGGTGCCCAGCCTGAGTATTCTTACCGAGCCGCCGGTTGCGAAGGTGGAAGGTAATGTGAAGCGCAAGGGAGAGGCCGCAGAGAAGGCCGCCGATGCTTACCTGAAGCACCTTTATTCGCCGGAAGGGCAGCGCATTATCGCTGACAACTATTACCGCCCGCGCAATACCGATGGCATTCCGCAGGATGAACTGAAGCTGTTCCCGAAACTCGATCTGGTGAATGTCGATCAAGTGTTCGGCGGCTGGAGCAAAGCGCAGCAAACCTTCTTTGCCGATGGCGGAGTGTTCGATCAGCTGCAGCAGCAGTAAGCGTTAGCGTTGGATATAAAAGAAGCCGGAGCGAATATCGCTCCGGCTTCTTTATTGGTACAGCGCTTATCGTATCGAGCTAACCGTGCCCTCGACGATCAAAGCGTTCGCTTGCCATCAAGGCATGCTCGGCAGCGGGGCTGCATCCAGCGGGTTGCCGCCCAATGCACTACCGTCCACCGGCTGACCGTCGATCGTTAGCTGGCCATCCTTGAACTCAAGCTCGGTGTTGTCGTTGCTGGATTGCCCGCCAAGAATGTTTGCCAGTCCAGTCAGCGTAATATGGCCGGTGGCGTATTGCGCAAACTGCTGCGCCACCACACTGAATACGCGTCCGTTTGCCGGCTGTTGCGGGGCCGAGTTGACCTTGTCGCCATTAACCTGCAAGTGACCTTTAGCAGTGATCGGTTTGTCCAGCAGTGGCGATTTAACTTCGAAGTGCTCAATGGTCAGCAGCGGCGAATTCGACAGCAGACGCTGGATATCGCGCTGCCGCTGTGCGTCGGTATCGCGTGCTTCGTCATCTTCGTCACTGTCGACGGCATTGGCCTGACGTCTTACCAGCGATAGCAGCGCCTGCTCATCGAGGTTCGCAATGTTTAGTTTAACGTCACCGCTGCCTATTTCCTTGTCCGAATGCAGCACGCTACCGATGTGGTATTCACCGTGCCAATCGATGCCGTTATCGCCTTTGTCATAATGATCGTCGTAGTGAAGATCCTTGAGCTCAACACTTCCCAGCAACACTTTGTGAATGGTCGCGTTGTCCAGCTCGAAGTGCGTATTGGTGCCGACCAAGGTGTCGCGGTTGGGAACATTGAGGCGCAGTGAGCCAGGGCCGATCACGATGTTATTGGCTAGGTCTTTCAGGCTTAGCTGTTGCCACTCAAGCACGGACTCGATGTGATTTTTGTTGGCGTTGCCATCAACATTGACCCGCAAGTCATGGGTACGTGCAGTATTGCCATTGTTGTCGATGCGGCTATCGGGAAGTTCGATATGCACATGATAGTGGCCGCTGAGCGAGCTGAAATTGGCGTCAACCATTGGCTCCTGGTCGGCCTGGAGTATCTCTGAGAACAGCTTTTTGCCCTCCACCAGCAGCGCCGGATGCCCGTCAACAGACGAGGAGAAAATCCCGTGATGAGCGGTCAGCGGTGCATTCAGCGTCATGCTGCTTTCACCCTCCGCTGCCAGCGTCCCCTCCAGGGTGAAGGTACTGCTAAAGAAGCCCTTGCTGACTTCTTTCTTCTCCAGCGTGATGCCCTGATCCTGCTTGAGATCATCAAGCACGCTGTCCAGATGAGAGAAGAACAGGTGACGGCTATACAGCATGCCAAAGACGTAAAGCGCAGCGACGATAACAATGACTACCAGTGCTGTTATGCCCAGCTTTTTCGAAGAAGAGGTCATGTCGGAAACAACTCATCGGTTGAAAGGGAAGCGCGCAGCAAGCGTTATGCCCGCGGCAGCCAGGGTATTGTGCGTCCACTCACGCGTCGATGCAAAAGCCAAAGGCATCGTGATGACGCTGCTCAACAGCAGTGCCAGCGTTACGGTACCTGCCTTTAGCGGCAGCATCAGATAGGAGGCGAACAGGGATAAGCGTTGAGGGTGCTGGTGCGGAGAGAGCCGCCGCCTGAAAACGCGGGCAGATGCCTTCAGCAATATTGGTGGGTATCGCTACAGGCCGCGCCATACGGGGCTTAAACGAAAATTAACAATATGTGAACATTGTGTGCACCGATCAGGAAAACTTCGAGGAGCGTCGTCTAACCTCAGCCTTGCGATGAAGTGAAGGGCGTACCATTCCTGCCATTCACATAATCGTCCGCTTCAGTGTAGAAACGCAGCGGCAAGGCAGGGAACAGCGATATGGCGTCTGCAAGGATTCGCGAGTGGGAGAAACGGCTCGCACGAGCGGTAAATTCGTTTCCGATTCGACAACAGCACAAGCGCTGGCTGGCCGCGCTCTCTAACGAGCCGCGCCTGGTCACCATGGTGCGCGGTGAAAGCGATCGTCACCTGCACTCCTACGTGCATCGCCATTGGTCATCGCGCAAGAAGCTGGCGGCCATTCGTGGCCACAATGAGTTCATGCTCTCGTTCTTCACGCCAGAAGCCTTTGAGCAAATCTACAACGGCTATGGCTTGGTTATTTCGACCTTCTCCGACCAATGGTTTCTCAAGCTGGAGCGCGGTCGTTACCGCAAGGAAGGCGAGCAGGGGCTTTATATTCGCAATCAGCAGGGGCGCATTGTGTTCGGCGTCACCTTCTGCATTGATATCGAGGAAGGCGCACTTTATGTGGGCTCGCTGCAAGGTGGCAAGCACGAAGGCGCTAACGACGATATCAAAGCGCTGCATCGCTACTGCCACAACGCGCGGCCGTTCACGCTGCTGATGAGCGCGCTGTTTGGTGTTAAGGATGCGCTGGCACTGAAGGTGATTTACGGCATTCCCGCCGAGTATGCCAACAACCATCGGCACGGCCACAAGATCCAGCTCGACTACGACAGCTACTGGGAAGAAACCGGCGGCATCCGCGAGCAGTACTGGTATCGTTTGCCTACCGCACTGCCGCGCAAGGATATCAGCGAGGTGAAGAGCAAGCACCGCTCGGCCTATCGCAAGCGCTTGGCGCTGCTGGATGAAATTTACCGTGACACTCATCAAACGCTGTGCATTGCGTCACGCCGCGATGAGATTACTCTGCTTACTGAGCGGGCGATGCAGCAGGCATCGCTGGACGCGTCACACTGACCCTGCCAGCTTTCGCCAGGATTTGACGGCAGCGTATAACGCGGCATAAGAAAGACGCGACCGGTGTCGCGTTAGCCTGTGGTCTGCTTCGAGACATCAGCCTGCTCGAAGCGATTGACCTTCCTGAGCACCGGAAATAGCACCATCCATCCCAGCACCACTACCAGCGTCGTGACTCCGCCAGCCACGGCGGTCGTTTGAGCGCCCAGCCAGGCAGCGCTGGTGCCGGCGCGGAATTCGCCCAGTTCGTTGCTCGAGCCGATAAATAGCATGTTGACGGCGTTAACCCGACCGCGCATCGCATCGGGCGTTGCCAGCTGAATCAGCGTGGAGCGCACATAAACGCTGATCATGTCGGCTGCACCCGCGATCAACAGCGCTAGCCACGAAAGCCAGAACACCGACGATAGCGCAAACACCAGATTGCACACGCCAAACACCGCCACCGCTGAGAACATGACTAGCCCCACGTGGCGGTTGAAGGCGCGCATGCTGAGATACACGCCCATTAGCATTGCCCCCACCGCAGAGGCGCTGCGCAGTGCCCCAAGACCGGCAGGGCCGGTGAGCAGGATATGCTGGGCGTAAATGGGCAGCAGCGCTACCACATCGCCCAGCAGCACGGCGAACAGGTCGAGTGAAATCGCCCCCAGGATAATCGGGCGTGACGCGATATAGCGCAGGCCGGCGGCAAAACGCTGCCAACTGCTGCCTGCTGTGGTGTCGGGCGCAGCTGTGCTGATGCTAGCTTCGCGCACGGGCACCTTCAGCATCGCCAGCAGTGCGGCAAGAGTACAGGCGAAACACACCAGATAAGCGCTGGCAGCGCCGCCTATATAAAGCACGCCGCCCAGCAGCGGGCCAGCAATGGTAGCAACCTTCATGATCACCGAGTTAATCGCGATGGCTTGCGCCAACTGGCGGTGCGGCACTATTTGCGGCAGCAGGCTTTGCAGTGCTGGGCCGGTAAAGGCGCGTGCGCAGCCAAACAGCACCAGCACCATATAAAACGGCATCAGCGAGCTATGCGGCAGCAGCGATAGCGCTGCTAGCGCGCCGCTGCACAGCCATTGCAGCAGCCAGCTCAGCATCAAAATCAGTTTGCGGGGAAAGCGGTCGATCAAATCGCCCGCGGGTAGCAGTAGCACCACCATCGGCAGGAATTGGGCCAGCCCCGCATAGGCCAACGACATGGCATCGTGCGTCATGTCGTAGAGCTGCCAGGCCACTACCACCGCCTGAATTTGCATGGCGAATACGGCCGCTAAACGCGCGCCCAGAAAGGCGATAAAGCCGGGCTGTCGGGAAATACCAAGATTGCTGGAAGAAGTCATTATCGTTATTGGTGCGGTGTGTGGATGGCTGCCTTCCCGCGGAAAGCATGGACGGTTGCATACAGGGCGCTGTTCGATGCGCACGGTAACGCAGTGGCAGCGCTTACAGGGTGTGTTGTCGGCGCGCCGCCGCTGGCTGCTTGGGCGCGCGGCCCCGCAATGCGGCGAGCGGCAGGTTAGTCGTTGCTAAGCTGATGCAACTGGGTAACAAGCTGGTGCAGTACGTCGGCGTCAATTTGGCCAGGTGCCGAAGCATTGTCGAGCTTGCCGAAGGTGGCATCTGAACCAAACTGCTCGCCCACCAACCGCGACAGCATTCCAAGCGGGCCCATCGACATGGTAATCAATGGCTGCTCGGGATAACGCTGCTTGAACGTCGAGGTGGCACCAAGCAGCGCCAGTACATCATCGTTGCTGTGGGGCATAACCGCCAGTTTTACCACATCGGCAGCACATCGATGCAGCTGCTCAAGCTGCTCAATCAGTACCTCGCGCGTTGCGGTTCGCTTGAAGTCGTGCTGCGAGACAATCACCCCCACCTGCTGCGCACGCGCGGCGGCCATTACCTGCTCAACCACCGCGCTGCCGCGATTGGCTTCTACATCGACATAGTGCGGTGTGGTAATTGCCATAAGCTGCTGGTAGAGCGCGACATAATCGGCTTCAGCAATAGCGCAGTTGCCACCTTCTGCCGCCGTGCGAAAGGTAACGATGGCGCCTTTGTCGCCCATGGCAGCCAGCGCTTTTTTGACATAGGTACCGACAGCTTCTATATCCCGTGCACCTTCAAGACAATCAATGCGCAGCTCAAGGAAGTCGATAAAAGGCTGTCTGGCAGCCTCGTTGATGAACTCGAGCGCCTGCTGCGGCGAGGGGTGCGTGACCGGCACTAGCACGGCAGGGGCAGCGCGCTGCTTGAGAGAACGAAGAAGGCGGCGTGGCTGCATGGAGGCTCCGGCGCGATAAGTGAAGAATAACGGGAACGAGGCGCGATCGAGGCACCACTGTCGCCGCGCAGGTTTTACCAGCATTTGCTGCCAGCGCGCAAATGATCGCGTTTCCGCGCTCGCTGGTGCGGCGGCTTGGGGGTGATGCTGTCACTTGAAAAGCGGCTGCGCTGTCCGCACTACAGTAGCGCAGTGAATCGCGTTCAGTAATAACAACGACAGCCATCAGATCATTAGATATAGGCACATAGTATTAAACTTTCCCCGCGTTGACTGGTCTAGTATGGGGTAGCAGAGAGAGGTAATCATCATGTCGAACAAAAAAGACGACGTCTTATTGCGGCGAGCCCTCGGCGACTACTATACATCGTCGGGCGATGGTGTCGCGGCACAGCCTTCCCCCAGCGAATCCCGCATTGAGCGCGTGGCCGACCAGGTATTCGTGCTGCTCATCAGTGCCAGCCGCGTGCTGCGCGTTTATCGCGTTGGCAAGAAGGGCGTGCTGAAGGCGCTGAAACGCATCCCCCAAGAACTGCGCCACCATATTGCCAAGCGCAGGGCGTGGTAAGCGCGCCGCGCCAAAATTTTCAACGATAGCCAGCAAAAGAGCCGCCGCCCGGTCAGGGGCGGCGGCTCTTTTTGTCAGGTGGACCCTTTCAGTGAATATTCGTGTGAGCTACCGCCGCGCTATCGGCTTAGCGGTAGCCCCAACCCTTGTAGCCTTCACGATCCACGCTATTGCCACCTGGGCACGCAATCCTGCCGCGCTGCCCAGGCCCCTCCATTACAGCGCAAGCGCGTCGCGGATGGTGTAGAACAGGTCCGTTTGGTCGGTAAGGCCGGTTACGTTAGCGGCGTGCGGGCCAAAGGCGGCAACGCGCAGCTGTGCGCCGGTGTGGCCTTCGTCGGTGTCTTCTGCGGTGCCGTAGCTAACCGTCATCGGCGCTTGGTCTTTGGTAATCAGCCGCTGGGTAAGGCCCGGTGCTTTCGAGTCATTGGCGATAATCTGGCTGGCGTGAGCATGGTCCGCCGTCACAATCACCAGCGTATGGCCGTCCTTGCGAGCGAAGGCCAACGCCTGCTGTACCGCTTCGTCGAGATCAACGGTCTCGCCAATCTGGCCGCACGGGTTGGCTGCATGATCCTGCTTGTCGATGGATGCGCCTTCTACTTGCAGGAAGAAGCCCTTGTCGTGCGCGTTTAGTAGCTCGATGGCTTTTTGCGTCATGTTGGCAAGGGTAGGAATGGCGCTGCTGCGCTCCTTGTTGGGAGTGCACTGCACCGCAGGCTTGTCGAGGTTGCCGTGATGACTGGCTTTAGGCCCGTTCCAGCGCACTGGCAAATTGCCGCTGGCGAAAAGTCCGAGCAACGGCTGCTGTTGATTGGCACGATCGATTTTCGCCAGCTGTGATTGATTATTGACGATCTTATAGCCGCGCTCCCGCGCCTGCTCCAGCAGTGTTTTACCCTTCCAATGCCCTGCATGCGCCTGTTCCTCAAACGTCTTGAATCCGCCGCCTAGCGTTACGTCAGGGCGAGTGCTCAGGAGCTGTTCGGTAATGGAGCCATTGCCGCCGTTCTCTAGCGCATTGGCAGGGCACTCTTTGGCGGTAACGTTTGGCCCATAACACTTGCGCTTGCTGACGTGCGCGACTTGCACCGCCGGTGTTGCGTCCTGAATTTCAGCGGTAGACACATCGCCGGTCGCGAGTCCCGCTTCTTTTGCGAGTTCGAGTAGCGTCGCTTGCGGCTTTTCGTGGATATCAACGCTAATGGCGCCGTTGTAGCTTTTGGTGCCGGTGGCCCACGCCGATCCCGACGCTGCCGAGTCGGTCACGTAATCGGGTTTGCCCGACTTCTTGTCCAGAGAGTAGTGGGTGTACTGACCGGTAATGGGCAGCGCATCCAGCCCTTTGAAATAACCGCCTGCGCCCTCGGCATAGTTACGTGCGACGGTAATTTCCGAATCGCCCATGCCGTCGCCAATTAATAAGATGACATTGCGTACCTTGCCGCCCTTGATAGCGTCGCGCAGATTATCGGTGATATCGCCATGCAGGCGTCGCGCGCCGCCATGTTCAGCGAGCGTGCCTTGGGCGCTGCGCTGCATCCATTGGGGCTGGTCGCTGGCAGCAGCGTGAGAAGCAGCGGAACAACAGGCAGCCAGCGATAGGCCAGCAATAAGTAAAGGGCGATAAGAGCAAGGCATTCGAGTGTCATCCTGCAAGGAAGGTGGAATAAGTAAGCTTCCTTATCGTTACCGCAGATTGTGTTGGTTTTATTAAACGAACGCGCGATCACTGTTAGACCTTGGGAGGGGGCGGCGAGCACACAGGCACCAGCGCGAGTGCGTTAGCGGTGTACCGTCGTGACTATCGGCGCACCGCGCTAGCGCAAGGGGAAGGGGAAGGGGAAATACGCGCACCTTGATGGCAGCGCGCAGGGCAGACGGTGTTCTGTGCCCTCGAAAAACTGGCTATCTGGCGCCTGCGACGCGTAAGCGCAGCGGGCTCACGCCGGCGGACGGGTAGTGGCGCGCTCGACCAGGTACGGAGCGAAGCATGCGGGCGCTTGCTTGGCAGTGCCCTCAATCAGCTGGCGTGCAAGCGCCGCCACCGCATCGCCCATCTCTTCAGCGGGGGCGTGAATGGTCGTCAGGCCCCCCGCAATGTGACGGCTATGGCGCTCGTCATCGTAACCCACAATCGATACATCCTCGGGGATACGTCGCTGACGTTCACTCAAGGCGCTGATGGCGCCCAGCGCAGTGTCGTCGCTGCCCGCCACAATGGCGGTGAAAGCCACGCCTTGCTGATGCAATTGCTCCACCGCAGTGCGACCGCCTGCTTCGGTAAAATCGCCCTCAACGACACGAATATTCGCCGCTTGGCCGGCATTGCGCATGGCCGTCTGATAGCCCTCGACTCTGCGTTGCGCATCCTGCTGCGACAGCGGCCCCGAGATGCAGACAATACGCTGATGTCCCTGTGCCAACAGGTGCTGGGTGGCCAGATAGCCGCCGTGCACGTCGTTGCTGAACACGCACTGCTGCTCGATCCCCGACACCTCTCGGTTGACCACCACCGTTGGCGTTTGGCTGGCGAGCGCGCGTAGCTCCGAGTTGGCCAAGCCATTGACCTGCACAATCAGCGCATCGCAGCGACGTGAGCGCAGGAAAGCAACGGCTTCGCGCTCCTGCTCAGCGTTGGCGTGACCCACGGCAATAAGCAGCGAGATATTGTGCTGGCGCAAATGCTGCTCAATGTGCGTCATTAGTCGTCCGAGCATGCCGCCGGCCAGGTACGAGATGACCAGCCCGACGCTGGACGAACGATTCGACGCCAGTGAGCGTGCGAAGGCATTGGGCTGGTAGTCAAGGACGCTGATGGCCTCTTCGACACGCTGTCGAGTTGCCTCGTTAACGCGCGAGCTACCGCTCATGACCCGCGATACCGTGGCCTGCGAAACGCCGGCCAGCTCCGCTACCTGCTTGATCGTTGCCACATTCGATTCCTGTTTGAAAGTGCTCGCAAGCTGCTTGTGCCTGTTGCCAAGACTAGCATGGAACTTAAGGGTGCATAGGCTTCGACTAAAGTTTTCATGTTGTAAGCTTATGTTTTTTTTGGCGTTTTTCTCCTTTATTGATGATGCTCTTAACTAAAGTAGATTATTACTCAAAGGTGCTCTGAGTGATGATGTATGAAAGCGCTTTCATAAAGATATTGGAGTTCCTCCAACATTGCTTTCAGAACAGCGTTTTCCAGCTATTGCGACAAAGAGTGGAGCACTTAATGAGTAGTCATGCCGTCAAACAACTGATCAAACAGCTTACCCTGGAAGAGAAAGCCAGCCTGTGCTCGGGCGCAGACTTCTGGCACACCAAGCCCATTGAGCGCTTGGGTATCGAGGAGTGGATGATGGCGGATGGTCCCCACGGCCTGCGCCAACAGCCCAAGGGTGGCGACCACCTCGGCATAACCGGCAGTAATCCGGCCACCTGTTTTCCTAGCGCTTCTGCGCTGGCGAGCAGTTGGGATCGCTCACTTGCCGCTCAGCTCGGTGAAGCGCTGGGCCACGAAGCGCGCAAGGCTGAGCTGGCGGTGGTGCTTGGCCCCGGTATCAATATCAAGCGCTCGCCGCTGTGTGGGCGCAACTTCGAATACTTCTCTGAAGACCCGCTGCTGGCCGGTGAGCTGGCAACCTCCTATGTCAACGCACTGCAGGCTCAGGGTGTGGGCACGTCGCTCAAGCACTTTGCGGTGAATAACCAGGAACATCGCCGCATGTCGGTCAATGCAGTGGTGGATCCGCGGACCCTGCGTGAACTTTATTTGTCGGCCTTCGAGCGCGTGGTCAAGAAAGCACAGCCGTGGACAGTGATGTGCAGCTACAACCGCTTGAACGGCGACTATTGCTCGGAAAATCACTGGCTGCTCACCGAGGTATTACGTAATGAGTGGGGCTTCTCTGGGGTAGTGGTGTCTGATTGGGGCGCGGTCAACGAGCGCGTGGCGGGCGTAGCGGCAGGCCTCGAGCTTGAAATGCCGGGCGGCAACGATCGCGATGGCTTGATCGTGAAGGCGGTGCGCGAAGGCAAACTCGATGAGGCGGTGCTGGATACTGCCGTCGAGCGCCTGCTGGCGCTCTATTTCAACACCCGCGAAGCCACCGAGCCGCTCGAGTTCTCTGCCGATCAGCACCACCAATTGGCGCGCCGTATCGCAGCGGATTCGATGGTGCTGCTGAAAAATCATCACAACGTACTGCCACTGGCGGAAGGCAGCGAGGTCGCGGTAATTGGTGAGTTTGCCAAGCGCCCGCGCTATCAGGGCGGCGGCAGTTCTCACGTTAACGCTAGCCACGTTGAGTCGCTGCTTGAAGCGCTCGACGCAGCGGGTGCGTCCTATCGCTATGCGCAAGGGTTTGATATCGATAGCGATCGCGCCAACGAATCGCTCTTCCAAGAGGCGGTGGCGCTGGCGAAAAGCGCTGAAAAGGTGGTGCTGTATCTCGGCCTGCCCGATCGTTACGAGTCGGAAGGCTATGACCGCGAGCATCTAGATCTGCCGCGTAACCAAATCGAGCTGCTGAAGGCGCTGAGCGAGGTTAACCAGCAGATTATCGTAGTGCTTGCCAACGGTGCGCCGGTGGTCATGCCATGGATCGAGCAAGCGGCAGCGGTGCTCGAAAGCCACTTGGGCGGGCAGGCCGTGGGCGCGGCGGTGGCCGATGTACTGTTCGGCAAGCGCAATCCTTCCGGCAAACTGTCAGAAAGCTATCCGGCCGCACTTGAGCAGACGCCCTGTTTTAACCATTTCGCCACGCCCGCGCGGCCCAATAACAGTGATCGTGTAGATTACGCCGAAGGGCTGCTGGTGGGCTACCGCTACTACGATACCCAACAGATCGAACCGCAGTTCCCGTTCGGCTTTGGCCTCAGCTACACCCGTTTCGATTACGCCAATCTGTCGCTGTCGGCGAGCCGAGTCGGCCCGCAGGACACGCTGACCGTCGCGTTCGATGTGACCAATAGCGGTGAACGGGCGGGTAGCGAAGTGGTGCAGCTTTATCTGGCTGACCAAACGGGCGAGATCAGCGTGCCGGTGCATCAGCTGCGCGGTTTCGACAAGGTGGCGCTGGAAGCCGGTGAAACCAAGCGTATCGAACTCACCCTTGAGCGTCGCGATTTTGCCTACTTCGACGTCGATCACAACGACTGGCGTATGCCGAAAGGGCAGTTCGAGGTGCAAATCGGTGCTTCCTCGCGTGACATTCGCCTGACCGGCAGCGTCGAGTCGCTGGGCGATCATATGCTTCCCGCCATTGGCCGTAATGCGCTGGTGGGCGACCTGATGGCGCACGATGTCACTGCGCGCGCGCTACAGAAGGCAATGTCCGCTACCTTCGAGCAGAATCCGAAGCTGAAACGCATGTTCGGTGAAGCCAGCGACGACGAGATGATGCAGGCGATGGGGCGCTATTTGCCGCTGCGTGCCTTGGTGTCGTTCAGTGAGGGCGCCTTCGGCGAAAGCGATCTCGAGGTGCTGCTAGGGCACCTGAGCGACGCGCTTGCCGATCATCGCGCGGGGTAGCGGCCATGGCTTCGATGAATGCGAGTTTGGGCTACAACCAGACTACCCAGCCTGCGCAGGTATCGTCTGGCTTTATGCTCCGCTACCTGATGGCGGTGGTGGGCATCTATCTGGCGGTAATGACACCCGTCACCATTACCTTGGCAATACGTGTCGCCGCGCTGGCTCCCGATAGTAAAGCGTCTAGCCTGGGCTTTATTTTGGGCGTAGGGGCCTTGATCGCGATGGTGGCGAATCCGCTACTGGGGCAGTTGTCCGATCTGACCCGTTCGCGCTTCGGGCGGCGCAAGCCTTGGGTGGTGGGTGGCATGCTGGTCGCGGTGGGGGCGCTGCTGGGGTTGGGCAGCGCTGGCTCGCTGATGCTGGTAGCGCTGTATTGGTGGCTCACCCAAATTGCCATTAATGCCAGTTTGGCGGCGCTGGTGGCGGTCATTCCCGACCGTATTCCGAAGCAGCAGCGCGGGCGACTGTCGGCGCTGTCGGGAATGTCCTCGAATCTGGCTATCTTCGCCGGCGCTGCGGTGATTAACGTGGTGGGCACTGATGATATCTGGATGTTCGTGGTGCCGGGCGTGTTGGGGCTGGCGCTGGTGGCCGTGTTTGCGGTGCGCTATCCCGAACCCGAGGTTGCCGAGCTGCCGCCCAAGCCGTTCCGGCCAATGGCAATGCTACGCAACTTCCTGTTCGATCCGCGTCAGCATCCTGATTTCTCGTGGGCATGGTTGAGCCGTTTTCTGGTGCAGTACGGAGCATCGGTGATGATGACCTATCAGGTGTACTACTTGATGGATGTGGTCGGCTTCAGCCATGTCACGGTAGGCAAGCCGGTGTTTGTTGCATCGCTATTGATGGGCGGTGCGATCGTGGTGATGTCGCTGCTCTCTGGCTGGTTATCCGATGTTACCGGTCGCCGCAAGGTGTTCGTGTTTGTCGCTAGTCTGGTGTACGCGGCGGGATTGGCGCTACTGATGGTAGGCTCCAGCTTCGCCATGTTCCTCGCTGCCATTCTGGTGTCGTCATGCGGATTGGGCATCTATTTGGCGGTCGATCAGGCGCTAGTGGTCGACGTGCTGCCTTCGCGGGCCGAAGATGCCGCCAAGAACATGGGTATCTTCAACATCTCCAACGTCGCACCACAGTCGCTCGCGCCTGCCACCGCGCCGCTATTTCTTGCGATTGGCGGCGGGGGTAACTATGGCGCGCTGTTCTGTGCTGCCGCGGTAATTGCCGTGCTGGGTGCATTGGCGGTCATTCCGATCAAAGGTGTGCGCTAGGAGATCGCTACCGGCTGGCGAGCGAAAGATGCCCATGCGCGGCTGCGTGGGCTAGCGCTCGGGATATCAGCACTCGATAGAAGAATCAGCAATCGCCACTTTTCCCAGACTGACATAGGCAGCAAACCAAACGCCCGGCTCTTATCAGAGTCGGGCGTTTGCGTGCAGAGACGCTAGATAGGCAAAAAGAATGCTTGGCCGTCGACATCCAAACGGCGCAAGCGCTGGTGATACAGGCGACTTAGCCGTTCGGTATCAAGCAGCGCATCGCGCGGCCCAGCGTATAGCGAGCCGTCGTCGAACAGTAGCATCAGGTGGCTACACCAGCGCGCGGCAAGATTTACGTCGTGGAGTGTCATTATCACGCCTTTGCCCTGCTGAGCGTACTGGCGCAGCAGTTGCAACACGCGCTGCTGCTGGTGCATGTCGAGGTGGTTGGTGGGCTCGTCCAGCAGCCACAGCGCTGGGTCTTGCACCATCAGGGTGGCAATATCCAAGCGCTGACGTTCACCGCCCGAGAGCGTTGCAACACGCTGGCGAGCGCGTTGATTCAGCCCCACGGCGGCCAAGGCATCATATACGCGTTGGTGGTCTGTGCTGCTTTCCCTCTGCCAGCGCGACAGCCATGGGTAGCGTCCCGCGAGCGCGCTCTCAAACACGCTCATCTCCATTGCCGATGACGGCTGCTGAAACAGCACGCCCAACTGCTGGGCCAGCGAGCGTTTACGCCAGTCTGACAACGCCCGTCCTGCCACCGTGATAGCGCCGCTGCGAGGAGGCCTAAGCCCCGCCAGGCTGTGCAGCAGCGTGGTTTTACCCGCGCCATTGGGGCCAAGCACGCCCCACAGCTCACCGCCTTCGACAGCGAGATCGAGCGGCTGTACCTCGGCGCGACCGGGAATATCCACTACTAGTTGTTGGCAGGTCAGGAGCGACATCACTGGCTACTCCTGCGCAATAGAGCAATGAATACCGGCACGCCGAGCAGCACCGTAACCACGCCTGCCGGCAGTTGCTGCGGTGCCAGTAGGCTGCGCCCCAGCGTATCAGCCACCAGCAACAGAATGGCACCCGCCATAGCGCTGGCCGGAAGCAGCAGGCGCTGGTCGTTGCCGATCATCAGCCGCAGCAGATGCGGCGTGATCAAGCCAACAAAGCCGATGGTGCCGGCACTTGCAACGGCCACCGCGGTCATCAGGCTGGCCAGCACATAGAGCCCCCAACTGACCGGACGCACGGCCACGCCAAGCGCGGCGGCCTGCATTGGGCCGCGCGCCAGTACGTTAAGCGTGCGTCCCCAGGGCGATAGCAATAGCAGTGACAGGACTAGCACCGCCAGGCCCGGCCATGGGGTGGTGGCATAGCTGAGATCGCCCATCAGCCAGAACAGCATGCTCGGCAATTGCTGGGAGGGGGCTAAGGCAAGCAGCAGCACGATCAGCGCTCCCCAGCCCGATGCCATCACCACGCCGGTCAGCAGCAAGCGGGTAGTAGGGAAGCCGCGAGCGCTGGCAGCCAGCGCGAATACCAGCACCATCGCGAGCAGTGCGCCGCCGAAGGCGCTTAGCGGCAGCAGCATACCTCCCATGCCGAGCAGCATGGCGCCCAAGGCTGCCAGCGAGGCCCCGCCTGATACGCCAAGCACGTAGGGATCGGCCAAGGGATTGCGCAGCAGCACCTGCATCACCGCACCGGAAAGCCCCAGTAGGCCGCCCACGGCAATAGCATTAAGCGCTCTCGGCAGGCGCAGCTGAGTCACCAACGTGGCCTCCAGCGACGGCGGATGCGCACCGAGCAGCTTGAGCAGTGCCGTCGGCGCGATCGTGACGCTGCCCAGCGAAAGCGCCAGCAGCAGTGCCGCGAACAGCAGTACCGTTAACAGTAGTGCCAGCGTGCCGCCGCGTAGCCTCGCCATCTACTGCCCGCCCGCCAGACGTTGGCGCGCGCCATCGAGCTGTTGGCACAGCTGCTTGGCTCCATCGAGCAAGCGTGGTGTTGCCCGCTGGGTAATATCAGCAGGCAGCGTGATCAGGTTATCGAAGCGCACCGCGTTTAGCTGTGGGTAGCGACGCCATGGGGCAAGCGGATGTGGCTTCCCAGCACTGTCGCCGACGATGGCGTCGGGGTTGGCGGTGAGTACGGCTTCGCTGCTGACGCGCGGTGCCAAGGGCGTTAGTGGGGCAAATACGTTGCTGCCGCCGCACAAGGTGATCATTTCGCTGATGATCGAGCGGCGGTTCACGGTAATCAGTGGTTTATCCCACACCTGATAGAAAGTGCTTACCTTGGGCCGCTCAGCGTAGCGCTGGCGCAGCGCGGTAATGCCGTGGCGCAAGTGTGCCGCCTGCTGTTGTGCGATTGCTGCATGGCCGCTAAGTCGTCCGAGCTTGGCAATGTCGGCCGCAATATCATCGAGATGCTGCGGGTCGAGGCGCAGCACCTTGATGCCCAGTTGTTCCAACTGACGCAGCTGCGCGGGAGAGTTGCCGGATGTCCACGCCACCACCAAATCAGGCCGACGCGCCACTATCTGCTCAAGATCGAGGCGGCTACTGCCTCCCACCGAAGGCAAGCGCTGTGCCGTCGCGGGGTAGTTGCTGAAGTCTACGGTCGCCACCAGTTGGGAACCGGCCCCGGCGGCATATAGCTGCTCTACCGCGGCCGGTGACAGCGCGATAATGCGGGTGGCGGGTTGCGCGAGGCACAGCGTCTTCCCTTCGCTGTCCTCGGCGCATAGCGGTGATGAGGCCACGGCCAACGATGGCAGCATCGCAAGCAGCACCAGCACGAGCCATAGCAGCAGCTTAAGAGAGAAGGTGTCGGTGTGCATCATGGTGGACAAGTCACGGTCATCGGGTCATCGCTATAGCGAAGGATCGAGCGATAGCGTCAGCATAGCGGTGCGGCCGGGTTCGAGATAGCCCTTGATGCTCTGATAGCGGTGGCTCAGCAGGTTCTCAATGCTGGCCTGCAGGCGCACGCCTTGCGCAAGACGCATTCCCGCCCGTAAATCGAGCGTAGTAAATCCGGCAATCTTGTCGGTGTTGCCGGTATCGGCAAAACGCGAACCCTGCGCGATCACCGAGCCGCCCGCATCGAAGCGATCGCCAAGCTGGCGATCAACGTCAAGGCGTGCGGTGCGGCGCGTGCGGTTTTGCAAGTCGAGCCCGCTGCTGCGGTCCTGTGGCTTCATGTAGGAGAAGCTGGCACCGATCTGCCATGGGCCGGGGTGAATGCCGCCCGATAGCTCAACGCCTTCGATTCGGGCGCGATTCACATTGACCTCGCGGGAGAAATCGTCGCCCGCATAATTGATCAAATCGCGATAACGACTTTGATAGAGCGCGATGTCCCAAAAGCCAAGGCGATGCTCGGCACGCATTCCCAGCTCTACGGTGGACGACTTCTCTGGCTTGAGGTCGGGATTACCGCTGAAGTAGCCGTCGTTCGGCCAGTACAGTTCGTTGAACGTTGGTACCCGGAACGCATTGCCCCAACTGGCGCGCAGGGTGTGTACATCGTCAAGGCTGTAGCCCAGCGCTAGCCCGCCGGTGGTCGTACCACCGAACGCCTGGTTGTCGTCGTGCCGCACGCTGGCCTGCGCGCGAAACGGCGCAAGATCGAATACGCCTTGCCCGAACACTGCCTTGTTGTCGCGGTGGCGATGGGTGTAGTTGGTATTGCCGGTCACGCGATCATCGGCGTATTCAGCGCCGGCAATTAGCTGCTGTTGCCCTAGCGTCAGGGTGTTTTGCCAGCGTACGCGCTGGGTACGGGTGTTCAGATGGCTGGTCGCAGCACCGTCGCCCGCATTATCCAGCTTGTCGTCGGCCTGACTGAGCGTAACGCGACTTTTCAGGTGGGTCAGTAGCGGTACTTCGCCATAGACACCAGCAACCTGCTGTACGAAGGCATTGCGGCCGGCAAAGTAGCTTTCCCCGCCGTCGTAATCACTATGACCACGCGCTCGCAGCAGTAGGCCACCGATGCGCGCACCGTTATCGAAGTCATGGCTAAGGTGCACTAACGCTGTGTGGTTGTCATAGGACTGACCGCTGCCACCCGCGCGATCACGTGTGCCGTTGCTGTTAATGGTGCTGGCCGCGAAGGTAAAGCCGGTGCCATGCTGCCGTCCGCTCAACGATGCGCTGGAGTGCCAGGTCGCATGAGAGCCGCCGCCAATCGACAGCCGCGGGCGCACACCGGGCTGCTCATCGTCGGTAAATAGCTGAATGACACCGCCCGCTGCATCGCCACCGTAGAGGCTGCCGCGCGGGCCTCTGACCAGTTCGGCACGATTGAAAATGGCAGGGTCGAGATAGTGATAAGCGGCGCTACCAGTGGTGGCCGAGCGCAGCCGAATGCCATCGATCAGCAGCGTGGACGACTGTGCGTTAGCGCCACGAATGTACACATTTGACGGTGCGCCCGGGCCGCCGTTGCTCGCGACATCCACACCGGGCTGGCTACGCAGCACATCTGTGAGCGACACCGGCGCCTGCCGCGTCAGTGCCTTGCGGTCGAGTAGCGTTACCGACGCAAGACTTTGATCGGCGGTTTGCGGCGTCAGGGCAGCGGTAACCACCATCGGTGCCAGCGCTGCTTCGGCGGTAGCTTGTTCGTTCGCTGCTGCTGCGCGTTCATGCGGGTGCCGCTGTCTGGCGGCGTCGCTTGCTGCCGACTGAGCGCCCCAGCAGTAGCACGGTAGCGCCAAACTTAACGCCAGTAGGGTGTGGGAGGGGCGGCAGTAAACATTCATCAGCGCGAACAGCTCGAAGCGACACGTGACCATCGGATAAATGGCCACGCTGGTTATCGGAAAAAGAGCGCATACGCTAGCAACTGCGCGTGCGCTGCGGCAATTGAGTTATTTGCGCGATGATCCTGAGTGGTATTGGTGAAGGCTTCAGCGCTGCACTTCTCGCCCCGCGCAAATTACCTTGTCTAGCTGTAGCTGGTGGTTGAGTACCGCAATATCGGCGCGCAGGCCTGTCGCCAACTGCCCCCGATCGCGAAGCCCGAGATAGCGCGCGGGAAGGGTGGCAACGCGCTGACAGGCATCGCCCAATGAGCGTCCCAGCGTGACCAGATTGCGCAGCGCCTGATCGAGAGTGAGGCAACTGCCGGCCAAACTGCCGTTGCGCAGCCGCACGCAGCCGCCGTGCTTGAACACCTGCTGGGTGCCGAGGCGATATTCGCCGTCAGGCATGGCGCACGCGGCGGTGCCATCGGTAATGGCATACAGCGAAGGAATCGCACGCAGCGCCGTGTTTAGTGCGCCTTCATGTACGTGCACCAGATCAGGAATGATTTCGGCATATTCTGCGTGCGCCAGCGCAAACCCGAGTAGGCCCGGCTCGCGATGATTAAACGGCGGCATGGCATTAAACAGATGAGTAAACCCGCGCACGCCGGCATCCCACGCCTCGCTGGCCTGCTCGTAGGTGGCTAGCGTGTGGCCTGCCTGTACGCGCACCTGTTGTTCGAGCAGCCACTCGAGGGCACCGTTTTCGGCAAGACACTCAGGCGCAAGGGTAATCACCTTGAGCGGGACCCGCTGATGATAGAGCGCCAGTTCTTCAACGGTTGCGATGCGCGTGGCATCGGGCTGGGCGCCTAGCTTGCCCGGATTGATATAGGGGCCTTCCAGATGCGCACCGATCACCGCAGCGGCAACGCTATCGTTAGCCCCCGCGGATTGCCGCTCACGGAAGGCCGCCACACCCTCCAGCGCGGTCACGATATCCTGATGACTGGCGGTCATGGTGGTGGCGAGTAGCGACGTCGTTCCGTGCTGGGCATGGCTGGCAGCGATGGTGTCCATGGCGGTGCCGCCTTCCATCACATCGCGACCGCCGCCGCCATGGACGTGTAAATCGATAAAACCTGGGACCAGATAGGGGGGCTGGGCATCTCGCTCAGCGACCGGTTGCCCGCTTACCGAGATCAGCTTGTCCTGATGCCAGCTTAGCTCTCCCTGCAGCCAGCCTTCGCCGGAGAAGATAGCACCGCTAAGGTGCTGTGTGCCCTGTGTTGCGTTAGATGTATCCATGGTAGCCATAGGTTATCGAAGTGGAAAAGCGCTGATGGCGCGCTATCAAGGTGCGCCTGAATGCCTGCGCCTTCAACTGCCGCGTGTTGGACAGTAAGGGCGTATCGGGCGGCCGAGCTTGAATCATACGCGCCCGCAGGCAGGTACATGGGCCAAGATTCCGGATTGACGATGCAGCGGCGCGATCAGCGTTCAACACCATCAAAGCGGGTGGGGCGGAAGGGCGCGAGTTGCTCGGTGGCAATACCATCCAGCACCTCGATTGCCAGTAGCTGCCCAATCACCGGCGCAAGCGTAATGCCGCTGTGGGTGACCGCTACATAAGCGTTGTCGATATCGGCACCGGTGCCGATGATCGGCCGCTCATCGACGGGCAATACGCGTTTGCCGCGCGTCACAAAATCAAGTGTTAGGCGCCCCAGCTCGGGCAGAAATTCGCTCGCCTTGTCCAGTAGCGCTTGGCCGACTGCCTCGGTGGCAGGCGTAGCGCCGCTATCACCGAAGTTTTCACCGGTGACAACACGGCCATCGGGATTCTGTTTGATGTCGGCACCCGATGGCAGCAGGATGCGCGGCAAGCGTTTTTCGACCGGCGTGCTGTGCGCCAGAATACCGTAGGAATCGAGCATCGGCACGGCAATGCCAAGCTGCTCGGCCAGCGCTGGCGTGTCGTTGCCGGCGGCAATAATCACTGCGTCGGTTGCCCATTGTCCGTGAGCGGTGACGACCTCCGTAACGCGCGTTTGCTGCGTCGCCAAACCGGTGACATCCGCCTGAACCAGCTCGGCACCGTACGCGCATGCCGCGCTCACCAGCGCCTGAGTCGCTGCCACCGGGTCGAGAGTGCCATCGACACTGGAGTGCCAACCGCCGCCAAATTCGCCAGTGCTTACCTGAGGTAGCAAACGCTGTAGTTCGGCAGCGTCGATGTCGTGAATGGGGTAGCCCCACGGCTGATGCTCGCGCACTGTGTGGGCCAGCGCGGCGATCTCATCGGCATCGGATGAACACCACGCCACGCTGCCGCCCCACTGAATATCGAAGGCGTCGGGCAGTTCCTGCTGCAAGCGATACCACCCCAGCAAACCGTCGTAATTAAGACGGTAATAGTCGTAAGGGGTTTTGCTATTGGCGTTCAGCCATGCGAAGGAAGTGCGGGTGGTCGCCTGCGCAGGGGTGTGTTTCTCGACCAGCGTCACCTTAGCGTGGCGACGCGCCAGATGATACGCGATAGAGGCACCGATAATGCCCGCGCCGATGACCGTAACGTGGCGGGGCGCAGGGTGGGTGCTGTGCCGATCAGGCGTGGAAGCAGAAGCGTCTAACATGCGAAAAAACCTTAGCGCAGCAGTAAAAAAGTGGAGCGTTGCGCGTTGAGCACTACTCCTTGGGGCGTTAGCCAGCGCTGGGCCAGCGGTCGAGAGCGAATATCAGCAGTTGGTTTTTTTGTTCAGCGTTGAAGTTGTTGTCGGCAATGAAGACCAGCAGCGGGGTGCCATCGCGGCCTTTGCCCAAGGTAACGCCTTCGATGTTATCGGGAATAATGCCCTGCGCGCGCATATCCAGCACCAGCTGTTTACGCATCGGCACCAGCGAATCGTCACGCTCTTGCAGCGAGTCGAGTGGTGATACGTCACTGGCGCCCTCGGTATCGGCGACGTACACCTTAACGGTATTACCGTAGCCCGCTGACCATCCCCGTTCTATCACTAACAGGCGGTGGTCATCCAGCGCCATAATCTCGGATACGCCATTGTCCTCCGCGCCGTTGGGCAATTGACTGGCGACGGCAACAGGATCCACTGGGTACGCGTACTGCGCCTTAGCCGCTCCAGTGCGCGGATCGAAACGCACGAAACGCACCAGCGCTCCATGGCGCAGCGTTTGCAGCGTGCCGTCCTGATACAGCGGGCCTTCGGTAGAAACGAGTGCGTCACCGCTGGGAGTAAAAGTAAGCCCTTCGAAGGAGAGGTTGGCGCGAATACCATGCTGGTGGTTAGCGTCCGGAGTGAAGGCGGCGGGCACCTGAAAGCGGCGTAGCCACTGCCCGTCGGGGCGTGAGACGTTAACCGACGGCGCCACGGTGTTGTCCGAGTTGCCCTCGCTGGTCCAATACAGGTTGTCATCCTGGCCCACGCGAATTGACTCGGGATCGACGGTGCCCTCTGCATAATGATGGCCAAGGGCATCCTTCAAACGCTGCACCTGCTCGACCTTCACGCTATGCAGCCGATGGCGGTCGGCATCGATGCTTAACCAGTAAAAACGCGCGGGAGCCTTGGCCGAGCGATCATCTGAAATGGTGGCGTAGCGGTTATTGCGCGGGTCATAATCAATGCCCGACAGGCCGCCCACCGGCGTGCCATCCACGGTGCTGTCGGTGGCGATCACGTGCTCTCCAATCAAGCGCATGGCGATGCCGTTGCTACAGTTATCCAACACACATGGAACGCGAATTTCAGCGGCGGAAGGCGCGGGCTTTGCCTGCGCGGCCCCTCCTGCCAGTAGCACTGCAGCGCCACAGCCAGCCACTATGCCCAGCAAGCGGGAAGTATTCGCAATCGCCATAACAGAATCTCCTTCGGGGATGATAAGGGCCAAGGCCAGAGCGATGACGCAGGGTAGCTGTGCGGGCATCGGCACGGGGCAGGTCGTCGAAAATAGTGCCGCGCATCACGCGTTACTCCGCTTCAGTATCGCTCGGCAATATGTCGATTGATCGCGCGATCTGCACCTTCGTGCTGCGTCGGCGCAATCGTGGTGGCGCTACTCGCCTGTCAAAGGATCGATGCCCAACTCGCCCAACAGCTGGCAGAGCCGAATCAGCGGTAGCCCTATCAGCGTATTCGGATCGTCGCCATCAATGCGCTCAAACAGCGCGATGCCCAGCCCCTCCATGCGGAAAGCGCCCGCACAATCGAGCGGTTGTTCACGCTCTACATAGGCAGTGATCTGCGCGTCGCTGAGCGTGCGGAAGGTCACCGTAGAGCGCTCCACAGCCACCTTCTCGCCACCGCTGGCGGTATTGATGACACAAAGCCCAGTATAGAAGTCGACGCTGCGGCCCGAAAACCGCGCCAGCTGCGCGCATGCGTTCGCCACCGAACCAGGCTTGCCTAGCACCGCATCATCAATGGCGCATACCTGATCGGAGCCAATCACGATGGTATCGGAATGGCTTGCTGCTACAGCGCGCGCCTTCTCAATGGCAAGGCGCTCGGCCAGCGCTGCTGGCGTTTCGTGGGGGCGCGCTGATTCGTCGATATCCGGCGACGCAGAGGTAAACGGAAGCTGCAGGCGCTCTAGTAATGCGCGCCGATAAGGAGAACTGCTGGCGAGCACCAGCGATGGTCGCGATGTCATTGAACGTCTCGATTGAAAGCGTGGGCGGTGAATACGCTGCATTGTGAAGAGAGAGCATTCGGCGACGCAATAAACCGATGCCGTTTGATGCTAACAGTGCATTTTGATGGCGATGAATGCCCCCTGAAAACCGCGCTAACGCTATTAAAAGTGCGTCGATATATTCAGCTATCGTTAAGCTATCGGAGCGCCTGGGCTGATTGCGTCTGTTTGCCACGAATGGCGCTGTGGAGGGGCTTGCAGAGCAGCAGGCTTGCTTGAATCTGGCGGCAAATCTGCCAAACTTTAGCGAATTACACTTAGTAACATAGTGCAAGGGGGCCAGGCATGCTTGCTATCCATTACGTCGGCGATACCCTTGGCACATGAAAAAGAATTCGGGGCGGGTTTTGTCATATTTTTCTTTCTCGCGTTTGCCGGTAATTACGGCCGTGGTAGGGGTATTGCCGTGTCTGGCGCTAAGCGCCTGTATTACGGTTAACCCGCCCGAACTTCCTCAGCAAACCGCTTCCCAGTGGCAGTCGGGTGATACCGATGCCGCCGGTATTCACGTCGATTTACGGCACTGGTGGACGGCGTTCAATGATCCACGCCTCAACGCGCTGGTGGATACGGCGCTGCGCGACAATCTCGACTTGCAGCAAGCGAGCAGCCGCCTTGCCAGTGCTCGCAATCTCTCGCGCGGCTGGAACAATGAATTTCTGCCCAGCATTAGCGCCAACGGTGCGCCTGTCGAAGATGCTCAAGCGCAGAACTCGTTCTACCACGCCAGCATCGATATGAGCTGGGAGGTGGGCATCTTCGGGGCTTATCGCAGCGCTCATTTGGCCGCGCTGGCCGATTTGCAGCAGGCCATTGATCAGCGTCATGCCGCGATGGTGTCGGTGATTGCCGAGGTAGTGCGCAATTACCTGGCACTCAGCGTTGCGCAGCGGCAGGCGGTGCTGCTCGAGCAGAAAGCACAGCATGCCAGCACCATGGTGCGTCTGGCTAAAGCGCGCGCAGGGTATCTGCACAGCGATCCAGAAGGCGTCGACCAGGCCGATGCGCAGTTGACGCATACCCAAGCGGCACTGGCTGAGGTGCGCGAGGAAGCGGCCCATCGCAAGCACGATTTGGCGGCACTGCTGGGGCGCGATCAGCCAGAGGCCGGATGGGACTCCATCAGCACGCCGCCCACGCTGGCAGCCTTCACGCTTGCTCAGGTGCCCGCCGATCTGCTGCGCACTCGACCGGATATTCTGGCGGCCGAAACCGATGTCTTGCATGCGGCGGCTAATTTAGGTTTCGCGCGCTCCGAGCTGTATCCGCAGCTGAGTCTGGAAGGATCGATGCTCTATTCCTACAACGTGACCGGTGATGAGCACAGCGGCAGCGACACCACGCCCTCAATCGGGCCGCGTATCAATATCCCGTTATGGGATTGGGGGGCGCGCATTGGCAGACGTGACGCCAGCGAACAGGCGTTGAACGCGGCCTTGCTGGGCTATCGCAACGCGGTGGTAAGCGGTGAAGCCGAAGTAGAGAAAAGCCTCGCCTCACTGCACTACCAAGGACAGCAGGCACAATTGCTGGCGGAACTTACCCAACGCGCCGACCAACGCGCAACGCGGCTGCGTACCCGTGCGGGATTCGGTTTGACTAGTCGCTATGCCGTTGCGCAGCAGCAGGCGGCAGCAAGCGACGCCAGCATCGAGCAACTGCTGGCTGAAAGCCAACGCTCGCTGGCGTTTATCGCGCTTTACAAGGCGTTGGGTGGTGCCCCCTTCGATCAACTCAGGGCGGCCAGCCAGTAATGGTTTCTCTCGCGCGTAAAACGCTGATCCATGAATGGCGGCGATTTCTGCCGGTGGTGCTGGCGGTCGGCTTTGTGGGTGTGCTGCTGACAGCGCAGGCCGCGCTGGTGCTGGGGATATTCCAAAGCACCGCGATCTATGTGAAGGCCTCGTCGGCTGAGATATGGGCGGGGCATCCCGGTACTCAAAGCGTCAACCTGGGAAGTCCGGTGTCTCCCGATGCAGAAGTCAGGCTGTGGGCCCATCCTGATGTCGATAAAACCGAGCCCTACCAGTGGGTGGACGGTGACTGGAACACTCGTCACTCAGCGTCAGGGCCGCAGTCAATCTATCTGTCAGGCATCAGCGTCGCGCCCGATGCGCTGATGTTCTCCAAGCTGCTAACGCCTGACATGCGGGCCAGGCTAGGGGAAATTGGCAGCGTTATCGTCGATAGCGCCGATCTCGATGCGTTGGGTGTGAAGGGCGTTGGGGATCGCGGCTTTATTAACGGTCATGAAGTACGAGTGGTAGCGACCATTCCCGGGCTGCGAGGGCTGGGCGGCCTAAACGTGCTGTCGTCCATCGACACCGCCAGAATGGTAGGAGAGATAAACGCGAGCGAGGGTGCCACCTATTACGTCGCGCATCTTCGCCCGGGCAGCGATTTACAGCAGGTGCGCGAGCAGCTTCAGCACAGCGGTGTGGGCGGTGCGGTGCAGATTTGGAGCGCCGATCAGTTTTCGCGCCAGTCGCAAAATTTCTGGTTGCTCGATACCGGGGCCGGTATGGCGATTCTGTTCATGGCAATCATCGTGTGTCTGGTCGGGGCCATTATTACCAATCAGTCGTTTGCCTCGGTGGTGGCATCGTCAGCGCGTGAATACGCCACGCTGAATGCCCTGGGGGCAAGCCGCTGGTCGCTGGCGCGCGTTGTTCTTGAGGAAGCGTGCCTGATCGGTCTGGTAGGACTGATACTCGCGTGTATCGCTAGCGCGGTGCTGCTACTGCTAGCCGCGGCTGAAAATGTGCCAGTGGCGCTAACGCCCTTCGCGGCCTGCTGCTGTATTGCGCTGGTGATCGCAATGGCGCTGTGTTCCAGCATTCTGGCGCTGCGGAGCTTGCAGCGTACCGATCCAGCCATTTTGCTGCGCTAGCGTAGCGCCCTTATTAGGTGCAATGAGATGCCAGCCAATCCTTCACAACAGACGACATCGACAGCTGCTCAGGCCTCGCTGCGCGCTCAAGGGCTTCACAAGTCTTTCGTGACCGGCAGCGTCAAAACGTCGGTGCTGCGCGGCCTTGATCTCGAGGTGTATGCCGGACAGTTCACGCTGATTTCGGGGCCGTCGGGGTGTGGCAAAAGTACGCTGCTGTCGCTGCTTTCAGGCTTGCAGCAGGCCGATCAAGGCAGGGTTGAGGCGCTTGGACAGTGCGTTTCCAGCATGCGAGGGCGTGAGCTGCAGCGGTTTCGTCTAGCGCATACCGGGTTCGTATTTCAGGGCTTCAATTTGTTTCCAGCGCTAACGGCGCAGGAGCAGATTGAGCTGCTGCTGGGGTATGTAGGGAAGGATCGCAAAACGAGCAAGGCGCTGGCATTACAAGCGCTGCGCGATGTCGATATGGAGCACCGCGCGCAGCTGCGTCCTGCGCATCTTTCCGGCGGCGAGAAACAGCGTGTAGCGATTGCTCGCGCTATCTCGAAGCAGCCCGAGCTGTTGTTTGTCGATGAGCCGACCAGTGCGCTGGACGCTGAAAACGGTCAGCGGGTGGTTGATCTACTGCAGCATTTTGCCAAGCAGCAGGGCGCAACGGTGCTGTGTGTTAGCCACGACGCGCGCGTTATGCGCTATGCCGATCGGATTGTTCAGATGGAAGACGGCCAAGTTATCAACGATTTGCGTGGGGACGCCGCCGCGCGTATGGCTGCTGGCGCGCAGCCCGACCCGTCAGCAGCGCGGTATTAACAGGTGACAATCTTATGAGTAACGCGATAACGCACCTTGCTCGCCGCCCAGCCAAATGGCGCATGGCAGGCGTAGCCATCATGTTAGCGCTGGTGGCCGGGTGTTCTTCTTCCGATAGCGATGAGCCTGGTGCATCCGCTGCTTCCGATCAGCATGCGGCATCGGACCGCGTGGCAGTGGCGCGCGGCAAGATCGATGTCGATGGCGGCATTATCGAGCTCGCGGCGGTTGAGGACGGCGTGGTCAGCGCTGTTGCGGTACAGCCGGGCACGCGGGTGAAACGCGGTCAGCTATTGTTGCAGCAAAACGATAGCGCACTGGCTGGGCAACTCAGCGTTAGTGATGGTCAGCGTACGTTGGCACGTGCGCAGCAAACCGCCGCCCAGCGCGAATTTACCGCGCTGCGCAGTAAGGCATCGCGATACGAACAAGCGGCGCAAGCCGGCGCGGCAGATGGCAACGAGCTATCCGATATTCGCCAACAGCTTGCCTCGGCACAGTCGGATGTTGCGATTGCCACCGCACGCGTGAAGCTGGCCGACAGTGAATACCAGCAAACGCTCAATCGCCGTGCACTGCTCGCGATCAAGGCGCCTGACGACGGTACGGTGGTTAGCGTGGCTACGCAGCGTGGCGCTTACCTTCATCAAGGTGCGACGGCGCTGATGCTGATGCCAGCGCGACCGTTGATCGTGCGTGCCGAAGTGGGGGCGGCCTATATCGACAAGATAAAACCGGGGGCGCGCGCGACGGTGGTGTCTGATATGGACGGTGCAGATGGTCCGGCATTGCCAGAAGCTCACGTCACGCACATCAGTCCGGTGTACGGCAGCTCTACGCTGTCGAATAATAATCAGGTCGGCGAGGTACGAGTCGTGCAATGTATTCTCGCCTTCGACGGTAATGCCCAGGCGTTAGTGGGGCAGAACGTCCGAGTGACCTTCCACGATTCGTGATCGCAGCAACGGCAGCCATTAGGCTGCCGTTTTTGGTTGCTCAGCGGGATTTTCTCAGCGCGCGACCAATATCAATGGCAATCCGCTTGGGTGAGCCTTTAACGAGACGCTTGGTATCGATCAGCGTGAATTCATCGCCGACGGCTGACAGCGTATGTAAACCGTCGCTGTAGCGGCGGGCAGAAGCGGGCGCTGTCAGGTGTCCTAGCGTTTGGAAGGTGGGTCGCTGAAGCTGTGCGACGGGCAGCGACAGCAGTGTCAGAGCACCGCCATAGCTGTCAGCGCAATCCTGTGTCGGCAGCACCAGTTGATCGCCGCTCTCAAAGGGGGTGCCACCCATGCGTGCGCCACCGCGATCGATATGGATAGGCTGCGGCGAGACGTTTTCCCAATGCCCCAGTAATGTGTCGGCGTGCGCCAGCATCAAGGCGCTGGTACGAGCTTGTTTGGGAGCGGGTGGCGTGTAAAAGATCCAGTAGCCTTTTGCGTTTCTATACAGCGACGCATCAATCGCCGCCGCTGGAAAAGCAAATTCCTCAACACGCTGCCAGCGCCATGGAAAGTCGACCGCGCGATACAGCGATAGCCGCCCCGACTTATAGCCTTCTGGCAGCATCCATATCTCGCCGCCATCCTCGAAGACGTAAGGATAAGAGAGGTGCCACGGCTCCTTCAGTATCGCCCGCTGATCCAAGAGCTCAAGGTGACGGTCGAACACGTAAACCTCAATGTGGCCATGCCGAGTGCGGTAGTCATAGGCTTCCACGAACACATAGAGCCTGTTATCGCGCCACAGCCCAAAAGGATCGGCCAGGAAACACATCGAGTCGGCGGCTTCGAGCCAGTGAATGCTGGCTTGCTCCAAGGCGCTCTGCTGAGCCACTTGGCTAATGGGGGCGCTAATAATGCCGACACGCCAAATATCGCTGACCAACATGCTCATGACGCCGCCCTATCCATGCGGGTGCCGTGGTGGGGTGGCAGAGTGGAGAGTCGCGTAGCGATGGCGTGCGCGGCAGCGTCAAAACTAGCGCGGCTATAGTGCTGCTGAACGTAGCGGTGTGCCTGCTGACCAAGCGCGGCCAGCTGTTCGGGGTGGGCGGCGATTTGCAGGATGATTTCGGTAAGTGCGGCGACCGTTTCACCTTCAGCGATAAAGCCAGTAACGCCGTTTTGAACGCAGTTCGTCAGTTCTCCCACCGGCGTTGCGACAATCGGCAGGCCCGCATTCATTGCCTCGTGAACGGCCAGGCACATGCCTTCATAAAACGATGGCTGAAAGTAGACATGCCAACTTGTCAGATAAGCGTCGACGTTGTTGGAGAATCCCGGTAGCGACACGTTGTTCTGCAGCGCTAAACGTTCGATTAACTGCTCTAGCGCCGCTCGCTCGGGACCTTCTCCCACAATCGTCAGGTGCAGTCGACGGGCGAGGCTGGGCGTGCGAGCAATAGCGCGTGCCAGTGCTTCAATCAATTTGTCGTACTGCTTGACGCTGTGCAGGCGTCCCACACTGCCCAGCTGTAACGTCGAAGAGCCGTCCCACGGTGCCGCGAGGGTGGCGTGGGCATCGCACTGATAAAGCGGCCAGTTGAGCACGCGGTCGGCAGGTATTCCCATGTGCTCGACAAGGTAGCGGGTGACCAGCGACGAATCGCCTACCCATAGATCGGACAGGTGGCGCATGCGATAGGTGGCGCGTTTAACGCTGGCGCTATGTTTGAAGCTGACCACCGGAATGTTGAGCAGTTGTCCGGCGCGTTGCCCAATGCGGGTAGCCCAGCTCAGCGATGTCCAGATGATGTCAGGGCGATGGTGGCGCATGTAGCGGAGCAGTTTTGCCAGCACCACACAGCTTGCTCTTCTCCGTGAGCACAGCACCCGATAAGGAATGCCAGCGGCCTGCAAATGTGTGGCAGCCACCATGTCGCGCGGTTCGCATGCGATGACATCCACCGATAGCCCCTGTTTTTGCAGGCTCGCGACGATGTCGGCGACGGCAAATTCGGCACCGCCGGTTTCCAGGCTGGTAATCAGATAAAGAATTTTCATAGTAATGGCTTCAACGTCAAATAGCGCAGCGTCTGGCGAATGCGCCCCTTGAAATAGCCGAGGGCGCCAGTCGCTGTCTCCTTCCGCAGTGCATTGCGCTGGCGGCAAATTCGCGCCGAGTATATGCCATTGCTGCGAGTGATAAATCGCCCGTTTTAGTCATTGACGACAAGCTTAAGAAGTGGGCGCGAAGCTAAGACTCCGGCAGAACGTTAGGAGACGTATGATTTTGACACTATCACTACAGCTGGAATGAAGATTATTTGCTCTCTATTATATTAAGATAAATTAAAGTTTGGGGTCCTGATTAATCCCCTTTGTAGCGTTGTAGCGCCCGTCGTTAAGGGTTTTAAAAGATTGTGCACTAATAAAGGCAAATTATAGTAAGCGCCCCCAAACCAAATTTTTTCATGGTAAAGTTCTACAAATTACATTCCTGCTGTCTCGGCATGAATGCATTGTTGTTTTACTAGGTGTGTTAAATGTCTATAGATGAAAAACAGCTGCTTCAGGATGAAGCGCGCTACTGTTCTTTTGGTGACACCGTTCACTACGTCAACCCGCCCAAAATCTTCACTGATTGTGAAGGTAGCTACATGTACGACAGCAAGGGTACGGGCTATCTTGACCTGCAAATGTGGTATTCAGCGGTCAATTTCGGCTACAAGAACAAGCGCCTTGATCAGGTGCTCCACCAGCAGATCGATACATTGCCGCAGGTAGCAAGCCAGTATCTGCATCCTTCCAAAATCGAGCTTGCCAAGTTTATCGCGCAGGATGCCGAGAAGAAGTGGGGCGAGCAGGGGCGCGTACATTTCAACGTGGGCGGCGCTCAGGCCATTGACGACTCGCTGAAGGTAGTGCGCAACGCCAAGCAGGGCAAAAGTTTCATGTTTGCCTTCGAGGGCGGTTATCACGGTCGTACCCTGGGGGCATCCAGTATTACTTCCAGCTATCGCTATCGCCGCCGTTACGGCCACTTCGGCGATCGCGCTCAGTTTATTCCCTTCCCTTATCCGTTCCGTCGCCCCAAGGGCATGACCGCGGAAGAATACGCTGATTCCATCGTGCAGCAGTTCGAGCGCAAGTTCGAAAACGAATATCACGCTATTTGGGATCCCAAGGTTCAGGAGTGCGAATACGCTGCCTTCTATATCGAGCCGATTCAGGGTACTGGTGGCTATGTGGTGCCGCCTGCCAACTTCTTTACTGGTCTGAAGCGCGTGCTCGACAAGTACGGCATCCTGCTGGTGGTTGATGAAATCCAGATGGGCTTCTGGCGTACCGGTAAACTGTGGTCGGTCGAAAACTTCGGCATTACTCCCGACGTACTGGTGTTTGCCAAGGCGCTGACCAACGGGCTGAATCCGCTTTCCGGCCTGTGGGCGAAGGAAGAGCTGATCAACCCAACCACCTTCCCGCCGGGCTCCACGCACTCGACATTTGCCTCCAACCCGCTCGGTACATCAGTGGGTCTTGAGGTAATGAAGATGACCCACGAAATTGACTTCGGTAAGCAGGTGTGTGATTCAGGCGCCTACTTCCTGGAAGGTTTGCGTGATCTACAGACACGCCATCCCGAAATCGGTGATGTCGATGGGCTTGGTTTGGCGTTGCGTGCCGAAATTTGTACCGAAGACGGCTTTACTCCTAACCGCGAGCTGCTTGATCGCATGGTCGATATCGGTTTGGCGGGTGATCTCGAGTACAAAGGGCAAAAACGCGGCCTGGTGCTCGATGTCGGCGGGTATTACAAAAACGTGATTACCTTCGCGCCATCGCTGATGATTTCGCGCGAAGAAATCGACGAAGCCATGTACCTGCTTGACCAACTGATCACCCGCGCCAAAAAAGGCTGAGGGCAGTTGGAGAAGTTGCGCAATGCGCTTGAGCCGGCGTCACTGGTTCGGCATTTTCGGCGCCACCCCCCTGAGGGCTTCACTGCCCTTGAGGAGTGGCCGGAAATGCCGGCTTTCGTGGCGCCGTTCAATTTGCTAACCACTGCAGATGACGATCTGCTGCACAAGCTTCAGCGTATTCCCGGCTATCGCTACTGGTCGAAATGGCTGACGATCAACACCGCCTTTGTGGGCACTACCGTCAGCGAATACGCGCTGTTTTCCCCTTCCGACGATCCCGATAGCGTTGCCCGCGATGTACGCGCCCAGTTGGGCCGCGATCATCGGCTGGTGATTATCAAGGATATTCCGCAGGCTTCGCCGCTTCTAAGCGACGCCGAAAACCGCTACGCCGACCAACTGGTGAGCGCCTGTCGAGCGCAAGGGTTTCTAGCGGTGGACGGTCAGGCGCTGGCCTATGTGCCGATCGATTTTCCCGATATCGACAGCTATCTGGCGCGGCTCAAGAAGAGCTCTCGGCGCTATATCAAGCGCCGTTTGCGCACTCGTGACGAGGTGCAGGTAATTCGCTGTGCCACCGGCCATGAGTACGATAATCAAGCGCGCGTTGATGAATATTACGCGCTCTACTCAGCGGTCTACGACCAAAGCGACATTCATTTCGATCTGTTAACGCGGGAGTTCTTTGGTGCGCTGCTGAGCGACACCACTGCCGATGGCATCGTCTTTGAATATCGCCGCGCCGCTGACCATCAGCTGCTCGGCTTCAACCTTTGCTACGAAGAGCAGGGGCGCTTGATCGATAAATATATCGGTTTGCGCTATCCCGACGCCAAAGAGCTCAGCCTTTACTTCCTGAGTTGGGTGGTCAATCTTGAATATGCGCTTGAACGAGGTTTAAGCGCATACGTGGCCGGCTGGACCGATCCCGCAGTAAAAGCGATGCTGGGGGCCAGTTTTACCGCGACGCGGCATGCGGTGCTGGTGCGCAATCCACTGCTTCGGTGGGTACTCAATCGCTTTGCTGATCGGCTATCGCCCGACAGCGAGTGGGTAACGGAACAAGAGGCTTCGTAATGGGTAGGCAGCCAGTGGTGCTCGATACCGACGATTCGGTGGCGGTACTCGAGGGCGAAACACGCGTGTCGCTGTCGCGGGCGTGGCGCGAGTGTGTGCGCTTTGGCAGCCGTTTTTCCAGCTATCGTCAGCAGGTCGCCCGAGCGACGGCAGGTTTGCCCTGCGTGCGCGAGCAGGGCGCGCTGTTCATGGGCAGTGGTGATTTCCATCATCTCAGCCTTGCGCTGGTCGAGCGCTGTATCAAGGACTACGGCTTCAGTGAATCCAACGGGCTGCGGCTGGTAGTGCTCGATAACCACCCCGACAACATGCGCTTTCCGTGGGGTATCCATTGCGGCTCGTGGGTGGCGCATGCTGCCAAACTCACGGGCATTGCCCATATTCACGTGATTGGCATCACCTCTGGTGACCTCGGTGCTGCGCACGCATGGGAGCACCATCTGTCGGCGCTGTTCAAAGGGCGGATTACCTACTGGTGTACGGGCGTGAATACACGCTGGGCATCGCGTATCGGCCTAAGCCAACGCTTTCGGCAGTTTGATAGCGAGGAAGCGCTGGTGGCGGCGGCCGTGAGCGAGCTGTCGAGTGATCGCACTGCCACCTATCTCAGTATCGATAAAGATGTTTTCGCCCCCGATGTCGTTCGCACCAATTGGGATCAGGGGCAGATGCGCCGCGAGCAGTTCGATGCGCTGGTAGCGGCGTTAAGCGGTACGCTGGTCGGTAGCGATGTAACCGGTGAAATATCCACTTGGCACTACAAGGCGGCATGGAAGCGCTGGCTAAGTGCCGCCGACGGTCAGGATACCGGCGCTAGCCATGCTGAGCTGAGCGAATGGCAGCATCAGCAAGCGCTGTTCAATCAGCATATCGTGGCGACACTCGAAAGAGCATGGCGCTGCAACTAACGCCTTGCGCAGCGCCGGCAGTCTGACTGCACGCGTCGATACGCAGCGTTTGCGTTAAGTGGTTGCCACGGGTCGAGGGTGTCATCATGAGGGGCTTGGGCTGGCGTGCCGAGAGAGGCAAGGGCAGATGACGGCGCTGTCGACGACTATGCTGTGGCTGGTAATTCCCGCGCCTCGCTGGTTGCGCGATGCAGCAATACGCACAGTTGCTCAAAGCGTGGTTGGTCGAGCCATGGGCTATTGCTGATCACGAGCATGCGCTGCGCTAGCCGGCGCGCGTTCGGCGCCTGCTCTCCTTCCTCGGCAGCAAAGATATCGCGGTAGCACTCATAGTCGGGTAGCGCGTGAACAAACATCAGGCTGGTGCCAAGGCCTTTTCCCCAGCTTCTATGCAGTACCCAATCGCGGATGGCCTGATTGGGAAGCAGGACTATCACCACCGGCCATGTGCCCTGAGCAGCAGGGGCCCGAGGGCTATCGCTCAGTACCGTTACGCCATTAATTGCCCGCAGCAGCGGAAGACGCTGCTGGGCCTGCTGATAGCACTGGCTTAGCCATTCGGGCAAGCGCTGCAGCGCACTGCTGCCTGCACGACGGCGCAAGTAGCCGACGCGATGCAGCGGAATCTGGCGAGAAAAATCATCGCCGGCGGCTGCGACCAAATCGCCTTCTGCCAGTGCCCGACGAACCTCGCGGGCATAGGCCCAGTTTAGCAAGCGCGGGCGATAGGCAAGCGTATAGGCGATTAGCTCAGCGGTGCGCCGACCATCCCACAGTAATCCGCCGAGTTTGTGCGACCAGCGCGATGGGTGCTGCTGCTGGTGCAGCTGCTGGTCGCATGCGTTAAGCAGTGCTTCATCGCGTGAGATCAGCACGCCGCCTTCAAACAACGTCATTCCCTTACCTACCGCCAGGCTGAAAAAGCCGATATCGCCCGTCAAACCGACGCTATGGCCATCAATGGTTGCCCCTAGTGCTTGCGCTGCATCCTCAATCACCCAAGCCCCCTGCGCGTGAGCAATCCTAACCGCGGTCGCGATATCACTGACACGCCCGCCGAAGTGCGTGGGCACAACCGCTAGCGTGGCGTTGCTGCAGAGCTGTGCCAGCTGCTCAGGCTCAAGGTCGAAGCTATCGGGCAGCAGGTCGCACAGTATTGGTTCGAGCCCACAGTGGACGACGGCAATGGCGACCAGCGGGCACGTGTAGGCGGGGATGATGACTTTGCGGCGTGCGGGCGCACGGGCCTTCAGCGCATCGAGGGCGGCGACCAGTGCAGCCGTGCCGGAGCACGAGAGCAGGGCGCGCTCAACCCCGAGAAAGCGCGCAAGTTCAGCGGTAAGGTCCGAGCGTCCCGGCAGCCAATCGCGCGCACGCGCGGGCAGTCCGCCGGTGGGCGGTGGCTCGGCGCGTTGTTTGGCGACATCGGAACGCGGCTGGGGCGACATCGTCAGTGCGCCTCTTGCTGCTCGACAATATCGCGCTCACTGACCGCCAGACAGCCAATGCCTGCCAGAATCAGCAGCGCGCCCAACGCTTGTGGCCAATGGAAAGGTTCAGCAAAAAACAGCACCGATATCAGCAGCACCGAGACAATCTCGAGGTGAGAAGCAGCGAATGCCGGGCCAATCGGGGCGCTTTTCAGAAGCGTCATCCAGGTGAAAAAAGCGCCAATATAGCCAACGAAGGCGCCGTAAATCCACGGGTGAGCAAACACCCGCGCCAGCCATTCAGTTGATAACGCCAGCGGCAGCGCATGCTCTCCAGCCATTTTAAAGCTGAGCTGCGCGAGCGTGTCGAAGCCCATCAGGACGAGAAAACCAATGATGTAAAACCGTTTCATCGCACTACCTGCAGCCGCACATGTACGCGGCATTGAAAGGCCATAACGGCGTGAGTCATAGCTGTATACCAACCACCGCCACGCCAAGCGATACCAGCACAATACCGAGTACGCGCATCGGCGTAAGGCGCTCCTTGAAGATGAATCTGCCTAGAATCATGATTGCGACGATATTGATCGATCCCATCAATACGCCCAGCGATAGCGGCACCAGCGATAGAAATGCCAACCACAGCACAAACTCGAACACGTAGCAGGCGATGCCTATCCACAGCCAAGGGCGCATGGCCATATGCTTCCAGTGCTCAACACCATCGCCGCTATCAGGATGGCTGGCGGCGGCCTTGAAGGCGAGCTGTCCGCCCGAGTCCACCAGCACGTTGAGCACCCATAGGATGATGGTCAGTGAGAGCATGCTGTTATTCATCATTATGCGACGTCACGCTGTACTTGCGGTTGTGAACGTTAGTGACGAAGGCGATGGTGGTATCAATCACCTGACGTCGCTGCTTATCAATGGTAATCATGTGGTAGCTATCGGTAAGCAGCACCAGCGTGACTTCAGCATGGCGCGCGCCGGCTACTATCTTGTAGGCATTCTTGACCGATGCGATATCGTCATTGCGCGCGTGCATCACCAGACAGGGGGCATAAACGCTATCGAGGTGACGGCGGGTATGTTCCGAAAGCTTTTTCATCTCCGCTACCGACCACCAGGGGTTGCCCGGTAGCCCAGCCTCGGCGCTGTCGCCACTGTTCATGCTTTTAACGATCATCGCGCGCAGGGCTTCGTCCATGATGCCGTAGGGCGGCTGCTCGTTGAACACCTTGTTGCGTGCCAGGCCCAGCTTGCAGGTGATGGGCAGCAGTGCGGTCATTGGGCGTGCCCACCACGGAATACTCCAACCGTCATGACGAAAGGTGGTCGAAAGGGCCATCACTCCGTCAATCAATTGGGGGCGACGCTGCGCCAGCGCTAGCGCCAGCACAGCACCCATCGACAGCCCTCCGGTAACGATCTTGTCGACGTGCGTTGCCAGAAGCTCAGCGCCTCTGCATGCGCTATCAAGCCAGTCGTGCCAGCTGGTCGCGAGCAGGTCCTCGACCGTGCCGCAGTGGCCCGCCAGCTTCACCGCGAAGACGGTAAACCCTTGCTTGTTGAGCCCGCGCCCCACAATGCGCATCTCGTTAGGCGTACCCGTTAACCCGTGAATCAGCAGCACACCGGTTTGCGCGTGTTCACCGTGGCCTGGCATCCAGATCTCGTGCTCCAACAGTCCCGCTGGTTCGGGCGCAGTGGCATCCGAAGACGAGCGCTGCGGTTCTGCCGGTTCTGCCGATGGCGTCAGGCTCATGCCTTGGTGTCCTGCGTGGTACTCGCTACGATACGTTCAAGTGTGGGCATTAGTTGCTCAAAGTGATTAAAGGATTGAAAGGGGAGGCGATGGGTCTGGCAGAAGTCGATCAGCTTGCCTTTTGCCAACACCAAACGCGCGCGCTTCGAGACGCAAAAATCGGAGCTGCCATCGCCTATATACAGCACCGCGTTGTCGCGCGAGGCGGCTTCTCTCGCAGTTCGGCATTTACAGTTGGCGCTTGGGCATACGGGGCTCGCCCACGGCGTTTCCAATCGCCATGCGCGCGTGTCGTGCTGAAGCAGCCGATTGGCCCTGACGGGAACATCGGTAATGCCCTCGCGTGCCAGAATGCGGGTGATGGCATAGTCGAGTCCGTCGCTGACGACAATCAGCGGAATTCCCGCATGACGTGCTGCCGCAGCGAAAGCGATAAAGCCCGGGTCGATCTCAATGATGTCGAGGCAGTGATCGAGTTCTTCCTTGCTCATGTCGAGCAGCGCAATTTGCGCCACCATACATTCGCGCGAGCCAATCTCGCCGCGCTCCCACGCATCCTCGTAAGCCTGCCAACCGCGTTGACCAAAGCGGTTGAGCAAGGTGTCAGTGACGTCTTGCCGACTGATGGTGCCATCGAAGTCGCAGTGAATTTCCCAACCGGTGAAGGCGCCTGATTGATGTGTCAGCGGTGAGCGCTGTGCATTAGTCATCACGTTTACTCATAACGGTAGCCCGAAGATAGTCAGGCCACGATGATGGCGACCTCATTTGTTTCCGATATTGTATGTAATTGATTAAACCGATGGTAGTAAGGGGAGTTTTCATAATTATTGCTGTTATTGCGGCGCGGCGTATTTCACGCGGCAGAAGCGCGATCAGGCAATGTTGTCGAAATTAAGGAAAAGGCCGCCATGTGGGTATTCGAGGCGAACTATTATTGTCTTGAGAAAATGAGCGACGATGGTTTGCTGGCGTGAACTTTTTTTGCACAATAGAGCGGCGATGATTTAAAAACTACAATATTAAGAATGAATAAAGCTTGCCGCCACGTTTTCGTAATAAAGGACGATGTATTTCCTTTTTTGAAAGTTGCTGGAGCGGCAGTTTGAAAAGGGTGCGATTCAGGCGGGTAGGCAATGGCGAGACAATAAAAAACCGGAAGCCTTTTTAAAAAGCTTCCGGTTAAAATTTGGTAGCGGGGGCTGGATTTGAACCAACGACCTTCGGGTTATGAGCCCGACGAGCTACCAGACTGCTCCACCCCGCATCAATGAGGCGTAATCTTACAGATTTTTTACAGAAGGTCAAGGAGATACGCGCGCAGCATATAAATTTAGCGCGATATCGCAGTTCGCGACTGCGTTGCATCATAAAAATTGCTAGTCTCTGTCGAGAGCGGCGGTTTCGGTGTTTTCCGGCGCAGTGAAGGGCCTTGTCACGGCCTCGCTCGCTGTTTTCAGGCGCTTTTCAATGCCCCCCTCTGGAGTGCTCGAGTACTCGGGGTGGAGCAGGGTAGAAGGTATATATTACCGAGGCCGCCGTTGTTCGTGACAACTCGGGTCACGCCTAGCGCAAGGCCCGATCTTATTATTAGTCATATTCACCTATCGGATGCGCCATAGCATGTTGTTGAATACGAGTACCTTTCAGGTATGGAGCGATCGATGAGCCAAGAGCTGAACGCCGAGTCGGCAGCATTCACCTTTAAAGGCGGGATGCTGCCGATGACAGTGCTTGAGCTAGCCTCAAACGATGTCGATCTCATTGAGCAGCAGCTTAGTGGGAAAATCAGCCAGGCGCCGGCCTTCTTCCAGCAAACGCCGGTGGTGTTAGGGCTGGATAAATGGGAAGACGGCGCGCTGGAGCTCGATAAGCTTTGCACCATGCTGCGCGCGCATAAATTGCTGCCGGTGGCAGTGCGCGGTGGCAGTGATGAGATCAAGCAATCGGCCTGGGCGCTCGGGATGGGCTGGTTCCCGCCCAACGAAGCCCGTACGCCCACGCAGGCAGCGCCGGTTGAGCAGGTGGTTCCGGCGGCTAACCGCGACGACCAAGGCGACACTGAAAACCATTACGGAGCGCGCGTGTTCCGTGGTACGGTGCGGTCAGGACAGCAACTCAGCGCGCCGCGCGGCGACTTGATTGTGGTCGGTGCGGTTAACGCGGGTGCCGAAATCCTCGCCGCAGGCAGCATTCATGTTTACGGTGCGCTACGCGGCCGGGCATTGGCAGGCATTCACGGTGATCTCGACGCAGCGGTGTTTTGTCAGGAGCTGCGTGCTGAGCTCATCGCGGTTGCAGGCAACTATAAGCGGCTTGAAGACATCGATCCTGCATTATTGGGTAGGAGCGTTCAGGTTCACATGGCAGAAGATCAGCTCGATATCAGTGCATTCGAGCTGTAATCGCCACCTATTCGGCTGCCCGTCGCACTGCTGCTAGCCTTGCCAGCAATTGCAGGTAGAATCAGAGCGATGGGTAGTTATATAAGAAATTCGGCTCTTCCATCGCTGTGATGGAAGTATCTACAAGGGCCTTGGGGTGCTAGCCACCGTGCGGGGCCGAGCGTCGATAATTGCGTCATACAGGAAACTTACCTTGGCCAAGATCATAGTAGTGACATCGGGAAAGGGCGGCGTTGGTAAAACCACCAGCGCAGCCGCTATCGCCACCGGGCTGGCACAGCGCGGCAAAAAAACCATCGTGATCGATTTCGACGTGGGCCTGCGTAACCTTGATTTGATCATGGGCTGCGAGCGCCGCGTTGTCTACGACCTGATTAACGTTATCCAGGGCGAAGCCGGGCTAAACCAGGCGATGATTCGCGACAAGCGCATCGATAACCTCTACGTCCTGCCTGCTTCTCAAACGCGGGATAAAGACGCACTTACGCTCGAAGGCGTTGAGCGGGTACTCGACACGCTGAAAGAAGACTTCGACTTCATCATCTGCGATTCGCCGGCCGGTATCGAGCGCGGTGCCCAGCTCGCCATGTACTTCGCCGATGAAGCAGTGGTCGTCACTAACCCTGAAGTCTCCTCGGTACGTGACTCCGACCGTATTCTGGGGCTGTTAAGCTCGAAGACGCGTCGCGCCGAGCAAGGGGGCGATCCGCTCAAGGAACATCTGCTGATCACTCGCTACTCGCCGAACCGCGTCACCAGCGGCGACATGCTTAATCTGGAAGATATTCGCGAGATTCTATCGATCCCGCTGCTGGGGCTGATCCCCGAGTCGGAAGCCGTGTTGCGCGCTTCCAACCAGGGCGTGCCGGTCACTCATGACCACGACAGCGATGCCGGTCAGGCATACGGCGATACCGTCGATCGTCTGCTGGGCGAAGACCGTCCGTTGCGCTTCCATGAAGAGCAGAAACGTGGGTTCTTGAGCCGTGTGTTCGGAGGGGGTCGTCGGTGAGACTGCTTGATTTCTTAAGGGGTGAGAACAAGAAGTCTGCGTCCGTTGCCAAGGAGCGGCTGCAGATTATTGTCGCGCACCAGCGCGGTCAGCGCGGCCAGCCCGACTACATGCCCATGCTTGAGCGAGAACTGCTCGAAGTGATTCGTCGCTATGTCGAAGTAGACGACGATGCCATTAACATCAGCCTTGATCGTGACGCTGACTGCTCGGTGCTCGAGCTCAACGTGACGCTTCCCAACCAGGAAGGCTGACGTCCTGGCGATCGGCGCCCATGGCGCTGGTCGCTCTCTTCCCCGCCTCTCATGCGTTAGGTAGCAAGCTGTGTCAGAGCCTACTTTCCTGTTCCACGATTACGAAACCTTCGGGACAGATCCGCGGCGGGATCGTCCTTCCCAGTTTGCCGCCATTCGAACTGACGCTGATTTCAATCCGATCGGTGAACCGGAGGTGCTCTACTGTCGTCAGGCAGAAGATTACCTACCGCACCCCATGGCGTGCCTGATTACGGGTATTACCCCGCAGCAGGCCAACCGTCGCGGCTTGCCTGAGATGGAATTTGCCGAACGTATCAACGAACTGATGAGCGTGGCGGGCACTTGCTCGGTAGGCTATAACTCGCTGCGTTTCGACGACGAGGTGTCGCGGCATCTGTTCTATCGCAACCTGCTCGACCCCTATGCTCGCGAATGGCAAAACGGCAATTCACGCTGGGATTTGATCGATGCGGTGCGCACCTTCTACGCACTGCGGCCGGAAGGTATCGAATGGCCGATGCGTGAGGATGCCCAAGGGCGGCGCGTTCCCAGCTTCAAGCTGGATCAGCTGTCGGTAGCCAACGGTATCGAACACGCTGATGCCCACGACGCGCTGGCGGATGTGCGCGCTACCATCGAAATGGCCAAGCTGCTGAAATCGTGCAACGCCAAGCTGTTTTCCCACCTGTTGGGGCTGCGCGACAAGCACCGTGTTAACAGTTTGCTGGACATCGGTGCGCGCAAGCCGATGGTGCACATCTCGCGGCGCTATCCTGCGGCACGCGGCTGCTGTGCGCTGATCGCACCGCTGGCACGACATCCCAGCAACGCCAATGGCGTGATTGTGGCGGATTTGTCGGTTGACCCTGAGCCGCTGCTATCGCTGTCGGTGGAAGAAATTCGCGAGCGCGTGTTTGTAAGTCGCGAAGAGCTGTCGGAAGGTGTTGAGCGGATTCCGCTCAAGGTGGTGCAGGTCAATCAAAGCCCTGTGTTGCTGCCGATCAACACCCTCGATGCGACGGCTGCAGAGCGTTTGAATATCGACCGCGATCAGGCGCAGCAGCATTGGCAAGCGCTTGCCTCGGCAACCGATTTGGCCGACAAGGTGGCGGCGGTATTCTCGGGTGGCTATCAGGATTCAGTGGATGACCCCGATCTCATGCTCTATTCGGGTGCTTTCTTTAGTAAAGATGATAAAGCGGCCATGGCGCAGGTGCATCAGCATCATGGTTGGGATCTGGTAGGCGTGACGCCGTCGTTTCAGGACCCTCGCCTTGAGGAAATGCTCTTTAGAATGCGCGCGCGCAGTTATCCCGACACCCTGGAAGGCGAAGAGCGCGAACGCTGGGACGCCCTGCGCTGGGAGCGTTTCAACTCTTCGCAGCTGTCGTCACTAACGCTGCAAGCGTTCGCGCGCGAAATAGAGCGACTTAACCAAACGCTGTCGGCGGAGGACGAGCGTCAGCGTCGGTTGCTGGAAGAGCTGGCGATTCACGTTGAGGCGATCATGCCCGCGCAGGCGTTCGGCTAGCGCCTACTGCCGCCGCAGTGCATCGATGCGGGTCAGGCGCATGCTGACCGGCGTATCGAAAATAAGCAGCGTACCCTCCAAATGCTGGCCGTCCTCGGTCAGTCTCAATGGGCACTTGTTACCCGATTCGCACAGCGTGCCGTGATCGCCGCGCAGCATCGGGAAGGCGCGGCCAAACTGCCACCATTGCCGCTCTTTGCCATCTTCCCCGCGCGCAGTAATCAACGTCGCCATCTGACGCCAGTTGGCATTGCTGGGCTGATCCGCAGTGGCAGGTACGCGTACCGTTTGATCGAGCTGATAGTTACGCGTGCCCATGCCGCTGTTCTGCCAACTGATATCGAGATACACGTAAGCTTTGCCCATCGAACTGCCCGGTACCTCTACCGGCTTGTCCAGCTTCCACTGTCCGACACGCTGATCAGCGCTGATCGGATTGCAGCCTGCCAGCACTCCACATAGCGCTAGCCCCGCGAGACAGCGCCAGTTCATAGCGTTACGCCTATCATCGTCAGCATGCCGAGTGCCATCGCCGCTTGGCTGAGCTCTTCCACGACAACCCGATGCCGGTTGATTACCCTTACGCAGCTTTTCAGCAGGTAGTAGAGCGTGCTCAGCGTGAATACAAAGATCCAGGCTTGGCCGATCACCTCGCGATAGCGCGACAGCAAAGAGGAAGATGGCTGAGCCATGTGATGAGCGTCATGGGACATCGCATGATGGGCGTGATGTGCCATTCCGCTCATATCACTCATGCCGGCCATGCTGGCCATATCCAGCAGCATCCATGCCATCGCCGCCATCATCAGGGCGTGATAGCCCATCGATAAGCGAGTCAGGTTGCGGTGCGGATCATCAGTTGCACAGCAGCCACCGCTAATACCAAGCCACACAAACCATAGCGTTGCCACGCTAAACAGCACCACCTGCGGCAAGGCAGGCAACTGGTGTCCCCATGGCCAGCTCATCGCCAGCATTGCTAGCGCCATTAGCAGGTGCCAAAGGTGACAGTAGCGCAGAATGGAGCGCTCTGGCCTGATAATGCGGTAGGCAGAATCGATGGCAGCGAACGCAAACAGCGCGGTAATCAGCCAGCGCAGCCAATCTGACTCGATCATGGCAATATCCTCAAGGAGTGGTAGGGGAGTGTGCGGACGGATCGGTATCCTTGGCCCGACGCGCAATATCTCGGCGAGCGCCAAGACGCTCTAGATGGATCAGCCCAGCCTCGCGGCGATTCAGCTCGCTGGCAGATGCGTCGAATAACGTCTGAGTGGTTTCGAGGGACACATCCGCCAAACGCGCTTCACGAATCAACGCCAGGCGCCTTGTATCGTCCGCCGACGCTGGCTGCTGTGGGGCACCTTGCAACAGACCGGTGGCGATATAGTGATCGAGCATAGCGCTCGATACTGATGCGTTGGCAGCCAGTGCTTTCAATGATGTATCGCTGCTGGGCGCTGCCGTAGTTTCGTCAAAGCCGTTTTCTAACCAGCGAGTGGTGATGGTTATCGCTCGGCTGATGCGTCGCTCAATGGCGTCGAGATCAAGTAATGGCGTGCTGCTTGTCTCGCTGAACCACGGCAACGGCTGTGGTACGGGTATATTTTCCTGAACAGCCAGTGCCAGCCAGCACAAGCGGCTTATGTCGGCGCTGCTGGCGAAGTGCTGCAGCGCGTTGTCGAATCCGTTTTGCGCGGCCACGGCGGTAAGAGTGGCTTCCGGTACGGCGAGCATGTGCGCTGCATCAGCAATGCGATAGGGAGCATCATCGTGGAGCAGCTCGGTGACGGCGGGCGCTCCAATGAACGGCGGCTTGAACGGGCGCAGACGCAGCGCATTCAGGACGACCAGCAGGCTGGAGAGCGCCATCACGCAGGCGGCTGCCTGTGGTGATAGCATCCACTCGAAGAAGCTGTAGTAAAGGCCGGCAGCCAGAGGAATGCAGAGAACGTTGTAGCCGAACGCCCAGCCCAGGTTCTGGCGGATATTGCGCATGGTGGCACGCGATAGCGCAATGGCGTTAAGCAACTGGCCGGGATCGCTGTGCATAAGGATGATCTCTGCGGCATCGATGGCAACATCCGTGCCCCTGCCCACCGCGATACCGACAGTAGCGCTCGCCAGCGCCGGGGCGTCGTTAATGCCGTCGCCCGCATAGACCACCCGATGTCCCTGCGCGATCAATTGATCAATGGCCTGGTGTTTCTGGGCAGGATCAAGCCCACCTCGAGCATCGCTAACGCCCAGTTTCTCAGCGACGGCAGCCACGGTAGTCGGGTGATCACCGCTCAGGATCATTGGCGTAATGCCTTGCTGGGCGAGCGCCACCATGGTGCGCGCGGCGGTGGGCAGAATGCGATCGCCAATAATCGCCAGCGCGACAATGCGACCTTCCACCGCGATAAATACCGCCGTCAATCCTTGCGCAGCGGCGTTGTTGACGTCTTGCTCGAAGGGTTGGGGATCAATCTGTGCGGTGGTCATCGCGCCGCTGCCGCCTACTACTACGTGCTGTCCGTTCACCGTTCCGGCGATGCCCTTGCCCGGCGTCGAAACGACCTCGCTAGCGCTAAAGCCATTGATGTTGCGCGCTTGCGCCGCATTGATCAGCGCGCGTCCTAGCGGGTGCTCCGAGTGGCGCTCCAGCGCTGCTGCTGCGCCAAGTGCCGCCGTTTCGCTGCCGTGATAGATAATCAACCGGTGAAGTTCCGGCTTGCCGCGGGTAAGGGTGCCAGTCTTGTCGAAAATGGCGTAGTCGATGGTTTCAAGCTGCTGAAGAGCAGTGGAGCGCTGGAACAGAAGGCCGATTCGACTGCCTTCACCGCTGGCGACCATTACTGATGTCGGCGTGGCCAGCCCCATGGCACAAGGACAAGCAATCACCAGCACGGAAATGGCGCTAACGATGCCCATCATCCAGGCCACGTTGGGAGGTGCCAGCGTTAGCCAAGTGACCAGTGAGCCAACGGCAATCAATAGAATGGCCGGCACGAAACGGCGCGTAATGCGGTCGGCGAGGGATTGAATGGGCAGCTTGCTGGCGTGGGCGCGCTGCACAATCTGAATGATGCGCGACAAGGTGCTGTGTTCGCCCACCCGCGTGGCGCGGCAGGTAAAGCTGCTGCCGCAATTGATACTGCCGCTTTCGACCTGTTCGCCGCGCTGGCGAAGTACTGGCAGGGATTCGCCGGTTAGCATTGATTGATCGAGATAGGCATCGGCATCTTCGACCACACCGTCTACGGGCAACCGTTCGCCGGGGCGAATGCGAATACGCTCGCCGCTGTTGATCTCGCTAATGGCGACTTCTTCTTCCCCCTGCGGGGTAATTCGCAGCGCTGTGCTCGCTTGCATCGCCAGTAGCTTCTCGATAGCGCTGCTGGTACGGCCTTTGGCGATGGCTTCCAAATAGCGCCCAAACAGAATCAGGGTGACGATCATCGACGATGATTCGAAGTAGAGCAGATGGCTGTTTGGCGGTAATAGCTGCGGTACGAACAGAATCAGCGTCGAATATCCCCAGGCGGCACTGCTGCCGAGCATCACCAGCGAGTCCATGTTGGGGCTGCCACGCCACAGCGCGGGCACTCCGTGGCGATAAAAACGCCAGCCGGGGCCGAACTGGATTAGCGTTGCCAGTACGCTCATGCCTATTGCCACCTGCCAATAAGCATTGGGAGTAAACATCAGCCAGAAGTCGAGGTCGTGAATCAGGTGGCGGCCCATCTCGATCGCCATGATGGGCGTTGCCAGTAGTGCGGCTACCAGCGTGGCAATACCGAGCCGACGGCGCTCCCTGCGAGCATCATCGACGGCGTAGTGTGCGCTTTGTCGCCCCAGTGAGCGGTAGCCGGCGCGCGCTATGGCACCGTTCAGTCGCTGTTCATCGGTGCCTTCGATGACCGAGAGATGGACGGTGCCCATGGCCACGTTAACGCTGCAGCGGCGAACTTCTTCGATCGTTTCAAACTGCTGTTCAATGGTGGTAGCACAGGCGGCACAGTACATGCCCGCTACCCGCAGATCGATGTCGTTGATGGCAAGCGCTATCTGCTGAGCTTCAAGGCAGTTCAGAATGTCGCCATGGCGCGCATCGGCATTCACGGTGACCGACAGCGAAGTGCGATCGCCGTTAACGTTGGCAGCGGTTACTCCGTTCAGTGAGGTGAGCGCCGTCTGAATTGAGGCTATTCGCGAGGCCTCGAGTGGCCTGGCCAAGGGAATCTCGAGATGCGTGAGCGTATCGTCCTGATTGTGCATGAGGCTACTCGGACTGCTTTAGACAAAGCGTTAAACAATGGGGCTCACATGGTACAGCGTTTTACGGTTGGTCGAAGAAGAAAGCGGCAGCGCTGAAGCGGGAAGCCGATCAAATTTGATGCGGCCGAGTGTATGAGTACCGCGAGTGGGGCGCAACTCGCTTTCAACACCAATTAATATGAGTGGGACGTCAATGACGAGCAGCGATAGATCATGTGAGATCCATGGCGAAGGCTCGACGTATATGCGTGGGGTAAGCGGTGGAAAGATCGCATGAATAGAGCCCGTCCAACCTTAACGGAAGGACGGGCTCTGGTGTGAACAGCGGAGCGTTTAGCTGTCGGTAAACGGCTTCAGGCTGTCGCTGGCGTTGTAGTCACGATCGTTTGGCGGCACGCCCTTATCGCTGGCGGCCTTGAGTGCGGGCGCCTGCTTGAAGGTTTTCCATGCCGCTTTGATATCAGCCACGCTGAGTCGGTCAACCGCAAGCGCCAGGCGCTGGCGGTAGTCGAAGTTGAGCTCCTGTAAATTCAACAGTGACCACTGCGAGCTAGCCAGTTCGCCCAGCGTATGGTCACGCTCAAGCAGCTGCGAGCGAATGGCGCTTTTGTAGTGCGCCAGGGTCGCGTCGTCGAGCTTGTCGATGGTTGGCGAGAACTGCTCGGTGAAGTCGTTGATACGGTCAAACAGCTGCTGACTCGAATGAGTGGGCGACTGCACCAGCATGGCTATGCCGCCAGCGCGCATGATCGCCGTATAGTCAGCGTTAACGACATAGCCCAACTGCTGCTCGGTGCGCAGGCTGTCATAAAACGGAGACGATAGCAGTTGCCCCAGCACCGACCAGGCCGCCTTGGTCGCAAGCGTGGTGTCAGGGATGGTTTTTACCATCAGCGCCCCGGCATCGGTGCTTTCAGTGGTCGGGCGGAAAGCGGGCAAGTTGTCGCTTACCGACAAGGTTTGGAGGGCAGGAATATCCTTCATTGCCACGCGCGGCTTGAGCTGATCGAGCACCTTCGCAGAAGCGATCGCATCATCCTGCGTCAGGTTACCCACCGCCAGCGCCGTTACGTGCAGCGACTTCAGCCAGCGCTCGCGGAACTGGCGCAAATCTTCAAGGGTAATGTGGTTGAGTTCATCCAGGCCGCGTGCCGAGTTCCACTCCGGAGTAATCAGCTGGTCAGGAATAACGCGCATCAGACTGTGGTACAGATAGCCTTGGCGTTGGTTGTTGAGGTCATCCTTGAACTGCTGGCTCAGGCGTTCGAAGCTGGCCTGATCGATGGGGGCATCCTTGAGTTGATGAATCAGCGTATCGAAGATCTCGGGCTGACGATCGCGCCAGCCTGACAGATCAATGGCAATGCCACGGCGCTGTACAGAGGCGCCTGCGGTTTGTCCAGCAAGGGCCGCGGGATATAGCGATTCCGATAAGCTGTCGTTCAGCCAGCCTGCCAGCATGGTAGTGAGCAAGCCTTCACGCACGTCGGTTCCCTTCAGCGGACTGAATAGTGCGATTGACCAGTTAACGCTAGGAGTACCGAATGAATGGTTGCCCTGGTACCAGAGATCCATCCCGGGCTGATTGATCAGTCGGCGCGGGCGTGGGTCCTGTACCTTTTCAAGCGTGAAGTCCTTGGCGATAAAGGTATTCCGCTCAGGTAGCGCGAGTTGGCCAACGGCTTGCGCCTGCGGCCAATGCTCAACATGCGTCAGGGTGTAGGGGGTGTGATACCACTGACTTTGCTGCGAGCCTTTCACGTCAGGGCTGGCGTACACGCGCAGCAGGTTGTCGGGGCGCATCTGATCAAGATAGTGCTTGATGAGATCCGGATCGAAGTGATCCATGCGGTAGCCCGCGACATTGATTTCGCTTACCGGCAGGCGCGCCATTGCCATGCTCAGCCCGCTGGCACGATTGGCGTCGGAGCTGGTTTGTTCGAACGGGTAATGCTGGCGCAGCAGGGTTGACTGCTCGTCGAAGCGCCACTGTTCAATGCCGCCCTGTCGAATCTTGTCGATGTAGGCGAACAGCGTCGCCTGAACGTCATCCTGATGCTGGGCACCTTTAGGAGTCAGCTCTACCGATACCGTGAACAGCGCATGGTTACCATCGCTGCGGCTAAGGCCTGTGCTGAGTCCATCCGCCAATCCCGCATGGCGCAGAGCAGCGAGAATGCTACCGGGGCCCTCGTGACCGATCAGGTTGGCAAGGTAGTTGTCGGGCTGGCTGCGCGGGTAGCGCTCGGAATCAGGCACGGGGAAGTTAAAGCTGAGGTTACGGCCATCGACGTTGGACTTCACCTCGACCTTCTCGGGAAGCTGCCCCTGTGCGAACAGCGGGACATCGATATTGGTCTGCGCGACCTTGTGTTCCGGCACATCGCTGAAGCGAGTGCGCGCCAGATGTTCCAGCGTATCCAGCGACTGCGGCCCCATCATGGTGAGCGTCATGCGGTCAGCGGAGTAGTGCTGGCGATAGAATTCGAGCAAGCGCTGGCGCAGCGGCTGCTGTCCATCTTTCAGGGTATCCAGGTTACCCACTGCAAAGTGCGCGAAGGGATGCGCCGGATTAATGGCATGGCTTAGTGCGTCCCAAGTGCGCCGATTCTCGTTGCGCAGTCCCATGTGATACTCGGAGTCGATCGCATGGCGCTCCTGGTTAACGTGGCTGGCATTAAAACGCGGCGCGACGAAAAAGCGTGCGAAGCGATCAAAGGCTCCGGTGAAGGCCGCAGGCGGAATATCAAAGAAGTAGTTAGTGTCGCGATCAGCGGTAAAGGCGTTCGAATTGCCGCCGTGATTGCCCAGATAATCCTGATAATTGCTCGCTTGCGGATAGCGATCGGTGCCCAGAAACAGCATATGCTCGTTGAAATGCGCCAGCCCGGGCACATCCTTCGGGTCCGCCGAGGATCCCACGCGTACATTGACTGCCGCCGCCGCGCGATCAGCGCGATCATCATGCACCAGCAGTACTTCCAATCCATTCGGCAAGCGCAAGGCACGATAGTCTGCCTTGTCGTTGGGACTTTTATGGACCTGTTGGGAATCGGGCGCGTAAGGCGGCAGCCCTGGCAGCGCGGTAGAGGATTGCTGGCTGGACGCTTGCTGAGGTGCCGCCCACGCGGCACTGGGCAGCGGAGCCGCTATCCCTGCACTGATTACGAGCGCAGGAATGATAAGAAGGGCACGGTGGCGCATCGAGTGAGCTGGCATAGGTAGTCCTGACAAATAAAAGAAGCAGTCGAGTGGAGCGGATACGGCCAATTGACGCAATGACGCTGCCCGCAACGGATGTACCGCGGCGCAACAGGATCCTCGGGTGAACGGCGCGGTGGGTATGACCATGAACGATCGCTCCAGCGTTTGGCATGCTCTTTTACGCTGGGGCCAAGTGCTTATTGTTAGGCGAAATCGCGTGCTTCTCAACCGATCGACATAAGGGATACTTAATCTTGTAGTATAAGAAGCGACCCAAGACAGGATTCGCATGGCGAAACGTTAAGACTTTTTTGTTTGCCTTTACGTGCCGCATGGATAAGATACGAAAACACTGTTTTATATTACACTAATGTCGCCCTATCTTTCAGGAGTAGATGATGGCTCGTCCACGTCAACATGCGCCCGAGACTCTGCATGCGCAGGTGATGGCTGCGTGCGACGAGTGGCTTGACACTCAGCCCGTGCAAACGCTCTCGCTGCGCTCAATTGCACGCAGTTTGGGGTGCGCCCCCAGCACTCTTCTTAAGCTTTACGGAAGTTTCAACAATTTACTGCAGTATGTGAACGTTGAAACGCTCACCTCTCTTAACGCTGACATCCAGCACGCAGATACGCTCAGTCCCGAGGAGCGTCTCAGGGTACTGGCGCATGCCTATTGGCAGTTTGCTTATCAGCATCCGCACCGTTGGCAACTGCTATTCGAGTATCCGCTAGCGCAGGAAGGAGAGCTCGATGAACGCCAAAATCTGGCGATCGAGTCGTCCTTTGTGCGTGTTGAGCAGGCGCTCAAGGAACTCCATCCCAGTTTCAGCGCCGACGATGCTTATCGTTTGGCACGCACGCTGTGGGGCAGCGTGCATGGACTGGTGCAGTTGGGCATGACCGAGCGTTTGGGGTTTTATCAGGGCAATCCTATCAAGGTAGAAGATCTGCTGGATCAACTGCTCGCCATGACGCTCGCCGCGCTGGGGAATCGTAAGTTCACGCAATGACGCAATCGACTGTTACACCCTCAATGGATTCACGGCGCGGTCTGATGGGCGCGCGCTTTTTTGCGCCGCTTTTTTGGGCACAAGCCTGCGGTGCTTTCAGTGATAATTTCTTCAAACAGGTGCTGCTGCTATTGCTTACCTATGTCGCCGTGCCGGCGTATGGGTGGGATATCGGCATCGTTAACAATGTCGCCGCGGGCTTGTTTATCGTGCCGCTGCTGCTGTTTTCGGGCTGGGGCGGCACTCTCGCTGATGCTATCGACAAGCGCACCCTGATACGCGCCATCAAGTGGCTCGAACTGATAACGATGAGCGTGGCGGCGCTGCTGATCTGGTATCAGGCATTCGTAGGGTTGCTGCTGTTGCTGTTTCTGGCGGGTACGCAAGCGGCGCTGTTCGGGCCGGTGAAGTACGCGATTCTGCCGCAGCAGGTGCCGCGTCGTAAGCTGGTCGTTGCCAATGCGTGGGTAGAGCTTGCCACCTTCCTCGCCATTCTGTTGGGTATCGTGTTGGCAGGCGTATTAGTGTCGCTGTCCGGCTGGTGGGCGAGCGTTAGTGTGTCGCTGGTGTTGGTAGGTGTCTCGGCGGCAGGCGTGGTTGCCGCCTACTTCGTACCTTCGGCGCCGCCCGTGGAAGGGCACAAGGTAGCCATCGCGCCGGTTCGCCAAAGCGTTGAGGTGCTGCGTACGGCCTGGCAGCAGCGGCGCATTTTCAACACGATTCTTGGCATCAGCACCTTTTGGTTTCTGGGGGTTAGCTACCTCACTCAGCTCCCCCAGTGGGTGGCCACGGTGGTACACGGCAGCGGCAGTGTTGTCAGCTTCTTGTTGGCGGCCTTCGCGGTTGGTATCGGGCTGGGTTCACTGTTGTGCGCGCGCTTGTCGGCGGGGCGCATGGAGCTTGGCCTTATTCCCCTCGGCGCGCTGCTGATTGGCCTGGCTGGCCTTGATTTCGCGTATCACCCAGCCTTCTCCGATTCCGCTCAGCTTCACTCGCTGGCGGAGCTGCTGTTTAGCTGGCGGCTGTGGTGGATGTTCGTCGATCTCGCCTTGATCGGTGTGGGCGGCGGTTTGTTGATCATTCCACTCTATATGCGTTTGCAAACATCAGGCAACGACGCACATCGCTCTCGCATTATTGCCGCCAATAACATCATCAATGCGCTGTTCATGGTGATATCAGCGCTCGGTGCAGCGTTCTTGCTGGGCGTGCTGGGCATTTCACTGCATCTTTACTTCGGATTGGTCGCCGCGCTCTCGCTAAGCCTGGGCATTCTGCTGGCGGTAAAGTATCCGCGTCCGGTGCTGCGTATCTGTATCTTTATTGTGCTGCGCCTTTGCTATCGCTTGAAGCTGTCAGGGCGACATAACATTCCCGATACCGGGCCCGCGTTGGTAATGTGCAATCACGTCAGCTACATGGACGCACTGCTGCTAGGCGGTACCAGCCCGCGACTGCTGCGCTTCATGATGGATACGCCGGCGTACGAGTCGCCTTGGCTCAACTGGTTCTGCCGTATTGCGGGCGCGATCCCGGTCGATCTTGGCAAGCGCAACCCGAAGGATTTGCGGCGTGCGCTGAACGAGGTGAGCGCTGCGCTACGCAATGGCGAAGTGGTCATGATCTTTCCCGAGGGAAGGCTTACCCGAGACGGCAATATTGCCGAATTCCGCCGTGGTGTAGAAACCATTCTGAAGCGCGACCCTGTGCCGGTTATACCTGCCGCAATTTCAGGGTTGTGGGGCTCGTGGGGTTCGTATCGCAGGGGGCGGCCGTTCAAGCGCTGGCCAACGCGTTTCAGGCGCAAGGTGCGGCTTGGTTTTGGTGCTTCGGTGCCCTACACCCAGTGGAACGATCGGCGCGTGCTGCGCGACCGCGTGTTGCAGGTAAAAGAAGAGCTAGGCGGCGGTAAATAGCGGTCTAGCCTGGTACCAAAGACAACGCCCACCGTTGAGATTCAACGGTGGGCGTTGTTCGTTTGCTTATAGCGGTAAGCGAATAATGGCCTTGAGGCCGCCCAGTTCGCTCTCTTCCAGATAAAGTTTGCCGCCGTGGAAGCTAACCACCTGCTCCACGATACCTAGGCCCAATCCGTGGCCGCTAACGCGTTCGTCGAGACGAGTGCCGCGGCTGAGCACCTGAGTGCGTTTTTCCGGCGCAATGCCCGGTCCATCGTCTTCGATAATAAACTCGACGCTGTTGTGGTGTTGGCGCAAGGTCAACCGGGCCTGAGAGTGCGCCCACTTGCCCGCGTTATCCAGCACGTTGCCCAATACTTCGAGCACATCTTCGCTTTCCCACGGCAAGGTGTCGGGAGCCTGTGCGGTGGAGTAGTGAAACGCGATGTGCGGGTAAATTTCTGCCAGTGTGGAAATCAGTGCGGGCAGCTCTTGCTCGGGCTGGAAGTGCGACTTGTGCGTCGAGTTGCGCGTGTCGAGCCGGGCACGCTGTAGCTCGCACTGCACCAAGCGGTGAATATCGGCGAGCCGAGCAGCAAGGGCGTCGCGTAATTCAGGAAGCTGGTCGAATTCACGCCGTCCCAGCTGCGCTTCCATCACAGCGATGGGTGTTTTTAGTGCATGCCCCAGGTTGCTAATGCCGTCTCGGGAACGCGTTAGCACGCGCTCGATGCGTTCCAACTGGTGATTCAGCTCGTTAACCACTGGCGCTATTTCGACGGGCACCGAGGTATCAATCTGGAGACGATGGCCATCATTCAGCAGCTCCAGCTCTTTACGTACCTGACCCAAGGGGGCGAGCACTATACGAATAACGTGCTGCTGAATGACCACCAGCAGGATCGCCAGTAGCCCTCCCAGCATCCATATGGAAAAGCGCAGCCAATTGAGATTTTCCGCAACGCTGGTGTAATCGAGGGCGGTCGTGATGTCGAAGCGATGGCCATCCTGACGGAAGGTGCCGCTCCAGACCAGGAGCTGCTGGTGCTCCGGTCCTTGAGCGAGTCGGCGGGCAAGCCCGGGAGATACTTCGGGAAGACGTTTGTCCCACAAGGAGCGCGAGCGAATCTCGGTCGCTCTGTCCATCTGAAGGGAGAAGTAGTGCCCCGAGTACACCTGGTTATAGCGACCGCGGAAAGGCAGCGATGAAAGATTGAGTTTGCCATTACGGTCGATGGCATCTTTCATCAGGCTTTGGGCGTCCTCTTGAAGGCGCGACCCTAGGTAATCACGAAAGGCGCGGTCGAATAACAGCACGCTGCCGTGAGCCAGCAGGAACATAACGACCAACCCTGCTGCCAAAAGTCCTAGGGCCAGTCGCCTGGTGAGGGAAATCACGCCGTTTCTGGTTTCGCACTGCCGCCAAAACGATAGCCCTGCCCGCGTTGAGTCACAATGACGCCACGGCCCAGTTTCTGGCGCAGGTGGTTGATATGCACTTCGACCACGTTCGGGTTGCGCTCATGTTCACTGTCGTAGAGGTGATCAAGTAGACGGTCTTTCGGGATAACATGCTCCGGGTGCAGCATCATGTAGCGCAGGATGGCAAATTCGGCGCGCGTCAGGCCGACCGGATCGGCGCTGCTGAGCGTTGCCGCGCATTGGCTGGCTTCATCCAGTACCACGCCACCGACGGACAGTTTGGGGGTGGGGCTGCGTCCATGACGGCGGCGCATCAGGCCCTGCAAACGCAGCAGCAACTCGTCGGGGTGGAAGGGTTTGGGCACATAGTCGTCAGCGCCTGCACGCAAGCCGGTAATGCGCTCGCTCCAACTGGTGCGGGCGGTCAAGATAAGAATGGGCGTATCCAGACCGTTCTTGCGCCACTCTTCCAGTAGCTGAAGGCCGGGACGTCCCGGCAATCCCAAATCGAGTACGATGGCATCGAACGGAATATTAATCGCCATTACGGCTGCATCGCGACCATCAGTGCACCAGTCGACGGCGTAGCCATTTTGTGTGAACAGTGCGTTCAGCTCATCGGCAAGGGGGACATTGTCTTCAACAAGTAACAAGCGCATATCTCAAATCCTGTATTCAGGGGTTGATACGTTTGCCGCTGACCGCGTCGATCAGCAGGTCCCATACCTGATCCTGTTCATCCAATATCTCTATCGAGTACACGTACCGATGGTGGTAGCGCTCAAGAGATGCTTCCAGCATTTTCCCGGGGTGCGTGACCTGAGCAATGCCGATGACCCTTTCAAGTGGCAGGATGGCGCCGCTGGCCGTTAGCTGAAGTGCCTCTTCGTGATCAATCTCTTTCCGCTTGCACTCGTGAGCGCTTGCGTACGGTGCGGTCAGGCTCAGCCATGCACACGCGAGCAGACTCAGCGCGGCCCAAATCCAAAGCCGGGAGATTGCCATATCGTTTCTCCTTGACTTCGTTAACGAACAGTTTAGCAGTCGCCGTGACTGCTCGCAGAGAAGTATCGTGATAGAAATGGACATCGTAAGGGAGTCGGTGTCTTGATCTTCAGAGAAGCGGCAGAGGCGCTCGAGTAGCCTGTTAGGGTATCTCAGGTACACGGGGCATCCGGAACATTTTCGCACATAAGACCAGCGGTGAGCCGTCGTCGCCTGTTATGAGCCTTAAAATGCTGAAAGGGGCTAGTCCGAGCGCTTTGAGTAGCATTTGCCGGGAGGCGGTTCTCTAGCCGCGAACCGCTAATGGTGGGGGCCGGTGGGGCTAACGTTTGATGGCGATGGGTTACGGCGCTGTGTCCAGTATCAAACGGCTGCTTATGTAGGTAAGCACTAGCACGCCCATGCCGATCAGTGTCCAGCGCGCAGCACGGCGGCCTCGCCAGCCGCTTGACTGACGTTGCCATAGCAGTGCGCCGAAGATCAGCCATGCCAGTATCGATAGCAGTGCCTTGGACGTCAGATATTCGGCCGAGGAATCGAACACAAACAGCGCGCCAGAGATAATCGCGAGGGTAAGGAAGATCATGCCGAGCGTAATCAAGGCGAACAGCATGCGCTCCATTTGCGTGAGCGGCGGCAGCACCTGCACGATACCGCGCAGACGCTTGGTTTTAAGCGCACGATCCTGCAGTGCAATCAGACAGGCTTGCGCAGCAGCAATCGCAAACAGCGAAAAGGCGAGAATAGAGCCGGCAATATGCGCCAGCACGCCTGGCGGAAAGTGGTTGTAGTTCAATGAAGCTGGCAGGCCTACTAGCGTGACCAGACTGATGGCGCTAAGCGGAAGTAGCACCGCGGTGGCGGCAATGAGAGGGCTTGCCAGACTAGCAAGCAGAGTAAGCAGCGTCATTACCCAGCACACAAGGCTAAGCGTTTCGAGAATGCCCAGGTTATAGGTGCCTGCGCCTTTATAGATAATGACGTAAAGCGTAACGGCGTGCAGCGCAGAGGCGATCAGCCCGGTACTTCTTACCAGCGCGGGGTTAGAGTCGGTTTTGCGGCCCAGCACGCAGGCTTGCCAAATTCCTCCTGCTAGATAAAGCAGAATGGCGAGCAGTGCGCAGGGTAATACTGCATACATCCCGATAGTGGCCTGGTAAGTGAGAAAGGATTAGCGTTAAAAACGTCTTCCACTATAGCGACTCTTGCATGCTAACGGTAGGTGATGGATGGAGAGACGCTGATGAAAAAGTTATACTTCGCGACCCATCGCCGAAACAGCCTCGCAATCGCTGGCTTCGGTTACAGAATTTGCCGCGCGGCGTAAACGCTGGCGGTCCATGGAGGCGCTCATGTTCGATAGTTTATCCGATCGGTTATCGGGAACGCTGCGCAGTATTACCGGTCAGGCCCGACTCACTGAAGACAACGTGCGTGACACGCTGCGCGAGGTGCGGCGTGCGCTGCTCGAGGCTGACGTCGCGCTGCCAGTGGTCAAGGCGTTCGTCGAGCGCGTTCGTGAGCGGGCGGTAGGGCAGGAAGTATCCAAAAGCCTGTCGCCGGGTCAGCAATTCGTCAAGATTGTACGCGACGAACTCGAGAGCGTGATGGGCGAGGGCAATGTGCCCCTCGATCTCAAGCATCCGCCTTCGGTCGTGCTGATGGCTGGCTTGCAGGGGGCCGGTAAAACCACCACCGTGGCGAAACTGGGCCGCTATCTGCGCGAGCGCGAAAAGAAAAAAGTGCTGGTGGTGTCCGCCGACATCTATCGTCCTGCGGCCATCGATCAGCTTGAGCGTCTTGCCGAGGAAGTGGGCGTCGAGTTCTTCCCGTCGGATTCTTCGCAGAAACCAGTCGATATTGCGCGCGCGGCCATTCATCACGCCAAGATTCAGTTCTTCGATGTCGTGCTGGTGGATACCGCTGGTCGCTTGCATGTCGACGAAGACATGATGACCGAAATCAAACAGCTGCACGGTGCCATTTCACCGGCTGAAACGCTGTTTGTGGTCGACTCGATGACCGGTCAGGATGCTGCCAACACCGCCAAGGCATTTCACGACGCGCTGCCGCTAACCGGCGTAGTGCTGACCAAGGCCGACGGCGATGCGCGCGGTGGTGCGGCGCTGTCGGTGCGCTATCTGACCGGAAAACCGATCAAGTTTATCGGTGTCGGTGAAAAAACCGACGCGCTGGAGCCTTTCCATCCTGACCGTATCGCTTCCCGTATTCTGGGCATGGGCGATGTACTGAGCCTGATCGAAGAAGCAGAGCGCACGGTCGACAAGAGCAAGGCTCAGAAGCTCACCAAGAAGATTAAAAAGGGCGAAGGCTTCGATCTCGAAGACTTTCGCGATCAGCTCCAGCAGCTCAAGAGCATGGGCGGCATGGGCAAGCTAATGGATAAGCTGCCGGGCATGGGCCAGATGGCAGAGATGGCACAAAATCAGAATGCCGAGAAAGAGTTCGGCAAGCTGGAAGCCATGATTAACTCCATGACGCCCAAGGAAAGACGCAAGCCCGAGCTCATCAACGGTTCGCGCAAGCGGCGCATCTGCGCAGGCTCCGGCACTCAGGTGCCCGACCTCAATCGTCTTCTCAAACAGCACAAGCAAATGCAGAAGATGATGAAGAAAATGAAAAAGGGCGGCATGCAGAAAATGATGCGCGGCATGAGCGGGATGATGGGCGGTGGCGGCCCCGGAGGTCCCGGCGGCATGGGTGGAATGGGCGGTTTTCCGCGTCGCTGAGTCGCGGCGCACGCGGTAACAGATAATTATCTTCCGCTGTGCTGTTTGCAGAGGTTGAAAATTGCCGTAGAATACCGCCTCTTTGCACGAGCTGCATCGCGTATCGGCTCGCCGGTAAAAATCCCGCCTCGGCGCTACAGGTTGTTTGGCGTCCAGGCCCCAGGAACGATGAAGATGCTAATGGGCGGGCAGTACCCCCGCAGGTTCAGCGTCTGACGTCGTGCTCCGGTTCGCACCGAGAGCATACTGTTATCGAATACAGCTAGAGAGAATTAGCGATGGTTACCATTCGTTTGGCACGTGGCGGCGCTAAAAAGCGTCCGTTTTATCATATCTCCGTAACTGACTCTCGCGTTTCACGCGACGGTCGCTTCATCGAGCGTATCGGCTTCTTCAACCCGATCGCGCGTGGCGGTGAAGAGCGTCTGCGCATTGATCTCGACCGCGTTGCTCACTGGGAATCCCAGGGTGCGCAGGTTTCTGATCGTGTTGCTGAGCTGATCAAATCTGCTCGCAAGGAAGCTGCATAATTCGCAGCTGGTGCCAGCTTGCGTTGTACATGGCGCAAGCGCTGGATAGTTTCCATTAGTCGGATAGGTGTTAGGGCATGAGCATTGACCGCAACGCTGCTGAGCAGTCGAACGATCAGCGCGTGGTCATGGGCAGCCTTACCAGCCCCTATGGCATCAAGGGGTGGCTCAAGGTGTATTCACACACGAGTCCGATGGAAGGTATCCTCGATTATCCGCACTGGAGCGTCGAGAAAAACGGTGTCGAGCGCCGTTTTCGCGTGCTGCAGGGGCGGCGCCAGGGCAAAGGTCTGGTGGTGCAGCTCGAAGGCGTCGATTCTCGCGATGCCGCAGAGGCGCTGGGTGGTGCCACCATTCGGCTGGCGGCGGGAGAACTCCCGCGGCTGTCCGAGGGTGAGTTCTACTGGTATCAGCTCGAAGGGCTGGCGGTTGCCACTACCGATGGCGTGGCATTGGGGCGCGTTGCCTACCTGTTTGAAACAGGGGCCAACGATGTCCTCGTGATCAAGGGCGCCGAGGATGGCAAGGAACGGCTGGTGCCGTTTATTCCCGACGATGTCATCATTGATATTGATCTGGACGCGGGGCACATGACAGTCGACTGGGATCCGGACTTTTGAAACCGAACGTCGCGTTGATTCTGGAACTCCTGTCATGAGCACCGAGGCGAAGTCGGATCAGCCAAGCCTGAGTATTGGCATCGTATCGCTCTTTCCGGAAATGTTTCCGGCGCTCACTGAGCAGGGCGTTATCGGCCGCGCGGTAAAGCAGGGAATTCTCGATATTCGCTGCTGGAATCCGCGCGATTACGCTCAGGATCGTCATCGCACCGTCGATGATCGCCCCTACGGTGGTGGTCCCGGCATGCTGATGAAGGTCGACACGCTGCGCGCTGCCATTCGCGATGCCCGCGATGCCCTGACCGAAAACGGTCAGCCGCCCAAGGTGATTTATCTATCGCCGCAGGGTCGGGTGTTCAATCAGGCAGGGGCAGCCGAGCTTGTTGGCCGCCAGCGGCTGGTGCTGGTGGCAGGGCGTTACGAAGGCATTGACGAGCGTGTCATCGAGAGCGATATCGATGAGCAGTGGTCGATTGGTGATTACGTGCTCAGCGGTGGCGAGTTACCAGCAATGGTAATGATCGATGCGCTGTCGCGGCTGGTGCCGGGGGTGCTGGGTCACGAGCGCTCCGCAGTAGAGGATTCGTTCAGCGACGGACTGCTCGACTGCCCGCACTACACGCGTCCCGAAGAAGTTGATGGCAAACGTGTACCAGCCGTCCTTCTCGGAGGCAACCACGGCGAAATTCGACGCTGGCGGTTGAAACAGTCGCTCGGGCGTACGATGCTGCATCGTCCTGAGCTTCTAGAAGCGCGAACGCTTACGCGAGAAGAACAGCAGCTTCTCGACGCGTTCGTTAGCGAACACGGCGCTGGAGAGAACAACTCCTCCGGCGACGGCGGTGCCTAGGGCAGCCTAAGGGCGGTCAAGGCGTCATCCACATAACGATCCCCGCTCTGTTGCCGGGGTCACGCTGCCGGAAGCTTCCGGCAACCTACAGGAGTTTGAAAATGAGCAATCGTAATAAAGTGATCCAGGCGATCGAAAACGAGCAGATCAACAAGGAACTGCCGGCGTTCGCTCCTGGCGATACCGTCGTTGTTCAGGTAAAGGTAGTAGAAGGTAACCGCGAGCGTCTGCAGGCGTTCGAAGGTGTGGTCATCGGTAAGCGTAACCGTGGCCTTAACTCCGCATTCACCGTTCGCAAAATCTCTCACGGTGTTGGCGTTGAGCGTACCTTCCAGACTTACAGCCCCCTCGTTGACAGCGTTTCTGTCAAACGTCGCGGCGACGTTCGTCAGGCCAAGCTCTACTACCTCCGCGAACTCAGCGGCAAGGCTGCCCGTATCAAGGAAAAACTTTCCTGATACCGGCTTTCGCTGGTGCCGCTTGCCGGTACCAGCGATCGGCAAAGGCCGACCAAAAACCCGCGTCCTCTCAAGGGCGCGGGTTTTTTGCTATTAGTTAACACGGTGCTTGTCCAGCTTGCTGCAGATTCATCATGGCGTCAGTAAACAGCGCTATCGAGGGCGGCAATTCTTCCGAATCGGTGGTATTTTGTCAGGCCTAATCCTGAAACGCGCTCCTTATGTTCTACACCGCACTCATCGACAGTTTTCTCGATTCACTCTGGCTTGAACGAGGCGCTAGCCCCCACACGCTGGCGGCCTATCGCCGCGACCTGAAGTGCTGGGTGTCTCATTTGGATGATCCCGCGATGCTGCTGGCACCGCCGCCCGAGGCATTGGAAAATCTTCTTGGCGAGCGTCGGGCGGCGGGGTATAGCCCACGTAGTGATGCGCGTCTGCTGTCGAGCCTGCGCCGCTTCTATCGCTGGGCAATGCTCGAAAGTCTGATCGAAAGCGATCCCATTAGTCATGTAGAAACCGCGCCGGTGCGTGCTGGCCTGCCCAAAACCCTTGATGAAGCCGATGTCGAAAGCCTGCTTGCCGCGCCCGACACTGAGGATCCGCTCGGGCTGCGCGATCGCGCCATGCTCGAAGTGCTGTACGCATGCGGGCTGCGGGTTACCGAGCTGATAGAGCTACGCGTCGATAGCCTTAATTTGCGCCAAGGCGTGGTCAGAGTATTGGGCAAGGGCAACAAGGAGCGCTTGGTCCCCCTCGGTGAAGAGGCGGTTGATTGGCTCGAGCGCTACATGCGCCAGGGGCGCAGTCTGCTGATGGCGGATATCACTCGCGCCCCCTTGTTTCCCGGTCGTCATGATGGCTTCATGACCCGCCAGACGTTCTGGTATCGCATTAAAAAGCATGCCATGCAGGCAGGCATCCATAAGCCTCTGTCACCGCATACGCTGCGCCATGCGTTCGCAACGCATTTGCTGGATCACGGCGCCCACCTGCGTGTTGTTCAGGAGCTGTTGGGCCACCGTGACCTGTCGACGACCCAGATTTACACCCATGTTGCTCAACGTCGTCTTGAGCAGCTGCATCAGCAGCACCATCCGCGCGGCTGAGTACAGCCTCTGCTACGGAGTTTTTGTATGTTTGTGTTTGGATTTCGCCGTCTTGCAATCGCCGCCATCGCCTGTGCCGGCGCGATGGGCATTGTATCTCCGGTGATCGCGGCCAGTGCGCCAGATATTTCCTCGTTGACCATCGGTGGCCGTAAGGTCGCCGTCACTGATGCACGGACCACCCCCATCAAGGGCCTTTATCGGCTAACATTGGAAAGCGGCGATGTGGTCTTCTCCGACCCGCAAGGCCACTACATGCTTACTGGTGATCTATACGAAAACGGCGAGCATGGACTGATCAACCTAAGCGAGAAAGCCGCTAACGAGCAGCGTCGTGAAGCACTCGCCAAGCTTGATAAGCGTGATAGCGTTATCTTCCGGCCAGCGGGCGATATCAAAGGCACGCTCACTGTGTTTACCGACATTACCTGCCCCTACTGTCAGGAGCTGCATAAAGAGATTCCGACGCTGAACAAGCAAGGCATCGCGGTACGCTATCTGGCCTTCCCGCGCGCGGGTGATCACTCTCCGGCGGCGGCTGAACTGGCGCAAATATGGTGCAGTCGTAACCCTCAGCAGTCCATGTCAGCGGCGTTTAACGGTAAAATGCCCGATAACAGTGGTAAGCAGTGCGCTAGCACTATCGCGCGTGATTACGAGCTGGGTCGGCAGCTTGGTGTTCAGGGAACGCCAGCCATCGTTTATCCTGATGGCAGCCTAGTGCCAGGCTATCTGCCCGCAGGGCAGCTGGTGTCACACTTCAAGCAGCACGCGCAGTAACTCACGCTTGCCGCGCTCCTGGTCAACGGCCAGGGAGGCGGCAATCAACGTACATTTATCGGGTGGTTCGGGCTGCTGGGCAACGCGTAGCAGTTGATAAAGCCACCTTTCATCGGCAATAAGAGAGTCAGGACAATCGTGGATTCCGAGAGCAGCGCAGCGCCATCGCTAACGCCCGTCAAAGTAGGTATTTGCGGTCTAGGTACCGTCGGTAGCGGCACCTTCAATGTGTTGATTCGCAACGCTGAGGATATTGCTCGTCGAGCAGGGCGGCCTATCGTGGTAGAGCAGGTGGGGGCGCGCCGCGATAACCCTGACTGCGATACCTCAAGCGTCAACGTCACGCGCGATATCTTCGAGGTGGCGCGCAACCCTGATGTCGATGTGGTGGTCGAACTGATTGGCGGCTACGACATTGCTCGGCAGCTAGTGCTTGAAGCCATCGAGCACGGCAAGCATGTGGTAACCGCCAACAAGGCGCTGATTGCGGTGCATGGTAATGAAATCTTCGACGCTGCCGCCAAGAAAGGCGTGATCGTGGCGTTCGAAGCGGCGGTGGCCGGCGGAATTCCCATTATCAAAACGCTGCGTGAAGGGCTTGGCGCCAACCGTATTCAGTGGGTGGCGGGTATCATCAATGGTACCGGTAACTTCATTCTGACCCATATGCGCGACGATGGCCGCAGCTTTGATGATGTGCTTGCCGAAGCCCAAGCGCTTGGCTATGCAGAGGCTGACCCCACGTTCGATGTCGAAGGCATAGATGCCGCACACAAGCTGACCATTCTGGCGTCGATTGCCTTTGGTGTGCCGCTGCAGTTCGATCTTGCCTACACCGAAGGGCTGCGCAAGATTACCGCTGAAGATGTCGAGCAGGCCGATCGGCTTGGCTATATCATCAAGCACCTTGGCATTGCGCGCCGCACCGATGAAGGCGTCGAGCTACGGGTGCATCCCACGCTGATTGCCAAATCGCGCCTGCTGGCGAATGTGCATGGCGTCGCCAATGCCGTCGAGGTCATGGGCGATGCGATAGGGCGCAGTCTTTACTACGGTCCGGGCGCAGGCGATGAAGCCACGGCTTCGGCGGTTATTGCCGACATTCTCGATGTCGCTCGCGACACTGCCACCGATCCCCGCTATCGCACTCCTTATCTGGCCTTCCGCGGCATCGACCAAGGTCGCCGTGAGCTGCCTATTCTGCCGATATCGAAGGTTGTTTCAGCCTATTACCTGCGTCTGAATGCCGTTGATCGTCCCGGCGTGCTGGCGCGTATTGCGCGCATCCTGGCGGATCTTGATATCAGCATCGAAAAGCTGGTGCAGCGTGAGGCTGGTCATGAAGGCAGCGCCTCGCTGATTATCCTGACCCACCGCGCCGTTGAAGAGAACATGGATGCCGCCATCGCGCAGTTAGAAGCACTCGACGATGTAGAAGGCAGCATCATGCGCATTCGCGTTGAAGGCTCCGACGACTGATCGCGCTACCATACAGAGAAACGATATGCGTTATATAAGCACGCGCGGGAAGGCTCCCGCACTAGGGTTTGAAGATGTTGTCCTGACGGGGCTGGCATCTGACGGCGGCCTCTATGTGCCGGAAACGCTACCGCAAATCAGTCGCGAAGAACTGGCTGGGTTTGCGGGGCTTTCCTACGCAGAGATTGCCTTCAGGGTCATGAAGCCTTTTGTCGATGGCGCCATCGATGACGCTACCTTCAAAGCCATTGTTGATGACACCTATGCCACCTTCCACCACGATGCAGTGGTGCCGCTGAAGCAGCTTAATGCCAACCATTTCCTGCTGGAACTGTTCCACGGCCCAACGCTGGCGTTCAAGGACGTTGCGCTGCAGTTGCTCGGCAGATTGCTCGATCATTTCCTGAGCAAGCGCGGTGAGCGTGCGGTAGTGATGGGCGCTACCTCAGGCGATACCGGTTCTGCGGCCATCGAAGGCTGCAAGCACAGCGATCATCTTGATATTTTCATTCTGCATCCGTATCAGCGCGTTTCCGAAGTACAGCGTCGTCAGATGACGACCGTGCTTGAGAACAACGTGTTCAACGTTGCGGTCGAAGGTAACTTCGATGACTGTCAGGCAATCGTGAAGTCCAGCTTTGCCGACCAAAACTTCCTGAAAGGCACGCGGCTGGTGGCGGTCAACTCGATCAACTGGGCGCGCATCATGGCGCAAACCGCCTACTATGTGGCCGCCGCCGTAGCGCTGGGTGCACCGCATCGCGAAGTGAGCTTCACGGTTCCTTCCGCCAACTTCGGCAATATTTTCGCGGGCTATCTGGCGCGCGAAATGGGTGTACCGGTGCGCCAGTTCGTAATCGCTACCAATGCCAACGACATCCTTCATCGGGTGGTCTCTGCCAACGACTTCTCGCGTCGAGAGCTGTTGGCAACTCTGGCGCCGTCGATGGATATCGTGGTGTCGTCGAATTTCGAGCGCCTGCTGTTCTTCGCCTATGACCGTGATGCGGCAGCGGTATCCGAGCTGCTCGAGCAGTTCCAGCAGTCACCGGCAGCGCTGGCAGAAGCGCCGCTGGCGGCGCTGCGCAAGCTGTTTTCCAGCGCCGCCGTTGATGATCAGGAAATTCTCGCGACGATTCGTGAAGCGCATCAGCGCACCGGAGAATTGCTCGATCCTCACACCGCCATTGGCTACCGCGCTGCCGAGCGCTGCAACCAGCACCCGGAAGTGCCGATGATTACGCTCGCCACAGCGCATCCGGCCAAGTTTGCCGAGGCAGTCGAGCAGGCCGGCTTCGAAGAAGTGCCGCTGCCCGATAACATGAGCGATCTGCTATCGCGCGAAGAGCGCTACGAAGTGATGCCTGCGTCGATCGAAGACGTGCAACGCTACGTCGCTAGCGCGCGCCGTCAGTAATGGCCGAGGCAACGGCCGCTTCTTCCTTGTCAGATAGCACGCGTCCACGGCTAATGCAGCGCCAGCGCGATGCCGCCGTCGAGCAGCAAGCGCTCGCGGCGGGGCTGTCGCCGCTACAGGCCAGAATCATGGCGGGGCGCGTGAGTGCGCCGCAGAATTCTCTCGATGCACTCATCGCGCCTGGGCTTCGCCATTTGATCGATCCTGCCTGTTTGAAAGATGGGCAGCGTGCTGCCGAGCGCATTGCGCGCGCGGTGTCCGAAGGTGAGCAAATTGGCATTCTCACCGACTACGACGTCGATGGTATTACCTCGCACGTGGTGATTCTACGCACGCTGGTCGAGTTGTTTGGTGTTCCGCGCCGTCGCATTACCAGCCTGATCGGGCATCGTATCAACGACGGCTATGGTATCTCTCAACCGCTGGTCGAGCGCACGCTGGCGTGTTCGCCGCGTCCCTCGCTGGTGATCAGTGCCGATTGCGGCTCCTCCGACGAAGCGCGCATCGCCCGCCTGAAGGCTGGCGGCGTCGACGTGGTGGTTACCGATCACCACGCGGTGCCGGTAGAAGGGCCGCCGCCTTCGGCCTACGCCGTCGTTAATCCATCGCGCCTCGACTGCGACTATCCCGATCGCACCATTGCCGGATGCATGGTGTCATGGCTGATCATGGCGCTCACCAGAACGCTGCTGATCGACACCGGCGTGCTGCCCGCCCAAACGCCAAAGCTATCGGCATGGCTCTCCTATGTAGCGCTGGGCACGGTGGCCGATTGCGTTAGCCTTGGTGATAGCGCCATCAACCGCGCTGTCGTCAGCTACGGCCTGCAAATTATCAATCGCATGCAGGAGCCTTGCTGGCAGGTGATGGCCGAGCGGCTGGGGGATGATAGCCTGCCCTTTACCGCCGAAACGCTCGGGTTTCAGATGGGGCCGCGTATCAACGCGCGCTCGCGTCTCGATGATCCCTACGCCGCGCTGCACTTCATGCTGGCGAGCGACACGGCGACATCGCGTCGCTATCTTGACCTGTTGGAGCAGGATAATCAGTCGCGCAAGGCGATCGAAGCCGATATGGTCGAGCAGGCCAAACGCCTTGCCGCGCCGCAGCTTCAGCGTGAAGCGCCGGTGCTAACGCTGTTTGTAGAAGATGGGCACGCGGGGGTGCAGGGCATTGTGGCGTCGCGCTTGGTGCAGGCCTTCGGGCGACCTTGCGTGGTGCTTACGCCGGGCTCGACGGCGGGGCAGTTGGCAGCGTCCGCTCGTTCGATCGAGGGGGTGCATTTGCGCGATGCTCTGGAGCGCGTTAATTCGCTGCAGCCCGACGCGCTGGTGCGTTTTGGCGGCCATGCTGGGGCCGCTGGCTTCACCCTTGTCGCCTCAACCCTGAGTGATTTCACCGCCGCGCTCGAACAAGCGGTTGGCGAGCAGCTTAACGGCCGTGCGCTGTTTCCAATCATCCACACTGACGGCGAGCTCGAGGCGGGGCAACTCGACCTGGCCCTGCTGGACGAGATCGAGCGGTTGGGGCCCTATGGGCGCGAGTTCGAAGCGCCGCTGTTCGAGGGGCAGTTTGTGGTTAAGCAGGCTCGCTTGGTCGGTAGCGATGGCACCCACCTGATGATGGAGCTTGATACCGGTCAAGGGCGGTCCGTGCGTGCGATCTGGTTCCGCGCCACAGCGGCGGGTCAGTCGGCGCCCTTGGCCGCAGGCATGGTCATGCGCTGCGCCTTCCGGCCGGCCCGCAATCGGTTTCGCGGTCGGGAATCGCTGCAGCTGATGATCGAGTTTGCCCAAGCGCTGCATTAAGTCACGGCATAGCGCCCATCGACGCTCAGCGGTACGCATCAAAAAAGCCCTTTCGGTATCCACCGGAAGGGCTTTTTGCTGGCGTGCTGTCGCGTTATGCCAATCGATCAGTAGTTGTAGCGAACAAACAGCGTGGTCGCGTCGTGATCGTAAAGATCATATTTGCCACCGCCGTCTGCGGGCGTGTGGTGCTCGGTGTCGTCCATCCACATGTGCTCAAGCGCAACAATGAAGTGGCCGCTGAACGAGATGCTGGCAACACCCAGAATGGAACGGTTGATGGTGTTCTCTTTCTCTTTGCGATCCTTGGCATAGCTGTATTCGCCATAGGCTTGTAGATCACCCGCAGGGCCAAGCAGCTTGGGCCAGGTGTAAGCCACGAAGGTATCGTAGTTGCGCCAGGTATGGCCGCTGAAGTCGGCGTGGTTACGTGATTCGCCGCCCAGTGCCGAGAACACCCAGTTGCCCGGCGTCCAGTTGGCGCCCAGCTCCCAGCCATTGCTTGAGAGCGACGTGTTGCCATTGGTCTCCGGCTCGCCTTCGCCCGCCTTGAATTTGGCGTGGTGGAAAGCAGCACCCAGCGTTACGTCGTAGCCAGGGCGATACTGACCACCAATTTCATAGAAGTACTTACGCTTGTAGCCGTAATCCTGTTCGGAAGAAGGACCGCCACTCCTCACGTGTCCGTAGGAGAAGCCATACATCGCCCCGACCGTGAACTTGTCGATGTTCACCGAGTACTTGAGGCTGCGTGAGGGGCGCGTACCGCCCTTCAAATCCGACCCCATCCACGCCTGCGCGGTGTAGTCGGTGAAGTTCCACGGTTGGTCAGTAAAGACGTCGACGTAGTCATACATCAACGAATCCTGACGACCATAGGTAATGGTGCCGTAGGTCGGGTTGCTAGCGCCCAAATAGCGATAGCGGTTGAAGTGGGCATCGTTTTCGCCAGTGGTGAAGAGGGGGTCGAGACCTTCTTCCCAGCGTGCGAAGCCTGTCCAGCCATTGTCGAAGTAGTGTTCGTACGCCAGGTTGATACGCGAGCCTCCGTTGTTCAGGCCGGTATCTTTGCTGGTGCCTTGATAGTTCCAGTCGTAGCTGTACGCAATACGACCGCTGATCACAAACTTGTTGTCTTCGTTCTCAAACGCAGTGAAGGCGGAAGCCTGATAAGCGACGCCAAGTGAAGCAAATCCAATAGCTACAGCGAGGGTCGAGCGAGTCAAGGAAGTATAGGCTGCTGTGCGCGGCATAAAGGCAATGTTCCGTTATGTGAAGCGTATTGTAGTGGGGCGTTGTATCGCGAATGCGGTAGACGACGCCTTGGATACTACGAAGTAGTTCATCCGAGCTCGTTTGCGAGGTTCAAATGAGGTGCCGCAGGCGAAGAAAAAAGCGATCAGCGAGCGTATATTTTTTGTACACCGAGCTTTTTGCCGACGGATTTTAATTTATACCGAAAAAAGTAGGCGGGCTCACCCCCCTAAATGGTCGAGTTCGATTTAAATAAAAGATTAAGAATAGAGCTGTAATAGTGAATAACTAATTTTAAGGCTGACGGGGAAATTGATATATCCTTGCGCGCATATCGCTATACGACGCAATTATATCGTTCGCCCCTGTTGCCACATTGCGCGCAAACAGGAGCGAATGTTGGGGGCGCGTCAGGCGACGTCGACATCTTCCAGATTTAGGAAGGCGGCATCGATCAACGCACGGGTATAAGGCTCTTTAGGCGCAGAGAAAATTTGCTCGGTAGCGCCCTGTTCGACCACTTCACCCTGCTTCATTACCAAAACGTGATCGGCCAATGCCCTTACCACCGCAAGATCATGGCTGATAAAGACATAGGTCAGCCCATACTTGCGCTGAACCTCCCGCAGCAGCTCGACGACCCGCACCTGTACCGATCGGTCGAGGGCGGACGTTGGCTCGTCGAGCAGCAGAAACTCGGGCTTCAAAATAAGTGCGCGAGCAATCGCGATACGCTGGCGCTGCCCACCGGAAAACTCATGGGGGTAACGGCTTGCCATGCGTGGATCGAGCGCCACCTCTTCGAGCACCTCTACGACGCGGCGCTGACGCTCCTTGCGGCTTAGCTCGGGGTAGTGAACTTTGAGCCCCTCACTGATGATTTCGCCGACGTTAAGTCGTGGCGAGAGCGAGCCGTAAGGGTCCTGAAAGATCACCTGCATTTTCGAGCGCACCGGGCGCATCTCACTGGTGCTAAGGCCCGCAAGATCGGTGCCGTCGAAGACGATGCGTCCTTCGCTTTCCAGAAGTTGCAGGATAGCGCGTCCCAGGGTCGATTTGCCCGAGCCTGATTCGCCCACAATACCGATGGTTTGGCCGCGCTTTACCTCGAGGCTGATGCCGCGCACCGCGTCGAATTTTTCATCGGCGCGAAACCAGTGCTTCTTGGTGGTGAAGGATACCTTGACGTCATCGGCTTCAAGCACCACTGGGCTATCGTCGGCAACCTGCGCCTTGCTGCCCTTGGGCGTCGAAGCCAGCAGCATGCGCGTGTACTCTTCCTTCGGCGCGGCAAATACCTCGGCCACCGAGCCCGCTTCGATGCCTTTGCCATGGCGCATAACGCAAACGCTGTCGGCGAAGCGTTTGACCAGATTAAGATCGTGGGTGATAAACAGAATCGACATGCCAATTTCCTGCTGAAGCTCTTTCAGCAGCGCCAGAATTTGCGCCTGCACGGTGACGTCCAGCGCCGTCGTTGGCTCATCGGCAATCAAGAGCTTAGGCTCGCAGGCCAGCGCCATGGCAATCATCACGCGCTGACGCTGTCCGCCCGAGAGTTCGTGGGGATAGCTTTTGACGCGCTTCTCGGGTTCAGGAATGCCCACCTGCTCAAGCAGGGTGATCACGCGCTTGTTAACGGCGTCCCCCGAAGCTTTGCGGTGCTTGAGAATTACCTCCGACACCTGCTTGCCAATGCGCAGCATCGGATTCAGCGAGGTCATGGGCTCCTGGAAGATCATCGAAATATCGTTGCCGCGAATCTTGCGTATCTCGCTTGCGGACATCGTCAGCAAATTACGCCCTTCAAAGAGCGCTTCACCCGATACCTTGGCCAGTTCGGGCAACAGCTGAATCAGGGCGTTGGAGGTAACCGACTTGCCCGAGCCTGATTCTCCCACCAGCGCCATGATCTCGCCCTTGGCAATGCTGAAACGAATGTTATCAACGGCGCGGACATCGCCTTTGGGCAGCGAAAAATCGACGTTAACACCGTTAACCTCCAGCAGTGGGGCTGAGTGCGCTGAGGAAGTGTTGGTAGCGTTGGAAGATGTTGTCATGGGAATAGCTCCTCAGCGTGTTTTGGGGTCGAGCGCGTCGCGCAGGCCATCACCAAGGAAGTTCAGGCAGAACAGCGTTACCGCCAGAAATACCGATGGGAAGATCAGCATCCAGGGAGCGCTTTCCATCATTTGCTGACCTTCTGAAATCAGCACGCCCCAGCTGGTGAGCGGCTCTTGCACTCCCAGCCCCAAAAACGACAGGAAGCTTTCCAGCAGAATGACCTTGGGCACGGTGAGGGTGACATAGACAATTACTGGCCCAATCGCATTGGGAATCAAGTGGCGGGTGACAATCTTGGTGTCCTTCACGCCCAGCGCGGTGGCGGCTTCGACGAACTCCTTGCGCTTCAGCGACAGCACTTGCCCGCGCACAATACGCGCCATATCCAGCCATTCGACGGCCCCAATGGCAGCGTAAATCAGCAGGATGTTACGACCGAACACCACCATCAGCAGAATCACCATGAACATGAACGGCAGTGAAAACATGATGTCGACGAATCGCATCATCAGGTTATCGATGCGGCCCCCGAAATAGCCGGCAATGGCGCCGTATAGCACGCCAATTACCAGGCTGACGATGGTCGCGACCAGCGCTACCGACAGCGAAATGCGTCCGCCGTAAAGCGTTCTAACCAGCAGGTCGCGGCCGTTGGCATCGGTGCCGAAGTAATGCGCGCCCTCGCTGGAAGGGGCGGTCATGAAGCTGTTCCAATCGACGTCATCAAGCCCCCAAGGCAGTAGCCATGGGCCGCAGATGCAAACAATCGTTAGCACAATCAATAGCACCAGACTGCCCATGGCAGCCTTGTTCTGACGCAAACGGCGCCAGGCTTCTACGGCAAGACTCTCGCCCGCCTGAAATTCATCGCGGGTAGCGCTGGCGGAAGATGTTGTATGTGTACTCATTAATAATTACCGGTTAGGCCAGGGCAACAAATACGTTGTTGTATTGTTGTCGTTGTGTACCCAACGCCGCACATCGGCGGCGTCCGTCAGTAAAGCTCAATCGTCGTAGCGAATTTGTGGGTCGAGCACGCTGTACAGCAGATCGACAATTAGATTCATTACGATAATCAAAATGGCATAGAACACCACCACGCCCATCACCAGCGTGTAGTCGCGGTTGAGTGCTCCCTGTACGAAGTAGCGGCCAATGCCGGGCAGACCGAAAATCTGCTCGATAACCACCGAGCCGGTGACGATCGCCGCGATGGCCGGGCCCAGATAGGAGAGCACCGGCAGCAGCGCAGGACGCAGCGCATGGCGCACAATCACTTCGGTAGGCGTTAGGCCCTTGGCGCGAGCCGTGCGGATATATTGACTGCTGAGCACTTCGATCATCGAGGCACGCATCAGGCGCGCAATCGAGGCTATCTGCGACAGCGCCAGAGCCGCTACCGGCATCACTAGATTGGGCAGCGCACCATCGTTCCAGCCACCCGCCGGCAGCCACGCCAGAATAACGCCGAATACCAGCGCCAGAATGGGGGCGATCACGAAGCTGGGCACTGCAATGCCCCCCAGCGCTATCCCCATCACGATGTAATCGATCGCCGAGTTACGCTTGATGGCGGCAATAATACCGAGCGGTAAGCCAATGATCAGTGCCACCAGCATGGCCCAGGCTCCCAGCTTCAAACTGACGGGGAAGCCTTGCCAGATCAGGTCGGTAACGCTGAAATCCTTGTATTTGAACGAGGGGCCGAAGTCGCCGTGTGCTATGCCACCCAGGTAGCGCACATACTGCTGCCACAGCGGCTCATCCATGTGATAGGCGGCCATCAGGTTGGCTTCGATTTCCGGCGGCAGCTGGCGCTCACCGTCGAAGGGGCCACCTGGAGCAAGCCTCATAAGAAAGAAAGAGACAGTGATAACGATCAGTAGCGTGGGAATCGCCTGACCGATGCGTTTGATTATGTAGCTCAGCATATCGTTATTGGAATCCGCTGCATCAAGGGTCGAAGGTCAACAATGAACAATCACTGCGCCACGCTTAGATAGCGCAACGGGTGAACATCCAATGGGTTAGTGTGCCAGCCTTTCACTTTGTCGGATACCAGGTTGATCGAGACATAGTCGTAGATTGGCAGTAGTGCATAGTCATCCAGCAGTAGCTGCTGCGCCTCGGTGAGTAATCGAGCACGTTTTTGCGGGTCAAGTTCACGGCCGATGGCATCGACCAGTTTGTCGTAGCGCGCGTTGTGATAGCGGCTGTAGTTACCTTCATAGCCGGTGACAAAGTTCTTCAGGAAATCCTGTGGATCGTTGACCGTGGCTACGCCGCCATAGCGGCCTACTTCGAAGTTGCCATTTTTCAGGGTGTTGAAGTGCACCGCGGCTTCACTATTGGTCAGCGTAGTTGTTACGCCAATTTGCTTCCACATCGCGCTGATGGCCACGGCGATACGGCGATGGTCTTCCAGAGTGTTATAGGCAATTTCGAGATGCAGCGGATGCTCCGGGCCATAGCCCGCGTCCGCCAGTAGCTGCTTGGCCTTTTTCAAGCGCTCAGCCATGGGCTGATGAGCAAACGGCATTTCGCCGCCAGCATCGCCTTCCATCGCCTTGGGCAGATACCAGTACGAGGGCGTTTGGCCTTGTCCCAAAATACGGTTAGCGATGATACCGCGCCGCACCGCCAAATTGAGCGCTTCGCGCACGCGCTTGTCGGCAGTGGGTTGGCCTTTGCTCAGATTGAGCACGTAGTAGTACTCACCCAGCAGCGGCGCCACTTTGAGTTCATTGGGAAAGTTCTTTTTGACCGTGGGGAACTGAGTGGCGGGCACCCCTGTGTAGGAAATGCCTAGTTCGCCGGTGCGAAAGCGGTTGAGCGCCGCTTGTGCATCGTTGATGGGATAGAAATGGGCGGTGTCGAGCTTCACGCTGTCGGCGGCGTAGAACTGTGGATTCTTGCTCAGCTCTATGTCGCTTTGCGGTATCCAGCGGGTTAGCTGGAAGGGGCCGCTGACCACCAGCTTGCCTGCTTTGACCCAATTGCCTTGCTGCGCCTCAATGTAGTGGCGCGGCAGCGGCGCACTTTCGGGCATCGACAAGGCTTGCAGCATGGAGGGCGTGGGCTGAGTCAGATGTATTTTCAGCGTGTGTTGATCAACGGCTTCCACGCCCAGTGTTTCTGGCTTGGCCTTGCCTGCAACGATCTCTTTAGCATTTTTGATGGTGAAGTAGAGGTTGGCGTTGTACGCCGCAGTGGCAGGGCTTATCTCACGCCTAAGCGCAAATACGGCGTCATCGGCGGTAATCGGCTTGCCGTCGGACCACTTGGCATCGCGCAAATGAAAGGTATAGGTCAAACCGTCGTCTGAAATTTCCCAACGGCTGGCTAGCCCCGGGACCAGCTCTGCCTTGCTGTCGATAGCCACCAGCGTGGCGAACAGCTCGCGAGTGATGCGGGTCTCCCAGTTGCCCGAGGATTTTTGCGGGTCAAGTGTGCCGGGCTCATCGCCGTTGGCGATGTTCAGGTTCGCTGCTTGAGCGGGCAGCGCAGCGGCAGCAAGCGATACCGTCAGGGCGGCGGCAAGGGTTTTTAAAGCGGTGGTGCTAACTTCACGCATACGCGGCGCAACAGCGTTGAACATCGATGTCTCCTGACGCTTGCCCTTATCGGGCTTTTGACATTGTTATGGCGACCGATGGCCGCTGAGCGTTTCAGGCACGCTTTCAATTCAAAGCGCTGTTTTGATTGTGTCAGTTTTGGGACAAAAAGCCAGCCGCGATCACAACAGATCGTTACTACTGATAGATGCGGGGCGAATAAGCAGCGGCGGCGGCCGCCTAATGCCAACGGCTGCGTGACTGCACTGCTTGGATGGTAAGTGGCGGATAAGCAGGCCGCGCGGTATTGCGTTATTCCGCTATCGACAGCCAGCGCGACAGATGACGGTTAATGGTGTTGGCCTGCCAGCCGTGCACCCGGTCAGCAACCAGATTGCGCGAGGTATCGAAGTAAATGGGCAGCAGAGCGTAATCATCGAGCGCCAGCTGCTCAGCGCTGCGCAGCTGATAGGCGCGTCGCTCAAGATCGGTCATCGAGTTGGCTTTATCGAGCAGCGCGTCGTAGGCAGAGCTTTTGTAAGCGCCGTAGTTTTTGGCATTATCGCTGGTCAGCAAATCGAGGAAGGTATTGGCATCGTCGTAGTCGCCCAGCCAGGTGGCACGGCCGACGCCGAATTTCCCTTCCGCCAGATTGGAGAAATGTACGTTGGCTTCAGTGTTGGCCATGGAGGTATGAATGCCGACCGCTTTCCACATTGCCGCTGCCACCACCGCTACCGGTTGGTTAACGCTGGTCTTGTTGTAGTTAAGGGTGATGTTGAGCGGGTGCTCGCTGTCATAGCCTGCTTCCTTGAGCAACTCACGCGCGCGCTGCTGGCGCTTGGTAAGCGGCTCATCGAGCCCGCGCATATGCGCCGGGTGATAGTTCGACACGCCGGGAGGCACCAGTCCAGAGGCAGGTTTTACCGTATCCTGCATGACTTTTTGCGCGATGATGTCGCGATCAATGGCAAGGTTAAGCGCTTCACGAACCCGTTTGTCGGCAGTGGGCTGGCCCTCGCGCTGGTTAAGCGCGTAGTAATAGGTGTTGAGCTCAGGCGTTAGCTTGACCTGATCGCCGAGCTGTTTTTTCAACAGCGTAATCTGGTTAACCGGGAAGCTGCGCAGGATATCGAATTCCTTGGCTCGAAAGCGCTGTACAGAGGCAGCCTCACCTTCAGTGGGAATGTACTCCACACCTTCCAGCTTAACGTCATCGGCGTCGTGAAAATAACGGTTTTTAGTGGCGCTAAGGTGATCGTGAGGCACCCATGAGGTAGGCGTGAAGGCACCGTTGGTGACCAGCGTGCCGGGCTCTTTCCACTTGTCTCCCTTACTGCGAATCAAGTGGGTAGGAATAGGCGAAGCCACTGAGTTGGCCAGTAGTGCTGGCAAGTACGGAGTAGGGCGCTCCAGCTCGATAACAACGGTGTCGTTGTCTTTGGCATGAATGCCAATCTTGTCGAGAGACATCTTGTTCGATGCTGCTGCCTGAGCATTCTTGAGCGGATAGAGCAGCGCCGCATAAACGGAAGGGCTTTCAGGGTTAAGTGCCGCGCGAAACGCCGAAACAAAGTCGTCAGCAATGACCGGCTTACCGTCTGCCCAACGCGCGCTGTCGCGCAGTGTGAAGGTGTAGCGCTTGCCGTCATCGCTTACCTGCCATTCGCTTGCCGCGCCCGGAATGATCGCGCCTTCAGCATCAACGCTGGTCAGCCCTTCGTACAGATCGGCGATAACGTCGCCATCCGCAACCGTGCCGTTCACTTCACTGGGTGCCAGCGACGACGGCTCGGCCTGTATCGCCAGCCTGAGGGTGGCGGCATCCGCGCTAGGTGCAACGGCAGCGCTCGCTGCAAAGGCGACAGATAAGAGTGTCAAGCGGGCAGGTAGGTGAGCGGTCATTCGTTATCTCGCGAGCAATAGGGTATCTGGCACAACGAAACCGGGGCCAGTGAGGCCCCGGGCGATAGCACTTTTGCAAGGTTGGATTATTTAGTGAATGAAATCCAGTGTGAGGGGTGGTCGTCGCTGATATTGTCTTCCCAACCCTTGATGTCTGGATTCACCAGGTTGCGCGATACCTGGGTCAGCAGCGGAATCACGGCGTAATCGTTCATTGCCAGCTTCTCGGCCTGCTCAAGAATTTGATAGCGCTTGCCTGGGTCCATGGTGGTCGCTGCCTGGTGCATCAGCTTGTCGTACGCACTGTTGGAATAGGCACCGTAGTTATTGCCGACACCGGTTTCCATTAGCGTCAGGAAGTTTTGCGGATCGTTGTAGTCGGCGACCCAGCCTGCGCGAGCCGCATCGAAATCGCCGCGCGCGATTGCTTGATAGTGCACGGTGGCCTCGGCGTTATCCAGCTCAGTCGTCACGCCAAGCGGTTGCCACATCGAAGAAATGGCGACCGCGTTGCTTCTGTTCCAATCGTCGCTGTTAAAGCGCAGATGAAGATGAAGCGGATGCTCCGGGGAGTAGCCCGCTTCTTTCATTAGCGCCTTGGCTTCTTTCAAACGCTCGTCATAGGGTTTGCTGAGTTCATCGTTGGCCTGTGGCTGGTAGCCATGAATGCCGGCTGGCACGAAGGCGTTGGTGGCATTGAAAGCACCCTGGGCAATCTTCTCGGCGAGAATATCGCGGCGTATCGCCAGGCTAAGCGCCTTGCGCACGCGCGGGTCAGCGGTGGGCTCGCCCTTGCGCTGATTGAGCACATAGTACTCATTGCCCAGCCAAGGTGCGGTATGGGTATCTTTAGGCATGGTGCGCTTAAGCGACTTCAGCTGGCTGACCGGGAAACCGTGCGAGTGCGCGATATCCAGCTGGCCCCCGCGGTAGCGCGCCACCATGGCATTGAGGTTTTCGATGTTGTTGTAGACCACGCCATCCAACGCTACCTTCTTGGCATCGTAGTAGTAGCGGTTCTTAACGGTGGTGATGCTCGATTGTGATACCCAATTGGTAGGCGTGAAGGCACCGTTGGTTACAATGTTCGACATTTTCACCCAATCCTTGCCGTATTTCTCAACCACGTGTTTCGGCAAGGGGTAAGCGGTGTAGTGCGTCATCAGCTCTTCGAAGTAGGGCACCGGCTCATTGAGCGTTACCTGGAAGGTGTTGCCATCATCCAGCGACTTTACGCCAAGGGTATCGGGCGCTTGTTTACCCAGGTTGATCGCCTTGGCATTTTTGACCGGATAGAGCATATAGGCGTATTTCGACGCATTGTCGGGATTCAGCAGGTGCTGCCAGCCAAACACGAAGTCGTCGGCGGTTACCGGGGTGCCGTCCGACCACTTGGCATTGCTGCGAATACGGAAGGTCCAGGTTTTGCCGTCCTTCGAAACCACCCAGTCACTCGCCATGCCCGGCACCAGATTACCCTTGGGGTCTTTCTGAACCAGCCCCTCGAACACATCCATTAATACCTGTGATTCCCACACGCCCCCTGAAACCTGGGAGGTATCGAACGAAGCCAGTTCGCCGCCGATGCCCATTTGCAGCGTGCGTGCTTCTGCCTGCTGTGCGGTGAATGCCAATGAGCCCAGTGATGCAGAGAGTAATAGTGTGCCGAGAAGTGGTGTGGTGGCCTTCATGAAAAATATCCTGATTGTTGGAATTGTAGGGGCCAGAGGTGCAAGCCTTGAAACAGCGACATCTGCCTTGAGTGGTTATCAAGGTGTCGGACGATTTATCGCATGGCTTCAATCTACGGGGTTGTGCACTTTCCGGCAAGACGAGCGCCTTATAAATGCCCCTTATACAAAAGCCCCGCTTCATTATAGAAGCGGGGCTCGGCAGTAGGGCTGGGCTGATGGCTAGTCCTTTTTATCGACCCAGCGCGCAGGGTGGATATCAAGCGCGTTGTTTTGCCATCCGCCAACCTCTGATTTGACCAGGTTGCGTGCGGTGTAGTGGAAAATCGGCGCTTCGATGTACTGAGACGACAGGCGCGCTTCGGACTGCTGTAGCAGCGAACGCCGTTTGGCCTTATCCATTTCGGTATTGGACGCACCAAATAGCTGGCGGAATTTGCTGTCCTGATAGTCACCGTAGTTATTGCCAACGGCGTATACCAATTGCAGGAAGTTTTGCGGATCGTCGTAGCTCGAGATCCACGAGGCGCGGCCAATTTCGAAATCGCCGCGGCGCAGCGTGCTGTAGTGCACGTTGGCGTCGCTGTTATCCATGGTGACCTGTACGCCCAGCGGTTTCCACATCGCGGCGATCGCCACTGCCACACGCTGCTGCTGATCGCCTGAGTTATAGCGAATCGACAGCTTGAGCGGTTTGTCGGGGCCATAGCCAGCCTGCTTGAGCAGTTCCTTGGCACGCTGCTGGCGCTCATCGATGTCATGCTTCAGCCCCGGCTGAACCTGAACGCTGTAATCGCTGGTGCCCGGCGGAACCAGCGAATAGGCAGGCTTGACGGCGCCTTCCAGCAGCTGACGAGCAATGACCGTGCGGTTAATGGCAATGCTCAGGGCTTCGCGCACTTTCGGGTCAGCGGTGGGGTGCCCCTTGCGCAGGTTGAACACGTAATATTCGGTGCCAAGGTTCGGCGTTACCTTGACGGCATCGCCAAGGGTTTTCTGCAGGAACTTGTAGCGCGCTGCCGGGAAGTCGCGCAGTACGTCCAACTCGCCGGCGCGGAAGCGGGTAATGCCGGCCTCGCGATCGGGCATTGGATAGTAGTTAACGCCATCCAGGGCAACCTCCTTGGCGTCGTAGTAGTTATCGTTCTTGCGCGTATCCAGCTCGGTGCCCTGTACCCATTTAACTGGCTTGAAGGCGCCGTTGACGACAATGTTGTCGGCCTTGCTCCACTGATCGCCGTACTGCTTCACTGCATGTTCCGGCAATGGATAGAAGGGCGGCAGTACCAGCATCTTCAGGAAGTAAGCGGCCGGTTCGTTTAGCTTGAAGACCAGCGTGTGGTCATCGGGAGCGCTAACGCCTAGCGTGTCAGGTGCGGCCTTGCCCTTGGCGATGTTCTCGGCATTTTGCAGCGGATACAAACGCTCCAGGCCAGTGGCGGCATTCTTGGGGTTAATAATGTAGCGCAGCGCAAACACGAAATCGTGCGCGGTTACCGGCTTGCCGTCCGACCACTTGGAATCGCGCAGATGGAAAGTATAGGTCTTGCCGTTGTCGGAAATATCCCAGCGCGTCGCCACCCCCGGGATCACCTTCCCTTCCTTTGAAACATCGACCAGCCCAGCAAAGATGTCGCGCAGTACATCTTCCTCCCATACGCCGCCGGTAATTTTGGGCGGGCTCAGCGACGCAGGATCGTCAATAATGCCCACGTTCAATGTGGCTGCTGACGAAAGCCCCGGCAGGGCCAAAGCGGTAAACAGTAGCGAGGCGTTAAGCAGAGTGCGCTTCATCGTGTCTATCTCTTTTGGTTATGGTGCAGCGCTGATCGTCTGGTGGTGCGGCGACGAAGCGAGGCTTTTAGCGTGAAATCAGTGACGTTATTGCGGTTTTTGCGTGCGCAGGGGCCTAAGCGGCCGCTGTTGGTCAGGCACAGCTTTTCAGGCTCACTGTAAACAGCTCGGCTTGGTAACAGCCAATAAGCGTTGGGTATGTTCTTATAAGCGTTGTGCTTATCAGCGGTCGTCAATGTTAGCGGATTGCGCAGCACAATGGCTGCATCGTCACCGGCAATCGTCGAAGTTGCTAGGCGCGTTGCCTGGCAGCGGTGCAGTTACCGTGATGGTGCGCGCGTGAGCGTCAACGGGATGACGCTAAGCCCTCTAATGCCCTACAATAGCGCTCTTTCATGCGCCGCCTGGCGCATCGTTTCTGTTAGCAACGAGCGGCACTGTATCGCCGTTGCCTACTTGTTTTGTTGGGGATGCCACCATGCAAGAGATCAATCCCATTTATAACCAGCTCAAGGACCTGGCCGAGCGCGCCAATGTCCTGAGGGGGTATCTTTGACTATGCCGAAAAGAAGGATCGGCTGGAAGAGGTAACTCGCGAACTGGAAGTGCCTAGCGTATGGGATAACCCTGATTACGCACAAAAACTGGGCCGTGAACGCGCCCAGCTTGAGCAAATCGTTACCACTATCGAAGCGTTGGAAAGCGGTGTCACCGATAACACCGAACTGCTGGAGCTAGCGGTTGCAGAAGAAGACGAGGACACCGTCGAGGAGGTCATTAACGACCTGCAGCGCCTCGAGGCGCATCTCGACAAGCTCGAATTCCAGCGCATGTTCTCTGGCGAGATGGACGCCAATAACGCCTATCTTGATATTCAGGCGGGTTCTGGCGGTACTGAAGCCCAGGACTGGGGCAATATCCTGCTGCGCATGTATCTGCGCTGGAGCGAGCATCATGGCTTCACTACCGAAGTGGTAGAAGTCAGTGCTGGCGAAGTCGCCGGTATCAAATCGGCCACGCTGCACATAAAAGGCGATTACGCCTACGGCTGGCTGCGCACTGAAACCGGCGTGCACCGGTTGGTACGCAAAAGTCCCTTCGACTCGGGCGGTCGTCGCCATACTTCGTTTGCGTCGGTGTTCGTTTCTCCCGAAATCGACGACAACATCGAGATCGATATCAATCCGGCTGATTTGCGCGTCGATACCTACCGCTCCAGCGGCGCGGGCGGTCAGCACGTCAACACCACCGACTCTGCGGTGCGTATTACCCACGAACCGACCGGTGTGGTGGTAGCGTGTCAGTCCGAGCGTTCACAGCATTCCAACCGCGATCAGGCGATGAAAATGCTGAAAGCACGCCTCTACGAGCGGGAAGTTCAAGAGCGTAACGCCGAAAAGCAGAAGCTCGAAGACAGCAAGTCTGACATCGGCTGGGGCAGCCAAATCCGCTCCTATGTGCTGGACGATCAGCGTATCAAGGATCTGCGTACCGGGGTGCAGTCGAGTAACTGCGACAAGGTGCTCGATGGCGATCTCGACGACTTTATCGAAGCCAGCCTGAAGCAAGGGCTGTAATGTTAGTGCATAGCGCTTGACCACTGGGTGGTTGAGCGTGTTCTTCTCTCTATATTGATATATCTGGCGTCGCTTGCATTACAGGGCACAGCGGCGCTCAACAGGAAATTTGCCATGTCACAGCACACTCCCAATGGACAGACCGCCGAACACAGTCAGGAATCGGACAATCGTCTGATCCAGGAGCGTCGCGACAAGCTTGCCGCGCTGCGCGAAAAAGCGCGTGAGCATGGCACGAGTGCGTTTCCGAACGATTTTCGTCGCGATAGTCTGGCTGGCGAGCTGAGCGAAGAACTTGGCGACAAGGAAAAGGACGAACTGGAAGCGCTCAACCGTCAGGCGGCGGTAGCCGGACGCGTGATGACCAAGCGTGGCCCATTTATTGTGCTGCAAGACGTGAGTGGCCGCATCCAGCTGTATTTCAACAAGAAAGCGCTGCCGGAAGAGACGGTCGAAACCGTCAAGGGCTGGGATATCGGCGATATTGTGGCGGCTAAAGGGCCGGTGCATAAGTCTGGCCGCGGCGATCTTTACGTGAATATGGAAGAAGCCCGCACCCTGACCAAAGGGCTGCGTCCGCTGCCCGACAAATTCCACGGCTTGACCGATCAGGAGCAGCGCTATCGCCAGCGTTATGTCGATCTGATCGTTAATCCTGAAGTGCGCGATACCTTCCGGATTCGCGCCGGCGTTATCTCGGCGATTCGCCAGTTTCTGAGTGAGCGTGCCTTCATGGAGGTCGAAACCCCCATGCTGCACCCGATTCCCGGCGGCGCGACGGCGCGTCCCTTCACCACGCACCACAACGCGCTCGATCAGGACATGTACTTGCGTGTAGCGCCGGAGCTTTACCTGAAGCGGTTGGTGGTAGGCGGTTTCGAGCGAGTGTTCGAGATCAACCGTAACTTCCGCAACGAAGGGCTTTCCACCCGCCATAACCCCGAATTCACCATGCTTGAGTTCTACTGGGGCTATGCCGATTACAACGACCTGATCAAGCTGACCGAAGAGATGATTCGCGAGGTTGCCACGAAAGTGCTCGGCGATACGCGTGTTACCGTTGGTCATGACGACGACGCCTTCGACATCGATCTGGCCCAGCCTTTCGATCGTTTGACCATGCACGACGCTGTGATCAAGTACGGTGATGGCATTACCAGCGAGCAGCTGGCCGATCGCGACAGCTCGGCAGCACTGGCCAAAGAGCTGGGTATCGACGTGAAGGAAGGCTGGGGGCAGGGCAAGCTGCTATCCGAGATTTTCGAAGAGGTGGCCGAGCATCGTCTGCTTCAGCCGACCTTCATTACCGCGTATCCCGCCGAAGTGAGTCCGCTGTCGCGCCGCAACGACGAGCACCCTGAACTGACCGACCGTTTCGAGTTCTTTGTCGGCGGTCGTGAAATCGCCAACGGTTTCTCGGAGCTTAACGACGCAGAAGATCAGGCGGAGCGCTTCCGTGCTCAGGTGGCCGAGAAGGACGCGGGTGATCTCGAAGCCATGTATTACGACGCCGACTATGTACGTGCGCTAGAGTACGGCTTGCCGCCGACCGCAGGAGAGGGCATTGGCATCGACCGTCTGGTCATGCTGCTGACCAACAGTGCATCGATTCGTGATGTGCTGCTGTTCCCGGCCATGCGTCCGCAGGCCGATTAATCGTTCTGCGCATCGCTGGCGTATTGGGGTATCATCGGGCAATTGCTCATTGGAGGGCGTCTTCATGAAACTGGTTAACCGTTCGGCACTCAGCGTCACTCCCACCCAAGCGTTCGTCGATTGGATAAATCTGCTTGAGGCTACCGCTGGCGAGGATGATCTCATCCTTGCCGATGTGGAACATGAGAGCACCATTTATCTGATTCCCGAAATGGACAGCGAAGAAGCGCTGCGTGCCTATATCGATGATCGCTATCTCGACATCCTCGAGAATGAGCTACAGGCGTGGGAGAGCGACGAGCGGCTGTGGCCCGATGAAGTCGATCGCGCGCTGTTCGATCGCTTCCTGCGCATCGAGCACAGCTATCTGGCGGTCGATCTTGACGATGAAGAAACGCTCGAAGCTTCCGAGTTCGCCGATGACGATGACATTTGATTCGAATGTTTTCAGCACGCAAGGCGGCTAGCCCTACTCAAGGATTACGTTCTCATCAGGAAGGCGACGACGGGTTACCGCCCGAACGTCGCCTTCCTGCGCTGTGGTCGATCCTGCTGGGTACCTTGCTGGTGGTGCTCGATGGCTCGATGATGAGCACCGCACTGCCGCATCTGGGGCAGGCGCTCGGTGTCGCGGCCTCTTCTTCGGTATGGATCAGCAACGGCTACCAACTGATCGCGGCGTCGCTGATTCTAAGCTGCGCGGCCCTGGCGGATCGCATCGGCCCCGGCCGGCTCTATATCGCAGGATTGGCGCTGTTCGTGCTGGCCTCTCTGGGATGTGCCTTGGCGCAAGGGTTTAGTGCGTTGCTGGTATGGCGCTGCATCCAGGGTGTGGGCGCGGCGGCAGTCATGAGCCTGGGGCCTTCCCTTAACCGACGCATTTTTCCCTCGCGCCTGCTGGGCAGCGGCATCGGTATGGTAGCGATGATTGTGGCGGCGGCGCTCGCCATAGGCCCAGCCTTTACCGGTGTCGTGCTGGCCATTGCCGACTGGCGCTGGCTATTTCTGGTCAATATTCCAGTGGGGGGCGCGGCGCTGGTAATGGCGTGGCGTTTTCTGCCGCGTGAAGCGCCCGTTCAGCAACGCTTCGACGGCGTGGGTGCGCTGCTCTCCATTGTAATGCTCAGCACTAGCGTGGTGGGGCTGGGCATGGTGGGACACGCCTCCTCCGCGAGAGTGGCCTGGAGTTGGCTGGCGATAGCAGTCATTGCCGCTGCGGCATTTATTGTTCGTCAGCGGCGCTCATCGCGACCTCTGCTGCCGCTATCGATGTTTGCGGAAAGGCGCTTCAGCATGGCAGCGCTGGCGTCGCTGTTTAGCTTCATTGCTCAAACCATGGCGCTGTTTGCGCTGCCTTTTCTGCTCCAGAATGGCTACGGCTACTCGCCACTGGCGTCCGGCTTACTGTTTACGCCTTGGCCGCTGCTGATTATGGTAGTAGCACCGTTAACAGGCCGTTTGGCTGATCGAGTATCGGCGCCTAAATTGTCGGTGATAGGATCGAGCATCTTCAGTATCGCCGTGTTGTTGCTAGCGCTAATGGCGCTGTTCAATTGCGCTAACGTAGCGGTCATTTTGCTCTGTACCGCGCTGTGTGGTCTGGGCTTCGCGGTGTTCCAGTCGCCCAATAACCGCGAGCTAATGGGCTCGGTGCCGCGCCAGCTGAGCAGCAGAGCATCGGGGGTACAGGCGACCGTGCGTACCTTTGCGCAGGCCATCGGCGCGGCGCTGGTGGCGCTTGCACTGTCGGGCGCGAGTGCTTCACAGCACAGCGGCGCTCTGGTCAATAATGCGTTCTGGATTGCCTGGGTATTTGCGCTGATCGCAGTGCTGTGTGGCTGCATTCGCCTGATCGCGCTGCGTACACCGCAGCAGTAATAGGTCTGCGCTGGCAGGCCAAATCAATAGTTGTGTGGAGAGTGTCATGAGTGTGCAGCAGCATATCGAGGCAAAGCTGAAGGTGTTGGCGCCTCGCTTTGTTGACGTCGAGAACGAAAGCCATCGTCATCATGTTCCGCCCAATTCGGAGACACATTTCAAAGTGACGGTCGTGTCCAGTGCCTTCGAGGGACTGATGCCGGTCAAGCGCCACCAGCGGATTTACAGTGTGCTGGATGAAGAGCTTGCCGGGCCGGTGCATGCACTCGCTCTGCACCTCTACACGCCCGCTGAATGGGATCGTCGCGCGGGTGATATTCCGGCATCGCCTAACTGTCGCGGCGGCGCTCGCCCCTAAGCACTGGCTACTTTAAGAGACCTACCATGTCACAGCATTCACAGGCGTTGCCCACCCACCAGCAGGCGCAGTATCTCGACGCCATGGGCATTACGCTGTGGGTGCCGCGCTATCGGTTGCCCAATGCGCAGGCAAGCAGCGAGTGCGAATGGCCCGAGTCGCAAGCCGCACCTGATACCGCCTCGACACAAGGGCTGCACCAACTGCTCAAGGACGCCGAAACCGCTCAGACGTCTGCTGTGCCCACTACGCCGCATCAGCCTGAAGCCGCAGAGGTCCCTCCTCAGCAGGGGGGAGGTGCGCAGCATTCCGCGCAAATCCGCTCGCTGTTAACGCCGGACGCACAAAAAGCGGATCAGGCCCCGACGCCTGACCACGAAGTCGCCCCCTCCGCTGACGCCGCGCAGCCGCCCCCTTCGGAGCAAGCCACGCCCGCTGCCGCTTCAGCCGAGCCTCAGGCACCGCTGCGGTTCGCTTTCAACGCACTGATGCTTGGGCAGCGCTGGCTGATTCTAACCACCGATGGTGCCTTTACCGCGCCGGTGCTGGCGTTTCTTGATGCGGTGCTATCTGCGCTGGGCGAGCCGCACCGTACGGCAACGCGCCCCGTCGATTTCCATTGGCCGATGATCGATGGCTTCTCTTCGGAAGCACCGCTTGAAGAGGCACGTGAAGGAATGCGCGCCTTTGCGGAAGGGCGCAAGCATCAAGGCGGCGCGCCCGAGTGCGTATGGCTATTTGCCGACCCACAGGATGAACACGCGCAAGTGCTGTCGGAGGTGCTTAACATAGCAGAAGGACGCAGCCAGCTACTCTCGCTGCCAATGGTACGTGCGGCATCGCTCGATGACGTTATGACCAGCGCCGATGCCAAGCGCCAGCTATGGCGGCAGCTGCTGCCGATACAGCAGCAACTGCTCGACACGCCCGCAGCACGCTGATGATTCAGTGGCGGGCCTCACTCGACGATCACTCGGCAAGCCAACTCGCGGCAATCGCCGCTGATCCCTCATGGAATGACGCTACGTTACGCACATCTGCGCAAAGCGAGAGTGTGGAGGTTGCGCTATGGCTGCCCGCGAACGCGAGCTGTGCGGGAGGATTCTGCATGGTGTCGATAGGCCCTTTCGATATCGAGATCGAAATGCTGGCGGTGGCGCACCAGTGGCGTCGTCGCGGTGTCGCCAGGCAGTTAGTGGCAGCGGCGCAAGCGCGGCTGCACGAAGAGCAACGCGAACGGCTGCTGCTCGAGGTAAGGGCCTCCAACGCACCAGCCTTGGCGCTGTATCAACAGTGCGGCTTTGCGCTCGATGGTCGCCGGCGCGGCTATTACCCTACGCCGGATGGCGGACGTGAAGACGCGCTACTGATGTCGTGGAACGCGCTCGCTGACAACCAATAGGCGCCAGTGCGTCAAATCAAAACGCCCGACTGCTGTTATGCGGTCGGGCGTTTTTGGATCGGCCAAATTACCAGTGATGCTTAGAACTGGTGAGATGGATGGTGCGGCTGCGAGGTGTGCTGCTCACTTGGCGAATGCTCGCCGCCGGCTGCTGGGGCACTATCGCTATCAGTGTCGCTTGAAGACGACTGCTCCAACTGCGAAAAACGCGCCAGAATGTCGTTAAGCCGTGACGCTCCGTTGTCACGGTCGCCTTTCAGCTTCTGGTTCTCGTCGCGCAGCTCCTCTACCTCCAGGCGTAGCATTTCGATGGTTTCGAGCGCGTGGCTGACTTTCTGTTCGAGCTGATCGAAGAGTTCGGTGCTCATATCTACTATTCTCCTGGGACTAATCGCGATCAAGGTGACGCGGTATTTTAATGCTGCTGTTATCCAGCCAATGCAGTAGAAAAAACGGTAGCGAAAGCTGAGAGGGCATCTTATGCATACAGCGGCTACTGCTCAAGCGAAGGCTTACGAAGATGGTTGTCGCTGATACAGGAAGGCCATGCTCTCTCCAGCCTGAGTGCAGCGCAGTTGGGTCCAGTTGTCGGGAACCTGTGCCGGCTGGCTGGATTCACACTCAAGGTAGATGAGTGCCTCGTCCTCTAGCCACCCGTGGTGTTCCAGCAGTTGCGCCGCACTGCTGGCCAGCCCGTGATGGAAAGGGGGATCGAGAAATACCAACCCAGCGCGATAGGACGCCGGTGTCGCCAGTAAGGCGAGCGCGTCACCCTTGGTCACCTTCAGTTGGTCGGCCACCTTCAGGCGCTCAGCGTTGTGCTCGAGCAGTGCGGCTACCTTGGGCTGCTGCTCGATGAGCCAGGCATCACTGGCGCCGCGTGAAATTGCTTCGAAGGCGAGCGCGCCGGTACCGGCGAAGGGATCGAGTACGCGTTTGCCGGGCACGTCGAAGGATAGCCAGTTAAACAGCGTTTCGCGTACTCTATCGGGCGTGGGCCGCAGCCCAGGGCTATCGATCACGTCCAGTTGGCTACGCTTTAGGCGGCCGCCAATCAAGCGTACGCGACCAGTGGCACTGCGCTGGCGTCGATGGGAAGAAGAGTGTTTACTCATGGTGCACGATTGTACCCGTGTAGCGGTCGCAAATGGTAGGATGCTGAGATATTGAATGCGTCACACCACAGCGGCGGTCAGGCTCGATCAGTCAGTCAGGCGCTGTAGCGTTAGCGCTACCGTATCGTCATCTATTTTTTACAGGCATGAAAGCTCTCCATGTTCCGTTTTTTCAAGCGCAAAAAGCAGCATAACGACGCCGACGATCAGTCATCATCGGTTGAACAGGCTCCCGCCGTCGAGGAAGCGCCGGAGGCGTCAGAAGATGCAGCACCGGTTACTATCGAGCCCGACGCATCGGAACAACCGTCTGATCAGGCATCTACACCGACCGCAGCACCTACCATCATCGATGAGCGCGAGGATGATGAGCAGTCTTTCACTGAAACCGCACGCGTCGAATCTGCCGATGAGCAGGCATCGTCGTCCAGCGTCGACGACGCTGGTGCTGGTAGTGAAGAGGTCGACGCTGAGGAGCGCAAATCCGACCTTCAGCGCGAGCAAATCACCGACCAAGCGCCGACGATCCCGTCAGTAGAAGCACCTGCCGATGCTCGCCAGGAAGAAGCAGACGCGCCGTCAACCGAATCGCAGCACAGCGCCCATACCGACCCGTCGGAAACAGCTTCATCCTCCAGCGCTGCGACAGCGCATTCAGACGCATCCGCAAGCAGCGCCGTTACTACGTCCAGCGAGCGTGATGCGCCAAGCAATGCGCCCTCTGAGGAGCCCGCACCAGTAGTCTCTGAAACTCCTCAGCAGGCTGAAGAGGAAAGTTCGCGCGGTGGCTTCTTTTCGCGTATCCGCAAGGGGCTGAGTAAAACCCGCAGTAATCTGACCGGCGGCTTGGCAACGCTGTTTCTGGGTGAGAAAGAGATCGACGATGAATTGATCGAAGACCTTGAGACTCAGCTATTGGTGGCGGATATCGGGGTGGAAGCAACCACCGAGATCATTGATCGCCTGACCGAGCGTGTCTCGCGTAAGGAACTATCGAGCGCTTCATCCCTCTACAAGGCGTTGCAGGAAGAACTGACGACTATTCTCGCTCCTGTCGAACAGCCGCTGCAGCTGCCGCCCAAAGGCGAAGGGCCGTTTGTCATTCTGGTCATTGGCGTTAATGGGGTGGGTAAAACCACCACCATTGGCAAGCTTGCCAAACGTTATAGAAGCGAAGGGCGCTCAGTCATGCTGGCGGCGGGCGATACCTTCAGGGCCGCTGCCGTCGAACAGCTCAAGGTATGGGGTGAGCGTAACGACGTGCCGGTAGTGGCTCAGCACACCGGCGCTGACAGCGCATCCGTTATCTATGATGCGCTGTCAGCGGCGCGCGCACGTAATGTCGATGTCTTGATTGCCGACACGGCGGGACGCCTGCACAACAAGGCTCACCTGATGGAGGAGCTGAAGAAGGTGCGCCGCGTGATGGGCAAACTGGATGACAGCGCACCGCACGAGGTCATGCTGGTGGTGGATGCGGGCACTGGTCAAAATGCCATTAGTCAGGCCGAAACCTTCAGTGATGCAGTGCCGATTACCGGCGTGGTGATGACCAAGCTGGATGGCACCGCCAAGGGCGGCGTAATTTTCGCGATGGCCAAGCAAACCGGCATTCCCATTCGCTATATTGGTGTAGGAGAAACGCTTGAGGATTTACGTCCGTTCGAGGCGAAACCTTTCACCGATGCACTGTTCGACGAGCGAGCATAATCAATGGCAATCATTAGCTTTGAGCATGTGGGTAAACGCTACGGGGGCCGTTTCGAGGCGGTTGCCGATCTCAATTTTTCGATTGAAAGAGGCGAGATGGTGTTTCTTACCGGTCACTCCGGTGCCGGTAAAAGCTCGGTGCTCAAGCTGCTGACCTGCCTTGAGCGCCCGACGCGCGGCAAAGTGGTAGTCGGCGGGCGTGACCTGAATACGCTAAGGAATGCACAGATTCCGTTCTATCGGCGTCAAATTGGCGTAGTTTTTCAGGATCACCAACTGCTGTTCGACCGCACTGTGTTCGACAACGTTGCGCTGCCGCTATTGATTCAGGGTATCCCCCCGCAGGATGCCGCCCGCCGCGTGCGTGCGGCGCTCGATAAAGTGGGGCTGCTGTACCGTGAGAAGGCGCTGCCGATTGAGCTTTCCGGCGGTGAGCAGCAGCGTGTTGGCATTGCCCGTGCGGTGGTCAATAAGCCTGCGCTGCTGTTGGCTGACGAACCAACCGGTAACCTCGACCCACAGCTTTCCGCCGATATCATGCGGCTGTTCGAGGATTTCAATCGCATTGGCACGACGGTACTGCTGGCGAGCCACGATCTGGCACTTATTGCCCGTTTACGCCACCGTATTCTGCGCCTGCGTCAAGGGCGTTTGATAGCTGACGAGGAGGGGGCATGACGCAACCCGATAAAAACAGCGCTGGCAAATCATCGGCGCAGCAAAAGGCTGCTGCTCAATCCGCAGGCACGGTGCAAAAGCGTAAGCGTGGTGCCAACACCAGCAAGCTTTCCCTCGATGCGCGTTATGAGTCCTGGCTACGCCACCACCGTCAGGTCGCAGTAGACAGCGCCGAACGGCTCATTCGTCATCCGGTGGCGTCGATTCTTACCATGCTGGCGATCGCGATCGCGCTGGTGCTACCGGCAATGCTGTGGCTAGGGCTGGGTAGCGTTCGAGCGCTCGATTACGATCTGGATAGCAGCGCCCGTGTCACGGTTTACATGGAAAGCGGGGCGTCTTCTCAGCAGGTGTCCAATCTTGCCGATAAGATCCGCGACGAGCAAAGCGTCGGGTCGGTAAAAGTGATTACCGCTGACGAAGGGCTGCACGAATTCCAGCAAGCCTTGGGCGTCAACGATGCCACGTCACTGCTCGATACCAATCCGCTGCCCGCTACCTTATTGGTGACGCCGAAAGAGCGTGAGCCGGGCGCGGTGCAGTCGCTGAGCCAGCAGCTCGGCGAAATGGACGGCGTCGACGAAGCGCGCGTCGATCTTGAGTGGCTAGAGCGTCTGCACGAAATAGGGGTGTTGGGACAGCGTGTCACGCTTGGTTTGGCGGTGTTGTTCGGTCTCGGCGTGCTGTTGGTGGTGGGTAATACCATTCGTTTGGCCGTCGAGAACCGGCGCAAGGAAATCGAAGTAGTCACCTTGATTGGTGCTACCCACGCCTTCGTGCGGCGTCCGTTTTTGTATAGCGGTGCCTGGTATGGCCTCGGCGGTGGCGTGCTGGCCGTTGCCTTGCTGACGCTGGGAAGAGGCTGGTTGTCGTCGCCTATTAGCTCTCTAGCGCAAAGTTACGGCAGCGATTACACGATGCCGTCGCTAGGGGTTGGCGGTTCGCTGTTATTGCTGATTTGTAGTATACTGTTAGGGCTATTGGGCGCTTGGATCGCAGTAGGCAGGCACTTGGCCGATATCCGAGCCCGGTAATTCTCCCTCTCGAAGGGAACTACTGATCAGATCAGCGGTCTTAATAGCAGCGGTGCACTAACGCATTCGCACGTGTTTAATCGGTTTACCCGTTTTTGCTCCACATCTCAGACAGGAAACATTCAGGAAGACAATGTAAAAGCGTAGTGAGTGTCTTTCAGGTATCCGTATTCAGTTATTGTCTATACTCGCCTGCCGTCATCTCCCTGAGCATCGGGACTGCGCAAAGGCGCAGCATGCAGGCACTTTCAGGAGACAGCTACAGATGAGCAAGAGTCTTCAAACCACAATGGGTAACAACCTTCAGGCTACTGGCGAGCTTTCGCCGGGGCACGACCTTAACGGCTACATCCAGACCGTTAACTCCATTCCCGTTCTCTCCGTAGAGGAAGAGCGCGAGTTGGGCACACGTCTGCGTGAAAACGGCGATATTTCTGCTGCACGTCGACTGGTAATGTCCCACCTTCGTTTCGTGGTACACATTGCCCGCAGCTACTCTGGCTATGGTCTGCCGCAGGCCGATCTGGTGCAGGAAGGTAACGTGGGTCTGATGAAAGCCGTCAAACGCTTCGATCCTACTCAAGGCGTTCGTCTGGTGTCCTTTGCAGTGCATTGGATCAAGGCAGAAATTCACGAATACGTACTGCGTAACTGGCGTATCGTGAAAGTGGCCACCACCAAGGCGCAGCGCAAGCTGTTCTTCAACTTGCGCAGTGCTAAAAAGCGTCTCGCATGGCTGAACAACAACGAAGTCGATGCCATTGCCAAGGACCTCGATGTTAAGCCACACGTGGTTCGTGAGATGGAAGGCCGCCTTTCTTCTACTGATGCCGGCTTCGATGGCTTTGCCAACGATGACGACGATCAGGCATATTTGGCACCTGCCAACTACCTGGAAGATATGCGCGCTAACCCTGCGCAGCAGCTCGAAGACGAAGATTACGAGCAGGACGCTACTCGTCGCTTGAGCGATGCCATGGCGAAGCTTGATGATCGTGCTCGCGATATCCTTCAGCAGCGCTGGTTGAGCGACAGCAAAGCTACGCTACATGAGTTGGCTGATACTTACGGTGTCTCCGCCGAGCGTATTCGTCAGCTTGAAAAGAGCGCGATGAAAAAGGTGCGCGACATGATGGGTGAAGAATCACTCGCCTTCGCCTCTTAAGTTCTTTTCATCTGAACAAAAAATCCGCCGTCCCAATGGGGTCGGCGGATTTTTTATGGCGGCTGCTCGCGCAAATATTACACTAGCGGCGCAGCCAGCACGCGCCACTGGTCTTGCCACATATCCGTGGGTTTGCGCCTGAAATTACTTCTCACGTATTGACCTATGCGCCCTTCAATAACGCCACCAATCAGGTTGGCGTAGGCGGTAATGGTGCACGGCAGATGCAGGTGTTGAGCGAGCTCGGCTTCGCGCAACAGTTGCTTCAGCTGGGTTTCAACGCGTTCGTAAAACTGCGCGATTCTCGGGCGCAAGCGCGCTACATCTCCGCTGAGTACCTCACCATTAAGCAGCCTGCACAGGCCGGGATTGCGCTCTGCAAAAGCCAACACAAAGGTAAGAATCAAGCGCAAACGCTCATCGATCGATATGTCATCTTCACGTGTCGCCTCAATGAGTCGGTGAATCTGCGAGAACACCGACTCCTCAATAAAGCCAATCAACGCTTCAAACATCTTCGCCTTGCTGGGGAAGTGGCGATAGAGCGCTGCCTCCGATACGCCTACCTGTTTGGAAAGCGCGGCGGTGGTAATGCGTCCACCGCTGTCTTTCTCAAGCATCTCCGCGAGTGTTTGGAGAATGTGTTCGCGGCGGCTTTGCGTAGTGGTTTGCTGCGTCATGATCCGATCATTTCTAGTAAAGACAAAAGGTATATTCGCTGTGAGCTAGTGGCGGCCTGTCTGGTGTGTGATGCCAACATATCAGACACTGTCCGGCGTGGCGCCAATCAGGGTACCTGCCCCCGCGTTGGTGAATATCTCGAGCAGAGTGGCGTGGGGCACTCGGCCGTCCACGATCACCGCGCTGTCGACGCCGCCTTCCACAGCTTCAAGCGCGCAGCGAATCTTCGGCAGCATACCGCCGTAAATGGTGCCATCGTCGATCAATCGGTTGACGTCAGCGATGCTCAAGCCCGTCATCACATTGCCTTCAGTATCAAGCAATCCCGCCACGTTGGTGAGCAGCATAAGACGCTCTGCCTTCAGCGCTTCAGCGACCTTGCCGGCGACAACATCGGCATTGATATTGAACGAGGCGCCGTGCTCATCAACGCCAATCGGCGCAATAACGGGAATATAGTCGGCCCCGGTCAGCATTTCGATCAGGTCGGTAGACACGTGGGTAATCTCGCCCACGTGGCCCAAATCAACAGCTGTTCCCTGCTGGTCCGTGATCTTCATCGGCTGGGCGTGAAGCTGGGCATTGTCCTTGCCGGTCAGACCGATGGCTTTGCCGCCCGCCAGATTGATCTGATTGACGATACTTTTGTTGACCTGACCGCCCAGCACCATCTCGACGACATCCATGGTATCGCTGTCGGTCACGCGCATGCCTTCGATGAACGTCGACTTCATGCCCAACTGCTCCAGCACGATGCCAATTTGCGGACCGCCGCCGTGAACCACCACTGGGTTCAGGCCAACGGTCTTCATTAGCACAATATCGCGTGCGAAAGAGTCGACCAGGGTGTCGTCGGTCATGGCGTTGCCGCCGTACTTCACGACAATGGTTTTGCCTTCGTAACGCTGGATATAGGGCAGCGCCTCCGCCAGAATTTCAACGATAGTGGCGGGATCGTGGGAGTGTGCTGCCGGAATAGGATGCTTCATGCTGTCCTCGATTGAATGGAACGAAAGCGAAGGGTGCGGTGTGAACTACTGGCGACCTGAGCTACCGAAACCGCCGGCACCGCGGCTGCTTTCCTCGAACTCATCCACCACCTCGAGCTCCGCCTTGATGACGGGTACCAGCACATACTGAGCGATGCGCTCGAAAGGCTCGATAGTGACGGTGTTCTGGCCGCGATTCCACATCGATACCATCAGCTCTCCCTGGTAATCAGAGTCGATCAGCCCCACCAGATTGCCCAGCACGATGCCATGCTTATGGCCAAGGCCCGAGCGAGGTAGCACTACGCCTGCGTAAGCGGGGTCCTTGATATGCAGCGCTAATCCGGTGCGTACCAGTTCGGTATCGCCGGGCTCAAGCGTGAGCGGTGCGTCCAGCAGGGCGCGCAAATCCATGCCCGCGCTGCCTTCCGTTGCATAGTGAGGGAGAGGGTGCTGCTTCACCCGTGGATCCAAAATCTTGACTTCAATGCGCGGCATTGAGGCGTTCTCCTTGCAAGGTATATCCGTTAACGCTCAAGCGCGGCGTGCTTTATTGCGCTTGGTAATGGGCGAAAATGGCGTCCAGAAGTTGGCGCGCCAATTGGTGTTTCGATTGCATCGGGAATGCGCGCTGCTGAAGCGTTTGCTGTGCATCCTGCCACAGCAGCGTAACGGCATTGCTGTCCTGATCGAATGCGAGGCCTTCGCCTACCTGATTGGCGACAATCATGTCGAGCTTCTTGCGCGTCAGCTTACTGCTGGCATTCTCGAGCAGCGATTGTGTTTCAGCGGCGAAGCCAACGCAGAAAAGCGACGCATATTCGCCAGCGATGGTCGCCACGATATCGGGGTTCTTGACCAACTCAAGCGAAGCCGTGCTGTCGCCGCCTTTTTTGATTTTGTGTTCAGCAACCTGCTGCGGTCGAAAGTCGGCGACAGCGGCGGCAGCGATGAAAATATCAGCATCGCTGCTTTCACTGCGGGCCGCATCGAGCATCTGTTCCGCGCTGGTAACGTTAACTACCGTTACGCCGCGGGGTGGCTCCAACTGAACAGGGCCGCTGATAAGCGTGACGCTGGCTCCTGCTGCATAAGCGGCAGCGGCGAGCGCATAGCCCATCTTGCCCGAGCTGTAGTTGCTGAGATAGCGCACTGGATCGAGCGCTTCGCGGGTTGGGCCAGCGGTAATCACCACTTTTTTGCCGCTGATGCCGCTGTGTGATGCTCGCTCGGCAGGAGAGGATGTACTGCTGAGCAAGCGCTCAACAATGGTTTCCGGCTCGAGCATCCTGCCGCTGCCGACATCGCCGCAGGCTTGTTCGCCATCATCGGGGCCCAGCAAGCTCCAGCCAAATGTCTCCAGTCGCTCGGTATTGGCGCGAACGATGGGATTGCTCCACATCTGCTGGTTCATGGCGGGGGCCAAATACTTGGGCGCAGGGCTGGCAAGGCAAATAGTAGTGAGCAGATCATCGGCATGGCCGTTCGCCAAGCGCGCGATCACATTGGCAGTGGCTGGCGCAATCACAACCAGATCGGCCCAGCGTGCCAGCTCGATATGCCCCATGCCGGCTTCAGCGTCAGCGTCTAGCAAGGTGTCGTGAACGCTGTTGCCGGTAAGTGCCTGAAAGGTGAGAGGCGTAATAAAGGCGTGAGCGCCCTGGGTCATTACTACCTTTATATCAGCGCCCGCTTTTTTCAGCAGGCGTGCCAACAACGCACTCTTGTAAGCGGCAATTCCGCCACTTACCCCAAGCACAATGTGTTTGCCCTGTAATGTCGGCAGGGCTGCCTGAGCACTCATGGACGTCTCCAGATACAAGCGCCGCCCCAGTGAGGCGGCTGCTTATGATCAGTCTTTGTCGAGGTAGTATTTGTTCTCGACGCCCAGCTCATCGTTGAGCTCATATACCAGCGGTACACCGGTTGGAATGTTCAGTTCCATGATGTCGTCATCGCTGATTGACTCAAGGTATTTGACCAGCGCGCGCAAGCTGTTGCCGTGGGCCGCTACCAGCACGGTTTTGTCGTCGCGCAGCTGTGGCGCAATGCGGTCGTTCCAGAAGGGAATAACGCGCTCAAGCGTTACCTTCAGGTTTTCACCAGCAGGCAAAACGCGCGGATCCAGGTCTTTGTAGCGTGGATCATTGGCCGGGTGGTATTTGTCGCTTTTATCCAGCAGCGGAGGCAGAACATCGTAGCTGCGACGCCAGATATGCACTTGCTCATCGCCGTACTTCTCGGCGGTTTCCTTTTTGTTCAGTCCGGACAGTGCACCATAGTGACGCTCATTGAGGCGCCACGACTTGTGTTCTTCAAGCCACAGCTGCCCGAGTTCTTCCAACGCATAGTGAAGCGTTTTGATGGCGCGCTTCAGCACTGAGGTGTAGGCGATGTCGAATGTGATGCCAGCTTGCTTGAGTCGCTGGCCGGCCAGTTTGGCTTCCTTCACACCCTGTTCGGAAAGGTCAACGTCGACCCAGCCAGTAAACAGATTTTCCTTGTTCCATTCGCTCTCGCCGTGACGAACCAGTACCAGCTTAGCCATTGAATGCTCCTTGATCGGATAAAACGGTGTATTGGATGAAGCAACATGCTCGCGCCAACAGTGTGAGGCTGTCGACCCTTTAATGCGTTGAGTATATCAGGCCCGCCGAGGGTAGGGGCCTCTATACCTTGAGCTGTCGCCACACTTTCTACTTGTTGCTTAAAAAAGGAAAGATGCAGCCGATAAAGAGCCGGTGGTTCGGGTACGTTTCGCTCATATTCTCTAGAGGCTGCACGATGAGTATCAAGCACTGGCCCGCTAATGAGCGGCCACGGGAAAAAGCAGTGAAACATGGCGTACGTGCACTCTCCGACGCTGAGCTGCTGGCCATTTTTCTTCGGGTCGGCATCACCGGCATGTCAGCGGTCGATGTAGCGCGTCAACAACTGCTCCAGTTCGGCGGACTGCGGGAGCTATTGTGTGCCAGTCAATTGGAGTTTTGCCGTGGCAAAGGGTTCGGGATGGCGGCTTTCGTTACCCTGCAGGCAGCCCTTGAGCTAGGGCGGCGCCATTATCACTCGGAACTCGCGATGGAGTCGGCATTCGAATCGCCCAATGCCGTGCGACGCTTTCTTGTGGCGCAGCTGCGTGATTTCGATCACGAAGTGTTTTCCGCCCTGTTTCTGGATTCCCAGCATCGCATGCTGGAGTTCGAGCATCTGTTTCACGGCACCTTGAATGCAGCGGCGGTATATCCTCGTGAGGTCATCAAGAAGGCATTGGCGCACGGCGCTGCCGCGATCATTTTTGCTCATAACCACCCTTCGGGGACAGCCACGCCAAGTGAGGCGGATATTCGTTTGACGCGGCGCCTGACCGACGGCCTTGCGCTGGTGGATATCAAGGTGCTCGATCATTTTGTGGTGGGCGATGGCGAAGTAGTATCGTTTGCCGAACGCGGCCTTCTGTAAACGTGCTTAGGGTTGTGGATTATTCGCCATTCTGGTATAAAATGCCGCCTTTGATATCTGAGCTTCGATTCGCCGTGTTTACTGCAGGCCAGTCAGTGCGTGCTTGAATTGTCCAGGCTTCTTAGGATATCGGGAACACAAGTTTTTGAATTTCTTCGCTACGTGCGGCAGTCGTGGTATCGCTTGCTTGCATGTGGCTTGTCGTCACGGCATCAAGCACTGTTTTGCCTGGCGAAGGAATTCGGTAGACGATTTTCTGGTTGGACCCGTCACCCACGAGTTCGATCGGCCAGACTAACGATTGGAGGCACGCATGTCCCAGGTATGTCAGGTCACCGGCAAGCGTCCGGTGACGGGTAACAATGTATCTCACTCCCAGCGTAAAACGCGTCGTCGGTTCGTTCCGAACCTGCACACGCATCGCTTCTGGGTTGAGAGCGAAAAACGTTTCGTCAAACTGCGCGTATCCACCAAGGGCATGCGCATCATCGACAAAAAAGGTATCGATCAGGTTCTGGGCGAGCTGCGTGCTCGCGGTGAGCGCGTCTAAGTAGATCGCTATTCCTGTGGGTGCCAGTTGTTCACGCTCTGGAATTTTACACGCCGCGCTGCGGCAAACTTCCAGAGTGTGAGCTAGCGGGCTCACTAGTCAGCGATACATGCACTAGCGCTCCCCAACGCACTGCTGCGTTGACGTCAGATATCCTGGGCCGGGCCAAATGCCCGTCTAATTGCTCTAAACGAGCCGGAGAGTTTTATCATGCGTGACAAGATCAAACTGGTTTCTTCTGCAGGTACCGGTCACTTCTACACCACCAACAAGAACAAGCGTAATACGCCTGACAAGTTGGAATTCAAAAAATACGATCCCGTCGTGCGTAAGCACGTGGTTTATCGCGAAGCTAAAATCAAGTAATCGTATTTTTCGCACGCCGCGTTCGGCGTGTGAGCGGTTATTGCCGGGGTTTGTCCCAGGCGATTAAACCCGGCCTTGTGCCGGGTTTAGTGCGTTATAGATCAGTCAACGATGGGTAGTGCTGTGGGTTGGCCAATAAAGGGGATATGAATGCCAGAGCTACCAGAGGTTGAGACCACGCTGCGCGGTATCGCCCCCTTCGTTGAAGGCGCTCGCATCGATCGCATAAACATTCGTGAGCGCCGATTGCGCTCTCCGGTACCGCTATCGTTTGCGGACAGCGTAGGCGGTAAGACGGTTGGCAAGATGTCGCGCCGCGCCAAATATTTGCTTATGCCGATAGGCAACGGGCATATGCTGTGGCACCTGGGAATGTCAGGCTCGCTGCGGCTGGTAAAGCCTGATGCTCCGTTGAAAAAGCACGACCACATCGAGCTTGGTATGAGTTCTGGCTGGTGCCTTCGTTACCACGATCCGCGACGCTTTGGCTTCGTTGATTTCATTGCTGGTCCACCGAACGACGATAAACGCTTGGCATTGTTGGGCCCTGAGCCCTTGTCTGAAGCCTTCAGCGGCGACCATCTATACCTAGCGTCAAGAAACAGGAAGATCGCTGTAAAAGCCTTTATCATGGAAAATGCAACAGTGGTTGGCGTTGGCAACATTTACGCGACCGAAGCGCTTTATGCTGCTGGCATCGATCCTCGGCGCGCTGCGGGACGAATCTCCCGCGAACGCTATTGGCGCTTGGCCGAGGCCATTAAAACCGTACTGGCTGCGGCAATCGAGCAGGGCGGCACCACGCTACGGGATTTTGTTAGCGGGCAGGGCGAACCTGGTTATTTCGCACAGCGACTGAACGCATACGGCCGAGCAGGTGCAGCGTGCCGCCATTGCGATACCACACTGCGCCATGTCGTGATTGGCCAGCGCGCCACGGTATACTGTCCGAAGTGCCAGCGTTAACACTGGCTCCTCTGTTTATTTCAGGATGTATGTAGTGACTCAACATTTGCGCTTGAAGAAGAATGCGGAACGTCGTCTCAAGGCCGGCCACCTATGGATATTTTCCAACGAGATCGATAACGCTGCCACGCCACTGAAGCAGGTCGAACCAGGGCAGCAGGTTATCATCGAAGAATCCAATGGACGCGCCATAGCGGTCGCTTATGCCAATCCGCACTCGCTGATTTGCGCACGCATCGTGTCACGAAATACGTCGATGCGACTTGATCGATCACTGTTGGCGCATCGCCTCAATCAGGCGTTAAGCCTGCGCCAACAGCTTTTTGCTACGCCTTTTTACCGCCTGGTACATAGTGAAGGCGATCTTCTTCCCGGACTGATTATCGATCGGTTCGACGACGTTGTGGTGGTACAGCTCAACACCCTGGGCATGGATCTGCTCCGCGATGAAGTAATCGACGCGCTTGAGAAAGTGCTCAATCCGCGGGTTATTGTCCTCCGCAACGACACCAGCGGGCGCCGCATCGAAAACCTGGAGCAGCATATCGACGTTGTGAAAGGTGAATTCGACGGCATTATCAATGTGGAGGAGAACGGCGTGAAGTTTCGTGCTTCAGCGCTGGAAGGGCAGAAAACCGGCTGGTTTTACGATCATCGGCCCAATCGTGCATGGCTCAATCAGTTGGTGTCGGGCAAGCGTGTGCTGGATGTCTTCAGCTATATTGGCGGCTGGGGTATTCAAGCGGCTGCCAAGGGGGCAGAGAGCGTTACCTGTGTTGATAGCTCCGCAGCAGCACTAGACCGAGTGGCCGAGAACGCGGCGCTCAATGGCGTTGAAGATCGCGTTACCATGGCCGAAGGCGATGCGTTTGAGGCGCTGGCTGCGCTGCGTTCCGAGGGCGAACAATTTGATATCGTGATCGTCGATCCGCCCGCCTTTATTCGCAAGCGAAAGGATATCGCTAGCGGCGAACGGGCATACGCACGCCTTAATCGGGAAGCCATCAGGCTGATCAAGAAAGATGGTTTGCTGATGCCTGGCTCGTGCTCCATGCATCTGGATCCCACCCACCTAACGGATATCGTTAGGGGCGCTGCTCGCCATCAGGATCGCAATGCCCAAATCATTTACGAAGGGCGTCAGGGTGCCGATCATCCGGTGCATCCCGCCATTCCTGAAACCGCCTACCTGAAGGCGCTGGGCGTGCGTATCTTTCGCGACTAACATTTTATGAGTGCTGGCACGCCCTCCCTTTACTGATTATGGGCATTATTGCTGTGATCACTGGCGAGCAAGCGGTGCCAGCATTGAAAATCTTTCTGCAAGAGCTAACAGAGTTCCATGACTAAAACGCGCGTTCTTACCGGTATTACTACTTCCGGCACTCCTCATCTAGGAAATTATGTGGGGGCCATCCGTCCGGCCATCGAGGCCAGTCGCGATGACACCGTGCAGCCCTATTTTTTCCTTGCGGATTTGCATGCGCTTATCAAGGCGCAGGATCCCAAGCGAGTGCAGCAGTCGCGGCTCGAGATCGCGGCAACCTGGCTCGCGCTGGGATTGGATACCGATAACGCGCTTTTCTATCGTCAGTCAGATGTGCCTGAAGTTAATGAACTGTGCTGGATGCTGAACTGTGTCTGTGCCAAAGGACTGATGAACCGCGCGCATGCGTATAAAGCAGCGGTGGCGGCCAATGAAGAAGGCGGAAGCCCGGACCCCGATCGGGGAATCTCAATGGGGCTGTTCAGCTATCCGGTGCTGATGGCAGCGGATATTCTGCTCTTCAACGCGAATCGCGTGCCCGTTGGGCGTGATCAGATTCAGCACATTGAAATGGCGCGTGATATCGCGGGACGCTTCAACCACATCTATAAGGGCAATTACTTCACTCTGCCTGAAGCTCAGGTAGACGAGCGAGTGCAGGTGCTCAATGGTCTGGATGGTCGAAAAATGTCCAAGAGCTATGACAACACCATCCCAATGTTTTGCACCGAGAAGAAGCTGCTCAAGCTGGTGCGCAAGATCAAAACCAACTCTCTGGAGCCTGGCGAGCCGAAGGATGCCGACGGCTGTACGTTGTTTCAGATATATAGCGCCTTTGTTGATCAAGCCGGCGCGGACGACATGCGCAAACGCTATCAGGAAGGCATCGGTTGGGGTGAGGTCAAGGATATCGTGTTCGAATGTCTTAACGAGCATTTGAAGGAACCGCGGGAACGCTATCAGGCACTGCTTGAAGACCCCGCACACATTGAGTCAGTGCTCAAGCAAGGCGCTGAGCGTGCTCGCGCTGAGGCGGCCCCCTTTGTTGAGCGGCTGCGCTCCGTAGTAGGGCTGGGGCAATTCGTATGATGGCAGCTCCAAAATACGTCAGCTATTACAACGGGAGTGCTCATGACTAACGACACCGGTTCGTCTGCACATGACGAGTCGCAGCCAGGCGGAGAGCCTTCTTCCCAGAAAGGCAACAAGCGCAATTGGCCGACCGATCCCTTCAAGGATTTCTTCGAGGATAGTGAAGTTGTCGAGGAGGTGACTCATAACGGTGAAACGGAAAGGCATCGAGGAATCTATCTACTGCCGAACCTGTTTACCACCGGGGCGCTTTTTGCCGGGTTCTTTTCGGTAGTGTCTGCTGTTAAAGGAGATTTCTCCACAGCCGCTATCGCGATCTTCGTGTCGATGGTGCTCGATGGCTGCGATGGCCGTGTAGCGCGAATGACCAATACCCAAAGTGCGTTCGGCGCAGAATACGACAGTCTGGCAGACATGCTGTCGTTTGCGGTAGCGCCAGCAGTGCTTGCTTTCAGTTGGTCGCTGCATTCATTGGGTAAATTCGGCTGGATTTGCGCCTTCGTGTTCGTGGCAGGAGGTGCGCTGCGTCTCGCTCGTTTCAACGTACAGCTGGCCCAGGTCGACAAAAAATGGTTCGTTGGCCTGCCCAGTCCATCGGCAGCGGCTATCGTGGCGAGTTGCGTGTGGTCATTCCACAATTTCGAAGTGCATTCGCAAATGCTCGATTTATTGATCGGCATTCTAGTGGCGCTGGGTGGAATACTGATGGTCAGCAATATCCGCTATTACAGCTTCAAGGAAGTCGATTTCAGGGGCCGAGTGCCATTCGTAGCGCTGTTGGTTGTTGTGCTTGCCTTCGTGGTGATCTCTATTCAGCCCTCTGTTGTGCTGCTCATCCTGTTCGGCGGCTATGCGCTATCAGGGATGGTTGTTGCGTTGATACGCGGCGCTCGTTTGCGCTCAAAACGGCGTAAACGCAGAGAAAGAAATTGATTTCGAAAAAACGCCTTGCAAAGCACCGAGATGGTGCGTAAAGTACGCCTCCACCGCTGGGGCAGGTCCTCAGCAGTGGGAAGTTGGCGGATTTGTTAAGCCGTTGATTTCCGGAGGTAAAGCGCGGTGTTGTTGAGCTAACGGAAACGTTAACGAAAGCAAAAAAGCGATTGACTTCTACACCGGATTGCGTAGAATACGCATCCACTCGAACGGGGCACGGTTTAGCGCTTCAGTTCGACGCTCTTTAACAAATCGATCAGACAATTTGTGTGGGCGCTCGTTTCGAT
>NZ_JBPCZK010000006.1:0-189537 GCF_051251145.1 Carnimonas bestiolae | reverse complement strand
GTTTAGCGCCGATGGTAGTGTGGGGATTCCCCATGTGAGAGTAGGTCATCGTCAGGCATTTATTCCAAACCCTCGATTGGTTAACACCAGTCGAGGGTTTTTCTTTGGCTGGAGGAAAAGCCGTACAACGCGGAAGGCGGGCCGGCGGGCGTTATTTACCGCTTCGTTTGAGTAGGGAACTGCCCTAGAGGGCCGATCGGTGAGCATTCATCGGCGGGTCCCATTCTCCCCAAACCGCTAGGGTATCGAGGCGCGTACCGCGCCTCATATGCTCGACCGTCTGGCAGTTACACCGTTGCTTCGGCCCGACAGTGAACGGGAATCTCTGCCACGCTTGCCGTGTTGGGCAAATGAATCGCTGTCGATACAAGTTCTGCGATCTCTTCCGGCTGAATGATCGCACTCAGATCCTTATGGCCAATCGATTGCCCCATATCGGTAGCGACTGGCCCAGGGCAAATGGCAGTTGTACGAATGCCGTGATCAAACCCTGCCTGGCGCAGCCCATGCGCCAATGCCAGCACTGCAAACTTGCTCACTGAGTAAGCGGAAGAACCCGCCGATGCCACCCGTTTCCCCGATAGCGATGCCATGATGATAATACGGCCTTGGCCACTTTCGCTTAACGCGCTGAAGGCAGCCTTTGCCAGTTGCTGCGGGCCGCGCACGTTTACCTTCCACATCGCGTCCAGTTCGTCGTCTTCAACCTCGATAACCGATTTCGGCACCATGATGCCCGCATTAGGAATAATCGCATCGATGCGTCCATAGTGAGCAAGCGCTGCCTCCACCCACTGCGTCTCGTTGCCCTCAAGCGCATCGTACTTGAAGGTGTGCACATCGGGATTATTTTGCCATTGTTCGCTACCACTACGAATTCCCAATGAAAGCTGCCAGCCATCACTTAATAGGCGCTGCGCAATCGCGAGACCGATGCCACGGTTCGCTCCACTGATAAGTGCGACGCGTTTTACCATTTTGCTGCCTCCTGTTGTGGTATACATTATCTTATGTGTTCATTAAGAATGAGAGGTCTAGCTACGGTACACCCTCTCGATGGCCAAGCACCATTGTGGTAAATGTGTAGCCAAACGTGACCTGCACGCGGAGACGACATCCGCTGGTAAATTAAGTGGCCTCTCTTGGATAACCAATACAATAATAGACAGCCTGAAGCAGGGTGGCGCGCGCAGCTCGAGCTTACTTTCCAGCAGCGCGCAGGCAAAACGGTGGCGGTCACAAATCGCCATGTCGGTCCGCTGTACACTCAGCGCGCCTATTATCCGGAAGGGCACCACTGCCACCTGTATCTGCTGCATCCTCCCGGCGGTGTGGTAGGGGGAGACATTCTTGCCACCCAAATTGAGCTTGAGCAGCGCGCCGGCGCTCTGCTGACCATGCCGGGGGCCACCAAGATTTATCGGAGCAGCGGGCCGTCCGCCGAACTGCGCCAGTGTTTTCGCGTTGATCCGCACTGCGCGCTCGAATGGCTCCCGCCTGGCACTATTCTGTTTGCCGGCGCTAATGCTTATATTGAGTCCGAGTATCAGTTGAGCAGCAACGCCTGTCTGGTAGCGCGAGAAACCTTCTGCTTCGGGCGTCCCGTTATGTCGGAGACATTCGATAGCGGCAGCGTTAGCACGCTACTCAGCGTAACGCTCGACGGCCAGCCGCTGCTGAAGGAGCGCATGACGGTCGACGGCAGCCTTGCTGTGCTGTCTGGCTACCCGCTACTCAGCACCTTGCTGATCTATCCCGGCAGTGAATCGTTATTGCAGCAGGTAAGGGCGCTTACTTCAGCTTATCCACATCCGGTTGGCGTCACGATGCTGGATGGGCTGCTGATTGTCAGAATGCTGGCAAATACCAATCTTGAGCTAGACGCCGCTCAGCACACCCTGTGGGCGGCGATAAGAGAGCCGCTTACCGGGCTTCGTCCAATACCTCCACGTATCTGGGCAACCTAGCTGCTGATGCGAATAACGGAACGCTTTCCAAAAACTGGCTTCCCTCCAGACAAGTATTGCAAGCGGCAGCGAAGAACATTTGGGCAAACGGTTGAAACGTTATAGTGCTCCCAGGCTAGCGAGCAACTCACAAGGACTTTTGGCATGGAATTAACGCCGCGGGAAAAAGACAAACTGCTGCTGTTTACGGCCGCGCTGGTCGCCGAACGGCGCAAGGAACGGGGGCTGAAGCTTAACTACCCCGAATCCGTTGCGCTCATCAGTGCCGCCATCTTGGAAGGCGCGCGCGAAGGCAAACGCGTGGCCGAGCTGATGGAGTCGGCGCGTCAGGTGTTAACCACCAATGACGTAATGGAAGGCGTTGCCGAGATGATTAGCGACGTACAGGTCGAAGCCACCTTTCCCGATGGCACCAAGCTGGTCACCGTCCATCAGCCTATTCTGCCCGCTGAGGATATCGTGGGCGCGGGAGGCGATGATGATTCCCGGTGAAATTCAGGTGGCGGAAGGCTCCATTGAGCTGAACCAAGATCGCCCCACGTGCCGTTTGATTGTCGAGAATCACGGCGATCGGCCCATTCAGGTGGGCTCGCATTATCACTTTCATGAAGTGAATCCAGCGCTAGTTTTCGATCGCGAGCAGGCGCGAGGCTTCCGCCTTGATATCGCGGCGGGCACTGCGTTGCGTTTCGAACCGGGACAGGCGCGCGAAATCACCCTGGTAGCGTTGTCTGGCGCGCGGCGAGTCTACGGCTTTCGCGGTGACATTCAGGGAGCATTGGAACAGCCATGAGCACACTCTCTCGCCAAGCCTATGCCGACATGTTTGGTCCCACCACCGGCGATCGAATACGGCTCGCCGACACCGACCTGTGGGTAGAAGTAGAGGACGATCTCACCACCTATGGGGAAGAGGTGAAGTTCGGCGGCGGTAAGGTCATTCGCGATGGCATGGGGCAAGGTCAGATGCCCGACGCCGAGTCGATGGATCTGGTCCTTACCAACGCGCTGATTATCGATCATTGGGGCATCATTAAAGCTGACATCGGTATCAAGCACGGCCGCATTCATTCGATTGGCAAAGCCGGTAACCCCGACATCCAGCCCAACGTGACCATCCCCATTGGCGCCAATACCGAAGTGCTGGCTGCCGAAGGGCGTATTGTGACCGCGGGCGGTATCGATGCTCATATTCACTTCATTGCTCCGCAGCAGGCGGAAGAAGCGTTGGTGTCGGGCGTAACGACCATGATTGGCGGTGGTACTGGCCCTGCTACCGGCACCAATGCCACCACCTGCACGCCAGGGGCATGGAATATTTCGCGCATGCTGCAAGCCGCCGACACGCTAATGGTTAACGTTGGCCTGCTGGGTAAAGGCAATAGTTCGAATCCGCAAGCGCTGCACGAGCAGGTTGCCGCCGGCGTGGTGGGGCTAAAGCTGCACGAGGATTGGGGCTCAACGCCTGCCGCCATCGACTGCTGCATGAGTGTCGCCGAGCAGGAGGATATCCAGGTAGCAATTCATACCGATACCCTCAACGAAGGCGGCTTTGTTGAAGACACCCTCGCCGCCATCGGTGATCGCACTATTCACACCTTCCACACCGAAGGGGCAGGGGGCGGCCACGCGCCAGATATTATCAGTGCGTGTCGGCTGCCGAACATTCTGCCTTCATCGACCAACCCTACGCTGCCTTATACCGTTAACACGGTAGATGAGCATCTCGATATGCTGATGGTGTGCCACCACCTCGATCCCAGCATTCCCGAGGATGTCGCCTTCGCTGAATCTCGTATTCGCCGCGAAACCATCGCTGCCGAAGATATCCTGCACGATATCGGGGCCTTCGCGATGACCTCCTCCGACTCTCAGGCAATGGGGCGAGTTGGCGAAGTGGTAATGCGCACTTGGCAGGTGGCACACAAGATGAAGCTTCAGCGTGGCACGCTGCCTGAAGATAGCGCCCGGTCTGGCGCCGATAACTTCCGTGTGAAGCGCTACATTGCCAAATACACCATCAACCCCGCCATTACCCATGGCATTGCGCACGAAGTTGGCTCTATCGAAGTGGGCAAACTGGCTGATCTGGTGTTGTGGGATCCAGCATTCTTCGGCGTGAAGCCTGCGGCTATCGTGAAGGGCGGCATGATTGCAATGGCGCCCATGGGCGATATCAACGCATCGATTCCCACGCCGCAGCCGGTGCACTATCGGCCTATGTTTGGCGCACGCGGCGACGCGCGTCATGCAACGCGCATGACCTTTATTTCCCAGCGAGCCAGCGCGCTGAACGTGCCCGCCGAGTTAGGGCTGAAAAGCTTGGTAGGCGTCGCGCAACGCTGCCGGCATGTGCGCAAAAGCGATATGGTGCACAACAACCTGACGCCCGATATCAGCGTCGATGCGCAAACCTACCAAGTGCGTGCCAACGGTGAACTGCTGACCTGCGAACCCTTGGCGGAAGTGCCGATGGCGCAGCGCTATTTTCTGTTCTGAATGCGCCCCTTATTACCACCCATTGATGCAGAGAAGTGCTTATGCTGCTTTTGACTCAACGTGCTGCCGACACCGGCGACCATGATACCGCCACGGTGGTGCTCGATTTTCATACCCGGCTGAAAAGCCGAGCGCGCATTGTGCTCGACGACGGCCGTGAAGCGGGCCTTACGCTCGAACGCGGTAAGCTGCTGCGCGGTGGAGAAGTGCTGACCGACGCGCAAGGCGTGGAGCGCGTGCGTATTGTTGCCGCTAACGAAAGCGTGTCACAGGTGACTAGTAATGACCCGCTGCTGTTCGCGACGGCTTGCTATCATCTTGGCAATCGCCACGTGCCGCTACAGATCGAAGCAGGACATCTCGCCTACCAGCACGACCATGTGCTCGACGATATGGTGCGTGGGCTAGGGCTTGAGGTAATCACTACCCAAGCGCCCTTCGAGCCGGTGTCAGGGGCCTACGAAGGCGGCGGTTACAGCCACGCCCATGGCCATGACCATGCACACGGGCATCACCACGACCATCATGGGCACCATTAGCATTGACTGCCTACTTACGAAAGCGCTGAAGTAACGCATTAGCCAGTTACCTCGACAGGAAAAACAATGAAAACAATCATCGCACTGCTACTGCTGGGCATCGCCTCACCCGTCTTCGCGCATCCAGCGCTGGGGCCCGAAACCTTTTACACCGGCTTCCTGCATCCGCTGACGGGGGCGGATCACCTGCTAATGCTCTCGGGGGCGGGAGTGCTGGCAGCCTTGGGGCGTTCTCCCCGGCTTTACATGGGCTGTGTCCTGGCCGCGATGGTGGTGGGGGCGCTGTTCGGACGCATTAGTGGACCTTTCCAGGGCATGGAGAGCGTGATTCTGGTATCGATGTTTGTCGTCGGGGCCATCATCATTATCGCGCGGGGTAGCGCTGCACGTTGGGCGATTCCGGTACTGGCGCTGGCGCATGGCTGGGCGCATGGCGTCGAAGGCAACAATGACGGATTCTTGTCGTTCGGTGTGGGGTTCGTGATCTCCAGCAGCCTGATTCTGCTGGTTGGCTTCGTGCTCGGTAGCCTGCTCAGGCGTCACCCGCTCGTTCGCAAACTGTGCGGGGTGGGCTGGATCGCCGCCGCGATGGCAGTCGTGTCGGGATGACCTTGCTGACACAGCTACGCATGCTGCAATTGGCGAGTCCCTCGCTGCCGGTGGGCGGGTTTACCTACTCACAAGGGCTTGAGTGGGCCGTTGAGGCGGGCTGGGTCACTGATGTGGCTAGTTTTAAAGAGTGGCAGCAGTTGCAGTTGGAGCAGGTGCTTATACGCCTGGATATTCCAATCTTGCGCAGGCTCTATGCTGCGGTTTTCCAGCATGATGTGGTGGCATTTCGCTACTGGAGCGCTGAGTTGATTGCTCATCGTGAAACAGCGGAGCTGCGGCGCGAAGAACAGCAGCGGGGAGCCGCCATGCTGCGGGTGCTGGACGGATTGCAGATCGCACCCGAGCAGCCCGAGTGGCGTCAGGCCATCGCGCTGTCGCAGCTGGGTGGATTGAGCTGGGCGGCGGGGCAATGGCAGCTTCCTCTCGATCAGGTGACGCTGATTTGGAGCTACGGCTGGCTTGAAAACGCAGTGATGGCTGGCGTTAAGCTGGTGCCCTTTGGGCAACAGGCAGCACAATCGCTATTGGCCGACTTCAGCGACGAACTGGCCTCGCGGTTGCCTGACGCGGCAACGCTGGGCGATCAGCAGATTGGCGGTAGCCTGCCATTAATGGCTATTGCCTCGGCACGCCACGAAACACAACACACGCGCTTGTTCCGTTCCTAGCGCTCGGCAATAACGTTAGAGGAAAACTCAATGCCAGACTATCAACAGCCCCTTCGTATTGGCATCGGCGGTCCCGTGGGCTCAGGAAAAACCGCGCTGCTTGAGATGTTGTGCAAGGCCATGCGCGATAGCTATCAGTTGGCGGTAGTGACCAACGATATCTACACCAAGGAAGACCAGCGTATTCTCACCGAAGCAGGTGCTTTGCCTGCCGAGCGCATTATCGGTGTTGAAACCGGCGGTTGCCCGCACACCGCCATTCGTGAAGATGCTTCGATGAACCTCGCGGCCGTCGAGTCGCTAAGTGCGCAGTTTGGCAACCTGGACGTGGTGTTTGTCGAGAGCGGTGGCGACAATCTGAGTGCGACCTTCAGCCCTGAACTGGCCGATCTGACCATTTATGTGATCGACGTGGCCGAGGGGGAGAAGATTCCGCGCAAGGGCGGGCCTGGCATCACCCGCTCCGATTTCCTGGTCATCAACAAGATTGATCTTGCGCCCCACGTTGGCGCCTCGCTCGAGGTGATGGCGGCAGATACCGACCGTATGCGCCCTGAGCGCCCTTGGGCATTTACCAACCTGAAAACGGCGGAAGGGCTTGATAAAGTGATCGCCTTTATCGAGCATGCAGGAATGCTGCGCTAACACCGCGACAGCCGCTGTATTCTCCGCGCTCGTTGCCTTTGTTCAGGACGCCAACCGTGCCTACTTCCTCTCGCCGTAACCTATCGTCGCGCAGCTCCGCTGGAGGTGCCAGCCAACCGTCAGGGCAGGTACAGTCGCTGTCGCGGGGTCTGACGCTGCTTGAATTCATTGCCGATGCCCACGGCAGTATCAGCCTGACGGACTTGGCGCAGCGTGCAGGACTCGCCAATTCGACTACTCACCGCCTGCTCTCAACGCTGGCGCAGCACGGCTTTGTGCGCCAGATGGGCGATCAGGGCTTGTGGACGATTGGCGCGCGCGCTTTTACTGTCGGCGCGAGCTTTCTGGATGGTCGTAACCTGCTCGCCATGGTGCATCCTCACCTGCGTGAACTGATGGAGCGCTCTGGCGAAACGGTCAATCTGGCGGTGGTTGATCACGCCACCTTCGACGCCATTATTATCGATCAGGTGCAGTGCGACCAACTGATGCGGATGTCGGCATCGATTGGCGGCACGCTACCAATGCACGCGTCAGGGGCTGGCAAGGCCCTGCTCTCAACGCTGAAGGATGACTACCTCACCCGTTTGCTCCACCGCAAAGGCATGCACGCATTCACGCCGCACACCCTGACCACTCCGCAGCCGTTGAAGGACAATCTGGCGCTGATTCGCAAGCGCGGTTTTTCCTATGACGACGAAGAACACGCACTCGGGCTACGCTGTGTGGCGGCCTGTTTGTTCAACGAATATCGCGAGCCGTTTGCGGCGCTGTCGATCTCGGGGCCGGGATCGCGCATCACCGACGACCGCGTGGTTGAGCTGGGCGCGCTTGTCATCAATGCAGCACGCGAGCTAACGCGCCAGTGGGGCGGTAGCGCGCCGGGGCCTTCCGATTACTACCGCGCCTAGCACGCTGCGATATCTCTCGCGTTTTATGCAGATCCTGTGAACGGCGGGGCGCTCAACGCCGTGTCTAACGCGTGATTGTCTACAGTCCAGCAGTCCGTAGAGCCGGCAGGTGCGCTGGCGTTGGAGCGTCTCGCATGCTGCTGCGACCTTTAGATGTTGATTTTTTCCTTAATAAACTCACTACCGCACTATATGATGGAAACATCGTAGCAGGCTGAGTGTGGTGGTCTGCCTAAGCATTCCTTTTATCCTCGAGTATCGCGAAGGCGCCTCCATCCAAACACTCTGCCCCATCCCAAGGAGCCGGCAATGAGTAACGATGTGCAGTATCCGAACGTGCAGCTTTATATCGATGGCCAATGGTGCGACGCGGCTGGCGGCAAAACGCTGGATATCGTCAACCCTGCCACCGAGCAGGTGATTGGCCAGCTCGCCCACGCTGAACAAGTCGATCTTGATCGTGCGCTGGAGGCGGCTGAGAAAGGATTCGAGGTATGGCGTAAAACCTCAACATTGGAACGCTACAAAATCATGCGTCGCGCAGCCGAACTGTTGCGTGAACGCGTTGATCGTATCGCTGCGCTGATGTCGCAGGAGCAGGGTAAGCCGCTCGATCAGGCCAAGGCTGAAACCCTCGGTGCGGCCGATACCATCGATTGGTTCGCCGAAGAAGGCCGGCGCGCCTATGGTCAGGTGGTTCCGTCGCGTGATTTCGACGTGCAGCAGCTTACCATCAAGCAGCCGGTGGGCCCGGTAGCGGCCTTCACGCCCTGGAACTTCCCGATCAACCAGGTAGTGCGCAAGCTGTCGGCAGCGGTAACGACGGGCTGCTCGATTATCGTCAAGGCGCCGGAAGAAACGCCTGCCTCTCCGGCGGAGCTGATTCGTGCCTATGCCGATGCGGGTGTGCCTGCGGGCGTCATCAATCTCGTTTACGGTGTACCGGCCGATATTTCCGAATATCTGATTCCGCACCCGACCATTCGCAAGATTTCGTTCACAGGCTCAACACCAGTGGGCAAACATCTTGCGGCACTGGCGGGCCAGCACATGAAAAAAGTGACCATGGAACTGGGCGGCCACGCGCCAGTGATCATCTGTGACGATGCTGATGTCGAACTGGCAGCGAAAGAGATGGCACTGGCCAAGTTCCGCAACTGCGGTCAGGTGTGTATTTCGCCTACGCGCTTTTTGATTCAGGAAGGCGTATACGACAAGTTTATCGATCTGTTCGTCAAAGAGGTCGAGAAAGCGAAGGTCGGCGCCTGGAACGAAGAGGGTGTTACCATAGGTCCCTTGGCCAACGAACGCCGCGGACCGGTGCTGTCGAAGCTGGTCGAGGACGCCAGCCAGCGTGGGGCCAAGGTGCTCACTGGCGGCAAAGCCATTGAAGGCACTGGCTACTTCTTCGAGCCCACCGTATTGGCGCAGGTGCCAGTAGAGGCCGATATCATGACTGAAGAGCCGTTTGGTCCGATTGTGATTGCCAACAGCTTCAAAACGCTGGATGACGCGATCACCGAGGCCAATCGGTTGCCCTACGGGCTTGCGGCTTATGCTTATACCAATGGCTTCAGCAATGCCCAGCGCATTGGTCGCGATGTCGAAACCGGTATGCTTACCCTTAACCACAACGGGCTGTCTATTCCGGAAGTACCGTTCGGTGGCGTGAAGGATTCGGGTTACGGCACCGAAGGCGGTAGCGAAGCGATCGAAGCCTATCTGGTGACCAAACTGGTGACGCAGAAAGCGCTTTGATTCAGCGCTAGGCACGCCTGAAAAAAAAGGGGCTCCCGCATTGGCGGGAGCCTCTTTTGTTTTGTCGAACGATCAGAAAGGTATCAGGCGGCGCAGCAACGCTTGTACTTTTTACCGCTGCCACACGGGCAGGGCGCATTGCGTGAAGGCGCGGGCGCAACGCTAGTCGGGACAATAGTGCCGCTTAAATAAAACCAGCGCCCCGATTCGCGAATAAACCGCGAGCGCTCCTGCAGGCACTCTCTCTCGGCGGGCTGATGAGCGTGTCCCGGCGTCGAAAAGTGAGCGCGAAACTCGACCCTGGCCTTGTCGCCCTGCTGGTGACTGTCGAGAATTTCCAGACCGTGCCAATCGACATCACGTCGCGAGAGCGTGGCGGCATCCAGCTGTGCTTTCTCACTGGCGCTATCGTGCCAGGTATCCAGCAGGTACTCGCCGAGTCCTCCAAGCGCAAAGGCGCTGTAGCGTGATCGCATTAGCGCTTCTGCCGACTCGGCCACTGCATCGTTGCGATGCAGCGGCTCACAGCATTCCGAATAAGCGCGCCCGCTCTGGCAAGGGCAATCGCCAACGTTAGGGTGCGACGTCATGGGGGCTGCGCTCCTTCTGCTTAGTGACCGCCGTCATCGAGGTCGGCCTGCAGTGCTGTCTCGCGCAGGTCGAGCTCGCGTACCAGCTTGCGTAGCACCGCATCGTTGATGCGATTGTGGTTGCGCAGGTTGTAGTACTCGGAGCGCTCTGCATGCAGCGCCTGCTTCATTAGCTGAAGCCACACTTGGTGGTTATAGCTGGAGCGCACGGCTTCGTCGTCGTCGGAGCCCTGCTGTTGGTCAGCGATACGTTCGCGATACGCGTTCATAAGCTGAGTACTTTGCTCTGCATAGACCAGAATACGGTCGTCCTTGCTCTTCACGTCAGCAGCGCTGGAGGTAGGACTAGCCGCATGGGGCTGCTCAGCATTGGTGGCTTCTACCCAATCATGGCGGCACTGCTCGATATGGCGAATCGCTGCCTCGGCAGCCCGCCGGCGTGCCCATGATTCCTCGCGATCTTCGCTGGTATCGCGGGGAAGGTCGAGATTCTTGAGCAGCATCGGCAGCCCAATACTGCCGCCAAGCAAGGTGAGCAGAATCACCCCAGTGGCGATGAAAATCAGCAGGTCGCGTGCCGGGAACGGCGATCCATCTAGCAAGGTTTGCGGAAACGAGAGCGCCGCTGCCAGGGTGATGGTGCCGCGAATACCGGCGAGCGTGGTAACAAATGAAAGACGAATCGGGAAAGGGGGGATTTCCTTGCCCTTGATGCGTTTCAGGGTACGGGAAGTGACCAGCGCCAGCGTAACCCACAGGAAGCGCATCACCATCAACGCGAGCGTTACGACCAGCACGTATCCACACAGGGTGGAGAGCTGCCAATAGCCACCGCCGCCATGAGTGGACTCATGGATAGCGCCGCCAATAATGCTGGGCAGCTGGAAGCCGAGCAGCAGGAACACCAGCGAGTTCAGCACGAACTCGATCATCTCCCACATGCTGCGCGTTTTAAGGCGCGTCTGGATCTGATCCTGCCGTTTGAGGTCGGTGTAGTTGACCATCAGGCCTGCGGCAACGGCGGAAAGGATTCCCGACATGCCGAAGTGCTCGGCCAAAAAGTACACCGCAAACGGTAACAGCAGTTGCAGCAGTACAATCTGGGTCGCTGATTTTTCACCGCCGTGGCGGTCGATCAGTCGCGTACGTACTTGACTGAATAGCCACGCACAGACTGCCCCAAGCAGTAGTCCGCCGAAGGCGATGAAGACGAAGCTGGTGGATGCCTGCTTGACGGAAAAGGCGCCGGTTAACGCCGCAGCCACTGCAAACTTGAACGCCACCAGGCCCGATGCGTCGTTCATCAGCGACTCGCCTTCGAGCACGCGCATCAGTCGCGGCGGAACTGGCAAGCGGCCTGAAATGGCAGATACCGCTACGGCATCGGTAGGCGATAGCACCGCTGCCAGCGCCAGCGCAATGGGCAGCGTAATGGCGGGGATCAGCCAGTTGATGAGATAGCCCACGGCAATCACGGTGACCAGCACCAGGCCGAAGGCGAGCGCTAGTATCTGCTTGCGCAGCGCCATTAGCTCACGTTGGGGAAATCGTCGTGCATCGGAGAACAGCAGCGGGGCGATGAACAGCAGCAGGAATAGCTCTGGCTCGAGGTCGACGTGAATACCCTGAGCAGGCCACGCCAGTACGGCGCCGAAGGCTATCTGAACGAGCGGTGTAGGCAGCGATGGCAAGAATCTGGCCGCGATACCAGTGGCAGAAGCGATAAACAGCAGTGTCAGAACAAGATAAGTAGTTTCCATGCGTAGCCAGCTTCACGGGTGTATCAGGGGAGCGCAATCACCATTACCTGTAGCACGCCAAGTGTTCATCAGGTGAGTGATTGCCTGTGGGGTTCCCGGCTCGAACAATGCTTCTCGACTGTATCAAACGACGCGCCACGGTGCAGGAAAAGGTGCCGTGCATGGCACGATCGTCGAATGTTGAGCGTGGAGCAATATTACCACGAGTCAGTTTTAGCGAGTGTTTTTCACTGTAGCGTTTTTGTCGGAGGTGTTCAGCTTGCGCTCAGCTTTTTAAGCGCCCTGATAGTTTCCGCGAGTGCGCCAGTGGTCCGCTTCGCCACATTCAATGGTCGAATGCCGGCCTCCATTGTCGACAGCTTTTGTCGCTCAGTAAGGCGTCAGAAAAGCCCGTTTTAGCAGGCCGGAACAGCACTATTCAGCAACGGACGCCGCAAATGCACTCACTCATTGCGCTGCCCGGCCCGCTCCCCCTTTGGTATAGACGCCGTATCCTGATTCTCGTCGCATGGTTAAGGTCGCTGCTGATTAAAACTAGAAAAGGTGCGGAGAAGATGCTGACAATCGTGGGTTTGGCCATCATCGCGGTGATCGTGGCGGCGCTGCTTACCGAAAAGCTGAGTCCGGTGGTAGCGCTGAGTGTGGTGCCGGTGATTGGTGCGCTTATTGCGGGCTTCTCGCTGAGCGAGATTGGCGAATTTTTCGAAGCGGGTATTGGTAAGGTCGCGAATGTTGCCTTCATGTTTATGTTCGCAGTGCTGTTTTTCAGCATCATGAAAGATAGCGGTGTGTTCGATCCGATTGTTAATGGCGTCATCAAGCTAACGCGCGGCAACGTGATTCTGGTCGCCATGATGACGCCGCTGCTCGCCGCGATTGTGCATCTCGACGGCTCTGGGGCCGCCACCTTCCTGATTATCATTCCCGCGCTGCTACCGCTTTATCAGCGACTGGGCATGCGTCCGGTGCTGATGCTAATGCTTGCGGCGCTGTCGATGGGCGTGATGAACATGGTGCCGTGGGGTGGGCCGATAGGTCGCGCAGCGGCGGTGACCGGGGTAAGCCCAACCGCGCTGTGGCATGACCTGCTACCGGTGCAACTGCTGGGAGTGGCGGGTGCGATGGTAGTGGCGGCTGCTTACGGTTATAGAGAGCAGCGCCTGATCAAGCGCAATCGTGTGGCGATGCCCTATATCGATGGCCAACTGCCCATTCCCGCAGAAGCGGTAAGCAAGGTAAGTTGGCGTACCGGTTTTCTGCCTAATCTGAAGCGTTTGCAGCGACGCGCAGTAGTGCAATACAGCGGCGTTGATATGAGCACGCCCGCAGCGGGTATGCCGCGCCATTTCTGGCCCAATGTGGTGCTGATTCTAATCGTGATTGCGCTGCTGGCGAATGGTGTACTGCCGCCAGCGCTGGTGTTTATGCTGGCGCTTAGCCTCTGTTTTGCGATCAACGTGCGCAAGCCTTCCGATCAAGCGGCGATTATCAAGCGCCATGCCCCTCAGGCGTTCAATATGGGCGCTATTATCGCGGCTGCGGGCGTGTTCCTGGGGATTCTCGATAAAGGCGGAATGCTCTCTTCCATTGCGCGCGATATCACCTCGCTGATGCCAGCAGAGGCCTTGGGGTGGGTGCATGTGGTGGTGGGAATTTTCGGCGTGCCGTTGGACATGCTGACCAGCACCGATGCCTATTACTTCGCCATTTTGCCGGTTGTGCAGGAAATTACCTCGCCCGCAGGCATTGATGCCAAATCAGTGGTGTATGCGCTCGCCATTGGCAACAACGCAGGAACCTTCGTAAGCCCGTTTGCGCCAGCAGTGTGGCTGGCGGTAGGGCTTTCCGGAGTGTCGATGGGTAAGCACCTGAAGTTCTCGTTTCCGATCGTGTGGCTGTTCAGCCTCTACTTGCTGTTACTCGGCGGGCTGATGGGGCTTTACTTCTAACCAGCGTGTGATCGACCCAATAAACTCATCTTTCGCTTTTGGCACCCAAGGCATCGTTGTGACGGCGCTTGGGTGCCTTTTTGTTTGGTCTTCTGCTCGACGATGTGGCGTTGTCCGCGGCTACCCTAAGCTTGTGCGGCCCGTGATGGTGCTATCGCTTAGCGGAAGGCACCTCGCTAATCATGCATTCCACGCGATGATCGTTATACTGAGCGCTCATGCAAGGAGAGTGGAATGGCAGAAGCACACATGATGCTGGTGCTAGTGGGCGTGTTAGCACTGCTCATTGGCGCGTTGATTGGGGCATTGCTGGCACGCAGCGGACCGTTGGGTACGCTGAAGGAACAGCAAGCGCGCTATGCAGAGGTCGAACAAGCGCTTACCGCGAGCCGCGACGCCCATCATGAGGCTGAGCGTTTTCTTGCCGAGCGCGAAGCGCTGTTGGAGCGAGAGCGTGACCACACCGCGACGCTGGCCCAGCAGCGCCAGCAGCTCGAGCAGGACAGCGCGCGTTTGCGCAGTCGTGTGTCCGAGCTTGAAACGTCGCTGAAAAAGGACCAGGCGCACTATCAGGAGCGTGTTGCGCTGCTCGAGCAGGCCCGCGATCAGCTGAAAGCCGAATTCCAGCAACTTGCGGGCAAGATATTCGACGAACGCAGCCAGCGCTTCTCCACCCAAAGTCGTGCCGATCTGACCGCTATGCTTACGCCGCTGCGGGAGCAGTTGCAGGAGTTCCGCACGCGTCTTGAGGGCATCAACGAGAAGGATATCCAGCGCCAGTCGAGCTTGCGCGCACAGCTCGAGCAACTGGGCGCGCTTAATCGCCAGATCAGTGAGGATGCCACCAACCTGACCAAGGCGCTCAAGGGCGACAGCAAGATGCAGGGGCAGTGGGGCGAGCTGATGCTAGAAACCGTGCTTGAGCGTTCGGGGCTGCGCAAGGGTATCGAGTATCAGCGCGAAGTGGCCTTTACCACCGAAGAGGGGCGTCGGCGTCCCGATGCGATTATCAAACTGCCCGAGCAGCGCCATTTGGTGGTTGATGCGAAGGTGTCGCTGCATGCCTATGGCGACTATATCGCCGCTGAAGACGATGCCGCTCGGGCGGCCGCGCTGCGTCGCCATTTGCGCTCGGTGCGGGCCCATATGGAGGGACTGGCGGGCCGCGATTATGCGCGCCTGCCGGGGCTTAACTCACCCGACATGGTGTTTATGTTCATGCCGATTGAGGCGGCCTTTTCGCTGGCCTTCGAGCATGACGACCAGCTCTTCCACGATGCGTTTTCACGCAATGTGGTGATTGTGACGCCGACCACGCTGCTGGCAAGCCTGCGCACGGTTGCCAATCTGTGGCGTCTTGAGCAGCACAACGAAAATGCGCGACTGATCGTGAAACGCGGCGAGATGCTGCTTGATAAGTTTGTCGGCTTCGTCGACAGCATCCACGATATTGGCACTCACTTGGCGCGGGCGAATGCGAGCCAGCAACAGGCGCTCAAACGCTTGTCAGATGGGCAGGGCAGCTTGGTCAGTCAGGCTCAGGCGCTTAGCCGATTGGGCGTACGTAGTAAAAAGCAGCTACCGTCCTACGACGCTGACGGTGAGGAAGATGATACCGAAACACCTTGAGCTGCCTGCCATAAACGGGTGATCTCTTCGGCGCGACTGGCAAGCGCTGCGGCGGTTTTGGGCAGTACGTCCTCAAGCGATGCCGGGCCATCGGCGAGCGCAAAGGCCGCAGTGATCCCTTCCGCGTGCGCATCCTGCCAGCCGTCTCCCAGCTTCCCTACCAGCGCCACGCAGGGAATGCCATGCTTTTGCGCCAGGCGCGCAACGCCCACCGGGGTTTTGCCGCCGAGACTTTGCGCATCCAGGCCGCCTTCGCCCACAATCACCAATTGGGCGTTGGGCAGTAACGTTTCAAAGTTCAGCACCTCAGTGACGAGTTCTATACCGGGGCGCAGCTCAGCATTTAGAAACGCACTGGCAGCGAAGCCCATGCCACCAGCTGCGCCAGCCCCAGCTACGCGACTGTCGTCACGGCCTACCGCTTGCTTGCTGATATCAGCCAACTGTTGCAGCGCACGGTCCAGCTCGGCGACGGTGCTCTCGCTGGCCCCCTTCTGCGGGCCAAATACCGCACTGGCTCCGTGCTCACCGGTTAGCGGATTATTAACGTCGACCGCTGCTTGCACGTTGACCCGCTGCAAGCGTGGGTCGAGTCCCGATAGGTCGATCTCTGCCAAATGAGCAAGGGCGGCACCGCCGGCCGGCAGTGGGTTGCCTTCGCTATCGAGAAAACGCGCGCCCAATGCACTCAGCATGCCGGTTCCGCCGTCGTTGGTGGCACTACCGCCCAGCGTCAGTATCAAATGATCGATATGGTGGTCGAGGGCCGCGCGAATCAGCTCTCCTACCCCGTAGGTAGTGGTGATGCGGGCATCTCGCTCGGCGTGGCTAAGCTGCTGTAGACCAGCGGCTTCCGCCAGCTCGACAATGGCGGTGCGGGCGCCATCGCGATCAATCAGCCCCCATTTTGCAGTGGTTGCGCGTCCGAGAGCGTCCTGGACGCTCAATTGCTGCGCCTCAGCGCCAGAGGCATGCAGAATAGCTTCCAAGGTCCCCTCGCCACCGTCGCCCAATGGGCAAAGGCAGGTGGTAGCATCTGGGTTGCCACGTTTAATGCCCTCAGCGATTGCGGCGGCTGCATCGCTGGCGGCAAGGGCGTCCTTATAGCTGTCTGGAGCAATGACGACGCGCATAGATCGTGTCCTTAAACGTTAAGTGTTAATTAATCTTTAGCACAAAGCAGCAACGCTCTCCCAGTGATGCATAAAATCTTCAACATCACTACGGGTAATTGGGCTGCGAGAACCATCGCTAGATAGCTGCTGAACATGAACATGACGGGGGCTGGCAGCCATTTAGTGACCAATGAATGAAGGCGCACGTTTCAATAGTGCAATATTTGTGATGGATTCATATGCGGCGTTAGTCGTTAAAAAAACAAATCTGCGAGAATAGCGTTCTAGCGCTCTGCCTTTAGCGGACGGGAGGGGCGAAGGGTCAATACATCAACGATTGTGGGTGGCGGCATTATGTTCGGGTTGAGAAACGTTATACTGTATCATATTGTGATAAAGCCAAGGCGCTCGCTAATGGCAGCCCTAGGCACTGCATTGCTGGCAGCGGTTTGTTCGACGGCCAGCGCACACCCGCACAGCTGGGTTGATTACCGCACCGAGGTACATTTCAACGACAGCGGCCAAGTCACATCGCTACGTGAAGTGTGGCGCATGGATCCCATGTACAGCATGTCACTGATCGAGGAAATGCAACGCGATGGCGAAGCGGGCCAGCAGCGCTTGGCCGCTGACGTGAAGCGAACCCTTTCGAAGAGCCATTACCTGACTCATCTATTCAGTGGTGAGCCCAAAGCGAAGGAGCTTCCCATCGGTAAGGTAAAGCCGCCCAGCGTTGAGCAGTCGGGCCAGCACATCATTATCAGCTTCGAGGTGCCGCTGAAGAAACCGCAGTCGGTGAGCGAAAAGCAGCCGTTTTCCTATCAAGTGTACGACAGCACTTATTACGTCGAATTTTTACACGATCCCGACGACATTCCGATCGACCTTGTTAATGCGCCGAGCGGCTGCTCCGCGCAGGTCAAGTCTGCCGACCCTGATCCCATGCTGGTGGCCAAGGCCGCGATGATTGATCAGCAGGGGCAGGCCCCGGATGGGCTCGGGCGTTTCTTCAGTGATACAGGAGTGGTGACATGTCGCGGCGAGTAGGTGTGATTGCCGCACTGGTCGTGGTGGCAATAGTGCTGTTGTGCTGTTTGCCATGGTTTGACCACCTTTACGGCAACTTCATTATCAAGGTGATGAGCTGGCAGCGACACTTTCACCGCCAGTTGGTCGGTCACTTCGTCTCCTTTACGCAACTGCCTTCAGCCACGCTAGCGACCGCGCTGGCGCTGTTGAGTTTTGGTTATGGGGTATTTCACGCTGCAGGGCCCGGTCATGGTAAGGCCGTTATCACCAGCTATCTGGCCACGCAGCAGCGCCATGTGGGTAGAGGCGTAGCACTCTCGATGCTGGCTGCGCTGTTGCAGGGCGTAGTCGCCATTGCGGTGGTGTCGGTGCTGGTGCTGGGACTCGGGTTCGCAACCTTGCGCGCTGTCGCGAGCACGCGCTATCTGGAGCTGCTGAGCTTCGCGCTAGTCATGGCCTTGGGGCTTTGGCTCATGGTGCGCGCATGGCGCAAGCTGCAGCGCTTGAAGCAGCCGCCAGCGCGCTTTGCGGGGCTGCAATGGCAGGCCCGGCCGGCAGGCCTTAATGCTCCGCTAGCGCAGGGCAGCGCGATGCCTATTGCGGGGGAAGCGTGCCACTGCTGCGGTGGGCATCATGTTGATACCACCGAGCTCGGCGTGAGTTGGCGCGACGACTTGCTCGCGGTGCTGGCAATGGGCATGCGCCCTTGCAGCGGGGCGCTGTTGGTACTGGGCGTCGCGGCACTGATGGGACAGTGGCTGATAGGCGTGCTGGCGGTGCTAGCGATGGCGGTGGGTACCGGCCTTACTGTGTCGCTGTTGGCGGTACTGACGGTGTTCGCACGCACGCTGGTGCTTCGTTTGATGGCAGGCAAAGCAGCCCCGCGACAGCAGCAGTGGGCGATGGCTGGATGCTGGGTAGCCTTGGCCGGCGGCGCGGTGCTGGTGCTGGTAGGAGGGTCGCTGGTGTGGGCTGCGTGGCATGCTAGCGCAGCGGGTTCGGTGCTTGGTTTCCAGACATCCTGAACGGCTGCGGTGCGCTTAGATGGCCGTCGGCAGGCGTTCATCGGCGGATGGGTTGTTGATGAACATGGCAAGGAAGCGCTGCGCTAATAGCAGCGCATGTTTAGGAACATCAGGTTCAGGTTTGTTTTGGAAAAATCGGCCAGCGCTCGCGCGGGTTTCAGAAAGGCGCTAACAGCGCTGTCGAGGCAACTTTTGCCGGCGGATTGGGGAAGATCCTAAGCTGAATATAAGCGATAGGTCTAAGCTCAATAAAATTGATAAACGTTCTCATCTATTGTTTAATTGCCTGACACAACAATATCGGCCACCGATCTGGCGGCTCGGCATTTCAGACCACCACGCTACTCAATACACACGCTTCAAGGGATCAATCTCAATGGATAACCTCCGTTGCCAGTGTCTGCGCACGCTTTCGTGCGTTGTTCTCGGTGCAGTGAATGTTTACGCCTCGCCGTTGGTACTGGCTCAGCAAGCCGACGTGCCCCCCAACGCCTCGACCGCCAGCCCTGCAGATGACGCCGATGCCAACTCAACGCGCCTCGACACTATTACCGTTACCGGCAACCATCTTTACCGCATGCTGCCCAGTGAGCAGACCAAAGGTTATTCAGTCAGTGGAGCCACGGTGGGCACCAAAACCCCTGCGGCTCTGCGTGATATTCCGCAATCCATTAGCGTGGTGACGAGTGACGCGATCGAAGATCAGAACTTCCATTCGCTTGATGAGGTGGCGCGTAAAACGCCTGGGCTGCGTATCCTGCCCAACGATGCGGGGCGTTCTTCCATCTACTCGCGCGGTTATGAATTCAACGAATACGACATTGATGGCTTGCCCGCGCCGATGGCGAGTATCTACGGCACGCTGCCCGATGTCGGTGTGTATGACCGCGTCGAAATCTTGCGCGGTCCTTCAGGACTCTTCAACAGCACCAGCGAGCTGGGCGGTATCGTAAACATGGTGCTCAAGCGTCCTACCGATAAGTTTCAGGGCAAGGTGACCGGCAGCTACGGCAGCTGGAATCAGCGCTATCTGGAAACCGATCTTTCCGGCCCCTTGAACAAATCGGGTAGCGTGCGCGGCCGCATGGTGGTGTCCAACCACAAGACCGACGGTTTCGCCGAGCATAACGACAATACCTCGAATAACTTCTTTGGCACGCTGGAAGCGGATCTGGACGATGCCACTACGGCGCGCGTGAGCTTTCTGCGCAACCAGCGTGACATTAGCCCCAATAACGGTAATCCGACCCGCAACGGCGACCTGGTTAACTTCTCGCGTCATAAATTCTTCGGTGCCAAGTGGAACGACTTCGGCAGTCAGCAGAACGACTGGGTGGGTGAGCTGACGCACTACTTCGAGAATGGTGGGGTAGGTCGCGTGGCGGGGCGTTATTCCAACCGTAATGCCGATTACAACTACGCCTTCGGTGGTGGTAAAGGGCTGGATGCTAACGACCAATTAACGGTGGGCGGTAACGCAGGCTCATTTAGCCAGCACGCGCTATCGTTGGATGCTAGCTATAGCCAGCCATTCGGCACCTTCGGCAATGTCAGCGAATTTGTGCTGGGCACCGACTACAAGCGCTATGCCACCGAAACAGAGACCGGCAAGTCGCAGAGTCTTTATGGCAAAGGCCCTGCGGGAATGGTGGATGCCGACAACTTTGAGGACATTGGCTACGTTAATATTCTCGATTCAGCGCGCAAGGGAGCGCCCGGTTATAAATACCACAACGGTCGCGAAACCCATGAAGAGTACGGCCTGTACGGCAAGCTGACGTTCCGTCCAGTTGAGCCGCTCGCGCTGATTGCCGGTGGTCGTTTGAGCTCATATCGCGTCAACTCGAGAATTTACAACGATACCGATATTCCAGGTGGGTCAGTTAACACGCATCGCAAGGACGATGCCAAATTCACGCCCTATGCGGGGTTTGTGCTCGATCTAGGCGATCATCAGTCGCTCTATGCCAGCTACTCGCAAGTGTTTGATCCTCAGACCGACACCGATAAAAACGGTCATATGATCGAGCCGCGTAAGGGCGAGCAGTACGAGGTCGGCGTTAAGGGCAGCTATCTCGACGATAAGCTGAATGCGCGTGTTAGCCTCTACCGTATGTATGACAAAAACCGTGCTACTGCGGTGAAGGACACTTCGGCTAGCTACTCTGCGGCGCTGGGCAAAACGCGTAACCAAGGGGTGGAAGTGGAAGTGATCGGCAGTATCACTTCGCAGTGGGACGTGATCGCGGGTTACAGCTATCTAGATACCAAAGTGGAGTCGGGGGATGATGAGAATACCTTCCTGCTGATGCCGAAGAGTACCTATAACCTGTGGACCCAGTATGCCTTCGACAGCGGTTGGCTGAATCACTTTACGGTAGGTGGTGGTATCAATGGCATGAGCAGCTTCCACTCGGCGCAGGGCGTGCACGCGCCTGGCTATGCAACCGTCGATGCGATGGTCGCCTATGACTTCACGTCCAAACTGCGCGGACAGCTGAACGTTAACAATATCTTCGATAGAAAATATTACGAGCGCGTCGGTGGCCCCAATACCTTCAACATCTATGGTGCACCACGCAGCGCGGTAGCGTCACTGAGCTATAGCTTCTAAGTGACCTGGTCAGGCCGCGATGGCGGCCCGGCTTGAATAGAAAACGCCCCGCTGGGATAGCCTCAGCGGGGCGTTTTCTATGGGAAGCGAATGCGGCAAGCAGAGGGTAGACCGCTGCCTGACAGCGCTATAGCTCGTCCATCACGCGATGGCGTTCGCTGTGGTATGCCTCTTCGTTCAGGCTTTCCTTCCAGTAGGGCACTGCGTACAGCATGGGCTTGGTCAAACCGTAGCGCTCGCGCAGTAGTTTGCGCAGCTCAATCACCACGCTGTTCTCGCCCGCCACCCACGCTTGTAGCGAGGCCGTATCGGGGATGTCCAGCGCGCTCAAGGCGTTGTACATCCGATGTGACTGGCTAGGGGCATCCGCTCCGCGAATCAGCCAGGTAATGCCTACCCCTTCGGGATGGCGCAACGCCTGCTGCTCGCTTTCGTTGGGTATTTCGATAAACGCGTGGCCTTGGGCGTCTTCGGCAAGATTTTCAAGAATCGCAGCGATGCCTGGCAGCGCGCTGGTATCGCCCGCCAGCAGCATATAGTCAGCGTCTTTAATCATCGGCAGCGGGCCAGCGGGACCGACTACGCCCACCTGATCACCAGCGCTACAGTGCAATGCCCAGTGAGAAGCGGGACCGTGATCGGCATGCAGCACGAAATCAATGGCTAGCTGACCATCGCGAAGATGGCGTACCGTATAGGTACGTACGATCGGTTTCTTCTTGCCTTCGGGCCATACGGGCCCCTTGTCGGTCAAGGTGGGCAGGGTAGGCTCGGACTCGTTGGCGTGGGGCAACATCAGCTTGATATGCGCGCCATAGCTGTGTTCGTCGTAACCCTCAAGCGACGGCGCGGTCAGCACCACGCGCATCATTTGTGGCGTAATGCGATGCTTGTCAACGACTGTCATCAGTCGGGCAGCCCGCTTGCGCTTCGGCGGGGTGGGTGCGGCCTTGCGGACAGTCGTGGCCTGATCCATGGGCGGGCTCCGAGAAAGAGTCTCAAGTAAAATGTACTGGCGCTAAAGGGTACTATTGTTGAGAACGGTTATCAAAAGTAGTTTCTCGCATTTTTACCCATAGGGCCCCTAAAGCACCGTGCGGATGTGGTTGAATGACGAGAGAAATCTCTTTTTATGCAGTGGATAGCCGACACTAATCGCAGAGTCAGGAGTTCGAATGGCGCTTAAAGCAATCTTGTTTGATTTTGACGGTACTCTCGCTAACACCGAAGAGGCCCATTGGCGCGTGTGGAATAAACTGCTGGGGCGCTACGACAGTGCGTTGGGCGCTGATGATTTCGCCGCGAATTACACCGGTCTGCCAGTGTACGCCACCGTAGAAAAACTGATTGGGCAGTTTCAATTGCCGGTAGGTGTTGAAGAACTGGTGCAGCAGAAGGTTAATGCCACCATCGATGTGTTTGGCAAAGAGCCGCCGGCGCTTATGCCTCATGTTATTGAAGCACTGGAGTGGGCAGAGGCGGCTGGGCTGCGCATGTCCATCGTCACGGGCTCCAGTCGTGGTGAGCTCGATGCAGTGTGTAACGCCTATGATCTTTACCGTTTCTTCGAGCATAGCGTTACCCGCAACGATGTCACGCATTCCAAGCCTGATCCCGAGTGCTATCTGAAAGCACTGGCGTTGATGGAATTGGAGGCGTATGAGGCGGTGGCGGTAGAGGATACCTCCTTCGGCGTGCTCGCCGCTGATGCTGCGCAGCTTGAGGTAGTAGCGGTACCGCATGAGCAATCGCGGGGTCAGGATTTCGGCGCAGCCAGCCACGAAGCCAATGGCCTGCTCGACGCAATTGGATGGATCAAGACCCATTGGCTTGAGTCGGATAGCAATGCCTGAAGTGCCTGCTGCGGCTGTGCTGGATCGGCGTGAAGTGCCGATCGAGGCGTTGTCGGGGCCGCGCGAATTGCCGATTACGCTGGCGCTGAACCAGACCGACTACGCGACGGTGCTCGCAACGCCCGATCACCTGAAAGAGTGGGCGCTGGGTTTTTGCTTTGCCGAAGGACTGATTGAGCGCGCTGCTGATATTCATGCTTTTACCACTGAACCTCTACGCCACGGGCTGCTGCTGCGCGCGCAAGTCGATGCGCGAATTGCGCTGATGGCGCAAGAGCAGCGCCGGGTGGGCACCTCGATGAGCAGCTGTGGGCGCTGTGGAACGGCTTCCGAAGCACTGCTGATGTACGGTTTACAGCAGTTGCCAGAGCGCCCGCTGATGTCGGCAGAGCATCTGCAAGGTGCCTTGGCATGGCTGCAGCAACAGCGTCAGGTAGGCCTACACACCGCGCTGGGTATCGATAGCCATGGGCAGCAGCTCAGTTGCGCGCATGACATCGGCCGTCATAACGCGATCGATAAGGTGGTCGGCGCAGGGCTAGCCTCCGGCGCCATGCCGTCGCTATTGGTGGTGTCCAGCCGTTGCAGCGTTGAGCTGGTGCAGAAGGCCGTGCGCGCCGGTGTGGCGGCGCTGGCGTGCGTCTCGGTGCCGTCGGCTCTATCGGTCGAAATTGCGCGGCTGTGTCGGCTGCAGCTTTTTTACTGCCGCCGTGCTGCTCCTATCGAACTGCTCAGTGGCGGTAGCGAGGCGCTATAAGCACGTTGGTTGCTATCGTTTGCGGCAGCGGTGGCCGTGCGTGACAGAGACGATATGGCTGACTATGCTTGATTTAATTGAACTTTAATTAGTGCGCTGGGTCTGTTGATCGATAACAGGCTGGCGGGGGAGGTTTTTCCGTCGCGCTGGATAGCGCTCCTCGCACGACAGCTTACCAATTCACAACATACGGGTATGCCGGTCAACGGTTATCGTGTCACTGGTAAGCAGTACAGCTTTTGACAAGTGGTGCGTTGGGGCTTTGTTGCAAGGCATCCGACACGATTGGCTAAAACGCACATAGACGAAATAGAGTGGGGAGAGTAAATGAAAGCTTGGTTTGCGTGCGCAGCAGTGCTGGCATTGGTGGGCTGTTCAAGCGATGGCGGGCATCCCGCATCGGTAAGGGCCAACGCAGTAGCGTCGAACGATAACTGCCCGTCAACCTGGACGCGCGTGCGCTGTGCAGGTACCGATAGTCAGTGTATTCAGCGTCAAATGGATCAAATGAAGCTGTACACCGCGTGCCATAAAAAGCACGGCTAAGAAAGAATGGCAGCAAATAATCTACAGATCCGCCGCGTTGGCATGACCACGCGGCGGATTTTTTGTGGCTAGGAAGTGCGATCAGCGGCTGGGTTAGCAGAAGAATCCAGCGTCGTTTCCAACCAGTCGCCGAGCTCGTGGATATGACGCTGTTCTCTCGCCCCCAGCCCCTCGCGGCTGATGAGCGCTAGCGTTGCATCGGTTGCTACGAAGCCCCACGGCGCAATCAAACGTCCGCTTTCGATGGCATCCTCCACCAATAGCTGTGGCGCAATGGCAATACCCAACCCCGCTTCCGCGGCTTCCAGCAAATAATAAAGGTGCTCAAACCCTTGGCCGAGCTGTAGCAGCTGCTCGTCAATCGCGCTGCGTCGCGCCCATTGGGGCCACGCCTGCGGACGCGATAGCGTATGCAGCAGCGGTTGGGCAAGCACGGTGTCGGCGCTACTGGTGGCGCTCACACCAAGCTGCGCCGCTAGCTGTGGCGCAAGCACGGGGCCTATGCGCTCCACCGCTAAAACGCGCTGCTTAGCGGGCGCTTGAAGATTGTCGCTGAATACCAGTTGCGCATCGATGTCCTGCGTAGCGGCCGCGCTATCGTGGTCGTTGGGTACCCAACGCAAACGAAGCTCGGGAAGCTCGCGATTAAGGCGCGGCAGACGAGGAATCAGCCAGCGCGCCAGCAGGCTACCGGTGCAGGTGAGTACTAGCGGCGCTCCCTCATGCGCGCGCTCGAAGGTGCGTCGTGCGGCTTTCATCATATCGAAGGCCTGAGTGCAGCTATCCGCAAAGGCCCGACCTTCAGCGGTGAGCACCAAACGTCGCCCATGCCGTGCAAAGAGAGGGTGCTTCAGTTCACTCTCAAGCGCTTTGATTTGGCGACTGATGGCGCCATGAGTGAGATGAAGAGCATCAGCGGCCGCGCTGGCTGATCCCAGTCGTGCGGTGGCTTCGAACGCGCGCAGTGCCGTAAGCGAAGGCAGCGAATCAGATGTCATCGGAGCTCCTGGCTGGTGATAAGGCAATGTTGGTTGATGCGATCATGACCTTACTAGCGAAGCGACCTGCGTGCTCGCGGCCGCGGCGCTTCGCTTGCAGCGCACATGCTGCGGACTGCCTGCAGGATAACCGAACATCCAGGCCAATTCGGCGCGGCTGTGATGAGCATCGCGATTGCAAAGCCAAGGGCCGCTCGCCGACGCTGGATACCTTCAAGAGAAGATCGCTTGCTTGTGAGTTTATCTCACATGGAGATGCTTTTTTATCGTTTTTTGTTGTGCAAATGGTGGGTTAGAGTACGCACAACTTTAGGACATTCATCGTTTACCGAGGATAGTTGCCATGACGTCATCTGCTCCCCATTACGCCAATGGCCCGGATCCTTACGGATTTTACGGCGATTTTGGCGGTCGCTTTGTTGCTGAAACGCTGATGCCGCTGATTCTTGAGCTGGAGAAGGCGTATCAGGATTCGCTTGAGGATAAAGCGTTTCGCGATGAGTTGGCCTACTACCAGAGCGACTACATTGGGCGCCCCAACCCGCTTTATTACGCTGAGCGCCTTACCGAGGCACTGGGCGGTGCCAAAATATACTTCAAGCGCGAAGACTTGAATCACACCGGTGCGCACAAGATAAACAACTGCATCGGGCAAATTTTGCTGGCGCGCAAAATGGGCAAAAAGCGCATTATCGCGGAGACTGGCGCCGGTATGCACGGCGTTGCTACCGCTACTGTTGCCGCGCGTTTCGGCATGAAATGCGTTATCTACATGGGCGCTACCGACATCGAACGTCAGGAGCCCAATGTGTTCCGCATGCGTCTGCTGGGTGCGGAGGTTATTCCAGTCACGTCGGGGACTGGCACGCTGAAGGATGCCATGAACGAGGCGCTGCGCGATTGGGTCACCAACGTCGACGACACCTTCTACATTATTGGTACTGTCGCGGGGCCGCATCCTTATCCGGTAATGGTGCGTGATTTTCAGGCGGTGATTGGTCGTGAAACGCGCGAACAGATGCTTGAGAAGGAGGGCCGCCTGCCCGACTCGCTGGTGGCTTGCATCGGTGGTGGCTCCAACGCGATGGGATTGTTTGGTCCCATGCTTAACGACAGTAGCGTGGCAATGATCGGCGTTGAAGCTGGCGGGCATGGCATTGATACCGGCGAACACGCGGCCAGCCTTAACGGCGGCGAACCGGGCGTGCTGCACGGTAACCGTACCTATTTGCTGCAAAGTGAAGATGGTCAGATCAAGGATGCGCACTCGGTATCGGCGGGGCTCGATTATCCCGGAATCGGCCCTGAACACGCCTACCTGTCCACCACAGGGCGGGTAGAGTACGTCTCGATCACCGATGAAGAAGCCATCGAAGGCTTCAAGCGCTGCTGTCATCTTGAGGGCATTATTCCCGCGCTTGAATCGGCTCACGCCATCGCTCATGCGATCAAGATTGCCCCACAGCTGCCCAGCGATCACCTGATGGTGATTAACCTGAGCGGTCGCGGCGATAAGGACATGTCGAGCGTTGCCGAGTATTTACAGCGCAAGGGCGAATATGTAGGCGTGCCTGGCAAGGAAGGTAGCGCTGAACAGCACAGCACAGGGGAGACTCACTGATGGCGACTCGTATCACGCAGCGCTTTGAGGCGCTCCAACAGCAGAACCGCTCTGCCTTGGTGACCTTCACGATGGCCGGTGATCCTGATCCTGAAGGTGCCTATCAGGTATTGAAAGCATTGGCTGATAACGGCGCCGATGTCATCGAACTGGGCATGCCGTTCACCGATCCGATGGCGGACGGTCCGGCCATTCAGAAAGCGGCGCTGCGTGCGCTGCAGGGCGGGCAAACGCAGCGTAAAACGCTCGAATTGGTGCGTCGCTTTCGCGCCGAAAACAACACCACGCCAATTGTGCTGATGGGGTACTACAACCCGATTTATCGCTATGGTGTCGATGCATTTCTGCGCGATGCCAAGCAAGCGGGCGTTGATGGCCTGATTGTGGTCGATCTTCCCCCCGAGCACGATAACGAGCTATGTCTGCCGGCGCGCGAGGCTGATATCGACTTCATTCGTTTGGCAACACCTACCACCGACGCCAAGCGCTTGCCGAAGGTGCTCGAAAATACCTCTGGTTTCCTATACTACGTATCGGTAGCAGGCGTAACGGGCGTGCGTGCTCCAACGCCGACCGACGTAGAGGGCGCGGTAGAACGGATCAAAACGCATACCGCATTGCCGGTGGCGGTGGGCTTTGGTATCCGTACCGCCGAACAAGCGCGTGCCATTGCGAGTTTCAGTGATGCAGTCGTGGTAGGCTCAGCATTGGTTGAGTGCGTTGAAAAGGCAGCTTCTACCGACGAGGCCGCGCAACGCGTCGCACAGCTCACCCGTGAATTGGCCGAAGGCGTTCGCTCAGCGCGTGCCGTAACCACTCAATAATTGTAAATTCGGGAGCAATGTCGTGAAGGGAAGCCATCTTGTACCTGTCGTAGCGTTGGTTGCTGGCGTAATGCTGAGCGGCTGTGCCGACAACCAGACCGAACAGATTGTAGGAGCGCCGGAAGGTGCGGGTGCGTATTCGAACGCGATCCAAAAGAACACTGCCGCAGCTGCTAACGGCAACGCGGCATCGGCCGCCGGGCAGGGCAGTCAAGCCGCTCCGCAGCGTGCGCCGCAAAATGGCAGTAATGCAGGCAGCGAAGATGCTCAGGTAACGCCGTTGGCCGGGGATAACGTGCAGAGCGATAAGTGCGACGTTAGCGAGCTGAAAGGCTACACCGGCAAACCTGGCAATCAGCAGGTGTTCGAGGAAATTCTTCAGCGCAGCGGCGCCAGCATCCAGCGCGTGCTTTCGCCGCAATCGATTACCACCATGGATTATCGCGCCGAGCGGGTTGATATCCACGTCGATGGTAGCGGCAAGATTACCCAGCTCAGCTGCGGCTGATCGGGTCGCTCCCCTAAGGTAACGAGAACGCCCGTGGGGAATATCTCCGCGGGCGTTGTTGTGTGTACTGGCAGGCGTTAGCGAGCGCTTTTTGTCTCGATGGCCTGTTTCGGTACGGTGGTCGACTTTCCTGCCGCCGAAGAAAGGCCCAACAGCTGCTTCAGCAGGCGCGATAGTCCTATCTCGATGAAGGTAAAGCTGCCCCACGACAGCAGCAGTATAATCGGCAGGCACACCAGCAGGGTTTGACGTGGAGAGAAGCCGAGCTGCTGATGCAGCAATTGGGCACCGCTCCACAAAATGATCACATGTACCAGGTACACCGAGTAGGACCAGTCGCCCAAGTGTTTTAGCCAGCGCTGATGCTTGAACAACGGCTCCATCGTAATGAAGGAAGCGACCAGCATGACGGCCGGGATGCCCCAGGTGAACAGTCGATAGGGGCTTTGATCGTCAAAGCAGAGGATGGTGGCCAGCGAAGCGACGGTGATGGCAACGGGCAGCAGTAGCCATTTGCCATGAAGCGCTGGCAGCCAGTTGCGCTGAAACGCGAACGCCAGCGCCATGCCGAGCAGAAATTCGTAGATGACCGGCTGGGCATAGAACGTCGATATCCACGTGGTTTGCGCTGCCCAGCCGCTTACCGCAATTACCAGCCCGGCGGTAATGAAGCCGCGGTATTTCTTGCCTGCCAAAAGCGATAATGCGAACAGCAGATAGAACATCATCTCGAAGTTAAGCGTCCATCCGACAGGTAGAATAGGGTAGTAGCCAAAGTGAGCCGGATTCTGCGTTGGAATGAACAACAGCGATTTGAGCAGCGCGCCAGCGTCGAGCCCGTAGGGAGGCATTACACTGGCGTTGTAGTAAATAATGGCGGCGGTTAACAGCGTAAACAGCCAGTAAGCAGGGGCGATGCGGACCACGCGCTCCAACATGAAGCGTGGCGAATTCGGGCGTTTGTTGGCGCTCGATAGATAGATGACAAAGCCACTGACAATGAAGAACACATCGACGCCTACCTGGCCGCGAGTGGAAAGCAGATAGCCAGTCACCGTATGCGCATTGAAGTTAAAGAAAACCTGCATGAAATGGTGAAAAACCACCAGCCAGGCCGCTGCTGCGCGAAGCGCCTGAACCGAAATAAGCATGTGATTAGCCTTTTGGGTAAAGCGTGAACCGCTGTAGTTAAGCAATGAGACCATAGAAATTCAAAATTTATCCTTAAATGGCAGTGATCATAGGTGCAAGCTTCATATAACGCCTTTCATTAATTGATTAACCGTACAGGTTCTTTCATTGGTGGTAGCCGCTCAGTCCAAGGGGGGACTAGCGGGGCACATCATGCACCACCGCTGAAGGACGCTTTCGCTTAGCCCGTGTTGGAGGCATCAGGGAGGAAATTTGTTGGCCAGTAGGCGCCAACTAGCAAATTAACCAATCGTTATTAACGCATGCGCTGGGCATTGATTGTATCGAGCGATGTCTCGCGAGCAGGCGATTGGCAGTGTTGGGTAGGAGAAGTAGAGAAAGTGAATAGATATCATAAGACGGCATCGCGATTGCCGCGCAACACCAGGGTTCAAACGGCAGCAGCGGCCTTGCAGCAGCTGACCATAGGTCTATCCGTGCCTTTGCGCTCGGCCGGAGGATATATCGATGTCTAGTTGCACCGATGTGACCTTGACCGTTTTGCGTGAGCATACAGCCGATGTGCTCAAGCGTTTCGATAATATCGCTGAGCGATGGGACGATCTCGATACTAGCCGCTACGGGCGTACCTTCCTTATTAGCTGTTTCACGTTTATGAATATCCCGCGAGGTATGCTCGATGTCAGCGACCTTGCGGCGCAAGGCATTGCTTTGCGTCTGCGCTGGGAAAGTTTCGATGAGTTTAGCGCGGGTACTTACCATCTGTGGTTCACGGAAATGGGGCAACTCGTCTCCCGTGAAATTTCCGATGACGATTACGCCATTCCTATCAGCGAACTGCTGCCGTTGGTTGGGGATCACCAAGCGCTGGAATCGCTGATCCTCAGCCGCGATGCCGCCTTACAGGTACCGGATTGGGAACATCAGGAAGCTTATGGGCGGCGTTATCTGATGATGAGGAACGGTCAGTCGCCTGATCCGATTGTGCGTGATGCGTCCTGAGCCGGTTCTGGCGTGGGCCAGGATAAGGAAAGGCTGAGCTATCTCAGTGGACGAGGCGTTGGGGGTGGCCGTAGCGGCGGGTACTGCCGTGCTGCGTCATTGGGCGTGTGATGGTAGGGTCATTAGTACATCTATCACGGAGACAATCATGGCGTGGCTGAAATGCAGGTTCAGGTCGAACGTGCTTGATATCGATACTTCCCTTCAAGCCATCATCCCTGAACATCAGCGAGGGCCGTGGCCAACGCTCTATTTGCTGCATGGTTTGGCGGACGACGACGCTGCGTGGTGTCGCTACAGTTCCATCGAGCGCTATGCCAACGAGCGCGGGCTAGCCGTTATCATGCCTTCTTGCGGCAGAAGTTTTTACTGCAATATGGTGTACGGGCCACGTTGGTTTGATTTTCTTACCAGCGATCTGCCTAGCGTTGCGGGTCGGCTGTTTCCGCTGTCCGATAAGCGCGAAGGCAACTTCGTGGCAGGGCTTTCGATGGGAGGCTACGGTGCTTTCAAATGGGCGCTGCGTGAGCCACATCGTTTTGCCGCTGCCGCCAGCTTGTCAGGCTCGCTGGACATAGCCGCGATGACCGAGCGCGCTGATCCTCCGCCCGATGCTCAGTTGATCTTTGGCGGCCAGTCTCCCAAGGGCAGTGATGACGATCTGTTAACGCTGGTGAAGCAATTCTCTGCCGCGCCGGATACCGTCCCCAAACTCTACCAGTGGTGCGGTACCGAGGATTTCCTCTATCAGCCCAATCAGGACTTTCTGAGTGCCGCTCGCGCCGCCGGCGTTGGCGTCGATTACAGCGAAGGGCCTGGTGATCATCAATGGCGCTATTGGGATGCACAGATTGCGCGAGTCATCGACTGGCTGCCGCTATAGCGCAATGGTGGCGTAGTTCAGCACATCAGGGCGTGTGCCCTGCGACATCAGAAGGCAGAGGCGTGTACGGCGGTGGGGCGGCCATTCGCTGCGCCCTCGCAGCCTGTGCTCGCCCCTGTTAGAGCGGCTAGAGGTCGTCGTAGAGCGTTTTCCAACGCTTTTTCTCGACCCTGGCTTTCAGCATTTCCAGCGTGTCTACCATCATCGTTTCAAACTGGCCCTCGTCCAGCGTGGGGTGGGCCAGCACATCGCTAACGCAATGTCCGACAATGCGCTCTACCGACGATGTGAACTCCGCCGAATCAAGCCCCTTGTTGGTTTCCCGCAGCAACTGTGTAAGCACGTCAATCATGGCGCTTTCGAGCGTGTTCGACAGCTGCTTACCGAGCGGCAGGCTTTTCAGCATGCGGATGTTGGCATTGTTCTCCAATACCTTGCGCGTAGAGTCGACCAGATAGCCCTCCACGTTGGTGCTGGTGTGGGTGCGCACTTCGTTAATCAGCGCGGCGGCGCGCGTGGCGATCTGTTCGGACAGTTGCACACGCTGCGGTTCAATCACACTTTCCTTGATGCTGGTACCAATATCACCGTCGTGACGAATGTCGTCCTGAACCGTGGTGAGCAGCTTGACCGCAACGCGATCAGAGATTTCTTCCATGACAATGTTGTAATACTTCTGGAAGAACAGAAAGAACCGCCATTGAGTGAAGTTGACGCAGCCGCTCTTTTGTAGCCGCACCATCAGCCCGATAACGCGCAAAATGCGGAACCAGCGGAAGTTGGTAATAGGCAGCGAGCCGAGCACGTCGTACCAATGCACAAAGGGATAGAAGAACCAGCGATGGTAGCGATGCTGGGCAATCGCCACTAACCAGCCAGCAATAATGTCGATCCAGAAGACGCTCAGAAACCATAGGTCGATTTGGCTGGCGTGCTCAGAGAGCCAGTGCGCCTGATGATCGAGGGCGGGCCAAACAAGGTTGAGCAGCCAGGGCAGCGGTGTGTAGCGATAGAACGAGTCGAACAGAATTAGCACCAGGCTTAGGACGACCAGCACTAGAATAATCGCGTCCCACGCTTCGAAGATTCGCTGGCGGCGGGGGGCGTTGCGGGCCGTGTGGCTAGATTCGGTTAGCAAAAGGCGCTCCTTGTTGGTTTCCTTCCTTCAGTGCGGCGCGCGATGAGAGACGTTGTCTGCCCAGATGCCGTGACGGCGGCGCAGATAGATGGCGCTTAGACTGGTTGAACGTACCAACATGAATAGCGCGAATGAAAGCCATAGTCCATGGTTGCCTAAGCCTTGCGTCAAATACCAGACCGGCAGAAATACCGCGACCGACAGCAGCAAGGTGTCGCGCATTGGGCGGGTGGCAACGGCGCCCACGAACACGCCATCCATCAAATAGCTCCAAACGGCAATCAGCGGCATCGCTACCAGCCACGGCAGGTAGTCGCGCGCGGTTTGGCGCACTGCATCGATACTGGTTAGCACATCAATCATCGCCGGGCCGAACACCGCAAATATCAGCGCTGCCCCGAGCGAGGTATACAGCGAAAATTTGGCACAGGCGCGTACGGCGGCGCCAAACTGATCGAAGCGTTGTGCGCCCGCTGCGCGCCCGGTCAGGGCTTCACAGGCTTGAGCGAAGCCATCCAGTGCGTAGGAGGTAAGCATAATGAATTCGAGCAATACCGCATTGGCCGCCAATATGGTGGTGCCTGAGGCCGCGCCGCGTGAGGTAAAAAAGGAATTGACGAACAGCAGTGCCAAGGTCCGAATGAACAGGTGCTTATTCACCTGAAACAGCGCCCGATAGCGCTTGGTATTGGCGAGCATGCTCAGTGCAAAGCGGCCGCTCAAGGCCTTTGAGCGGCGCATCACCAGCGCAATGCCTAATCCCAGTGCCAGATAATCGGCGACCAATGCGGCCCAGGCAACGCCGTCGCTATGTAGCGCCGCGCCCAGTACCAGCACAAGGGTGAGTACCACGTTAGCAGTGTTGCTGGTAACGGTAAGCAGTAGGGTGGTGCGTGTGCGCTGCTGGCCTAAAAACCAGCCGAGAATCACGTAGTTCGACAACACGGCCGGCGCGGAGAATATGCGAATATGGGCAAAACGGATGGCTAACGCTTGCACATCAGCCGCGCCGCCAATCAACTGCACGGCCGCCGGTACTAGCCAGGGCGATAGCGCTATCAGCACGATGCCTAATGCGCCCGCCAGGGCCAGTGATTGCAGCAGCAGCGCGCGGGCTTCTTCGTCGTGCTGGCGTCCGTGGGCCTGCGAGGTCAGTCCGGTGGTCCCCATGCGCAGAAAGCCAAACGCCCAAAACAGCATATTGAACAGCGTGGTGGCGAGGGTAACAGCGCCAAGGTAGCGAGCGTCGGGCAGGTGCCCAATTACCGCGGTGCCGACCAGGCCCAATAGCGGTACGCTGATATTCGATAGGATGATCGGCCACGCCAGTCGCCAGACTTGGCGCCCAGGCACCTTCACGGGGCGATGGCTGGAATCAGTCAAGGCATGTCACGCTGGAAACAATCACTAGGCTTGCGAGGTAATCAGCTGGTACTTCGACAGCAACTGATCGCGGCTTTCCGCATGCTGCGGATCATGGGGGATGCAGTCGACGGGGCAGACTTGCTGACACTGCGGCTCGTCGAAATGTCCGACGCATTCGGTGCACAAGGAAGGATCGATTTCGTAGATTTCATCGCCCGGGTAAATGGCCTCGTTGGGGCACTCTGGCTCGCAGACGTCGCAGTTAATGCATTCGTCAGTGATCATTAGCGCCATTTATCGCTCCTCTTGCTGAAGCTTTTCGATCGCGCGCTGCACGGCGGTTGGCACCAACTGCGAGGTATCACCGCCCATTTTGGCAATTTCGCGCACAAAGCTTGAGGAAACCGCTGATACCGACGGTGATGGCATCATGAACAGATTGTCGGTGCCGGGGCGCTGCAGTTGATTCATGCGCGCCAACTGCCATTCATAATCGAAATCGGTGCCGGTACGTAGCCCGCGCAGCATCAGGTTTGCGCCCAGCGAATCCAGCAGTTCGGTCGTTAGGGTGTCAAAACCGATGACATCGATATTGCCTTGTCCATCGACTACTTCCCTGACCAGCGCGATGCGTTGATCGAGATTGAACATTGGCTGTTTGGCACGGCTGTCGGCAACGGCCACGATCAAGCGCTCGAACAGCGGTGCTGCCCGTGTGATCAGGTCGAGATGGCCGAGTGTGATCGGGTCAAAGGTACCCGGATATACAATGATTGGCATGGCGCACAGTGACATTGTGAAAATAGCAACGGTGACGCATGAATGTGCGCCACCGTTGAGAGGATGTCTACCTTTCTACAAAGATAGTCTGCATATTGCCTGGCTTAGCCAAGCGTGCCGAAGGGGTTATCGACCTTCAGCGAGATGCTGTTGGCGTAGCCCGGTAGCGTTACTGAGGTACTGGTGATTTCCAGTTCGGCGCCATCCAGCACATTTTCACCGAATACGTAGCGCGGATCGAAATGGCCTGACTGCGAGCGCTCCTCGAACGCATGCGAGGCTTCGCGGACGGCTTCGCGCTTGCGCTTCCATTCGCTGATGGCTCGTTCGCCATGACGATTGAGCAGCAGCTTTTCGGTGACTTCCGGCGAAAGCAGCGGGGCGGTGGCGTTGTTGCCACCAAAGCCCTTGGCGTTAATAAAGCTGACATCTGCATGGCACTCGCTGGCATTACGCTGTAGCGTCAGGCGCTCGGCGTACACGTCGTCCGCCACCTTGTTCAGATTGGCGATGCCGGGCAGCAAATGATGCTGGAAGGTGCTGAGCGCACTGGTGATCTGATCGCCGGCCGCCGTGCCCTGGGAGTGCCCGATGTAGGCCTTGATGGCGGCAACGGGCCATTGCTCAATGCCGAAGGCACCGGCCACCTGATGCAGCACGTGCGACTCAGTGGTGCGGTTTTTCGGCGTGCTGGTGCCGTGCGCATGAACGAAACTGCGCTGGCGCACTGCTTCTTCACCCAGAATGGACGTTGCCAGGCTAACGCTTTTGGCAAGCGTGATGTAGTTGCCGATACCGGGCGCTGAAATCGAACGCTTCCAGCCGTCGGCGTTCACGTACACATCGGGTACCGAGCCGAGTACTTCCGCGCCCAGCTCCAGCGCCAGGTGATCGTCCATCAGCAGCACAAACTGAGCGGATTCGCCAATCGTGAAACCACAGTTCTCGGCGAACGGCCGACAAGCGCGCTGGTAGTCGCTGTCGGTCAGCAGCTCCAGCGCATCAAGCGCCTTAAGGCTGTTATCGTCGGCCAGCGCGCTCATGGCGCGGAATCCCTCGATAACTTCTGGCGTGACCGGCGCGTCAGCGGTACCCACCATGACCACACGACGACGCCCGCTGCGAATTTCTTCGACCGCCAACCGCAGGTTGTAGAGGAAGGTGGCGCAGGCGCCCAGTTGGCCTGCCGTAGCACCGACATTGCCCAACACGTAAGCATTGAGGAAATCGGCGGGCATTTGCCCATAGCCCAGCGGCATTTGCTTGGACGTTACGCGGCTGCCGGTAACGTAGCTTTTCAGCAGCCCGCCCCAGCCTTGCTGGTCGAGCTGGCCGGTCGAATTACTGGCGTATACCGCTACCTGATCGGGGGATAGACGATCAAGGATGTGCTGCCACTCGAGCCCGCTTTGGCCAATGCAGTCAGATGCGCCGAATACCGTCATTGCCAGCGCGCGCGGATGGTGCACGCTGCGATAGAAAGCGGTCGGCTCGAAGCCTGTGGGCAGTTGGGCGGCACTATTGACCAGCGGCTTGCGGTGATCGGGCAGCAGCACTGAAAAATCGCCGGCCGGTACGCGCACTTTCACGTGACGGCTGTCGACCTCGCTGACTTCCCACTCAGCAGGCGGTGTTTCAGGAAAATCGCGCTTGCGCAGGGTAAATTCGATCGGCTCGGCAAGGTTTAGCGTTGTGGCGCGGTTGGCCGGAATACCGGCATCGCCAAAGGCGGGCTCTTCGGTGCGACGAATCAGCGTGTGGCGGGAAATGTAGTCGCTGTGCTGCGTAATGATGTCAGCAGCGCTGCAAGGCTTTCCCTCACTGTCGGCCCAGTTGCCCTGATCGTCGCGCTGCGCAAGCCCCATCAGTGAAGCGAGCCCCAACAGCGTGTGGTGTCGCTGTTGTTCAGGCAAAGCTTCCAGCACCGTGCGGCGGTATGCTTGGTGGCCAGATGTTCTGCCCGCCGGACTGATGCCTCCCATCCCAACGATCACTGGTAAATATGACAAGCCGCTATCCTCATCTTGCGTTACGGTGTCGATAGGTGTGCAGTAAGCTTTATCGGTGCTTAATTTCACGATAAAAGCTTTCACCGGAATGCTATCGGCGGCCGTTATGAACTGGTAGATCGCGCCGAGGCGTCGCAAATATTGGGTCTGCGAGCGTGGCGAAGTCGGCGCTACTGCTGGAGTAAGCCGTTGGCGCGCTTAAATGTTGCGTAATGATAACATTGCCGTTGTCACCCCGTCATATGGTTAGAAGCGACTTGTGCGTTGGTTGCGTACTTGCTTCACCGTGTAAGCCGAATTTTTTCGCTCGGACCTATTTTCATGCAGGCAAATTCCTCTCCTATTGAAAGCTCTCAACGCACCGTGCACTCAGGTCTTGCGCAGCGCGTTGAGCGTGCTTTGCAACATCCGTGGCAGCGGCCAGTGGCCGATCACAGCCGCGAAGCCTTCGAGCGGGCGCAGCAGTGGCGTGCGCCGCTGAGCGAAAGAGCGCTGATTATCGATGCCGGCTGTGGGGTGGGACTATCGACCCGACGCTTGGCCGAGCAGCATCCTGATGCGGTGGTGATTGGCATCGATCGCAGCGATGCTCGCCTCACTAAAGATCACGGGCGTTTGCCTGACAACGCATTGCTGGTACGTGCCGACTTAGTGGATTTCTGGCGCTTGGCTCTGTCCGCTGGGTGGCAGCCAGTGCAGCACTACCTGCTTTATCCCAATCCTTATCCTAAACCGGGCTTGCTGAAACAGCGCTGGCAAGGCCATCCGGTATTCCCCACCATTCTGAAACTTGGGGGACGGCTCGAGCTGCGCTCGAATTGGCGCCTGTATGTCGAGGAATTCGCGCAGGCCATCCAACTGGTCACTGGAACAGCGCCGCAGGTTGAGGCATTCGTGCCGACAACGCCCGCGCTAACGCCGTTCGAAGAGAAGTATCATCACAGTGGGCATTCGTTGTGGCGGTTGCGGGTCGAATTGCTCCGGCAAAGTGAGTGAGGATTGGTTAGACTGGTAATCAAACAGATACGGTAGGCGGTGAGTGCGCCACTTCCATGCAACGCAACATATCGATCAACGAGAGGAGCACGCGGGTGGCAGCGAGCAACGCATATAATCCCAAAGGCGGTAAATATTGGCAGTCGATGGCTTCGCTGTGTGCCGCGCTGTTGTTACTTTCGGTACCGCTGATGGCGCGCGCCGTTGGCCTGCCGGCCTTGTCCAATCTGGCCGGTGATGATTTCGATATCAGTGCTGAAGTCAAAATGCTCGATAGCGGTCAGGTGGTCGCGCAGCAAAGCCCGCGTGTCATGCTGACGCCCGCTTCGCTCTCCAAGCTTTATGTGGCTGGCGCGGCGCTCGACCGCTACGGCCCCCAGCATCGTTTCACCACCAGCCTTTATTCCTCAGGGCAGGTGCGTGGCAATGTGCTGCACGGCGACCTGATCGTGGATGGCGGTGGTGATCCAGCAATGACCACTGAACGCTATTGGACGCTGGTACAGCAACTGCGCGCGCGCGGCATTCAGCGGGTCGATGGACGTGTGGTGCTGTCGCAATGGCCGTTCGGGCCAACGCCATGTGTGGTAACGGACCGCTGTCAGGCGCGCTCCGCCTCGTCGAGCTCCTATGATGCGCTGCTGTCGCCAGTGGCGGTAGATTACGCCGCCTGGTGTACCCAGGTGATCCCGGGCGCGCCGGGTGGTCCTGCGCGGGTGGCGGGATGCTTCAGTGCCTCGCCGCTGCTGCCGGTCAACAACAAGGTCAAGACCGTGGGCGGCTCCCAGCCCACTCAGCTAAGCGCGCGCCGCACTACGTCAAATGGCAACGATAGCCTGACGATTACCGGACAGGTGTCGACGTCCTCTGGGCCTACGCCGGTCTATCGCTCAGCATCCGACCCCGCGCAGGAAACCGTTGCGACGCTGCGCCAGTTGTTCCAGCAGTCTGGCGTGGCTGTTGCGGAAGGCTTCACCGTTAGCAATACGGTAACGCCGCGCAATGCATCGTTGTTGGCCTCGGTGCAGAGTCAGCCGCTGCAAATGGCGTTGATGGACATGCTCAATTATTCCAACAACTTCATGGCGGATATGCTGACCGTTGATCTGTCGGCGGCGACTCCGGCCAGTCTTGCCAGCGGCACTGCGGCGCTTAAGCGCTTTGTCGATAAAGTGCCTGGACATGGCCCGTTGGCGCTGGGCAGCGGTAGCGGGCTAACGCCAGAAAGCCATACCAGTGCGCGCGGTTTGACCGCCTTGATGGATTACATGTATCACCAGCCGCAGCTGTTCCCGACCTTCTCGGCCGGTATGCAAACGCCCAGCAACGGCGTGGCACATCACATTCAGCAGGGCTCCATCAATTTCCAGAACAACGTCATGGTTAAAACCGGCACCCTTAACGATCCGGTGCCGGTACGTACCATTGCGGGCTACTTCCGTGGCAAGTCAGGGCGCTGGGGTACCTTCGCGGTATTGGTACAGGGACGCGGCGCTACCCCTTACCTGACATGGCCGAAGGTGATGGAAGCGGTGGCCGACGATATGAGCACTATTATCGAGCATAACTAACGCGGGCCACTGTGGGGGCTCGCGTTTATCCAACAGGCGGTGGGAAACCACCGCTCGGCACATGCGGCTGATCTCACGCTACGGTGGTGGGGCGGAAGAACGAGCACGGCATCGTTGGTGCGTCTTCCTGCTGTGGATGGCGTGCGCTGGCGCTGAGTAGCACGTCGTGCTTATGAAAACGCCGTGGCGTGCGTAGGCGCGAGCTATCTGTATCTTTTACGAGTCATCGCAAAGGCTTTTCGAAGCGGTGGTGCGGTTACTCGACAATGAGCGTTATGTCATGAAACCTAGACAATCCGGCATTTCCCGGTTGATAAAATCGGCGCACTACTCATGGCGCGGCCTATGTTCCGGTTGGCGCTCCGAGCAGGCCTTCCGCCTCGAAGTAGTGCTGGCGATCATATGTTTTCCCGCCACCTTCTGGTTGGCCAGCAGCTTTTTGGGCTGGCTGATGCTGCTGGGCAGCGCGCTGCTGGTGATCATTACTGAACTGATGAATTCGGCGATCGAAGCCACCGTTGATCGCATCGGCAGTGAATTTCACGAGTTGTCAGGACGCGCCAAGGACCTTGGCTCAGCGGCGGTATTGGTCAGCGCCATCTTTGCCGCAGTGGTGTGGGGCGGCTGCCTGTTAGTGCGTCTTGGTATCTTACCGGTGGCAGGCTAGCGGTTATGGCCGTGCGGGTTATCCTGGCGGCCTTCGTTTCAATGGCGATTCGGCCTAGCCTAACTGCTGCTGCATGATCTTCCCCAGCACCTCATAAATACGCGGTTCCAGCGATTGCGCCACGTTAAAACGCATAAAACGTCCGGCGCTTTGCGACAAGCTGAATACATTGCCTGGTGCAATCAGTACATCCTGCTTGATAGCTTGCTGCGCGATTGCTGCAGCATCCAGTTCCGGCGGTAGCGCCACCCATAGAAACATTCCTCCGCTAGGCTCTAACCATGGCGTCATGCCAAGCTTCCGCACATTGCCAAGCGTTTGCGCGGTGGCCTCTGCCAAGCGCCGCCGAACGGCTTCCATGTGTTTGCGATAGGTGCCGTTACTGAGCAGCATCAGCAGTAGCTCGGCAGAAAAATGCCCCGATTCGAATGCCGTGGCCAGCTTGAGATCCACCAGCCCTTCAAGCCAGTCGGCACGCGCGGCAATGTAGCCAACGCGCACCGATGCTGACAGTGTTTTCGAGAAGCTACCGATATGAATGACCTGCTGTAGCCCATCCAGTGCGGCCAGGCGAGGGGTGGGTATGGTCTCGAAGTCGGCAAATACATCGTCCTCAATAATCGTCAGATCGTGCTGCTCAGCGAGACGCAGCACCCGATGGGCGGTATCAAAGGTGAGCGCCGCCCCTGTCGGATTATGCGGTGCGGCGTTAGTGATGTAGAGACGCGGCCGATGGTGCACCAGACACTGCTCGAAGGCGCTGAGGTCAGGGCCGTTCGGGGTGTAAGGAACGCTGACAATATTAACGCGGTGGGCGCGCAGCATCGCTTGCAGGCTGAAGTAGCAGGGATCGTCGACCAGCACCGTGGCGCCTGGCTCAAGCAGGAAGCGGCACAGTAGATCGATGGCCTGGGTACTGGATTCGGTGAGCATCAGCTGCGCTGGTGAAGCGCTGATACCTCGCTCGCAAATGCGTCGAGCCAGCAATTGGCGTAGTGCTGGCAGTCCTTGCGGGGTGCCGTAGCTGGTTAATGGTGCCAGCGGCTTGCGGGCCAGCGCGCGCAGTCCGCGACGGATATCGTGGTCAGGCATCCAGCTGTCAGGAAGCCAGCCGCAGCCGGGTTTCAGGGTGTCGCTGCCAGCGTCCAACGATTGTCGCGTGACCCACACCGGGTCGATATCGCGTTCAATGCGTGGGCCCGTTTCAGCAATATTGAACGGTGGTAGCCGGTCGCTGACGAAAAATCCTGAACCGCGACGCGCTTCGATCAAGCCTTCGGCAACTAGCCGTTCGTAGGCTTCTACAACGGTCGATTTGGACACGCCCATGGCCGTTGCCTGCGCTCGGATTGATGGCAGGCGACTGCCGTTGTTAAGCGCTCTACGCTCAATCCTGTCGCGAATGTCGTTCATGACGCGGCTAATAAGTGCGCCTTCGCCGCGTCCGCTGCCTGGCGTTTGCATGATGGTTTTCCTGGCCGCTGTACTGCTCGTTTTAATGATACAGTTCGGTTGAATTGTACTGCTATTGTATCTGTTGTTTCTTCTCGACTTAAGCGAGCATCGCGTTATTCACTTCGCTCTTGGTAGAGCAGGTAGTTGACCGTTTCGTTCAGGAGTCAGACAAATGGTAGCGACAATTCCCTCCAATGCATCTCGTGATGAGCGCATGCGCCTAAAAATCGGTCTGGCAGAAATGCTCAAGGGCGGCGTCATCATGGATGTATGCACCGCTGAACAGGCAAAAATTGCTGAAGCTGCTGGCGCGACAGCGGTAATGGCGCTGGAGCGTGTACCGGCCCAGATTCGCGCAGAAGGCGGCGTGGCGCGCATGGCGAATCCGCGCTTGATTCAGGAAATCATGGAAGTCAGCTCGATTCCGGTGATGGCCAAAGCGCGTATCGGTCATTTTGCGGAAGCTCAGGTGCTGCAAAGCCTGGGCGTCGATTTTATCGATGAAAGCGAAGTGCTGACGCCCGCCGACGAAGTGCACCATATCGATAAGCACGTCTTCGACACCCCCTTTGTGTGCGGTGCACGTGATATCGGTGAAGCGCTAAGACGCGTTGCGGAAGGCGCGGCAATGATTCGCACCAAGGGCGAAGCGGGCACCGGCGATGTGGTGCATGCGGTGAAGCATATGCGTCAGATCATGGCGGATATCCGCCGCGTGGCGTCGCTGCGCGAGGACGAGCTTTATGTGGCGGCACGTGATTACCGCGTCCCGGTGGAGCTGCTCCAGCAGGTTGCTAAGGAAGGCAAGCTACCGGTGCCCAACTTCTCGGCGGGCGGTATCGCAACGCCTGCGGATGCCGCGCTAATGCGCAGCCTGGGCGCGGAAGCCATCTTTGTCGGCTCCGGCATCTTCATGAGCGATGGCTACACCTACGCACCGCGTGACGAGGCCGAGCAGCGCGCGCGTGCCATCGTACGGGCCTGCACCCACTACGATGATCCGGAAATCGTCGCGGCATGCAGCGCCGAGTGCACCGGTGCCATGAAGGGGCTGGCGGTAGCGGCACTAGAGCAGAGCCAATTGCTGCAGGGACGCGGTGAATGATGATGCGGGTAGGTGTACTAGCCGTTCAGGGCGCTTATCAGGCGCACGCGGCGCGCCTGCGACTGCTCGGTGCCGAACCGGTGCTTGTACGTAGTGCCGCGGAGCTAAGCGACATTCGCGGCATTATTCTGCCGGGCGGTGAGTCCACCACCATGCTGCGCTTTCTGGCGCGCGACCAACTGCTGCAAGCGTTGACCGACTTCGCTGCTGAGCACCCCGTGTTCGGAACCTGCGCAGGCCTTATTCTGCTGGCCCGCGATGTTGAGCCTCAGCAGCAAAGCCTTGGGCTATTAGACGTGAGCGTGATGCGCAACGCCTATGGTCGGCAGCTCGACTCTGCCATTATCAGCGCCCCCACCGCGCTTGGCGACGACCCGCTCGAAATGGTGTTTATTCGAGCGCCTGCCATTACGCGCGTAGGGGAGGGCGTCACAGTGCTCGCAGAGCGCGACGGTCAGCCCGTGTTAGTGCAGCAAGGACACCTGTTTGGCTGCGCCTTCCATCCCGAACTGTCCCGCGATAATCGCGTGCACCAGCGGTTTCTGGAGTGTGTGAAAGAGGGCGGGTAGAGGAAACGGGGCTCTGCGTGGATTTTTTCGCAGAGCCCCGTTCGACTGTTCTACGATGAAGTTTTCTTGAGTAGCGCTGTAGATATTGCCCTCAACACCTGCAAGAAAAAAGAAAGCCCCTGGGCTCGGCACCTTCCGGAATAAATGGAAGGGCTTACTGCCAGAGGCGTTATGGGCGAAACATAGCCCTGCCTTATACGCTGGTCAAGAGACTTCGCTACATGGCGCTTTTTCGAGCCTGAATTGACTGTTTAGCGGTATGGGAAGGATGTGCCAGTGCCCTTGTTGTTGGGTTAACTGCTTCTCCGGTCCGTTGCATTCCCGCAGCGCTGCATTAAACGTTAGCGTCTGAATGCTCTCACTATCCCCGCAGTTCTCTAATGTACTTATCGATATAAAACGGTTTGTCTTTCGATTTGTACTGCTGGATATAGCGGGGGTGTTCGAGGGTTATTAGCTCGTCGAACAGCTGCGCGCGTTTGTTGAGCTTGTCGAGAAAGGTGCGGTTTTTCTTGCCGAGCACAAAGCCTTTGCGGGTATCGATGCCTAGCGCGATATGCGCTCGCATGGACTCGATCATGAAGTCTTCGACATCGGCAAACAGCGCTTTATCGTCGTAATAATTGGCGTTTACCTCCTTGCCGTTTTTATCCCGAACGATCGCCAGCGGGAACGGCGAGTTAATGTAAATATCGCGATAGAACGCCTCTGCGCCGCCGTAGGCACGAATCATGTCGTAGACAAAGACTGACGACACTTCATGGGTGTGCGCCCATGACACGCTAATACCGCAGTCGCTCTCAAGACGCTTGGTATCGGTAAAGGGAACACCGGTAACCGCTGCGCCGTGGCGACTTGGGTTAATACCAATCAGCATGCGGCGCTGTTGGTTATCCGCGTAAAAGCGATCGTAGAACTGACGCATAACGCTGGGCGTATCAGGATTATCGAGGAAGGGATTGATCACCCGAAACCCTTCCGGCAAGGGGCCGTCGTAGCGTAGGCCAAGGTTGAAATTGACCACCCGCTCGCCAAACGTGTTTCCCTGCAATAGCTCGAACTGACTCATGGATGGCTGCCTTGTGAATGTCACGCTGTGGTTCTTGGTGCTGGCGTGCGCTTGTCTGAGTGGGGCATGATCGATAGCTTGAATTAGAGTGAGCGCGCCGCCTTCAGTGCTGGAATGACCCGTGTTTCAAGCAAGGGAGCCAATGCCAACGAGTCTGAATGCTCTAACGTAAGCCAGCGGAATTCTTCAATTTCAGCAGTGCAGTTAATCTCTTCCCCCGTCATCCGCTCAACGCAAAATACCGTTGCGCTGACCTGACTATCCGCTTCATTGGCAGCTGCTGCGTCGAAGGTGCCGAGCGGTTCGATGGCCCCCGCAGGCTGCACGCCAAGCTCTTCCTGCCACTCTCTGGCAAGCGTGGTGAGCGGTGACTCTCCTGCATCTGGTTTACCGCCCGGTAGCATGAATCGCTCGGTATTCCGTTTGCGTACAACGAGTAAGCGCCGGCGATCATCCAGCAAGCAGCCTGCAACGACACGGATTAGCGCGGTGGACATGGCGATATGAGCCTCGATATCGAATGTTAAAAATGGTGTCAGCGAATGATTGCTCTCGCTCACCGGCGTGTTGGCCGCTCAAGGCCGAGGTGCTCACGCAGGGTCGTGCCTTGGTAGTCGCTGCGAAAGCGGCCGCGGCGCTGCAATTCAGGGATGACATGATCGACGAAGTCGTCCAACCCTTCGGGCAGCGTGGGCGGCATCAGGTTGAAACCGTCGGCGGCGTCGTTGTCGAGCCAATGCTCAATGCGGTCAGCGATTTGCCCCGGCGTGCCTACCATCGTGCAGTGCCCACCGCCAGCGGCCAGCCGACCGAGCAGTTGACGTAGGGTGGGCTGCTCGTCTTCGATAATCCGCAGAATGGTGGCATAGCGGCCTTTGGGACCGTTGAATTCTTCGAGCGGCGGCAGCGTTGGCACCGGCGCGTCTAGCGCCCACTGCGAACAGTCCTGATCGATAAACACTTCCAACTGGCTGAGCGATGACGCCACCGGCAGCGCATCGTCGAGCTGTTGCTGCTGCTGGCGTGCCTCGGCTTCGGTGGCGGCAACGTAGGTGACCAGCCCCGGCATGATCGGCACATCGACCGTGCGGCCTGCGGCGCTGACGCGGCGCTTGATGTCACGGTAGTAGTGCTGGGCTGATTCGATGTCCCAGGCCACGGCATAGATTGCCTCGGCGTAGCGGGCGGCCAGCTCGCGCCCTTGCTCGGACGCACCTGCCTGAAACAGCACGGGATGGCCTTGCGGTGGTCGCGGTACCGTCAGCGGGCCTTCAGTATCGAAGAAACGACCGTGATGCTGCACCGCGCGTACGCGCTCGGCGTTAGCATACCAGCCGTTACGATCCATCTTCGGTTCGCCGTCATCCCAGCTGTCCCACAACGCCTCGACTGCCTGAATCATCTCTTCGGCGCGGGCGTAGCGCTCCGCGTGAGGCGGCATTCTATCGTAGCCGTGATTGCGCGCTTCGGGATCGAACATCGAGGTCACCAAATTCCAGCCCACGCGCCCATGCGAAATGTAATCAAGCGATGCCAATTGGCGTGCGGTATGGAAAGGGGTGCCGAAGGTGCTGGAGATGGTGGTAATCAGGCCAACCCGCTCGGTGGCGCGCGCCATGGCGGACAGCAAGGTAATCGGCTCTAGAAACCAGCGCGGGCCGTCACTCAGTTCGATAGCCGCGTGACCATCGGCGAAGAATACGCCATCCAGCCTGCCACGCTCGGCGGTTTGGGCCAGCGCTTCGTAGAAGCTGACGTCGCCCAAGCGCTCTACCTGGGAATGTGGCTGGCGCCAGGCCGCGCGATGGTGCCCGACACCAAACAGGAAGACATTGAAATGCGCTTGTTTCAGCGGTGCTGTCATGGCGTTAGTCCTTCACCAGGCCGCCGTCGACGACCAGATTCTGGCCGCTGACGGAGCGCGCCCAAGGCGATGCGAAAAACAACACCGCATCGGCGAATTCCTGCGGCGTTGTCACGCGCCGCAGGGGTGTGTTGGCGGCAATCATCTCGAACACTTCGGCGGGGGTGGCACTGGACGCATCGGTGCTGCGCAACAAACCGCCGGATACCATGTTGGCAGTAATGTTATCCGGCCCCAGCTCGTGCGCCATGGTGCGCGTTAGCGACAGCAGCGCCGCTTTGGCAGCGGTGTAGTCGTGGTAGGGCACTACGGGGTTCTGAAACAGATTGGTGCCGATCGAAATAACGCGGCCGAACCTCAGCGCGCGCATGCCGTCGAGGGTTGCCTGCACGCAGTTAAGGGCGCCCTGAATACTGCCTTCAAACTGCTGATTCAGTGCGGGCCATGTCATCTGATCAAGCGTCGCACGGGCATCGCCGTTGAAGCTGAAGCCGATCAGCGCATTGTTAATCACCGTGCTAATTGGCTCGCCGAAGTGCTGCTGCGCCCGTGCCACGAGGGCGTCAATTTGGCTGCGTTGGGTAACGTCCGCCTTCACAGCGAGGACCTGATCGGGGAAGTCGTTCTGTAGCTGCTGTGCGGCGCTTTCGCTGCGGTGATAGTTGACGACGACCCGCGCCCCTTCACGCAGAAACGCGAGACTGATAGCGCGGCCCAATCCGCGCGCACCGCCGGTCACCAGTACGCATTGTTGATCGAGGGGAAGTGCGGTAGCAGCGCTCATGGCGTAGTCCTTGATGAAGAAGGGAAAGAAGCAGCGAGGCGGTGCGTCGCTATCGCGACGCTAGCAGGGCGCGGTGGCGGCCACAACATTGCTGACGGCTCCCGCTTGAGACTCGTGTTAGCAAACCGCATAGCACCTACCTGCCGGCGTGCTTCCACGATAATGGCATTAGCGTTCCCCCGATGCGGGAGCATTAGCGAAGCCCCCGCGGCAGAAATGGCGCGAGCTATCCGTCCGACGCGCTCGGTTTGGCGAATTTGGCAATCTGGGTTGCCATCCATGGGCCAATGAATACCACCGCAAACAAGCGCAATATCTGAAGTGACGCCACGATCCCCACGTTAGCGTGAGTGTCCATCGCAATGATGGTCATCGAATCAAGGCCGCCGGGGCTACTCGCGAGGTAAAGGCTAAGGTAATCGGTATCCATGATGTGGAGCATTACCGCGGCGGATAGCGCGCACAGCAAAATCAGCAATAGCGACGAGATAATCATCAGCGGAATCGCGCGCAGCACGTAAAGCAATGTTTCGCGGTCGAACCGCAACCCCGCATAGCATCCAATCACCGCGTAAGCCACCGACACCAGCGGTGCTGGAAGATCGATATCGATCCAGCCCGCAAGATGCAGCGGTGTTGCTAGCAGTACCGGCCCCAGTAGCGCTCCACCGGGCAGCAAGCGACGGCCAATGGCTGATCCTGCCAGCAGTAGCACCAGCGTGATAATAACGTGAACGGTTTGAAGCTCGTCGGCGTGGGAGGACGCGTGTGCAGATGCGCTGCCGTTATGCAGGTAGTGAGCAGCAACCGCGCCAGTAAGTACCACGCACACCACCCTGACGTACTGCATGGCGGCCACCACGCGCGGATCGCCGCCGTTGTCTTCGGCCATTGCCACCATCACCGAGGCAGCTCCCGGCGTTGTACCGTAAGCAGCGGTACTGCCTGGCATGCCTCCGTAGCGCACATTGAGAATGCCCACCGGAAAGCTCATCAGCAGTGTCAGGAAGGTGAGCACCAACATGGCCAGCCAATAATCGGCCAATGTGGCAAGCACGCTGAAGGAAATCGCCTGAGCGATCATGATGCCAATGGCCCCTTGCCCAAGGTTGAACCAGGGGCGAGGGATGGTCAGTGAAATGCCGCTCAGCGCCAGTGCAATGGCCACTAGCATGGGACCGATGAATTGACCGCCGGGCAGTCCGATGGCGCTCATGGTAACGCTGGCGATGCCCGCCAGCACAATCAGGATCAGCCATCGTAGCGTGAAGGGAAGAGCTGCAAGCGTACCGCGTTGGTGCACTGGTTTGACTCCACTGAGGTTAAGGCGTGCGCTGCGGGGAAGACTATGTTTGCCGACGCGGCGGTCTCGCCGTTGTCGTGAGAGTGTAACAAATCTCGGTCGCATCTAGTGCGACGGGTCGCGCATTACCTCAGCGCTGGAAATAGTGCGCTGCTGCCTCGAACGCCTGCTCCAGCGAGCTATGTAGCGGTTGCTTCACGCTTTCGGTGATCATCAGATTATCGTAACCGCCGAAATCCTCGATCGCGAGGCCGTCGTCGACGACACGGGCGCGGTATTCGCTAGCATCGCTACTGTAGCCCCATACCGGCAGCTCGCGCCCGCGCGCGTAACCGACTTCCCATATCGTTCCTGCATCCGCAGAAGGGCCGCGAAACGGTGACAAATTGGCGATCACGAAATCGGCGCGCTGAATCAGCTCGATATTCTTGGCGAATATCCACGCTGCCATGCTAGGTCCATCGGGTAGCGATGGCAGCTGGTTGTCCATTGGCGTAAGCGCCTCAAAGCCGTAGCGCTGAGCAAGCTGACGCCCTTGTTCTGCGTGCTCCGCTGCGTTGGGATAAAAAACATCTGGGCCTGCTAGATAGACATGCTGCGCCACCGTATCGACTCCTGGGCTGAAGGGTTGCAATAACAGCAGTGTACGGCACCTGGGGGTATTCGTTCAGCAGCGGTTCGATCTTTTGTTCATGGGTGAAGGTAACGGCAATGGATTAGCAGACAGCGTGGTACTGCGATGAAGGCGCTTTGGCACTCATGGGGATGGTGACGGAACGTTTAATCTGAGAAATGCTGGGAGCCAAGTGCGTAACAGGACTTACGGGGAAGGAACTGAGGGTAGGGGAAGAGGGTGGCACCGCTAGCGCTGAGAGAAGCAGGGATCGCCTGCATAAGCGTTAACGGTGCTGCTACTTAATGCGGACCATGGGGTAGGTGTCCTGAACAGGTATTCGTGAGGTTTATAGTACCGAGACCCAGCGACGCGCGCCGTCCCAGTCGTTGCCGCCCTTGGCGACATGGATAGAGCCATCGTGGGCGACTGCCACGGTGTTGGGGCGAACCCGCGATGCTTCGCGCAGTTCCTGATTCCAACCGCGTACGCTGTTGTGCCAGATCATTACAATGCCGCTATGGCGACGGGTTTCTGCGTGTTGGCGCTGCTCGGCGCTGGCATTGGCTGCCTGATGTTCACGCCAGTGGCTGGCCATTTGCTGATAGTTCATGGTGTTCCTCGCTTTAGTGCACGGTTGAGCAATAGTGCGCTGACCGGGCGAACTGCTGTGCCCTGTTCGGGGGCGTCTATCACTCAGGCTTCTGTTAAGAAGCCATGTTCAAAAGCTAGTCAATCAAAGCAACGAATCCAATACTACCTTCGTTTAACGCGAAGGGAAAATAAAATTGCGCATTTTTGTGTTTATAAAGAATGACTGGGATGCCTTTTCTGTTCAGAAAGCATGAAAATCACCATTTTGAATAATTTATTGGAATCGAAGAAATGGGAGGGGTGGGTGGCTGTGTTGTCGCCTTTTTCCACCTCCCTGAGCGAAAAAAACCGCCCCGAAGGGCGGCTTTGGAATGACTACTCAACGCGTTGTCTGGTCAACGTATTGGCCAATTGTTGTTCGGTGTTCTCGACGCCGAAGTCCCCTTTCAGATAGGCAGGGTCGAAGTCATCGGTCAGCAACGCTTCGAAGCGTTCGTTGTCGTACTCCTCGACTAGCGTGGCCTCTTCCTGCGTCAGCACTTGCTTGGCCACGGCATCCTGCAGGCGATCAATAAAGGTGGCACCGCTCACCTGCTGTTTTGCCAAGGCCTTGAGCAGCCGCTCGTAGGCGGGTTCCGCCTTGATACATAAGCCAAACGCGCGTTCCAGCTGATTGACCGGATCGCTCTGCTCGGCGGGTGCGAAGGTCAAGTGAGTCAGGCGCTCGCGGAAACTGCTTTGACTAATCGACTTCTCCGCCAGCTTGCCGCCGAGTTTGTCGGAAGGCGGCTGATAGCGATTGCCACGCGGGAAAATCAACACGCGTAGCAGCAGCGCGACACCCTTGGAGGGATGATTGCGAATGAAGCCTTCGAGCCCCTTGGCGGCCTCAGCCAGTGAGTGCTGCACCCCCCAGTCAAGGTGCAGCAGTTCGTCCTTATCGCCGTCTCCTTCGCTGTGGTAATGCTTCAGCGCGCTAGAGGCAAGATAGAGATGGCTGAGCGTATCACCGAGGCGTGCCGAGAGCTTCTCACGGCGTTTCAGCGAGCCGCCGAGGGTCGCCATCGCAACGTCCGAGGCAATAAACAGCGCCGACGACAGCTGCTCAATCTGCTGGAAGTAGCGGGCGGTAGGGCCCTGCACCGGCGCTTTCAGCCAGCGGCTACCGAATAGCCCTAGCACTAGACTGCGCCCAGCGCGATTCACCGCGGTGCCGATATGCTGGCTCAGCAGCTTATCGAAGGCAGTGATATCGCGGCTGTTAGCGGCTTCCATCTCCTTGAGCAAATAAGGATGGCAGCGAATCGCGCCCTGACCGAAGATCATCAGGCTGCGGGTCAGGATATTGGCACCTTCCACGGTAATCGCCACGGGGATCACGCGGTAGCCAAGCGCAATCGGGTTGCGTGGCCCCTGCTGCACAGCGCGTCCGCCCATGATGTCCATGCTGTCGTTCACGACACTGCGCATCATTTCGGTCATGTGATATTTGGCGATGGTGGTGACCACGGAAGGAATTAGATGGTCCACCGCTGACGCGGTAAGCGCGCGACACGATTCGAGCAGGTAGCTATTGCCCGCAATGCGTGCCAATGCTTCCTGAACGCCTTCGAAGCGGCCGATCGGCATGCGGAATTGACGGCGAATGCGTGAATAGGCAGTGACCGCGCGGTAGCTTTTCTGCGATGCGGCGGTAGAAAGCGCCGGCAGCGAAATTCCGCGTCCCGCTGACAGACATTCCACCAGCATGCGCCAGCCTTGGCCCGCTTTATCGATACCGCCAATCAGGTAGTCGAGCGGAATAAACACGTCCTGACCGAGAATCGGGCCATTCATGAAAGAACTGCCGGGGTAATGGCGACGCCCAATCGAGATGCCCTGGGTGTCGGCGGGCACCAACGCACACGTAATGCCGTAATCGCGCCGCTCAGGATCGATCAAGCCATCGGGGTCGCTCATCTTGAAGGCAAGGCCAATCACGGTGGCCACCGGCGCAAGGGTAATCCAGCGTTTGGAGAAGTTGAGCCGCACGCCGACCACCTGCTCACCGTTGAATTCTCCCTTGCACACCACGCCGGTATCGGGCAATGCGGTGGCATCGGAGCCGACCTCGGGGCCGGTCAGGCCGAAGCAGGGGATTTCGCTGCCGTCCACCAGACCGGGCAGCCATTTTTCCTTCTGCGCTTCGGTGCCGTACTTGAGCAGCAGCTCGCCCGGGCCAAGCGAATTGGGCACCATCACCGTGGTGGCAAGGGCACCGGAGTGGGTTGCCAGCTTGGTAACGACCGCCGACTGCGCATAGGCAGAGAAGCCCAGCCCGCCGTGATCTTCGTCGATCAGCATCGCGAAGAAGCGATTTTCGCGCAGATAGCGCCACACGTCTTCGGGCAGGTCCATCAGTTCGAAGTCGATTTTCCAGTCGTTGACCATGTTGCAGACGGTTTCGACTTCGTTATCGAGAAACTGCTGCTCACGCTCGGTCAGCGTGGTGTAGTTAAAGGAAAGCAGCTTGTTCCACTGGGGCTTGCCCGCGAACAGCTGGGCTTCCCACCACGGCTCACCGGCTTCCAGCGCTTCGCGTTCGGTGGCCGACATCGGCGGCAGCGCCTTGTTCAGATAGCGCATGAACGGCTGCGATATCCAGCGCTGACGCACGCTGGGAATCAGCGCGAGCACCATCGCCACCGCGCCAATCAGGGTAATGATTGCCAGCCACCATGCCATTGCACCGCTGAGCGTTAACACTAGCCAAAGCACCACCCAACTGCCTAGCCAGACCTTGAGCGATACCCCCTTGAAGGCGAGCGCGCCCGCCAGCGCCACGAACAGCACTAACGAAAGTAACGTCATCATTGCTCTATCTCCTTGTACAGGGGCTATACCGCCTCAAAGATGCCAGCAGCGCCCATTCCAGTACCAATGCACATGGTGACCATGCCGTGTTTGAGTTTGCGCTGCTTCAGGCCGTGTACCAGCATGGCGGCGCGAATCGCGCCGGTAGCGCCTAGCGGGTGGCCCAAGGCAATGGCGCCGCCCAACGGATTAACTTTTTCCTGATCGAAATCGAGCTCGCGAATGACCGCCAGCGACTGCGCGGCGAAGGCCTCGTTAAGCTCGATCCAATCAAGCTGCTGCTGTGAAACACCGGCTTGCTGAAGCGCTTTCGGCACCGCGGCAATCGGTCCGATGCCCATGATTTCTGGCGCGACGCCCGCCACGGCAAAGCCCGAGAAGCGCGCCAGCGGCGTTAGCTGGTAATCCTTCACCGCCTGTTCCGACGCCAGCAGCAGTGCTGCCGCGCCATCCGAGGTTTGTGATGAATTGCCCGCAGTAACGCTGCCGCCCTGCGCGAATACTGGGCGCAGCTTGGCCAGCGCTTCGAGGCTGGTGTCTGCGCGCGGTCCTTCATCGGTGCTCACTTCGATACTGCGCGTGGCGATACTGCCGTCGGCCAGCATCGGTAGGCGCTGCTCTACCTCGTAAGGGCGTGCCGACGCCATCAGCTCGCCGCTGTTGAGCGCTGCCAGCGCGCGTTGGTGCGAGCGATAGGCGAAGGCGTCCTGATCTTCGCGACTGACCTGCCAGCGCTCCGCCACGCGTTCAGCGGTAAGGCCCATGCCGAAGGCCACGGCCACTTCTTCGCTGTGAAAGCCGTTGGCGAACAGCTTCGGGCTGAAGGAGGGATGGAAGCCCATCATTGGTACCTGCGACATGCTCTCGACACCGCCTGCCAGCATTAGATCGGCGCTGCCCAGTTGAATGCGCTGCGCGGCCGTCGCAATTGCCTGCAATCCTGAGGCGCAGAAGCGATTGACGGTTTGACCGCTGACCTGCTGCGGCAGTCCCGCGTTAAGCAGTGCAACGCGGGCGATGTTCATGCCCTGCGAGGCCTCCGGCATCGCACAGCCGATTACGGTGTCTTCGATGCGCTCGGCATCAATGCCCGGTGCCTGCTCGATAACGCCACGCAGGCAGTGGGCGAGCAGATCGTCCGAGCGCACGTTGCGGAATACGCCGCGCCCCGCCTTGCCCACTGGTGTGCGGCACGCTGCGACGATGTAAACGTCCTTGAGTGAAGTAGTCATGCTTATATCTCCTGATCGCGGCAATCAGTTGCGCAGCGGTTTGCCAGTGGTCAGCGTGTGCTGAATGCGGGCGATGGTTTTCTCACTCATTCCCAGCGCGACGAAATTTTCACGCTCAAGGCGCAGCAGCCACGCCTCGTCAACGCGCTCGTTGGCATCGACATCGCCGCCGCACAAAACGGTCGCAATGCGGTGGGCAATGTTGGCGTCGTGTTCCGAGATCATGCGGCCTTCCAGCAGATTGACGATCTGTGCATCGAATAGCGCAATGCCGTCGCGCCCCGCAACGCGAATGCGCTGAGCTGGCAGCGGCGGGCGATAGTTGGCAGCGGCCAGCGCTAGTGCCTGCTGGCGAGCTACGTAGAGCAACTCGAAGGGGTTGAGAATCACGGTATCGGAATGGCGCAGCAGGCCAAGCTGCTGAGCCTCGCGCGCCGAGGTAGCGACCTTGGCCATCGCGGTACATTCGAAGGCGCGTTTAAGTTCGCCGATCAGGTCACCTTGGTCGCCTTGAGTAAGTGCCGCGCGCAGCGCGAATTCCTTCAGCCCTCCGCCTGCGGGCAGCAGCCCTACGCCTGCTTCCACCAGCCCCGGATAGCTTTCCAGCGCGGCGACCGTCAGCGCTGAGTGCATCTGAATTTCGCAGCCGCCGCCCAGCGTGGCACCCTGAATGGCCGACACCACTGGCACCTGGGAATACTTGATGGTGTGACTGGCTTTCTGGAAGTTGGCGACCAGATGGCTAAAGGTGTCGCGGTCGCCGCTGCTCAGGCTTTTCACCGCATTTTTCAGATCAGCGCCATAGGAGAAGGGCGCGGTGGGGTGCCAGATCACCAGCGCCTTGAAGCGCTGCTCGGCAATCGCCACCGCTTCTTCCACGCCCTTAAGAACGTCCGGCGAAATCACGTGACCATGGGTGGTGAAGCTGGCCACCAGCACGTCGTCGCCATCGTGCCAGGCGCGTACTGCGCCGTTGTCGAACACCGTCTCGCCTGCGTTGAGCGGATCATCAAGCAGTCGCTCAGGCGCGCGCTGGCGTTGGTAGACCGGCAACTGCTGACGTTTTACGTAGTTTCCTTCGCCGGGGGCATAACTGTTGCCATGCTGGTAAACGCCGTCTATCTCATCGACCCAGTCAGGCAACGGGGTATCGCTCATGCTGTTGCCGGCAGCGATATCGTCGCGAATCCACTGTGCAACCTCACGCCAGCCAGCGGCTTGCCAGCTTTCCAGAGGGCCCTGCTGCCAGCCGTAACCCCAGCGTATAGCAAGATCAAGATCGCTGGCGCTGTGCGCGATGTGTTCAAGCTGCACCGCGCTGTAATGAAACAGATCGCGCAGGCTTGACCAAAGCAACTGCGCCTGCGGCTGGTCGCTGTTGCGCAGCGCTGCGAGCCGTTCATGGGGCGATTTGATCGCCAGAATTTCAGCGACTTGCGGCGCTACCTTGCCCTCACCTGCGGCGTAATCGAAGGTGGCCGGGTTGAGCACTTCGATGGTTTTGCCGCGCTTGCGATAGCAGCCTGCGCCGCTTTTCTGCCCCATCGCGCCGGCATCGATGAGTTTCTGCGCCCAGTCGGGGGTAACGAAGTAGCGATGCCAGGGATCGTTCGGCAGGCCGTCGCGCATGGTCGCAATCACGTGGCTGGTAGTATCCAGCCCTACCACATCGAGGGTGCGATAGGTGGCGGATTTAGGACGCCCAAGCGCCTTACCGGTCAGCGCATCGACCTCATCGAATGCGAGGCCTAAACGTTGCGCGTGGTGCACCACCGACAATAGCGAGAAAACCCCGATGCGATTGCCAATGAAGTTGGGCGTGTCGCGTGCGCGTACCACGCCTTTCCCAAGCGTGCTGACCAAGGTGCTTTCCAGCGCGTCCAACAGCGCTGGGTCGGTGTCGTGGGTCGCAATCAGCTCAACCAGCGTCATGTAGCGCGGCGGATTGAAGAAGTGCACGCCGCAAAAGCGCGGCTTGAGGCTTTCCGGTAGGCCTCGCGCCATGTCGTTGATCGACAGCCCCGAGGTATTCGACGCCACAATGGCGTGATCGCTGATATAGGGCGTGATCTTCTGATAGAGCGAGTGCTTGATATCGGCGCGCTCGGCAACCGCTTCGATAATCAGATCGCAGTCGCGCAATTGCTCCAGGTCATCATCATAGTTGGCGGGGACGATGGCCTCGGCCAGCGACGCCAGAGCCAACGGTTTCGGCGACAGCTTGGATAACCGCTTGATCGCCGCGATGGCGATCTTGCTGGACGTTTTGCCTTCGTGATCAGCAAGGTCGTAAAGCCGGGTGGGAATACCCGCATTAACAAGGTGCGCGGCAATTTGCGCGCCCATTACGCCAGCACCGAGAACCGCAGCAGAGCGAATGGAAAGGGGCACCGACATAGAAGCCTCCACAACGATCGGACAGTGAAAACGGAAAGATTCAAACGATCGTTTAAAAGCTAGTCGGTTGGCTTCTCAAGCGATAGTGGTCTTATGGCTAATAGCCGAAAGGTGTAGAGGCCTGAACCCCGCCCCGGCGCTGATATTCGGCAATTCTGGCGAGCGAATACGTGCGGCAAGCGTGATGAGCGCAGGCATTTTGGGGCCCAACACGCGAGGTGCCACAACGGCATAAGCAGCTACAGGCGCGAAACGCGTAGCGAGCATTCGACTGGCGACGGAAAGGGCGATAGAGAAACGAGATAGGAGGGTGCGGGTGGCCGGGCGCTGCTGAGGTTACTCAGGCACAGGGGACTCGATCAGAAGCGTGCATTGACGCTGGTGCGGGCCGATGAGCCGCTGAGTAATGATCAGTCCGTATGAATAGCACGCGGGCGGTGGCGTTAAGCACACCACCGCCCGTTCAGCCGTTATGCGATCGCTGCTTCTGCTTCGCGTTCGGCCGCCTTGATAAACAGCTCGGTGAGCTGTTCAGGGGTACGACCAGCAGCAACGGCGGGCAAGAACTGGTGGGTATAGACGCAGCGTTCACCCATATAGGCGCGAAAACGATACGTATTCTTTTCGGGAAGCCGTTCAAACACTTCGATACGGTAGCGGGTGTCGCGATGCGCAGGCGTTGGGAGATGACGAAAACGAGGCATGAATTGCTCCTTCGTTGCTCGACAGCGGCGAAGATGCGCTGTGTATCCTTACAAAATGGGCGAGTGCGGTAGGGCCGCTCGCGGTCACGGTGGGTACATTAGCGCGCCGCTATGACCGTATCGTGACAGCAGTACGCCATAGTCCCCGCTTATAGCGGGCCAAAACGGCTCGCGTGATCAAGCGCCGTTATGGCGATTGCGCCAAGCAGCATGGCGGCGGGTTCGCTACACTGGGCCGGTATTCCTGGTCGTTGTTCCAGGCTGGTTTGTCTTCGGAGGTTTTTGCGGTGTCCGTTTCTCCTTCTTCCAGCGCATCTGGTGCGCAGCGTCAGCAGCTCATCGACGCCGCGCGTGATGCACTTGCTGATATTCCGCTGGCCTCTCGGTGTCGTGGACTGCCCAGTTTGCTGCACGTGACAACGGTGTCGCGCTTCGTGCTCGAATCGCTACAGCGCGATCCGGCGCTGCTCGAGCGTTTGGCGGAGCATGACGAACTGCGGCGTCCTCCTTCACGCGAACAGATGCATATGCGGCTGCATGAGGCGCTCAGTGCGTGTAACAGTGAAGAAGCCCTTGCGACGACGCTGCGCACTCTGCGCCGCGAGTGGATGGTCGGTATTATTTGGCGCGATCTGTGTCGCGATCAGTGTGCTTCGTCTGAAGGCAGCGTGAAAAGCGCGTGGGATACCGCAGCGGCGGTGTCTCAGTTAGCGGAAGTGATGGTGCAAGGGGCGCTAGGCTGGCTGGAAGAATTTCTGGCGCCGCGCTGGGGACGCGCCTGGTACAAGGATGGCGGTGCCATGTCGCTGATTGTGCTGGGCATGGGCAAGCTGGGCGCCGGTGAACTTAATTTGTCGTCCGACATCGACCTCATCTTCGCCTATACCCACGACGGCGATACTCAAGGCGGTAAGCGCTCGCTGGCGCATCTCGATTATTTCACTCGAATGGGTCAGAAGCTGATTCGTGCCCTTGATAGCACCACCGTCGATGGCTTTGTCTTTCGCGTCGATATGCGACTGCGGCCGCTGGGCGAAGGTAGCCCGCTGGTGGCGAGTTTCGCGGCGCTGGATCGTTACTATCTCGAACAGGGCCGCGAATGGGAGCGCTTTGCGCTGGTCAAGGCTCGCCCGATTGCAGGCGATATCGAGGCAGGCGAAGCGCTGCTTGAGCGTTTGGCGCCGTTTATCTATCGGCGCTATATCGATTACGGGGCCATTCAGTCGCTGCGCGATACCAAGGCGATGATTAATCGCGAGGTGCGACGGCGCGGCCTGCACGACAATATCAAGCTGGGCGCGGGCGGTATTCGCGAAGCGGAATTCGTCGTGCAGGTGTTCCAATTGGTGCGAGGCGGGCGTGATACCGAGCTGCAAACCGCGTCGTTAAGACGTGCGATGGAGACGCTGAGCGCTTTGGCGCTATTGCCAAGCGAGCAGCTCACCGCGCTGGAGTCCGACTACCTGCTGTTGCGTGACGTTGAGCATGTACTGCAAGCGATGGATGACCGTCAGACCCAGGACCTGCCTGATAATGATGCCGACCGCGAGCGCCTGGCACTGGCACTAGGACGTGCTGGTTGGCCGCAGCTGGAGGCTGAGTTGGACGCACTGCGCCAGCGCATTCATAGCGTGTTCGACGCGATTATTTCCAGTGACGACGAGCCGCAGGCTGACGATGCTAATGGTCCTGATGTGCCGGAGTGGCATGCGCTGTGGCAAGGCGATCTCGACAATGAAGAAGCCTGCGCCACGCTATCGCAGTATGGTTTTGTAGAGCCGGCACGGTCGCTATCGCTGCTGAGGGGGCTGGCAAACTCCCATGCGGCTCGCGCGATGCAGCGCATTGGCCAGCAGCGGCTGGATGCGCTGATGCCGTTGTTGCTGGCGTCCATCGTTAGCGAGTATCGGCAAACCATCGATGCCGACAGCCAGCCCGCCGAGCATGCTCCTAGCAGCGCACGCTTGCGTGTGCACTATCGTGATCAGCCTCCCGACGTGGTGCTGGCGCGTGTTCTACCGCTAATCGAAGCAGTGCTACGGCGCACCGCGTATCTGTCGCTGCTGCGTGAAAGCGACGGCGCGCGCACCCAGTTGATTCGCCTATGTGCAGCGAGCCCGTGGGTGGCCGAAGAGCTGGCACGCTATCCCCACCTGCTCGATGAGCTGCTGACCCCCGAGACGCTCTATACCCCGCCCGACCGCGAGAGTCTGACCACCGCACTGGATATGGCGCTGCTGCGGATTGCCGAAGACGATGAGGAAGCGCAGCTCGAAGCGCTGCGCATGTTTAAGCATGCTCAAGTGCTGTCGGTGGCGGCGTCTGATTTGGCCGGGCTACGCCCACTGATGCAGGTGAGCGACGCGCTAACGCTGATTGCAGAAGTGATTGTCGAGCGTGTGGTGCAGATCGCCTGGCGCCGCATGGTGGGACGCTATGGGCAGCCGCAGGCCGCGCTGGTCCAGTCAGACGCGCCGGGCGATGCGCCGGGTATGGCGGTGATCGGCTATGGCAAGCTGGGCGGCATAGAGTTGGGATATGGCTCGGATCTCGATCTGGTGTTTATCCACAATGGCACTGCCGGTGGCGTTACCGATGGCCCACGTCAGCTTGATAACAACGTGTTCTTCACTCGGCTTGGGCAGCGCATCATTCATATGCTGACCGTCGTTACCCCCAGCGGGGTGCTCTATGAGGTGGATATGCGGCTGCGGCCTTCGGGCAATTCGGGGTTGCTGGTGTCATCGCTGAGCGCGTTTGGCGACTATCAGCGCCAGCACGCCTGGACCTGGGAGCATCAGGCGCTGGTACGGGCACGCGCCATTGCCGGTCATTCGCAGCTGCAGCGCGACTTTGAGCAACTACGCCGCGATATTTTGCAGCAACCGCGTGATCGCTCGGCGCTGCGCCAGGAAGTAGTGAGCATGCGGCACAAAATGCGCGAGCACTTGAGTTCCTCGAAAACCCACGCGGATGGTTTCGATCTGAAACAAGACGCTGGCGGCATGGTGGATATCGAATTTATCGATCAGTACGCGGTGTTGGCCTTCGCCAGTGAACATCCGGCATTGTGCGAGTGGAGCGATAACGTACGTATTCTTGAGACGCTGAGTGAGTGCGGCTGCTGGCCCAGCGACGCCATCGAGGCGCTGCACGATGCCTATCTTCGCTATCGCGATGCCAATCACTTGAATGCGCTAGCCAAGCGCGGCGCACGGGTGGCAGCCACGGCGTTTGCCAAGGACCGCGAGCGCGTTACCGCCTGCTGGCAGCACTGGATGGAAGAAGGCAGCGTCGAGGCAGGGTGTCGCTGATATTTCACACCCTTCATGGTCATGTGTGAGACCGAGCGCTCTACATCGCGCCGTGCCCCTTGTTGCAAAACGAAATAGCCCGCATTGAGCGGGCTTTTTTTGGGATACGCATACGCCGCTAGCAGCCACTTTATTACCAGTGGCAGCGGCGGTGCGAGCTGTGCGCTTACCTTCCTTGCAAATTGGCGATATCCGCCACGATGTCGTAGCAGCGCAGGCGATCTTCCAGAGCGTAAAAGTCGGCGTTGAGCATGAGCTCATCGGCCTGGGTTTGCTCGAGCAGTTCATTCAGTCCATCGCGCACGCGCTCGGGGCCGCCAATCACCGCCGCTGAAAGATGCTCCTGCACCTGTGCGCGTTCGATGGGTGACCAGTCCAATGAGGCAACGGGTGGGCGTGCGCGCGTCGAGCGGCCGCGTCGCAGGTTGAGAAACTTCTGCTGCGCGACGCTCGCATGGTACTCGGCCTGTTCGTCACTCTCCGCAGCGACCACCGGAATGCATAGCATCGCGTAGGGTTCGGCCAAATAGTCGGAAGGCGTGAACTGCTCGCGGTAAAGGCGCAGCGCCTGATGCATATAGGCCGGGGCGAAGTGGCTGGCGAAGGCAAAAGGCAGGCCCAGACGTGCGGCAAGCTGTGCGCTGAAGCCGCTTGAGCCCAACAGCCAGATCGGTACCTGCGTGCCTTGCCCAGGAATGGCGCGAATGCGCTGTGCCGGATGCGGTTCACCGAGATAGTTAAGCAGCTCGATGACATCATCGGGGAAGGTGTCGGCAGCGCTGTAGTCACGGCGTAAGGCGCGTAGGGTCGCGCCATCGGTTCCGGGAGCGCGGCCCAGCCCAAGATCAATGCGGCCGGGGTGAAGGGTCGCCAGAGTGCCGAACTGCTCAGCGATCACCAGTGGCGCATGATTGGGCAGCATAATGCCGCCGCTGCCGAGCCGAATAGACTCGGTGTGATCGGCAACGTGCCCCAGCAGCACTGCAGTGGCGGCACTGGCGATGCCATCAATGTTGTGGTGCTCAGCCATCCACAGGCGCTTATAGCCAAGCGTTTCAGCGCGCTGTGCCAGCGCCACCGAGTTCTGGAAGCTCTCGGCCGCGCTGCCGCTGTCTCGAATCGGCGCTAAATCGAGCACAGAGAGCGGGGTGTTGGTTAAACGTGACATGACAAAATCCTCGAAGCTTCGCGCGTAAAACGCGCGGGTATGCTGTTACATGTGGGGATGTTTCGAGGTCTCTGCAAGCTGGAAGGTGCCTGCGCTCAGTGATGCGGCGTTGAACATCTCCGCAAGATGCTCATTTACCCCATGTAAACTCCGCTCTTTTGTCGAAGTTCGCCTTGCCTGACTATCGCTCGGCGACCTTCCTGGGAAGGGCTGCGCTCAGTGACGCGGCGTTGAACGCCCTACATATCGTCGTCTTCGGCGCTGTGAACGTTGAGCACGCCGTCGATTTCGCCAAGCTGGCCGACCAGGTTCGGTAGCCGTTGCTTACCGCGTAGATCGAGGGTAACGCGTACGCGCTGTTTGCCATCGGTCTCGCTGCCTTTATTGACGTTGAAGCGTTCGACGGTGAAGCCCATGTTGGTGCAGCGGGCGAGTATGTTGCCAAGCACTCCGGCGTCGTTGTAGTAGGAGATCGAAAGCCGTACCGGTAGCAATTGGTTATTGCGCAGGGTGCGGAATAGCCGTGGGAACAGCAGCATGGTGACGAAGTGTCCGGCCGTTACGAACAGCGCGATGCTGAATAGTCCTGCGCCGCAGGCCATGCCGATGGCCGAGGTAAGCCACACTGACGCGGCGGTGGTCAGCCCCTGCACGTTGTCGCGGCGCATGAAGATTACGCCGCCGCCAATAAAGCCGATGCCGGACACAATCTGGGCTGCCACACGCGAGGGATCGATCGACACGTTGGGATCGCCGATCATATCGTTAAAGCCGTATTTCGACACCAGCATAATCAACGCAGAAGAGAAGCCCACCACCGTACAGGTGCGTAGCCCGGCGCTTTTGTGACGAATTTCTCGCTCCAGCCCGATTAATGCCGAGAGCACAAAAGCGAGTGTTAAAGCGGCTAGCTGTATTCCTAAGCCAAATTGGCCTTCAATCGTTGGCATGAGGTGCGTGTTCCTTGGTGTGTACGTTGTTATGTTGTCTTTCTATCGTGCTGACGGTGATGTTAACTGATGCCATCAGACGACCTCGCGACAGGCGGTCAGGGGCGGCGGCGGTGGCTGCAACAGAATGACCGTTCAGCATATATCTTCAGATAGTTAGCAGTGTTGTAGATTTTAAGCGCGCTCTCAAGGGGCGCTGTTTCAGCCCAATAAAAAAGCCGAACGTGAATGTTCGGCTTTTTTAATGTCAGCAGCGTAACAGTCGTATTACGGCAGTTGATCTTCGCTGCTGTCGTTGGCGGCACCGCCGACGTTTTTGCGGTGCTTGCGCAGCGCGCTACCTACTGCCGCAGCGCCTGGCGCGGTAGAGCTTGCACCGTTGCCCCAGTCCGACGCGTAAGCGTGGTTCATTTGCGCGTAATCGAGTCGCTTATCGACCCAGCGCAGTATCACCAGCTGCAAAATCATTACCGCGATGCAGATCAGGGTGCTTTCGATATCAAGCATCAACATGGTGGTTACCTCGTGGCCCGGCGGCGTGTGGTTCTGTCGTCGGGCGATTCAAACGGTTGGCTGAGCCGCGCAGTGTTAAGGAGTATCTGCGCCGTCAGCAGTCATGATGGGCCTATGATGACAATTTTCCGTCTGAATGAACAGGGCGCGTGCGCAAGACCGTATAGATCGATCGCTCATGATACGCGGTTAAATGGCAGAACAGCCATATGCGCCATTGGTTGCATTGCATTGTGCGCCTGCATGATGACCATGTAACCCTGCTCAGCGCAGCTGACAACGTCTTCGCGCCATTCTTGTTTGGGCGTGAAGTCACGCAGCGCCAATAACGCTGGCAGACTCAGCGGCGCGGTTTACGCGCATTCATACTTACGCTGGCAAGCTCGATGATAAGGCTTGCCAGTGCTAGGCAACCGCACCCGCTACGGGATTTTGGAGAGGTCATTCATGCGCTATCTGAACAACGATATTCTCGCCACGCTCGCCAACCATCCCGATGTACAGCTTCCTACCTATGATCGCACCAAGCTCGAAGTCTCGATTGTTCACTTTGGGGTAGGCGGATTCCATCGCTCCCATCAGGCGATGTATCTGGATACCCTGATGTGTCAGAGCGAAGAAGCGCTGCAGTGGGGCATTTGCGGGGTCGGGCTGATGGAAAACGATCGCCGCATGCAAGAGGTGCTTGATCACCAGCAGGGGCTTTACACGCTGCTGATCAAAAAGCCTGACGGTGATATCGATGCACGCGTGATTGGCAGCCTGTGCGAGTATCTCTACGCGCCTGATGACCCCTTCGCGGTGGTCAAGCGTATGGCACACCCGAGTACCCGCATTGTGTCGCTGACCATTACCGAGGGTGGCTATAACTTCGATCCGGCGACGGCGCAGTTCGATTTCGATAATCCCAACGTGATCAGCGATCTCGACGGGTATCCGCAGCGCACTACCTTCGGGTTGATCTGCTCGGCACTGGATATTCGGCGCCAAGCGGGGTTGGAGCCCTTCACCGTGATGTCGTGTGACAACATCCACAACAATGGTGATATCGCGCGCAAAACATTTCTGGCCTTCGCCGAGCGAAAATCGAAAGCGCTGGCCGAGTGGATGGAACGGCACGTGAAGTTCCCCAACGCGATGGTCGACCGCATTACCCCCGCAACCACTGACGAGGACCGTCGGCTGGTGCGCGACAAGTTCGGTATCGAAGACGCCTGGCCGGTGGTGTGTGAGCCGTTCAAGCAGTGGGTGGTCGAGGACAGCTTCACTCAAGGGCGACCGGCCCTTGAGCAGGTGGGCGTGCAGTACGTCGATGACGTGGTGCCCTACGAGCTAATGAAGCTGCGACTGCTGAACTGCGGCCATCTGGCGATTGGCCTGCTGGGCTATCTGGCGGGATTCCGCTATGTCCACGATGTGTGCGATGACACCCTGTTTGTTGATTTTCTGAAGCGCTACATGGAGCGCGAGGCGTCGCCGACGCTGGCACCGGTGCCCGGCATTGATCTGAATGATTACCGCAATGAGTTGATTGAGCGCTTCGCCAACCCTCAGATTCGCGACACCCTGGCGCGGCTGTGCGCCGAGTCATCGGAGAAGCTGCCCAAGTGGCTGGTGCCGGTGATTCGCGATCAACTGGCGTCCGATGGCGAGTTGGAGATGTGCGCCATTATTGTGGCGGGCTGGGCGCGCTATGCCGAAGGTGTTGATGATCAGGGCGAGCAGTACGAGATTGTCGATCGTCAGAGCGACATGGTCTCGGCGATGGCTGGTCTGAACGAGTCCAAGCCTGACGCCTTCCTTAAAAACGTGCATTGGTTCGGTGATCTAGCCGAATACGAACGCTTCCATTCGCTTTATCTCGAGATGCTTGAGTCGCTGCACAGCAAGGGCGCGCGAGCGACCCTGGAAGCCTACGTGTATCGCGACCAGTAACCTTGCAGCGCGCGCTCGGCGTTCGGGCGCGCGCCGGTACATCGCTTATCGATAATGCTCAGAACAGCGCTGACTGATGCGCGCCTGTCGGAGGATGCTTCGGCGTCCATCCGCACTGCCTCGCTAGCGCCTCGTCAGACAGGCCCAACCGCTGGCGCTTTGCCGGCATATTCCATTTAGCTGATAGTGCCCGGATCTGGCGCAGGTTGGCGCATGGCATAACCACAACATAACGCGAAGGAAGGCAACATGTACGTCGGTGTGGACTGCGGTACGCAAAGTACCAAGGTAGTGATAATGAGCGCCGATTCGTTGTCGATTTTAGGCACATCAGCGGTAGCTCACTCGCTGGTGCAGGCCGACAATGGGCGCAGAGAGCAGCAGCCTGCGCAGTGGGTAAGCGCCTTCGAGCAAGCGCTGGCACAGGCACTCGACGCTGCCGGTGTGTCGGGCAAGCAGATAAAGGGCATGGGAGTATCCGGTCAGCAGCACGGCATGGTAGCGCTTGATGCCGAAGGGCAGCCGGTATATCCGGCCAAACTGTGGTGCGATACCGAGTCCGCGGCTGAAAACGCCGAATTGCTCGAACAGCTCGGCGGACCAGAGGGCGCGCTGGATAAGCTGGGCGTGGTGCTGCAAACCGGCTACACGGCGTCCAAGATTGCTTGGCTGCGCCGCCATCACCGCGCTGCTTACGACCGCATTCGCACGATCTTATTGCCGCATGACTATCTGAACTTCTATCTGACCGGCGAACGTGTCACGGAAGCGGGGGATGCCTCGGGAACAGGCTACTTCGATACGCGTTCGCGGCAATGGTCAGAGCGCGTGTTCACGCTGGTTGCGCCAGAATTGGATAGCGCGAAGGTGTTGCCCAAGCTGATCGAATCGCATCAGCCTGCCGGCTATGTGCTGCCCGATATCGCTGACCGCTTGGGCTTACCGCGCGACGTGGTGGTCTCAAGCGGCGGCGGCGATAACATGATGGCTGCCATCGGCACCGGAGCGATTAGCGCCGGTATTACCACCGTTAGTTTAGGAACGTCGGGAACGCTGTTTGGCTACAGCGATCAGCCGGTGATTACCCGCAACGGTTTGGCCGCCAATTTCTGCTCGTCGAGCGGCGGTTGGCTGCCGCTGGTATGCACCATGAACGTGACCTCGGCCACCACCCAAATTCGCACCATGCTAGGTATGTCGCTCAGCGAATTCAATCAGGCGGCCGCGACTGCCGAGCCGGGAGCGGGAGACATTACCTGCCTGCCGTTCTTCAATGGTGAGCGTGTTCCTGCGCTGCCTAATGCGACGGCCAGCTTCGATGGCATGTCGAGCTTTAACGCATCGCCGTCTAACGTTGCTCGCGCGGTCATGGAAGGAGCGACCTTTGGGCTACGCTACGGCCTGGACGCACTGCTTCCCGCCGAGCAGGAGGCGCCGCAGCATATTCGTCTGGTTGGCGGTGGAGCGAAAAGTGCGCTGTGGCGTCAGATGGTCAGCGATGTGATGAACTGCGAGTTGGTGTGTCCGCAAAGCCCTGAAGCAGCAGCGCTGGGTGCTGCGCTGCAAGCGCAGTGGTGTCGTGGTCGCCTAGCGGGTGCCACGGTGTCGCTGGAGGCGCTATGTGGTGAAGCGGTGCGCCTCGACGAATCGACCCGCAGCGTACCGCACGCCGAGCACAGCGCGCGCTATCGTGAGCTCTACCAGCGTTATCTGAAGGTGCTGCGCCAGCGCTATCCCGACGTGCCATGATTGAGCGCTGATGGTAGCGCGTGGGGCGATGCGGTGTTCTCTATCGGGATGTTGTGGTGGCGGTGCGCTATGCTTCTTGTGGTTAGTTCTTGGGGGCGCGTATTCAGGCAGCGGAGGGCTTGTGGCACAGGTTCGCGCTTATGGTAATAACGCTGTATCACTTAATTGCGGGGCAGGTGTTGATTATCGTGGGTATCGCCCGCAGTGATAGGAGTAATTGCCATTGAGTGTTGCTGAAGCGGCAGCGCCGATGCAAGCGCACGGCGTGTCTTCAGAGGGGTGGCAGCCAGGGTGTTGATGCGGAGGTGGTAAAAGAACGTGGTAAAAATACACAAATAGTGGCAAAGCGTTGCACAGAGCGAGCAACATCGCCGCTGATGCGGTAGGATGAGAATCCTCTTTTGCAGTGCTTCCTGTTTCGCGTCGGTATAGGGCCATTTGACCTGATTTGCCGACACTCAGCTCGAAGCGCAACTCGCATTAGGCAGCCGAGAGTACTAGGCCTCTCGGGCCGAACAGGTATTCGTACCTTAAACAGGAGACAGATATGACGACGCAGCTGGAAGGACTCAAGAAGTTCTCTAAAGTGGTTGCCGACACCGGCGATCTTGAAGCGATTAAGAAATATCAGCCGGTTGATGCCACCACCAACCCGTCACTGATTCTCAAAGCCTTCGATCTTCCCGGCTATAAAGAGCTGATCGACACTGTTGTGAAGGAAGCGGCTGCTGAAGAAACCGGTGAAGGCCAGATCGACCACATTATCGATCGTCTCTCGGTGGCAATGGGTACTGAAATCTCCAAGATCGTGCCTGGCCGTGTCTCTACCGAGGTGGCAGCGAAACTGTCCTACGACAAGGACGCTAGTATCGCTAAAGCGCGCAAGCTGATCGATCTGTACAAGAAAGCCGGCGTTTCGTCTGACAAGGTGTTGATCAAGCTGGCGTCTACCTGGGAAGGTATTCAGGCTGCCGAAATCCTCGAGAAGGAAGGCATTCAGTGTAACCTCACGCTGTTGTTCAGCGACGCTCAGGCGCGCGCCTGTTTCGAAGCCGGCGTTTTCCTGATCTCGCCGTTCGTTGGCCGCGTACTCGACTGGTACAAGAAGGAAACCGGCACCGAGTCCTACAGCGCTGACGAAGATCCGGGCGTGAAGTTCGTGCGCGGTGTCGCTAAATACGCCTCCGAGCGTGGTTACGAAACTATCGTGATGGGCGCCAGCTTCCGTAACACCGACGAGATTCTGGCGCTGGCCGGTCTGAACCGTCTGACCATCTCTCCTGCGCTGCTCGAAGAAATGAGCAATACCGAAGGTGAGGTTGAATCCGGTATCGCCACTGACGTGCAGAAAGTAGAGCGCGGCGATCGCATCACTGAAGCCGAGTTCCGCTGGCAGCACAGCGCTGATCCGATGGCGAACGACAAGCTCGCCGAAGGTATCCGCAACTTCGCCAAAGATACCGAAAAACTGGCTGAGCTGATCCGCCAGAAGCTGTAACGCTTGAGGCCCTGTCGCCATTTTGGCGGCAGAGGTCGCCTTGCATCACGGCTAACGCAACGGCCCCTGAGATGACTCAGGGGCCGTTTTTTTGTGCGCGCTGCGTACCCAGAATAGGTGGATGCTCGGCGTTTATTAAGCGTGGCGGTCTGGCGTGATGATCTATATCAACGTTATTTCCCGCTCGACTAACGAAGGTTTACTACTTTTTCACCGGTATTTTGGTGACACGTTATTAGTTATGAATAAACAGTGAGTTATAGAGGTGTTCTGCCAGTATCTAGCGGACAAAACAGCCACTTATATAAGTAAACTTACGTACTTGAACTTTGGTTGTATATCTCGCCGTCACGGCCTGTAGCATGCTGCGCTCGTTCAATTGCATAAGCATAAGTACATTTCGCACCTGACCCGACGTAGGCAGGTGGTCGGTAAAGGTCGTCTTACTATGAATACGAATTCTGTTTCTTCTGCCTCTGCCCGCAAAGGGCTAACGGGCGGAGCGCTGGTGGCCGTCATTTCGGTGATCGCCGCGCTGGGTGGTCTGCTGTTTGGCTACGACACGGGCATTATCGGGGTGGCGCTGCTGGGACTGGGCGATGATTTTCAGATTGGCGCGCAAAGCAAGGAACTGGTCACTTCCGCCATCGTCGCCGGGGCGCTGGTGGGCTGTATCGGCACTGGGCCTATCTCCGACCGTTTAGGTCGCCGCCGCGCTACGATGCTGGTAGGGCTGGTGTTTGTAATCGGCTCGCTGCTGTCAGCGGCAACGCCCTCCATTGCGGTGCTGATCTTCGCGCGCTTCCTGCTAGGGCTTGCCACCGGTAGCGCCAGTCAGATCATTCCGGTGTATATCGCCGAGGTAACGCCGCCCAAGTATCGCGGCACCATGGTGGTGATGTTCCAGTTCATGGTGGTGCTGGGCATCTGCTTCGCTTATCTATGGGGCTATATTCTGGGCCACGCGTGGCGCTGGATGTTCTTTCTTGGCGTGATCCCTGCGGCCATTCTGATGATCGGCATGATTGTGCTGCCGGAAAGCCCGCGCTGGCTGGTCAGCAAAAAGCGTAATGAAGAAGCGCTTGGGATTCTGACGCGTGTCCGTGGCGAAGAGGCATCGGCGCGCGACGAGTTAAAGGAAATCGAACAAGTCGCCAACCAGCCGCAGGGCAGCTGGAAGGACCTGCTATCGACCAAATGGCTGCGTCCGGCGGTCATCGTCGGTTTCGGTATCGCGATGTTTTCGCAGATTACCGGTAACAACGCGATTATCTACTACGCGCCTACCATTCTTCATGATGCAGGCTTCAGCGATACGGCCTCGGTACTGGCGCCGGCTGGTGGCGCAGTGTTGATTACCATCACCACGTTGGTGGGATCGCTGATTATCGATAAGGTAGGGCGTCGCCGCTATCTGCTGACGATGATTCCTGGCTCGGTGATCGCGCTGGTGATTCTGGGCTGGCTATTCCACGGCAGTACCGGCGACTTCAGCACCGCGCAACAGTCGCTGATCGTGGTCTGTCTGATTGCCTATCTGGCGCTTAACTGTGGCGGTTTCGGGGTGTGCATCTGGCTGATTATCTCGGAAGTTTTCCCGCTGTACGTGCGCAGCAAGGGGGCCAGCATCGGTGCCTTCAGCCACTGGGCATTCAACCTGATTGTCAGTCTTACCACGCTGTCGATGATTGCGCATATCGGGCTTAGCTACGCGATGTGGGTGTATGCGGTTATATCGGTACTGGCGGTGCTGTTCGTCATCTTTATGGTGCCAGAAACCTCGGGCCGTTCTCTGGAAGAAATTGAGAATGACCTACGCCACCATCGTTTCTTCCCTTCGAGCAAAAAACGTACGCACTGATCGCTTGTGTAAGCAGTGTTTCCAGCGCCTCTCGAGGGCTATACTCGACGGTCGCAGCCTTATGGCTGCGACCGTTTTTCGTTTTTCAGGGAGAATCATCGTGAGTGATGCAAGCGCGCCGTCTACGCCCGTGGTGCTATCGATCCAGTCGCATGTGGCCTACGGTCACGTCGGTAATTCGGCGGCGGTGTTTACGCTGCAGCGGCTGGGCATCGAAGTGGTGGCGGTCAACACGGTGCAGTTCTCCAACCATACTGGCTATGGCGAGTTTCGCGGTCAGGTATTTGCGGCCTCGCATATCGAGGATGTACTCGAAGGCTTGCGCGCACGCGGCGTGCTGGAGCAGTGCAGTGCGGTGCTGTCGGGGTATCAGGGCGATGCGGGCACTGGCGAGGCTATTCTCGACGTTGTCGCTGAAATTCGCCGCAGCCAGCCGGCCGCGCTCTATCTGTGCGACCCAGTGATGGGCGATGTCGGGCGTGGCATGTTCGTGCGTCCGGGAATCCCCGAATTCATGCAGCGTCGCGCAGTGCCTTGCGCCGATATCATTACGCCTAACCAGTTCGAATTCGAATACCTGATCGGTCGTTCGCTGGCCGATACCGGCGATGCCATTGCCGCTGCGCGCGACTTGCTACAGCGCGAACAGCAGCTTAGGCACGTAGTGATCACCAGTCTGGTAACGCCGGATGTTGCTGATAGCCGGTTGCGTACGCTGGCGGTGTCGCGTGATCAGGCGGGCTATGTAGAAGCCCCGCGCATTGTGCTCGAGCCGCTTCCCAATGGCATGGGCGATACCTTTTCGGCAGTGTTGCTGGGCGACTACCTGCGGCATCAGGATATTGGGCAGGCCTTGGTACATGCGACGGGCACCTTAACGGAGTTGTTGCAGCACACCCGCGCGGGCATGCGCGATCTACCGCTGATTGCGGCCCAGCAGCAGCTAGTAGCGCCGAGTGGACGCTATCACTTCAAGCTGGCCGAGTAGGGCAAGGAGAGAGATAAAGGTGGCATATGTTTCAGTGGAATAAAGCCATCGTTTTTTATTTCTTAATAAATAGGTCGCAGACAGTTCTAATAGACGGGTGTTGAGAATCCAACAGTGAGAGGATCATGGCCTACACCCGCGACGATCATTATTTTGGCATGGACGGAGCATCGCTGGCGCTAGACTCCGCTGCGCCCTCGACTCCGGCGCGCGGACGTGGCGAAGTGCTAGAGCTCAAACGCAGCCCTGATGGCCTGGCACCCCCCAGCATTCGTGCTACAGCGCTGGTCTTCAATGACCCGCGTTCACAGGCACTGGAAGAGCGTATCCAACGTTTTGCGCAGAGCGAAGCCAGCGTGCTGATTGTCGGGCAGACAGGCACCGGCAAAGAGCTGGTGGCACGTCACGTACATGCGTGCTCACGCCGTGCCAGTGGCCCTTTCGTGGCGATCAACTGTGCGGCGCTGCCTGAATCACTTGCCGACGCCGAGCTGTTCGGTCACGAACGCGGTGCTTTTACCGGTGCAAACGAGGCGCGCGCTGGCTATTTCGAAACGGCACATAAAGGCACGCTATTTCTCGATGAAATTGGTGATCTAAGCCTGCCCATGCAGATCAAGCTGCTGCGGGTGCTTCAGGAACGTTCAGTGGTGCGTTTGGGCGCCCGTGCACCGCGTCAACTGGACGTGCGTATTGTCGCTGCTACCAACGTGGATCTTGAGCGTGCAGTTGCGGCGGGGCGTTTTCGTGAAGACCTCTATTTCCGTCTTAATGTGGCGCGTCTGGATGTGCTGCCGCTTAGCAAACGCCCCGGCGATATCGATCCGCTGGTAGAACACTTCCTGCAGCTCTACGTGCAGCGCAGCAACCTTCCGCCCACTCGTCTGAGCAAAGCCGCGCGGCAAAGGCTCCACCTGTATGGATGGCCCGGCAACATTCGCGAGCTGGAAAACGCAATTCATCACGGGGTGCTGCTGGCCCGCGACGGTGTAATTGAAGCAGAAGACCTGATGCTGGCGGGCACAAGCCACCAGGGAGAAGACACCAGTACCCCTGGTGCCCAGCTTGAAAACGCGCTTGGGCAGCTGCTCAACGCATCTTCTAGCGCGTCGGATAGCGGCGGCGATGGTGGTACAGAAGGCGTGTTTGCTCAGGTACTTCACCAACTGGTCAGCCTTGCCATGCAGCGAACCGGCAATAATCAGGTGCAGGCCGCCAAACTGCTTGGTATCAGTCGCAACACGCTGCGCACTCAGCTTAGCCACTTCGGTTACCTGTAGCGTTTCGGCCCCGTTCGGCGCTGGCGTTCGACTGTTTCTCAGCGTGTCCCTCCAATGCCACACCAGCCCTCGCGGCTGGTGTTTTCGTTTATGCGGCAGTCACACTGGATCGCCCAAACCGCCCAAACCGCCCAAACCGCCCAAACCGCCCAAACCGCCCAAACCGCCCAAACCGCCCACGCCATCCATTGCCTGAAACGCTACTGTCTCGCTGCTGGATAACCAACGGTCTACCCATGTGAAAGGCGGTATTCCGACATTCGATCAGTGTTTCCTGCACATTAATCCTTTTAAATCAGTGTCTTGGGTGTTGGCGCGTGTTTTGCGTAATAGCAGATAACGTTGTTTATCGAATTCGACTTTGGCAGGAGTGTTCCATGTCCACGATATCAGCCGCTTCTTCCCCTCGTCATACCACCGCTCAGCGTATCGAGTCCGAGCAGCAAGCGCTCGAGGTTGCTCGTACGTTAGCCCAGCAGTTCGCGCAAGGCGCTGCGCAGCGAGATCGGCAGCGCGAAGCGCCGCTGGAAGAACTGGATGCCTACTCAGGCAGCGGTTTATGGGCGATTACTGTGCCACGCGAGTACGGAGGCATTGGCGCTTCCTGGCTCACGGTCGCGCGGCTGTTTACGGTGATTAGCCAAGCCGATCCATCGCTTGGTCAATTGGCGCAGAACCACTTTGGCTTCGTCGATGTGATTGCGCGCAACGGTAACGAAGCGCATAAGCGCGAACTCTTCGAGCTGATCTTGAACGGGGCGCGAATCGGCAATGCCCTTAGCGAAAAACGCAATCAGCGTGATCAGACGCAGCGTGAACATGTTGGCGTGTTCAAAACGCTGATTACCGTGCTGGATTCGAAACGTGCACGCGTGGATGGAACCAAGTTTTATTCGACCGGTGCGCTGTTCGCCGATTTGATTCCGGTGATGGCCACCAACGAAGTGGGAGGTGTTGAGGTTGCCATTTTTGACCGCGACACCGACGGCTTAACGGTAATCAATGACTGGAGCAGCTTCGGGCAGCGCACCACCTTCAGCGGTACGGTGGAAATCGACGGCGCTATCTTGCCGCGCTCGCGGGTACTGGCCGCTGAGATTCCCGGCGCAGCGTCGCCCAATGGCGCAGTCTCGCAGCTGCTGCAGGCCGCCATCGACCTGGGGATTGGCGAAGCAGCATTGGCCGATACGCTGGACTATCTGCGTCATCGCGCTCGGCCTTGGGTCGATAGCGGAGTGGAGAAGGCGACGGACGATCCGCTTACCTTATTGCGGGTGGGCCGTTTGGAAACCCAGCATGAAGCAGCCGACGCTTTGCTTGAGCGAGCGGCATTAGCGATTCAGCTAGCCGAGCACGAAGGATCAGACGCAAGCGTCGACAAGGCGTCGGTGACGGTGGCGAAAGCCAAGATCGCGACCACCGAGTTTGCGCTGGAGGCGGCCAATCGGCTGTTTGAGTTAAGCGGAACCAGCTCGACGCTCGACGAGTTCGGTTACGACCGTCATTGGCGCAATGCGCGAGTGCATACCCTGCATGACCCGGTGCGCTGGAAGCTGCATTTGGTAGGAAATTATTCGCTGAATGGCACACCGCCTAACCGCCACGCGTGGAACTGATCAGCGCTCCCATCAAGAGAGCGCCGCGCTAGGCAGGTACCAAGCCTAAGCCGACCATTGGTCGGTTGATCAAACGGAGAAGACATGGCGGGTTCGGAGATAGGGTTTAACGCGTTCGACATGAACTGCATCGTGCATCAGTCACCGGGATTGTGGCGCCATCCGCGTGACAAGTCGCGCGACTACAAACGTCTGGATTATTGGCTGAATTTGGCGAAAACCCTCGAGCGAGGGCGCTTCGATGCGCTGTTTATTGCTGATGTATTGGGCGTTTACGACGTGTTTCGCCATGGCCCGGAAGCAGCATTGCGGGGCGCAGTGCAGGTGCCGGTCAATGATCCGCTGCCGCTGGTGTCAGCGATGGCGACCGTGACCGAGCATTTGGGATTTGGCCTGACCGCGTCGCTGTCATTTGAGCATCCCTATCCCTTCGCGCGTCGCATCACTACGCTTGATCACCTCACCGAGGGCCGCATCGCGTGGAATATCGTCACTTCCTATCTCGAGAGCGGCGCGCGCAATCTCGGTGAGCAACGGCAACTCGATCACGATCAGCGCTACGACCTTGCCGAGGAGTATCTGGAGGTTTGCTACAAACTGTGGGAAGGCAGCTGGCAAGACAATGCAGTCATCAACGATGCCGCGCGCGGCATTTATACCGATCCTTCTCGAGTGCATGACATTGCGCATCACGGGCGCTTTTTCGACGTGCCCGGGTTTCACTTAGGGGAGCCATCCCCGCAGCGCACGCCGCTGCTGTTTCAGGCCGGAGCATCGCGTCGCGGTATCGCCTTCGCCGCGCGTAATGCCGAGTGCGTGTTTACCGCCGCGCCGTCGAAAACCGTATTGCGCAAGGTAGTTGAAGGGCTTCGCCAAGAAGCACAGCACGCCGGACGCGATCCTGCCGCGCTGAAGATATACAACCTGCACACGGTGATCGTCGATGACAGCGATGCTGAGGCGCAGGCGCGGTTGCACGACTACCAGCGCTATATCGATGAAGACGCCGCACTCACGCTGTTCTCAGGCTGGACGGGGCTGGATATGTCGCAGTATCAGCCGGATTCAGCGCTAACCCATGTGCATACCAACGCGATTCAGTCGGCGGTAGAAGCCTATTCGACAGCGGACCCCGACAAGGTCTGGACGCCCGCTGAAATCGCTCGCTGGGTAGGCATTGGCGGACAGGGGCCGGTCACGGTGGGCAGTGCCGAGCATGTCGCGGATGAGCTGGAGGAGTGGGTCGAGGAAACCGGTATCGATGGTTTCAATCTTGCCTATGCGGTGACGCCCGAAACCTTCGGAGCGGTGAGTGATCTGCTGGTGCCAGAGCTGACCAAACGCGGCCGCTATAAACGCCAGTATCGTCAAGGCAGCCTGCGTCACAAGCTGTTCGGCGCAGGTGATCGACTCAGCGCGCCGCATCCGGGCGCCGCGTTTCAGCGTGCGGGGGCAGTGTCATGAGGCGTCGATTACGTAACGTCGCTATGGCCTTCACGCTGATGGCGCTCAGCGGCGTTTTGAGCGTCTCCCAAGCGCTGGCGGCACCGCTGCGGATTGCCATCAACAGTGATCCCAAGGCAGATTCCGTGTATGCCGCTGTCGACGTAGCCAAGCGCGAAGGTCTCGACGTCAAGGTCGTCGAATTCACCGATTGGATAACGCCTAACACCGCGCTCGCCAACGATGACGTTGACCTGAACTACTTCCAGCATCGGCCGTTTCTGGCTAACGCCAACCAGCAGCAGGGTCTGTCGCTAGTGCCCATCGCTTTGGGTATCGAAGATAAAACCTGCCTGTATTCGACGCGCCACGCTTCGCTGGCGCAGATTCCTGAAGGCGGCAAGGCAGCGGTGGCCGACGATCCGGTTAATCAGGGGCGTGGTCTACTGCTGTATCAGCAGGCTGGCCTGATCAAGCTGCGCGACGGCGTGGGTGATCAAGGCACACTGCTCGATGTTGCTGAGAATCCTCGGCGGCTGTCGTTTGTCGAGATGCAAGGGCCGCAGCTGGCGCGCGCCATTCCCGATGTCGACGTGGCACAAAGCTACTCCATTCACGTTCGCGCCGCCCACACGATCGACCCTCAGCACTATTTGACCTGCAATGGCGATACCAGCGGCAAGTACGCGCTAGCCTTCGTGACGCGCCGCGACAATCGCGACGACCCGCGCATCGAAAAATTCATTCATATCTATCAGACAGCGCCGGAAGTACGCGCTGCACTGAAACGTTCCTATGGTTCCGAGCGTCTCTATCAACTGGCTTGGCAGCACCACACGCTAGGCCATGACCACTTATCCGAAGCAAACCAGTGAGGCCTTTATGAGCCGCCGTATTATTCTCAATGCCTTCGACATGACCTGCGTTAGCCATCAGGCGGCGGGCACTTGGCGCCATCCCAATAACCAGGCATGGCGCTACAAGGATATTGATTACTGGACCGAGTTGGCGCAACTGCTTGAACGCGGCGGCTTTGACTCGCTCTTTATTGCCGATGTGGTGGGGGTCTACGACGTTTACCGAGGCAGCGTGGCAGGCGCACTGTTCGATGCCGATCAGGTGCCGGTCAACGATCCCTTCATGCAGATATCTGCCATGGCGGCGGTGACCAAGCATCTTGGCTTTGGCGTTACCGCCGCGGTGACCTACGAGCAGCCTTATCTGCTGGCGCGCAAGTTTTCGACGCTTGATCACCTGACCAAAGGGCGAGTGGCGTGGAACGTCGTGACTTCTTACCTGAACAGCGCTGCAGTCAATCTGGGGCATCAGCAGCAGGTTTCTCATGATGAGCGCTACAACCTGGCCGATGAGTTTCTCGACGTTACCTACAAGCTGTGGGAGGGCTCGTGGGACGATGATGCCGTGCAGCGCGATCGTGGCCGCGGCGTTTTTACCGATCCTGCCAAGGTGCACCCGATTGGGCATCAGGGCACCTATTACCAGGTGCCAGGCATTCATTTGAGTGAACCGTCGCCACAGCGTACGCCGGTGATCTTTCAGGCCGGTGCGTCGAGCCGTGGGCGCGCCTTCGCGGCCAAGCATGCGGAAGGCATTTTTATCGCGCCAGCCACCCCAGAGCAGGCACGCGGCGTGGTCGATGACATTGTGGCCAAGGCGGCCGAGCAAGGCCGTGCGCGGGACGACTTCCGCATTTTTACACTGCTGACGGTGATTACCGGTGCTAGCGATGAAGCAGCGCAGCGCAAGTACGATGAATATCTGACGCTCGCCAACGGTGAAGGAATGCTGACCTTCTACGGTGGCTGGACCGGCGTCGACTTCTCCTCGTTCGACCCCGATGAGCCGCTGGAGGCGATCGACAATGACAGTATTCGCTCGGTGCTGGAGCTGTTGTCGACCGCGGACCCGGAGCGACGCTGGACGGTGCGCGATATTGTTGAGCGCCGCAGCATTGGTGGTCTAGGGCCGGTGCTGGTGGGTGGCCCGCAGAAGGTTGCCGATGAATTGGAGCGCTGGATCGAGGTGGGTGGCATCGATGGCTTTAATTTCGCCTATGCGATTACCCCCGGCAGTTTTGCTGATCTGATCGATTTCGTGGTGCCTGAACTCAAACAGCGTGGTTTGCTGGAAGACGGATACCACGGTAATACCCTGCGTGAGCAGCTGCTCGATAGCGGCTCGTCGAAGGTTTCTTCGCGACATCCGGCAGCGCGCTACCGCGGCGCATTTAGTGAGCACAGCGCGTTGGACGGTACCCAACCCTCGGCCTTTGCAGATCATAATGGCGAGCAGGAGTAGGTATATCAGGCGGTTATACCCAAATGGAACTACGTAATGCTTTTTTCGCTGATGGAGCCTAGGCGCTGGCCTGTTACGCTGCGCGCCATATCGTTTAGCTATATAGAAGCGGAAAAGTGATGAATATTCCTTTGATATCCAACGTGGTGATCTTCGCCATTCTGCTAGTGGCGCTCGCGCGACTGCTGCCGAGCGCTTGGAGTTTGGCCAGGAAAACCCTGACTGCCCTGGTGCTGGGCGTGCTGTTTGGGCTGGCGCTGCAGTTGGTGTACGGCTCGGATAGCACCGTACTCACGGATTCGGTCGAGTGGTTCGGCATTGTTGGCAGCGGTTACGTCAAGCTGCTGCAAATGATCGTGATGCCGCTGGTGCTGGTGTCGATCCTCAGTGCCATGGTGCGGCTGCATAATGCTTCGCAGCTAGGCAAGATCAGCGTCCTGACCATCGGCACGCTGCTGGTCACTACCTTCATTGCGGCGCTGGTAGGCATTGTGATTGCGCATTTGTTTGGACTCAGTGCTGCAGGGCTGACGCAGGGAGCGGCGGAAAACGCCCGTCTCGACGCGCTGCAAAGCAGCTACGTAGGGAAAGTGAGCGATTTGACGGTGCCGCAATGGGTGCTGTCGTTCTTGCCATCGAATCCCTTCGCCGCACTGACCGGCGCGAGCCCGACTTCAATCATCAGCGTGGTGATTTTCGCGGTGCTGCTGGGAATCGCTGCCATCAGGCTGGTGCGTGACGATGCCGAAAAAGGCCAGCGCGTCGTCACTGCCATTGATATCGCGCAGGCGTGGATCATGAAGCTGGTGCGCGTTGTCATGCAGCTCACGCCATACGGCGTGCTGGCGCTGATGACGATCGTAGTGGCCGGCTCCAACGTGCGCGAGATCGTCAATCTGGGCGCCTTCGTCGTGGCCTCTTATGTTGGCCTGGCGATCATGTTCGTGGTGCATGCGCTGGTATTGCTGCTGGTTGGGGTGAGCCCAGCGGCGTTCTTCCGCAAGGTGTGGCCGGTGCTGGCGTTCGGCTTTGCCAGCCGATCCAGTGCAGCGTCCATTCCGCTGAGCGTCGAAGCACAGACGCGGCGTCTGGGCATTCCTGAATCGATCGCGACCTTTGCGTCGTCGTTTGGCGCGACGATCGGGCAAAACGGCTGCGCAGGGCTGTATCCCGCGATGCTGGCCACCATGATCGCGCCCACCATGGGCATTAACCCGCTCGACCCCAGCTTCATGCTGTCGCTGGCAGTCATCGTAATGATCAGCTCGGCGGGCGTGGCGGGTGTTGGCGGCGGCGCTACCTTCGCGGCACTGATCGTGCTGCCGACCATGGGCATGCCGGTAACGCTGGTGGCGCTGCTGATTTCCATCGAACCGCTGATCGACATGGGCCGCACCATGCTCAACATCAACGGTTCCATGACCGCCGGCATGGCTACCAGCCAATGGCTCAAGCAAACCGATAAAGCGCGCCTTAAAAGCACCGACGACGGCGAGCTGGCGCAGCAGTAGCGATAGCCAAGGGGACGTTCGCGCCCCTTGTGCTGAGCTTGGGTGAGCAGTGGTGCCATGGCGGCCATCGAATAATGCCATATGCACAAGACGCGGTTAGGCACGCGTTGTTATCCACTGCTTCACTCAAGAGGTCAGCATTATGAGCAACTCGTCGGTAGCACCCACCACTGCATCGCTACTAGCAACCTTCGCCCCTATTTTCGAGCGCATTCAAGAGGGGCAGCGCGCGCGCGAGCAGGCGCGTTCACTTCCCTTCGAAGAAATTGATTGGCTGAAGAAAGCGCGTTTCGGCGCCTTGCGGGTACCGCAGGAATATGGCGGTTTCGGCGCATCGATTGTACAGCTCACCGAGCTGTGGATAGCGCTGGGAACGGGCGATTCCAATCTTGTGCAGGCGCTGCGCGGTCACTTCACCTTCGTGGAGGAGGTGCTGAATCGCCCTCATAGCGATACACGGGAGCGCTGGCTGAAGCGTTTCGCGAACGGTGAATTGGTCGGTAATGGCTGGACCGAAACCGGCTCTGCCAAACTGGGTCGGTTAGAGACCAAGGTAACGCGCGACGGCGAGCACTGGCGTCTCGATGGCGCCAAGTATTACAGCACCGGCAGTATTTACGCTGACTGGATGGACGTGACCGCCGAAGATGCCGCGAGCGGCGAGCAAGTGATCGCGCTGGTGAACACTCATCAGCCGCACATCGAACGCTCCGACGACTGGGACGGCTTCGGTCAGCGCACTACCGGCACTGGCTCCAGCGTATTTACGGCGGCTCATGTTGAGCGCGACGAAGTAACGCCCTTCAGCGAGCGCTTCGGTTACCAAACTGCCTTCTATCAGCTCAACTTGATTGCCGCACTCGTTGGGGTAGGACACGCCATTGAGCGGGACGTTGCCCACGAGGTAGCGCAACGTACCCGTGTTTATAGCCATGGCAACGCCGATCGCTCGGCCGATGATGCACAGGTGTTGCAAGTGGTCGGAAAAATCTCTGCCCAGATATTCGCCGCCCATGCCTGTGCGCTAAAAGCAGCGGAGTATCAGCAGCAAGCATTCGAGCTACGCGACAGCAACGACGAGCAACGCGCGCAAGCCTATTGGCACGCCGAGCTTGGTTCAGCGCAAGCGCAAGTGGTCGCCGCTGACCAGGTGCTGGCCGCCGCCACCGCGCTGTTTAACGCCCTCGGCGCCTCAGCCGTGCGCGCAGGCAAGCAGCTTGATCGCCACTGGCGTAACGCACGCACCCTCGCCTCCCATAATCCATTGATTTACAAGGAGCGAATCATCGGCGACTGGGTGGTCAACCAGCGCCAACCCGACCCGTATCAATGGAGCGTGGGCGAAGGGAACGGTGTTTAGGGGGCCTAAACTCGCCGCTCTTTTTGGGGCTCGGTCATTGTTCGGCTGCACTCTTCATGCCGAGCAATGAGCGAGCGCCCACAAAAGAATGCGTGATCCTTTTTAGCGTCCTCGTGGAGTGGTTCTGATGTATTGTCGCGGAAATTCGATCACGTTTCGTGGTGGTTTTTCATAGTTTGCCAGCTTATTACTTGCGAGAGCGCTTGCTTGGTAGAGTGCCTCTACCATACTGCCTTCATCTGCTTTGCCGGTTCCCGCTATATCGAAGGCGGTGCCATGATCGACCGACGTTCTTATAACATCCAACCCCACCGTTATATTGACGCCAGCTTCCAGTCCCAGCACTTTCACCGGGCCGTGTCCCTGGTCGTGATACATCGCGACCACGAGATCGAAATCTCCTCGAATGGCGCGGTAAAACAGGGTATCTGCTGGCAGAGGCCCGGTCGCGTCTATGCCATCGAGTTGAACCATGGCGAGCGCGTGCATTATTTTCTTTTCTTCTTCCCGGTTACCGAAGAGCCCGTTTTCTCCAGCGTGTGGATTAATCCCACACACGCCTATACGTGGATCGGGTATGCCTGCCTTGACTAGCGTTTCGTAGCCGCAGCGGATGGTGCGTTCGACGAGCCCTTCGTTGATTTTGTTGATGGCGTCGATTAGCCCCATATCTGCGGTAACGTGGATCACTCTGAGGTTGTGCGCCACCATCATTACGAACACCTCATCCGCGTCTGACAGGTGGCGCAGCAGTTCAGTGTGGCCAGAGAAGTGGTGTCCGGCTGCACGCAAAGCAGCCTTATTGATGGGGGCGGTGCAAATCGCCTGGATCTCGCTTGTCGAGGCTAGTTCGACTGCTCTGGCGATAAATTGATATGCGGCATCTCCAGCCACCGGAGATGGTTGTCCAAACGGTAGCTTTTCAGGAATTAATCCAAGGTCAATGCAGTCTATAGTCCCAACATCATGATGAGCATCCTTAACAGTATCGATTGCCCTAATAGATAGAGGTGAGTGGGTAATATCAATCGCTTTTTGGAGCCGCTTTGGATCCCCGATCACGATTGGTCTGCATTTTTCGTAGAGAGCCGCGTGGTCTAGCGCTTTCACTATTATTTCAGGACCTACGCCAGCGGCATCTCCCATCGTAATACCGATGATTGGTTGGTTCGACATGAGACATTCCTTTTATTTATTCGACTAAAGCTGCTCTGGACGCATTCAAGAGCTGTCTGATTTCGATTAACGTTGTGGGAATCCCAAAAGCGCCGGCTTTAGTAATAATGAGAGGGGCTGCAGGCGCTGTTGCGCGGGCTAATGTAATGCCTGCATCGAGCTCACTAATGAGGTGCATTCGATCGATGTCATTCGCCACTAGAACGGCGCGTGCAGTCTCGCCGCCGGTCAAAAGAAGGGTGCCGATATGATGAATGACAGGTTTTACTAATAGCGCGATGGAATGCGAGAAATACGTTCCTTCATGAGGATCGTAGAGGTCGTCTCGGCCGATCTTCAGTATCAGATCGCGTTGATTTGCAACGCATTCCCTTACTCGCTGTTGCCACTGATGCCAGTCAGGATGGGCCTCACGCTCGCGTAATACCTGAGAAGGTAAGGTGATTCTTTCCACCTCCCCGGTCTTAAAAAGCACATCTGCCTGGGTTGATGAAACACTCGATAGGCTGCCGATGATGACGACGAATGAGCGGTCGGCATGTTGTTGGAGTAGTTCCGAAGTATTCGTTGCAGTGGTGGTTTGTGCACGATACATCAGCGGCGCTAGATGCTTGGCCAATCCGCTAGAGCCGGCCCAGAATGCTGGGATGGTGAGCGATAGAGTTACGCTCGCTATAGCGTGCAAATCTTGCTGTGATTCGCTATCGAAGACGACGGCCCCAGTGCCACTGCGAGCGGCGGATTCGATTTGATTTCTGAGTAATTCGCGGTCGCCTCTCACAAGAGCGAGAGGGATATGCATAACCTGCAACCCTTGAGTATTAAGCTGTTCGGTAATATCAGCTGGTTTGTCGGTATGTTCGGCTTGCCACGTTTCTGTTTCGGACAATGGTTTCCCGTTGACAAAAACCTTTCCCCCAACAACTGATCGCCCCAATTCCGGGAAAGCGGGGGCAACGAGTGCCAGCCCCTTCTGCGCTACCAGCGATGCAGTTTCTGCTGCCCAGTTGCCGCGTAGGGTTGAGTCGATTTTTTTATACAGCCATTTAAAGTGCTCGAAATGATGCGCTCCTTCTTGCATCCTTTCGATCGCTTGAGCCTCTGTCAGGGGTCGGGTGTTGAAATCGAGCGCGACTACGTCGACGTCGGGTTTTACTTGGGATAAGCGAGCAACAAGCGTCACCTGTGCATTTTGCTTCGAAAAAGCAACAGCGCAATCTGCAGCTCCGGTCATATCATCAGCCACAATGACCAACGTGTGCTCTTGCGGTCTAGTCATGTAAATCCCTCGCTCTAGTGCTGGCGGATTGTTGTCGTTTAGCGATTATGGCGACTAACAAAGGTGAGACGATTGAGCTAACGATCACACATGCCGCTACTAACATCGTGGCGCTTTGTGCTGCTGGGGCATAGGTAGGGTTGGCTGCGGCGATGATGGCAGGGACCGCTGCCGCGTTACCCGCGGTATTTGCTGCCGACACCCCTGCTAATCCAGTGCCTCCGGAAAGGCGGTCGACCCAATAAAGAGGTACGCCCGACACAATAACGACCGCGATGCCCAGTAGCATTCCAATAAGTCCGGCTTGCCACACCTGACTCAAGTCCAACGATGCTCCCAACGCCAAGGAGAAAAATGGGATCATCACCGGTACGGCTTGGCCTAGGAATTTCCGCATTTCATGGTCTAAATTGCCGAGTAGCATCCCTGCTGCGAGTGGCAGAATGCTGCCTATTAACGTCTGCCAGGGAAAGGCGGATAATCCGACTATCCCTAGCGTTAGCATGGTGAGGAATGGGCCTGATTCTAATGACATGATGGAATAGGCGCCGGTATCTTCTTTGCTACCGTATTGTTCCATCAACGCCATATATAGCCCTCCATTGGTATTGTTGAGTGCTGCCACCACCGCCAGTACGGATACACCCGACAACACTCCGCTAGTGATGTGAGTGGGCCCAATGACCCGCGCCAATACCATGCCGATGATTAATGCTATTGATGCTTTGGTGACTAAGAAAATCCCGCCTCTTTTCAATATGGTGGGTGCTGCTTTAATTTTTATAGTGGCGCCAATGCACACGTAAAAAACCGCCAATACCGGGACGGGGTCAGTCAGAAGTGCGCTGGTGAAAGAACCAAAGTAATACGGAAACCAGGGGATGAACGTTGTTACCAGCGCGCCCGATAGCATCGGTATCAACATGATCCCCCCCGGGATTCTGTCTACGGTTTTTTTGATAGGTATGTGTGCCATACATTCCTCATGTTGCGAGGCTCAGATGATGGGTGCAGTCATTTAGATGATTTTTTAAATCATATTAGGTCGATTTTAGAAAAAATGTGAAAGATATTTCGATTTATATGATTGTTTGGGTCGAATTTTTGGTTCAATCAATCACTTTTCACGGTATTGCGCAGTTTTGTTAAGGAGGGAGGGCGGCGGTGAAAGCATTCGAACGGCAGGAAGAAATTCTCAAAGCGGTGTCACTAGGCACTACTGAGGTAGAAGTGCTCGCCAAAATCTTCAACGTGTCGATCGCGACCATCCGTCGAGATATCAGATCATTGGTAGAAGGAAAGAGGCTGCTCAAAACATATGGCGGGGTTGCGCTGCTGAGGAATGAGTACGGCGAAGAGGAATCCTTGGAATTACGACAATCACGCTATCTCGATGCAAAGGGAGCAATTGCCGCGAAGGCTTTCTCCGAAATTCGCCCCGGCGACACGATATTCTTGGATGCAGGCACCACGGTGGCCGCGCTGGCCGAACTCATCTATTCGCGCAACGACGTCAAGGTAGTAACCAACAATCTGCTAATTGCAAATCAATTGGCCCTTTCCGGTGTTGATACCACGATCATAGGAGGAGGGGTCAGAGCAGCCAGCTTAGGTCTTTATGGATCTCTCGCTGAACTGGCATTGGACAAAATTAACATTGATCGAGCATTCGTGAGCGGAGATGCGCTAGATGTAAACCGCGGTCTTTTCGAAGGCTGCTGGGCCCAAGCCCAATTTAGGGAGAAGTTATTTCGTTCGGCTCGCACTACTTACATCTTGGCGTGCGCTGATAAATTTTCATCCTCGGGAAGGCATTGGGTTCCTCTGCCGAGAGGGAGCCAAATCATCACCGATTCGATGCCTGACGTTCACATTGACGAAAAAGAATTGGAAAGAAGGGGAATTACGTTCTGCGTGGCTCCTCCATTGGAGTGAAGCCACTCGTCACAGGTCAGCACCGAACGAATAACCATGTTGAGCATGCCGCTGTGTCGCTAGCTAGCCTAAGGAACTAATGAAAGTGCCCAGTCGCCTGTTGGCGTAACTGGGCACTTTGGTTTAAGTGAGTAACGCGATACTCAACACCTTACCCAATCCTAATCCCTAACGCGTCGAAGAAGGCGCGTAGCAGGGTGGGGTGGCCGGGCCAGGCGGGTGAGGTGATGAGGTTGCCGTCGATGACGGTTTCGGTCACCGGTACGTCTTTCCACTCGCCGCCAGCCAGGGTGATTTCGGGGCCGGTAGCGGGATATGCGGTAAGGGTGCGGCCTTTTACTACGCCGGCGGCGGTCAGTACCTGAATGCCGTGGCATACGGCGGCTACGGGCTTATCGTGGTCGAAGAAGTGGCGGGTGTAGTTGAGCACTTTTTCGTTGAGCCGAATGTATTCGGGCGCGCGTCCGCCAGTAACAAAGAGACCATCGTAGTCGTCGAGATTGACGGCGTCGAAGTCCTTGTTGATGGCGAAGTTATGGCCGCGTAGCTCCTGGTAGGTCTGAAAACCGGTGAAATCGTGGATGGCGGTGGCGATGTAGTCGCCGCTGCGTTTGTCAGGACACACTACGTCGACCTCGCAGCCCACTGCGAGCAGTGCCTGATATGGCACCATGACTTCGTAGTCTTCAACAAAATCACCCGCCAGCATTAGAATTCGTTTGCTCATGATCAGCCTCGCTCGTTGCCGCTGATAGGCGAGAGACCAGGTGCTTCATCGGGCCTATCAGCCGTGGAAAAGTCTTCTTTCAGTGTGGTGCGATCTCTTCCAGAATGAAAATAGCCTGAAGGTATCGAGGCGATGATGGCACCCCAACGGTTTCACCCTTCAGTGCATCTGCGAGTGGACGGAGGGGCCTCTCAAAAGGCCCTGAACAACGTGCTGTGATGGCACCTTTATTACTGTTCTGGTCTGCGTTGGTGGCCATCAACGGGCTCTTCATCTTCCTTTACTGGCATTGATACCCCAGGGACGCCTAAAATAGTCGCCTTTAAACGATGATTTGTGGGGCGCAGCCTAGCGCGCTCGACGCTAAACTCAGCAGGTGAGTAACACTTATGCGTTGGCAGGAAAGTGATGACTATGCCGCGATTCCCATGCGAGCAGTGGGGCCGGTGCAAATCAATGGCACAGAGGTCAACGCTCAGCTGCCTTTACCGATGGCAACCTACGAAACGCCGCTGTGGCACTCCACCCATCGTGGGGCGCTGGCGTGCAATAAGGCGGGCGGTATCAATGCGGTGGTGATGGACGACCGCATGACGCGCTCGGTGCTGTTCGAGGCTGACACTATCGTTACCGCGCAGCGCTTTGTGCAGGCCCTTCCCGGCTATCGCCAGCAGCTTGAAGATGAAGTCGGTAAAACCAGCCGCTTCGCCAAGCTGCTCGATTTTCATACCCAGGTAGTAGGCACGCTGGTCTACCTGCGCTTCGAGTTTCAAACCGGTGATGCCTCTGGCCACAATATGGCAACGCTGGCCGCTGAAGGGCTGATGAAGTGGCTGCTTGAGCGCCACCCCGAACTTGGCTACGTGACCATTTCCGGTAACTTCTGTACCGATAAAAAGAACTCGGCGGTCAACGGTATTTTGGGGCGCGGCAAGTATGTCGTTGCCGATGTGCTGCTGCCTCGCAGTACCGTGCGTCGGGTGCTTAAAGCCGAGCCCGAAAATATCGTTCAGCTCAGCATCAAGAAGAATCTGATCGGCAGCATTATCTCGGGCGGGGTGCGCACCGCTAACGCACACTTCGCTAATATGCTGCTGGGTTACTATCTGGCGACCGGACAAGATGCCGCCAATATCGTCGAAGGGTCGCAGGGCATGGTGCACACCGAGATGCGCGGTGATGATCTCTATTTTTCGGTGACGCTACCCAATCTGATAGTAGGATCGGTAGGTAACGGTAAAGGGCTTGATTTTGTGCAGCGCAATCTTGAGGCGCTAGGCTGTACCGATCGTGACGCCACGCCCGGTAGCAACGCGCGGCGTTTGGCGGTGGGCGCGGCAGCTTGTGTGCTGTGCGGCGAGCTATCGCTGCTGGCAGCGCAGTCGGTGCCCGGCGAACTGATGCAAAGCCACGTTTCGCTTGAGCGGTCGGCGGCCAGTAAAAGCGCGCACAACAGTAAGGATAATGAGCAATGAATCCAGGCATTGAAGGCATCGCCTTTGCGACGTCGCGCTATGCTCTTGAGCTTGCGGCACTGGCCGAAGCGCGTGGTATAGATCCGCGCAAGTATGCGGTGGGGCTGGGCATCAATGTGATGTCGGTAGCGCCGCCCGATGAAGACACGGTGACGCTGGCCGCTGCCGCCGCTGAACAGGCGCTACAAGGTATCGATCGTGAGCAGATCGAAATGGTGCTGCTGGGTACCGAATCCGGTATCGATCAGTCGAAGGCCGCCAGCACCTTCGTGCATGGTCTGCTGGGGCTGCCGCGCCGCTGCCGCGTGATGGAGCTGAAGCAAGCCTGCTATGCGGGAACGTTTTCGCTTCAGCTAGCGCTGCCGTTCTTGCAGGCGAACCCCGACAAGAAAGTACTGGTGATTGCCTCCGATATCGCCCGTTACGGTCTCGGCAAGCCCGGAGAGCCGTCGCAAGGGTGCGCCGCGGTAGCGATGGTGCTGTCGATGCAGCCGCGGGTGCTCGAATTCGAGCCGGAGTACGGTGTTGCCACCGACAACGTGCTCGACTTCTGGCGCCCCAACTACTCGGATACGGCTTTCGTTGAAGGCAAGTACTCCTCGCGCCTTTACCTGCAAATGCTTGAAGAAGTGTGGGGCCAGTACAGCGAGCGCTCAGGCGTTGGTTTCGATGATATCGACTTCTTCTGCTATCACACGCCGGTACCCAAGCTGGTCGAGAAGGCTCACCAAAGCCTCGCTGCGCTGGCCGGCAAGGGGCGCATCGGCAAGGAGCAGATCGAGCAGCAGTTGGGTGGTTCGCTGGACTACGGCCGTGAACTTGGCAATAGCTACACCGCCACGTTGTTCATCGGCCTGTGCGCGGTGCTTGAACGCAACAGCGAAGATCTAAGCGGCAAGCGCATCGGCTTCTACAGCTATGGTTCTGGCTGCGTGGCTGAATACTTCAGCGGCAAGGTGCTGCCGGGCTATCGTGACTATCTGCATCACGACTACCATCGCGATCAGGTTGAAGGGCGCGAAATGCTCGACGTGCCCACCTACGAGCGCTTCTTCGACGCACCGCGCTCCGACGCCTCGGGCGAGCTTGAGGTTGCACAGCACCACACCAATGGCTTTCACTTCTGCGGCTTGCAAGAGCACCGGCGCCTCTACCGTAAAGAGTGATGCAACGGTAAGCCCTCTTTCAGCAGCCAAGTAAGCGAAAAGCCCCGTTCTTTTGTAGAGCGGGGCTTTTTTATCGGCGGTTGGTAAGGCGGGATGCGTGACTTGGCAAAAGCGCGTGTCGTGTAGTAACAAAACCGCCCTGACGGATGTGCCGTCAGGGCGGTTTTGGATTTCCAGCGACAGTAACTGGCTATCGATAGGTGGGGCGCTTAGGGCTCCTGCAAGCGGCAGGGACTAACGTTGAACCAGCCCCAAGTGCAGTAGGAGGGCGCGCGGTTGGTCAGGAAGTGATCGTCGAGCGCTAGCTGAGCGTCGCTGGCGCTCACTGATAGGCCGTAGTGGTCCTGGTACATACGTAGCGCCCACTCTTTACCGTATCGCTTCATGCGCGCGATATAAAAGCACTCTGACAGAAAGATCAGATCGCCTCTGCTCTCGGGGAGCGGCTTTCGATCTACTTTTACCAGTTTCAACATGACAGTTACCCGAACATCTTCGACGTATGTCTGAAAGACCGATTCCAAAAGATGGATAGTCTAAATGATCCGCTTGATCACAAGACTATAAGAATTATTCGCATCTGATATTGGGTCACTTTACACCTGCGACAAGACATTGCCAAGCTCTGGGCCGTGTGAAATGCCGCAGCACAGTGTTTCCACCCAGCATGGTAAAGGGGATCACGATAAAGCGGTCTTATCGCAGCTATAGCGTTAGCCGTTATTCAGGGGTGTCGGAAATGCAGCAGCACTGCCTGCCAAGCTGATGATTATGCTTCATCGGCTGCTTTTGCTTCAAAAAAAGTTGATAAAAATCAATTTCTTGTCAATGGCACGGGGATTGCTCCCAGTTGTGTTACCAGAGCATCACGTGGTGCTCGTTTTCGCTGTGGAGCCAGTAATGCCAATTCGTCGTAGTGAGTTTTCTTTTTCATCTTTATTGCACAGGTCGTATAGCCAGCGGCGCGTGATCGGCCGCTCGCTGATGGCCTGTGCCTTGATTGTGGGCATGGGGGCGGCGTCGCAAGCGATGGCGTCGGTCACTGTTGCGATAACCGGAGGCCCTACCGGCGATGCGATCTATAAGGCGGCCGAACTGGCCAAGCAGCAGGGCGTTGATGTGCAGGTGCGAGAGTTCAGTGACTGGGTGACGCCGAACTCGGCGGTCGTGAACGGCGATGCGGATATCAACTACTTCCAGCACCGGCCCTTTCTTGCCAATGCTGAGAAGCAGGCAGGCTTCACGCTAGCGCCGCTCGCTTTTGGGGTCGAAAACAACATTGGCCTGTATTCCAACACTTTGAAAAAGGCTGGCGATATCCAGCCGGGCGGCAGGGTGGCGATTGCTGATGATCCGGTTAATCAGAGCCGTGGTCTGAGGCTGCTGGAAGAAGTTGGGCTGATCAAGCTGAAGCCCGGCGTCGGTGATAACGCCACCCTGTTTGATATCGAGGACAACCCCAAACAGCTCAAATTTACCGAGCTGCCGGGGCCTCAGTTGGTGCGCTCACTGCAGGATGTCGATATTGCAGAAGGTTATCCCGCCGATCTGATCGGTTCCGGCGTGAAGGATCCGACCGATGCGCTGGCGCTCACCCACGATAAGAATCGCACCTATGCGCTGGTGTTTGCGGTGCGTCCTGAAGATGTCAAACGCAAAGACATCAACACCTTCATTCATATCTACCAGACGGCGCCAGAAGTGCGCGAGATTCTGGCGCATGTGTTTGGCTCGCCCAAGCTCTATCAGTTGGCATGGCTCGATAGTAACGGCAAGCCCGGGCCGACGCCGCTTGAGCTGGAACAGCGCCGGCAGAAAGGAGAATAAGCATGGCTTCGAACTACGAGTTGCGCTCCAGCGGTGGTGCCTACGACCACCTGCTGAGCAGTTTCGATGAAGAAGATCAGTCCTCCGCTGCGAGTGAGCCACCGCAGGCCTCTGCGCACGTCCATTCTGCGCAGCCTGCCAATAGCGAGGCGCCGCGGCAGATTGTGTTTGCCGATGTGTTCAAAACCTACCCCGGCCGCGATGGTCAGGTAACGGCGCTCAATCACATTGATCTTGACATTCATCGAGGAGAAATATTCGGCGTTATTGGACGCAGCGGGGCAGGAAAATCGACACTGGTACGCACCATCAACCGCTTAGAGCGTATCGATTCCGGCCGTGTCGAAGTGGGCGGCGTTGACGTGCAGCAGTTGTCGGGCAACGCGCTGGTTGATCTGCGACGACGCATCGGCATGATCTTCCAGCACTTCAATCTGCTGCGCTCCAAGACAGTGTTCGACAACCTGGCGCTGCCGGCCCGAGCCGCAGGTCTTGATAAGGCCGAAATCAGCCGGCGCGCCGAGCGACTTCTAAGATTGGTGGGGCTGGAAGGCAAGCAGCATGTCTATCCGGCGCGCTTGTCGGGCGGGCAGAAACAGCGTGTCGGTATTGCGCGGGCCCTGATGCTCGATCCCGAGGTGCTGCTGTGTGACGAGGCAACTTCGGCGCTGGACCCGGAAACCACTCAGACCATTCTGTCTCTGCTGCGCGATATCAATCGCTCGCTGGGGCTGACCATCGTGTTGATCACCCACGAGATGTCGGTTATTCGGGAAATCTGCGATCGCGTTGCGGTGCTGGAGCACGGCAGTCTGGTCGAGAGCGGCCCGGTGTGGCAGGTATTTGGACGCCCCCAGCACGCGGTAACGCGCTCGTTGCTCGAGCCGCTGAAGGTGAGGCTGCCTGAACAGCTAGCGCGGCGGCTCTCTGCCAGCGCCGACGCTGAGCACCGTACGCTGGTGGTACAGATCGATATTGGCGCCGCCGATGGCGGTGGCCCGGGGATTAATCTGGCGCGGCTAAGTGAGCTGTTGGGCAGTGATGCAAGTCTGCTGCACGGTGGCGTTGAGCGGTTGCAAGGCCACGTGCAGGGGCGTTTTCTGATCGGTATCGACGGCGGCAGCGCCGAAGGTGCTAACGACCGGCTGGCGGCGGCTGGCATTAGTGGGGAGGTGCTCGGCTATGTCTGAGATGATGCTCGATGCGCTGTGGAGTGCAGGGTTAGACACGCTGACCATGGTCGCGATCTCGGCGGTAATCGTGTGGTTCGCCGGTATCGCATTGGCGGTGCTGCTGGTAACAACAGCACGCGATGGGCTGTTTCCTGCGCCTTGGTTCAATCGACCGCTGGCATGGGTGATCAACGCCTTCCGCGCTACGCCTTTTATTATTTTGCTGGTGGCGCTGATTCCCCTCACGCGCCTGATTGTTGGCACCAGTATCGGTGTATGGGCCGCCATCGTGCCGATCAGCATTAGCGCCACGCCATTTTTCGCCCGCGTGGTCGAAGTGAGCCTGCGTGAAGTCGACAGCGGAGTGTTGGAAGCTGCCCAGGCCATGGGCCTGAAACCGCTAGGTATCGTCGCCAAGGTGATGTTCCCAGAAGCACTGCCCGGCATTATTGGTGGCTTCACCATCACACTGGTTGCGATGATTGGAGCCTCCGCCATGGCCGGCGCAATTGGCGCAGGCGGCCTCGGCGATCTCGCCATCCGCTATGGCTACCAGCGCTACGACACCACCGTCATGATCGCAGTGATCGCCATTCTGATCGCAGTTGTGTGCCTGATTCAATGGCTCGGCGACCGCTCCGTCGCCTATCTGCGGCATCGGTAGCGAAGCGGCGCTGTAACGGAAGGACAGGGAGAGTATGAATGGCTGTGGCAGGCCTTGGCGATTGAGGGAGTTGTGGCCTTTGTCGCGAGCGGTGCACTAGCCTCACTGGCGGGCTTTTGAACGCCAGACACTGTGCCGGAATCCCGCTAAAGTATTGACCTCGGGCTCGCTTGGCTTTATACGGCAGATTTATCGCTGTTTAAACTATTTTAATATATGCTTATTTTTCTACATTTCCATCATCTGCTCGTATGTAGCCGTGCAGAAGGGCTGCTTCTCTCCACTTCAAAGTTAATTTTTATCAACTTTTTCATTTTCCGCATAATCAAGCTTCTCTTCGAGATAAGAAACAAGGCTGAGTATGTTTAAACAATCGAGCTCCGAAATTATTTCTGGGACAACTTTGCTTACAGGAGCATGATTTATTGGGTTACGGAATCCTTGCATAAGTCCTCTTGTTAAAAAGCCCTGTCCTATTTGCATATTTATCAAAGATGAAGTGCTAAGATCGTTGATCGCGACGAGGGCGACGTTATCTTTTATAGAAAAAACATCGGCCAAGTTTACGCCATCTTTATCAACGTGTGCTATTTTTCTGATTCTATCCGCGTATAGTTTGGTTGCTTGATCTGCAGCGAGCCCATATTGTTCATTTTTATAAAAGTCGCGAACTCCATCTTTAATGCTGGGATGAAGATGCCTCCAATGCAGATTGGGATATTCAGGTACTATTTTATAGAGTGCTTTTACAACTGGCTTTAAGCTATCAGAAATTTCCTCGTTTTTCGTCATTTGATTAATAATAGATAGTACTGGCTCTCTTATATTTTCAGGCAGAGTGTTCATCCATTGTCCTGTGTCGACTCCAGTCACTACTCTTATCTCATCTTCCTTGTCTTCCGCTCGCTTTTTCCTCCAGTCTCTAGCTGTCTCTGTAATGATACCGCTCAAGTATTCTCTAAAGGCCCTCATATCTGGCTGATCCCAGTCAATTGACTGACGGTTCGTAGAGATAACATCTTCTCTTAATAGATCGATGAAGTCGGCATTAATTGTCCCAGTCAAGTATTGGAAAAAGTGACTAGAGGTGCTTTCTGAAAAATACTCAGGCGCATTGACAAGCTTCCCACGTGAAAATATTGTGACCCCCCTTAATCCTGCTGATGGCGGAATTGGAGTTTTGGCAGTGATAAGTGTTAAAGATATTTTTCCGCTATAGGGGCTTTTATCGCTCACTAAGTCTTTTTCTGTCCATTCGAATTGCGATACTATATTTTTGTATCTACGAGCATTATCCACTAAAATTTCATCACTTCCCTTTTTTAATGTGATAGGGAAAGACGGATCGGAAGCAAATATTTTCGCGAGACTGTCTGCTAAAGAATCAAGATCGAACTGAGATTTTCTTTTTAACTCTGAAAGCTTTATGTGTGTTCTATTTGAAAGATTTGTAGATTCTTCCTGGCGTTCCATTTTAGGGTTGTAAACAGAGTCTGATGACAACAATTCTGACCAGTTTAGCCGAAACCTATTTCTTAAGCCGTTTTTGATTGTGTCAACAACAATTTCATTAGCTAGTCCAAAGAGGGCTAGCTTACCTAACCCCTTTTTACCGGTGGGAAGTCGGCTAAATTTATCTGAAGGTTTGTCCCCATCATCTTCTCTGCGATTTCGGCCTATGATTAAAAACTTATTTTGAATGTCGTCCAGCGACATTCCCTCTCCTTCATCTTTAATTACAATGCTCTTGGGACATTTGTTTATCTCATTGAATTCAACAATTACCCCGGGAGAGTCAGCATCATAAGAATTTGATATTAATTCTGCTAGTGCGGGAGGTAGAGTTGAATACATTTTAACCCCTAGATGCTCAATAGTTCTTGGGTCAAATTTTAACTCCAAGCTCATTATTCTACCTCCTTTATATGATTGGCATATTGCCTAGCGTGATTTTCTATAAAAATAGGAGGTAGCGCGTTCCCTATCATAAGAGCGATAGAATCCTTCCCTCCCGTTAACGAAAATTTATAATTCATCGGGAACGTTTGTAACAATGCAGCTTCGCGGAGAGTTATTGCTCTATTAAACTCTGGATGAATAAATCTCCCCTTGGATGGATTATGGCAACCGCCCGTGATTGTGGGCGAAACATCATTCCAGCTCATTCTGCCATAAACATCTCGGTAACCGTTAGGACTTCGCTTGTGACACTCGAGCCAATATTCTTTTGGTAAGTCAGTTCTCGATCCTCCGTCTTTTGGGACGAGAGATATTATTTTTTTTACCCTTTCACTCCGATTCTCTCCTAGATCATGAAGTTCGTCACCACTAGAACCCGCTGGTTTTAAATTAGAAATCGATTCTTTGACCGTTATTTTCTTTTTACTCTTCGGTGTATCTGAGATGATTCCTAGCCTTGATGCTCTGAAAAGGAGGCGCCGCCGCCGTTGAGGAACTCCATAGTCGGCAGCATTATGTATAGCAATTGATTTGTCGTTAACAATATATCCAAGCTGGTTCAAGCTTTCCTTTAATTTGAATATTCTCCAGTTTTTCGCTAGCGCCGGAACGTTTTCCAGCATTATCGTTTTTGGCATAAAAGCTGTTACAAATCGGAGGAATTCAAATATTAATTCATTACGAGGGTCAAAATGTGCACTAGTTTTATTTCGAGTTCGTTGACTCGAAAAACCTTGGCAGGGAGGGCATCCTGCGAGTAGGTCGAGTTCACCTGGTTTCAAATTAACGCTTGAAAGAATCTCAGAAGGGTCAATATTGCGAATATCTTTTTCATAAACTACAACATCGGCATGGTTTAGGCGATAAGTTTCAGCGGCTATTGGATTCACTTCCACCCCTGCAACAACCCGAAAACCAGCCTGTTTGAGACCAAGGGTTAGTCCGCCCGCGCCACAGAAAAGGTCAATTGCCGTCAGATCCTTTCTTTTCATATATAACTAACTTCCTGACCGAACTGATTCGATATAGCATTTTAATATGCTTGCAAGCAAAGAGAGTTCCTTAGATTGACTTCTCTTGCCAGCAAGCAATGTGATTCCGTACTCATCCGTGCGTTCATTCGTTACACTCGTTCCAAAGTGTTCTTCTGCTTTGGCTCTAAGACGATCCTTGTGATGTTGGGACTTGGTTGCAGATTGATCGTTCATGTTTACTGCACGCAATACCAATTCCTCAGGACAGAGGGTCGGTATAAACTTCAAATTTTTTCTAATCCATGCTAGGTATTTGCGTTCAATTTCAATCAACTGCGCTTTATTCCCCCCGTTTGAACCGCCATCGATCATTAGATTAGGGGCAACTCCCGTGGCTTCCATAATCTTGGCGCTAAGAGTGCTATTTTCCGAAACGGGTATTGTATCAGGATCCTCAAATTTATCCATTCTCTTCTGATCCCCATCGAGGAGAATCAGCGTGTGGCCTGGTGCCGTAAGCAGTGAGGGGATCAGATACTTAAGAATCGCCTCAGCACCACCGCTAAAGTATTCGATGTGGAATATTTCACGCTCAGCGGTATCAGGTAATATAAGTAGCGCTTGTTTTACAACCTCTTCAGCCAGGCGGTCCTCAACTATTATCCGAATTTTATTGCTGTCTACAACGCCCAGTCTTTGAAAAGCAGCATAAGGATGTGTTGAAGGTATGATGGAAAAACGACCGTCATCCTGTTGATTGAAGGATTTAATTGCTTCATTTGGTAGGCTGACTAGAAAATGTGGCGAGTGAGTAGAAAATATAATCTGGAGATGATGAGTTCGTGCCCTATGCGCGAGGAATGCAAGTAGCCGTTCTTGAGCACCGGGGTGCAAAGAAACCTCGGGTTCGTCTAGTAATACGAGAGTTCCTTTGGTAGCCTTTATAACTTGTACGACGCAGCTTGTTACTGCTATCTCACCGCTACCAGCGAAGGCCTCGGAGTATTTTCCGTGTCGGGTTCTGAAAACCACGCTAAGCCCGTCTGCTCCTTTAAATAGCCGATGACGAATCCAACGAGCCTCATCATATTCTTTATCCAAAATGAAACTTACTATTCTTAATTCATTTCTATCAAGAAGTCTATTTTCGGTCGCTACTTTACGATTGTGGTATTGATACGACGTATCGCCCAAATCAATAACTCTAGCTAATAACTCGGCGTCTTTTTGAACTTGATGCTTCTTATTAATGATACGCCGCGAGTTACGCTTTGTAGAATTAGAGGAGAGCTTGGTATTCGAGCGACGAGGAATGGGTTCTTTCCCAAAATAAAAATATTTGTCAAATGCGCTAAGCTCTTTGCGAAAGTTTATATAAAGAACTTTGCGAGAAACTGGATTCCAGCGATCTTTGCTTCGACCTGCGTAGTTTTTACCTTCTCGCAAGTCGTGTTCTTTCATGCCGTCACCAGTAGTTTCTTTGGTCGGCTCCCAATAGTTTGGATCAGGACGTCCGTGGCGTTCTTTTCTCACCCTAGCTTTTCTCGTTTCAACAATTGATTTTAAGTCAGAGCTGTGATGACCATAGATAAACCGATTAGGGCTCCCTTCACCTTCCTCGATGGGATCTACTTTGGTGCTAAACCAATAATCTCCAGTGGATTTTCTCGCGGGTGCTCCATACAAAGCATTTAATACTGAGGTTTTTCCTGAACCATTTGGACCAACGAGCGCAGTTATTGGGAATGTGAAGTCTACGCGGGTGCCATCTACGATATTTTTGTAGCGTGGGAAACGTATGTGAGTAATGTATCCTGGAAAAATTTTCTCATATTTTCCCATTTTTTTGAGGAGCTCAATTTCTTCGCTTAATATTAGCATTTTCCAATACACACCGGCTGATAAGACTGTATCGAGCAGCTCTGGCCAAAGTTCATTGCATATTTCTACTAACTAGCGTAGCTCCCTCAGGTTATGGAGGGAAGGTTTCGGCGGTAGTGGAATTAGTTTAGGAGACATTAGCCAGGTCAACTCCGCTGAGTTTAAAATAGACTGCAATATCTTGGAACTCCACTGATCACACTATGGCGGGTGGAACCCGCCGCACTTCTCTAGCAAAAAGCGCTTTCCTAGTCGATAGCGCTTTTTGGAGGATATTGACAATAGGCTGGTGCATTTTTCGTACAACGGTATGAATGACAAAAACGCAGTGGTCAGTGCCCCAACCGAATACTCTCCAATCGAATACGATATGCCGAGATGTTCTTAAGCGGTGGTTGCGTCATAACGCTTGCAGCGCGATAGTAGAGGCGTCGCCTTTCAAGCGACATTGTTCTCAGGGCGGGGTGTAATTCCCCACCGGCGGTATGAGTACGCTAATCAAACAGCGCTGCTTGAGCCCGCGAGCGCCTGCCACGGCAGGGTCAGCAGATTCGGTGAGATGCCGAAGCCGACGGTCATAGTCCGGATGAAAGAGAATAGATGTCGATCCAACGTCTGCATTTTTGCGGCCTCGCCATCCATTTTTGCCCTGATTCTGGTTGCTAATCTTTTGTCGAGGACACCATGAATCAGTCTATCGAAACACCTGTTTCTCCTAGCCACACCCACGATACTGCGCCCGGTGCAGGCGCTCGCGTCGCGTTCATTCAGGCCGGCTGGCACGCCGATATCGTCGATAACGCGCGCGTCGGTTTCATGAAGGAATATCAGCGCCAGGGCTGCGATGCCAGCCATGTGGATCGCTTTGACGTGGCGGGCGCCTTCGAAATTCCGCTGCTGGCCAAAAAGCTGGCCGCCAGCGGTAAATATGCCGCAGTGGTTGCGGCGGGTTTTGTGGTCGACGGCGGTATTTACCGTCACGACTTTGTCGCCGACGCAGTTATCAAAGCGCTGATGCAAACTGGCATGGACAGCGGTATACCGGTGCTATCGGTGGTGCTAACCCCGCATCACTTCCACGAAACCGCTGAGCATACCGAGTTCTTCCGCGAGCATTTCATCAAGAAAGGTGAAGAAGCCGCTCAAGCGTGCATTGGCATCGTTGCGACTCACGCCATGCTGGATCAGCGCGTCAACGCCGAGGCAACCGCCACCAGCGCCATCTAACAGCTGGCGTTGTCGGGCGCGAATGTCTTGCTAGCAAGAGTCACCGTGCAGATATAAAGAACCCACCGCGAGGTGGGTTCTTTGCGTTAAGGCAACTCCTTCTACAACCGCTTACTTAGGTGCTCCACGGCTTGCCTGAAGGCTGCTGTTGTCGACCATCTTTCGCCGAAAGCGAATGAATCGCCCCTCAACACACGGCTTTTCTACCTTTATTCAGCGCTGAAATGACATGTGTCGAATCCTGGTCGATAGCGCGAATCAGTGAGCGGGCAGGTCCGGTTGGTTCACGACGTCCTTGCTCCCAGTTGCGCAGCGTACCAATTCGAACATCAATCAATTCAGCAAATTGCTGTTGGGTTAGCCCTGCTTTCAAGCGGATGTTCTTTACTTGAAGACCGTGAACGTGGGTTTCGCGGCTGGGTTCACGTTCGCCTGAACGAATTTCGTCCATTTGCTGAACGCTTTCCATGAGTTCGTCGAACAGATGCTTATCCATGCGTTTCATCTCCAATGCTCGATGACCGTTTTTAGTATCTTCCGCTGTTCACTTGTCAGGTCTTCTTGCTCATTTTTTGGGTATATAAACAACATCGCAATCTGAGACGCGCTGATGAAGTGATAATAGATAACCCGTGCGCCGCCGCTCTTGCCGTGTCCTTTGGCAGCCACTCTTATCTTTCTTAAGCCCCCGGTGCCGGAGATTACATCTCCCTTGTCCGGGTGCCTGGTCAGATCAACCTGCAGCTGACGATAGCAATCCTCATCGAGCAGATGCTTTAGCTGGCGAGTGAAGATCTCGGTCCCGATGAAGATTGTGTGTGATTGGGCACCAATGGCGTAGTCGTGTGAAGGGGAAATACGGTCGTTAGTGCATAGGCTTCAGGCACCTCAAGTTGAGAGCTGAAGCAGGGGTACTATGCATGGATGATGGGCAACGTGTTCGTCGATTTAATTGAAGAGTTTGAGAGTTCGACGCTTGCATCTCCGCCTCCATTTGGGGGCCGAGATGCGAGCATTTTTGCGATCACTACAGCCGCTTACTCAGGTGCTCCACGGCTTGCCTGAAGGCTGCTTCGAGGCTGGTGCCGACGGCAACCTTGCCGCCCGATAGTTCGATAAAGCCTTCTACCATCAGGTTCTGGACCATGCCTTCCGAGTGCGCGAGCATGCCGTCGGCATCGCGCCAGCCGCCGGAACTCAGCTCATCGTCGCCGGTAATTTCGCTGAGCGGTTGCTGCCATGCGCGCTGCCAGTAGTCGGCAACCTTCTCCGGATAGTCGCGACCATCCACGGTATAGCCTTCCAGAGGCTTGCCCAGCGCGTGCATATAGCCGATTTCAACGGCCGTGCCAGCATCCATATCGGGGGCGCGGCGAAATGGATCGAGGCAGAAAATACCGGCATCACAATGGTCCATTAGCGCTCGGTCGGCGCGCGCGATAGTCATCAGTTTGTCGCGTCCCGCGGGAAGTTCCTTAACGTCCTCCTGCCCATCGAAAGGCGCTAGCCCTTCGATATCGTATTCTGCGCAAATTGCCTTCAAGCGATCGAAAAGCGCGATAGCGCCGGGGCGAAACACCAGATCGCCTGCCAGGTAAAGCGTGGTTGCCATGATCGAGCTGCCATAGTGAAAGTGAGCGGTACAACGAGCGCAGCGGTAATTGGGCCGTTAGCGATAGAAAGATCACCGCTGCGTTCAATGAAAACGCTGATTGTCGCGCGCTTGTGAGGCTGAAGGGAAGCCGACCTTGGTGTGTTGGATATCGGACAGAGGCGACGCCAAGCTGTCGATGATCCCTCATGGCTATTCTAAGAAGAGTATTTTTACTCAATAAATTCAAAGGGCTAAGAGAGGAACGAAAGTTGCTTCGGAAAGCTGTATTTCCAATGAGTGCAGCTATTCATGTCAGCGACAACGCCTATCCTTCTTAACGCATTCAATATGAACTGCGTGGGCCATATCAATCACGGCCTGTGGACGCATCCGCGCGACACCTCTTCCAACTACAACACCCTGGCATACTGGACCGAGCTGGCGAAAACGCTGGAGCGCGGCGGCTTCGATGCGCTGTTTTTGGCCGACATTCTGGGCGTCTACGATGTTTACCAGAACGGCATCGAGCTGACCGCCGCCGAGGCCATCCAACTGCCGGTCAACGATCCGCTGCTGCTGGTGCCCGCAATGGCGCAGGTGACCGAGCATCTTGGCTTCGGCGTGACGGTCAACCTGGGCTTCGAAACGCCCTACAGCTTTGCGCGCCGCTTTTCTACACTCGATCACCTTACCCGCGGCCGTGTCGGCTGGAATATTGTTACCGGCTATCTGGACAGTGCGGCACGGGCGATGGGGCAGGAGCAGCTGGTCGAACATGATCGCCGCTATGATCAGGCCGAAGAATTCATGGAGGTGGTCTATCAACTGTGGGAAGGCAGTTGGGAAGACGACGCGGTGCTGCGTGATAAAGCACAGCGACGCTTTGCCGACTCAGCACGCATTCATCCCGTCAACCACCACGGTGACTTCTATCGCGTTAACGGCTATCACCTCAGTGAACCATCGCCGCAGCGTACGCCGGTGCTGTTTCAGGCGGGCAGTTCCGCGCGCGGCCAGGCATTTGCCGCGCGTCATGCAGAATGCGTGTTCTTATCCATGCAGAGCCGCGGCCAGACCGCCGCGTTGGTAAAAAGCCTGCGTGAGCAGGCCGCTGCGGTAGGGCGCGATCCCTACGATCTGAAGATTTTTCTCGGCGCGACGGCCATCGTGGCAGACTCCGATAACGAAGCGCAGGCGTTGTTCCGCGAATATCAGCATTACGCCAGTGCCGAGGCAGGCATTGCTCATTTTGCTTCCAGCACCGGCATTGATTTCTCTCGCTTCGATCTGGATGAGCCGATTCAGGGCGGTAATCGCAACGCCATTCAGTCTGCGGTGGACAACGTTAACGGCGCGCAGCAGCCGCTCACGCGTCGCGCGCTGCTTGATAGCTATGGGCTGGGCGGGCGCTATGCGCCGCTGGTGGGCAGTGGGATAACGGTCGCCGACGAGTTGCAGCGCTGGGTCGATGAGACCGGTTGCGATGGCTTTAATCTGGCGCGTACCGTGGTGCCTGAAAGCATCGACGCCTTTGTTGATCATGTGGTGCCGGAATTACGCCAGCGTGGTTTAGTGGCGTCTGACTATCCGCGCGATCAGCATGGTCACAATCAGACCCTGAGGCGCCGTTTAAGCGGCGGCGACCGGCTGCCGCCAAGCCATCCTGCCGCGGCTTATCGCTATCACAGCAAAGGGTGAGCGGGGCTAAGCGTTATCATTGAGGGCGCGGTGCCGCGTTAAACGGGCGTCGTGTCGGTCATACAGGAGAACAACATGAGCGACATTTCATCATCTGCTCAGGAGCAGCAGGCTGCGCTGCCGGTACTTGATCTACGCGAATTGGAGCAGCCTACCCATCGCGCTGACTTTATCGCTCGGTTAGGGCGCGCGGCCCGTGATGTCGGCTTCTTCTATTTGAAAGGTCATGGCATCGAACCAGAACGTCTGGCGCGGCTGGAGGCAGTAGCCAAGCGTTTCTTCGCGCTGCCGCAGCACGAAAAGGACGCCATTCGCATGGCGAACTCGCCGCACTTTCGCGGCTACACCGCGACCGGTCATGAGATTACGCGTCACCACCCCGACCGCCGTGAGCAGATCGATATTGGTGCCGAACTGCCCGCGCTCGAGCGGCGCGCCGGTGCGCCTGCCTGGGAGCGCATGCAGGGGCCGAATCAGTGGCCGGAGAGTCTGCCGGAACTGCGCGACGAAGCGCTGGCGTGGTCGGCGTCGCTGCGCGAGATCGCAATTACCCTGCTGCGGGCTTTCGCCGAGGCGCTTGAGCAACCGCCACACGCGCTGGATGGATTGATTGACGGCGCTCCCGCGCAACTGCTGAAGCTGATTCGCTATCCCGGTACCAGCGATGAACAGCAGCGTCAGGGCGTTGGTGCGCACAAGGACGCAGGCATCCTGACGTTACTGCATCAGGATCATCACGGTGGCTTACAGGTAGAGCGCCCAGAAGGCTGGATCGATGCGCCGCCGATCGAAGGCACCTTCGTGATCAATATTGGCGAAATACTCGAGCTCGCCACTAACGGCTACCTGCGTGCCACTAATCACCGCGTAATCACGCCGCCGGAAGGGGTAGTGCGCTACTCCATCGCTTATTTTCTGTCGCCGTCGTTGGAAGGCAACGTTCCATTGCTGCCGCTTCCCCCGCATCTAGCGAAGCTGGCGCAAGGGCCAGAAAGTGATCCAGAAAATCCGTTGTTCTGTGAAATTGGGCCGAATGCGATCAAGGGAAGGCTGCGGTCTCATCCGGATGTGGCGCAGCGGCATTATGGGGATATCGGGTAGCGGCTCAAAAGTGGCTGCACTTAGGCCAGGCGGTGTTAAACAGCTCCTCAAAATGCTCATTTACCACTCGTAAACTGCGCGTTTTCGTCGCTGTTTGCCTAGCCTGACCGTCGTTCGCTCACTTTTGGGAAGGCTGCACTTAGGCCAGGTGGTGTTGAGCGGCTTCTCTAACGTTTAGACATAGCTCATAAACTGCGCGTTTCTACCGTTGTTTGGCTAGCCCAACCGTCGCTGGCTCGTGCTGGAAGGGGGGGACGTAGGCTAGGCATGTTAAGGCTGGTGAAGAGGTGACGCCGGTCGCTGGGTGCAATGTGAAGCGGGTAATAGCGCTCGTTCATTTTCAAGGAAGGGATACAACAATGAAAAAATGCGTGATAGCCACCCTGGTGGCGCTGGTACTAAGCGGTTGCTCGTCGTCGGATGACAAGACGCTCACCATCATGGCTGCGCCGCTGCCGCACGCTGAGATTCTGCGCTATGTCGAGTCGCACTTCGACGATGCGCCGAAGCTTAATATCATCGAGATCGACGGTCAGACCGATCCTAACCAGCCGCTAGCCGGCGGCGATATCGATGCCAATTACTTCCAGCATCGGCCTTTTCTTGAGGAAGATCTGAAGCATCTGTCAGCGTCGCTGGCGGTGGTAGCGGACGTGCATATCGAGCCGTTGGGCATCTATTCATCGAAATACGACTCGCTGACGGCGCTGCCCGACGGTGCCCGCATTGCGCTGCCGAACAACCCTACTAATCTGGCGCGTTCGCTGCTGCTGTTGCAGGACAATGGGCTGTTGAAGGTGAAGGGCAGCCAAGGGCAGGCGATTACCGAGCAGGATATCACTGCCAATCCGCATCACCTGCGGCTGGTGCTCACCGATTCGCCGCTGATTACGCGGGCGTTGCCCGATGTGGATGCCGGTATCATCAATGGCAATTTTGCGCTCGAAGCAGGTTTGACGCCGTCCAAGGATGCGCTGGCGCTGGAACCGGCGGCGCACAATCACTACGCCAATATTCTGGTGGTACGTGACAGCGATAAAAACGATCCACGCGTGAAGAAGCTGGCGGAAGAGCTAACCTCGCCCGATGTGGCAGCATTTATCGAGCAACATTATCGTGGCTCGGTGCTGCCAGTACATCATGGCGGAGCGCAGCAGCAGGGGCACTAGCGCGATCATCGTTGTCTTCTGAGCGGCCCATTGGCATATCGATAGGCGTGGTAGCGGGAGCGGTGGCACTGTTCGCCGCTCTCTTCTGACTGGCGCAAGCCTTTAGGCGCGTTCTGTTGCTAAGCTAGCGTTTCCATCATCTGCGTTGCGCTCATTATGCCCTCATTCCTGAATCCTTTTGCTCGTCGCCCTCTGTCGGTCACCGACGTGGTTGCGATTGGCATCGGCACCGCGATTTTCTACATTCTGATGCGCTTCGTGATGGTGCCATCACCCTTGCCTAATACCAGTATCGCGCTGTGCTATCCCTTTCTGGCGCTATTGGGTGTTGCGTTTGGCCCCGTGGTGGCTGGGCTCGCGGGGCTCTGCGGTCACTGCCTCAACGACCTGACGTTGTATGGCAGCGTGTGGATCAGTTGGGTGCTGGTGTCGGGCGTGGTTGGGGCGCTGTTTGGACTGTTGCAGCGCCCGCTGGCGATTGCGGACGGCCGGTTCAGTAAGCCGAAGCTGCTGCTGTTTTCACTGGCGGCGCTGGTAATCAATGTGCTGAGCTGGGGCGCTTTAGCGCCGCTACTCGACCAGCTTATCTACGCCGAGCCTGCGGCGCGTGTGTTTACCCAAGGAGTGCTGTCGGCGCTGGTCAATTCGCTGACCACCGTGATAGTGGGGGTGCCACTGCTAACGTCGTGGGCGGCGTCTTTCGTGCCGCGAGGAACGCTGGTCAAGCCGCAGGCGCAACGTAATGATATCGCCATCGCGCCGTTAATCTCCCCGCCGCATCATGGGGGTGACGTTGTCGTTAGCGCCGACCAGTTCAGTTGGACCTACACCGCGCAGCAAGCGCCGTCGCTAAACCTCATTACCCTGCACATTCGTCAGGGCGAGAAGGTTGCGATTATAGGCAGTAGCGGTTCGGGTAAGTCGACGCTGCTCAAAAGCCTGAACGGTACCCTGCCGCATTTACAGTCCGGCACGGCTGATGGGCGGCTGCGCATTGCTGAGAGCACCTTCGGAGAAGCTTCCGTGGCGCAATTGTCGCTGCAGGCGGGCACGGCGCTGCAAGATAGCAACACGCAGTTCGTGGGGCTGACGGTGGCCGAAGATATCGCCTTCGCGCTGGAAAATAGCGCATGTCCGCAAGCGAGGATGCAGCGTGAGGTGGTGCAATGGGCGCAACGCTTGGGCATTACCGAATTGCTGGAACGCGCGCCGCATCAGCTTTCCGGCGGTCAGCAGCAGCGTGTTGCGCTAGCAGGCGTGCTGATCGATCAGCCGCAGTTGCTGTTATTGGACGAACCGCTGGCGGCGCTCGACCCCACGGCGGCGGCTCAGGCCATTGAGCTGATCGACGAGTTGCATCGCCAGCATCAGCTAACCACCGTCATCATCGAGCACCGCCTCGAGACTCTATTGCACCGCTCGCTAGATCGAGTGGTGCTGCTCGATCACGGCCGCGTCGTCGCAGATACCGATCCCGACACGCTGCTGCGTTCAGGCTTGCTGCCGCACTATGGCATTCGCGAGCCGCGCTGGATCGAAGTGCTGCGTCACTACGCGATTGCGCTTCCCGACTCAGGCCCGCTTCGCCCTGAAGCGCTACCTAACGAAGCTAAGGCTCGGCTGCTCGAGCGCTCCTCTGCACCGCCATCGCCTAGCTCGGCCACGCCGTCGGGCTCGCTCTCAGTGGCAGCATCGCCACGTTCGCCTTCGTCGTCTAGCCAGCACACAACACCGCCAGTTCCGCCGTCTGGCCTTCTCTCCACAGCTCCACTGCTCGCGATGAAAGGCGTGGGCTATCACCACGCTAATAGCGATGGGGCGGGTGTTCATCATATTGATTTAGCGCTTCATGCCGGCGAGCGCGTCTCGCTGGTAGGTGCCAATGGCGCTGGCAAGTCGACGCTGGCGAATTTGCTGTGTGGATTCTTGCGTCCCCATTGCGGAACGATCGAGTGGCAGGGTAGGTCGATGGCGGGAGAGTCGATCAAGCATATCGGTGAGCGAATTGGCTATGTCATGCAAGACGCCAACCAAATGCTCGGCGCGGCAACCGTATACCGCGAGGCAGCCTGGGCGCTGGAGCTGCGCGGTTGGGGTGCCGAGGATGTCGAGCGGCGAGTACGTGAAACGCTGCGCATCTGCGGTCTCGACGAGGTGCGTCACTGGCCCCTTGCTGCGTTAAGCCATGGTCAGAAGAAGCGCCTCAGTATCGCCGCCGTATTAGTCACGCGGCCGCCCGTATTGCTACTCGACGAACCCACTTCCGGACAGGATTATCAGCACGCGCGCGAGCTGATGACCTTCCTCGATCAGCTTAACCAGCGCGGTCATACGCTGGTGATGGTGACGCACGATATGGACCTGCTACTAGAGCACAGCGATCGCACGCTGGTGCTCAGGGACGGCGCCATTATCGCTGACGGAGCGCCTGCTGAGGTGCTTGCTGATCCCGCGATCGTTGCGCAAGGCGCTTTGCGGCGCAGCAGTCTTTATCAATTGGCCGACGTGCTGAATCCGCATGACCGAAGGTGGGCAGCACAGTGCGTGGCTAGTTGGTTGCGCGATGCCAGTACACAGTCGTTCGCTGAACAACGCAGCGCCGGAGGTGGTCATGAGTGAAGGCACCCTCGGCTATCGCGCGGGCGATTCGGTCTTCCATCGCTTAAGCGGTGCCAGCAAACTGTTGGCACTGGTGCTGATATTCGCCATCACCATGAGCTCTTTCGATACTCGTTTGCTGGTGGCGATTGCGCTGCTGTCGTGCGTAGCGCTGCGGGTGTCACGGGTTCGCCTGCGCTCTATCCGCACGGTGCTGGTGATGATGCTGGTGGTGATGATCCTTAATTTGCTGGTGACCTGGCTATTTGCGCCGGAGTATGGCGTTGCGCTTTACCGTAGCCGCACACTGCTCGTTGGAGGTGTCGGGCGCTTCACCATTACCGCTGAACAGCTGTTCTACGAATTCAATCTGCTGCTGAAATACGTCTGCACCATTCCCTTGGCGTTGATCTTTCTCCTGACCACCCATCCGAGTGAATTTGCCTCCAGCCTCAATCGTATCGGTGTTTCCTATCGCATCAGCTACGCGGTGGCATTGGCGATGCGTTACATCCCCGCGCTGCAAAGCGACTATCAGCGCATCAGGCTGGCGCAGCAGGCGCGCGGCGTCGAACTGTCTCGCCAGGCACGGCTGGGTAAGCGCGTGCGCGGCAACGTTCGGATTGGCTGGACCCTGGTAGTGAACAGCTTGCAGCGCATTACCACCATCAGCCATGCCATGGAGCTGCGCCGCTTCGGCACCAATCGCTCGCGCAGCTGGTACAGCGCGGCACCCCTGCGCGCAGCTGATATCGCGGTGGTGGTGGCAAGCCTTGGAATCGTGGCGGTGGGGCTGTGGCTGTTCTGGCTGAATCACGGGCGTTTTTATAATCCCTTCGTGACGGGGTGAGGTATCGCCACCAGTGCGCGCTATCGAGCATAGCCGCGGCTTGCGCAACCTTCGCCGCACCAGTTTTACTTGCCTTGCCTTGCCTTGCCTTGCCTTGCCTTGCCTTGCCTTGCCTTGCCTTGCCTTGCCTTGCCTTGCCTTGCCTTGCCTTGCCTTGCCTTGCCTTGCCTTGCCTTGCCTTGCTAGCGGCCTAACGCGTCGCGGAACGGAGCGTTATCGTTGGACTCGACATTCGCCATGACATCCGCCCCAGTGGCTAGTGGCTAGCGACAAGCAGCTAGGCGGCGACTTCGCGTTTTCGCAGCGGGGCTTGGCTTATCTCGATAAATGAAATAGTATAACGTTTCATTTATCGGCTAGACCGGATCTCATCATGCAAGTGCTCTCTTCACTGAAATCGGCCAAGAAACGCCATCCCGACTGTCAGGTCGTCAAACGCCGCGGGCGGCTCTACGTTGTTTGCAAAAGCAATCCTCGCTTCAAGGCCGTACAAGGCCGCGCCCGTTCAGGCCGCAAGTAGCCGCGAGCGGGCGTTCACGATGCAATAGCCCACTGAAGCAAGACCTATTGGCGACCTGATGGTCGCCTTTTTTGTATTTCCCTCCCGCGAATTTCCCGCAGATAGCGCATGGCGGTGTCGGTAATACAACAGCACCTGGCTGTTTTTCCATCACTCAGAGATCACGCCCAACCAAAAATCGCGGCGCGGTGCACGTGTGTCTCAGCAACTCAGCGCGCGTTAGCCGTGTGCTCTCGGTTGGCATAGCGCTTGCTTTGAGAGGAGTAGCGTTAACCTTTTTCATTGCGATGCGGAGCAGAAATACGATGGCAGGCTGGATTAAAAAAATAACCATGAAGCGCTGGATGGGTGCCTTGCTGGTGGCAGCCGTAGGGCTGAGCGCGGCGAGCGGTGCAGCGGCGGCACAGCGTCTGAGTATTGGCTATCAGAAAGGTAGTGGCGTGCTGGCGGTACTGAAGGCGCAGGGCGGCTTCGAGAAGCATCTCGCCGAGCAGGGCATTCAGGTCAGCTGGCACGAATTTCCCGCTGGGCCGCAATTGCTGGAAGCCCTGAACGCTGGCAGCCTCGACTTCGGCTATACCGGTGCACCGCCGCCGGTGTTCGCGCAGGCGGCCGGTATCGACCTGCGCTATGTGGCAGCAGTGAAGGCGAGCCCCGATGCTGAAGGCATTTTGGTGCCCGAAAATTCCGACATCTCCTCGCTGAGTGCGCTGAAAGGCAAGCGCGTAGCGGTGCAGAAAGGCTCCAGCGCCAACTATCTGCTGCTGGAAGCACTCGAGCACGAAGGGCTGAGCTTCAAGGATATTCAGCCAGCCTATCTGTCGCCGGCGGATGCGCGCGCGGCCTTTGCCAATGGCAGTGTCGATGCATGGGCGGTGTGGGACCCTTATTTTGGATCGGCACAGCATGATCTTCACGCGCGGGTGGTGGGCGCAGGGCATGACTTCGGGGCGGCCTATAGCTTTTATCAGGCCTCTGCGCAGTTTACCGAGCAGCACCCCGAACTGCTGAATCAGCTGCTTCAGGAATTGGGAAAAACATCATTGTGGGTGAATGCTCACCGCGAGGAAGTGTCGGACATTCTTGCCAAAGAGCTTGGGCTGCCGCGTGAGGTGATTTTGGGCTGGCAGAAGAAACTCGACTACCGCCTGATTCCACTCGACGACAAGGTGATCGCCGATCAGCAGCAGGTAGCCGATGCCTTCGCCAAGCAGCATCTGATTCCTGCGCCAATCAAGGTCGGCGAGTACTTCTGGCGCAAGGGCGAGTTCACGGCCAAGTAAATCGTGCGTCCTCTCGAGGAGAAGGGGGGCGCTAGAAGATAAAAGAAACCGCTCAAGAGGCTGCTGCACGCTGCTGCAACGGCCTCTTGGCGTTAGTTGGGTAGCGTGATGGTGGTGCGCAATCTCGACTATCGTGACCGCTGCTGTTACTCCGTCAGGCGCGCTGCACTATCGAACCCCAAGCCGTGCAGTGGTCCATCGTGCGGCCCGTATCGTCGTTCACACCACCAGCACCTGTTGTTTTATCGCTCGACCATCTTTCATTAAGCCCTTTTGAAGCGAGGCGCGATTCACTATGCTTGGCAACATTCTATTTGAGAGTCGAACCAGCATGTCTTCTTATAATTTCGAACCGCCAAGCGGTAGTGGACGAATCAATTGGCAGCTTGGCGATGCCGTGGCGGAGCTGCGCAAGCGGCGTTCCAAATGGCGCTCCGACCAGCAGCGCGCTAACGAATTCAACGGCCGCGAGCTACCGTCGCCCAATATCGTACGCGATGCCATCGCCAAGGTAATTCAGGCACTGTTTCCGATGCGGTTGGGGCCAGCCGACCTTCGCGAGGAAAGCGAGGATTTTTACGTTGGCTATACCCTGGACGTCGCGTTCAATTCGCTCTTCGAGCAGGCACGTCTGGAGCTTGATTACGCCGCCCGTCGTGGCATTGGCGAAAGCTGCCCGCAGCGTCAGCGCGATTGCGCCGAGCGCATCATGAAGGGCTTTGCGTTGGCGCTGCCCGATATTCGTGCGCGTTTGGACGATGACATCGTGGCGGCCTATCGCGGCGACCCGGCGGCGCGTAGCGTTGATGAAGTGCTGCTTTGCTACCCTGGCGTTGAAGCGATCATTCACCATCGTCTGGCGCACTATTTCTATGGTGAAGGCTTGCTGATGCTGGCGCGGATTATCTCCGAACAGGCGCACTCGACCACCGGTATTGATATCCATCCGGGCGCAAGCATCGGGCGCAGCTTCTTCATCGATCACGGCACCGGTGTGGTGATTGGTGAAACAGCAGTTATTGGCGACAATGTGCGTATATATCAGGCGGTTACCTTGGGCGCGAAGCGCTTCCCCGAAGCCGAGGATGGACACCTGGAAAAAGGCCAGCCGCGTCATCCGATCGTCGAAGACGATGTGGTGATTTACGCCGGAGCGACTATTCTGGGGCGAGTGACCATCGGCAAAGGTACGGTGGTGGGTGGTAACGTGTGGTTGACGCGTGGGGTGCCGGCTGGCAGTAATGTATCGCAGGCCAGTATGGCCAATGGCGAGCCCATTCAGCAGAGCCAACTGCTGTAGCCCAGCGTGTCAACGCTGCTGCAGCGATTGTCGCGTGGGTTTTCCGCAACAATCGCTGATGGGCAGCGATAAATTATTCATACTTTTATATTGCAACAGGAATGCGCGCTCATGATGTCACGCAGAATTGCTAACCGCGCCAAGGTCACCTTTGTGCAGAGCGCTGTCTTGGGCGCTGCCGTCAGTCTGGCCATGCTCAGCAGCAGTGCCAACGCCAGAACGGCTGAATCCTCCGGCGCCAGCGCCGCAGGTAGTGCGTCGGCCAGCCAGCAAGCGCAACCGGCGCAGGCGAGCAATTCCGCGAGCGGTTTTCAGCAATGGGTCAATAACTTCCGTCCCTACGCGCTCTCGCACGGGATCAGCGCCGCCACCTTCGATCGCGCTTTCCGCAATGCGCACCTGCAAACCAGTATTCTGAATCTGTCGCGCTCGCAACCCGAATTCGTGCGGCCAGTGTGGGAGTATCTCGACACGGCGGTGTCGAATACCCGAGTAAGCAAAGGCAGGCAACTGCTGGCGCAGCATCGGGCCGACTTCACCAAAGCACAGCAGCGCTATGGCGTGCCGCCGGAAATTATCGTCGCGATCTGGGGCATGGAAAGCAACTACGGCGCTAACTTCGGTAACTATCCCACCATCGATGCGCTGGCGACCATCGGCTATAACGGACGCCGCGAAGCATGGGCCAAATCGGAACTTGTCGAAGCACTGAAGATCATCCAGAACGGTGACATCAACCACGACCAAATGCGCGGCTCGTGGGCGGGCGCGATGGGTAATACCCAATTCATGCCGTCGAGCTTCAACAGCTATGCGGTCGATGGCGATGGCGATGGTCGCCGTGATATCTGGGGCAGTATTCCCGACGTTATCGCGTCGACTGCCAATTACCTGAAGGGCAATGGCTGGCACGCGGGCGAGCCATGGGGCGTCGAGGTGACGCTGCCGAGAGGCTTCAACTACAGTCTGGCCGATGGCAAGCAGCAGCGTTCGGTGAGCGCCTGGCAACAGCTGGGCGTGCGCTCAGTCTCGGGCGGCTCGCTGCCGTCGCTGGAAGGCGCTACGCTGCTGCTTCCGGCAGGGGCCAACGGGCCTGCTTTCCTGACCGGGCATAACTTCCGCACCATCCTGCGTTATAACAATTCGACCAGTTATGCGCTGGGTGTCAGCCTGTTGGCACAGCGAGTGTCGGGGCAGGCGGGCGTGCAGGCTAACTGGCCGCGCAACCAGAAGCCGCTGAGCCGCACTCAAATCAAACAGCTGCAGCAACAGCTTAGCGCGCAGGGCTATGATGCGGGCGGTGCCGACGGCATCGTGGGCCCCGGCACTCGCGACGCTGTGCGTAAATTCCAGCGTGCCCACGGGCAGCCAGCGGACGGCTTCATTAGCCAGGACGTCAAGCAACGGGTCGATGCCGCGCACTAACGTCGCTACCTGATAGCATCTCCGGTTTATATTCAATTCGAATATCGACGGGCGGCATACTATTTCACTTTGCCGCTCGTGTTCTCCACACTAGGGGGTAGCGTAACCTGCTCGCTTTCTCCCCCTTGCTAGCTGATCGATGCCATGCCGCTAACTGCTGTTGTTAACTACTTCAATTCGCACCTTGATGACTTCAATCGTGCTTCCCGGCTCGCCCCCAGCGCGCGTATTCACTATGTGTCCGAGCGCGCGGAAATAACCGGCGAGATCGATGGCATGCGGATTGTTCCCGGCCAGCACGCGCTCTACAACAGTGAAATCAGTGCGCCGGTCGCATTCGAATCGTGGCTGCGCATCGAAGATGAGCACGGCGCTGATATCAACGCGCGCTCGCTATACTACGCCGCGTGGGAACCTGAAGATGTCGTCTTCCTCGACCGTTTTCTGCGTGTCTTGCACACGCTTAACCATCTTGCCAAGCACGGTAGCGATCCCGCTACTGCCGAAGTGCCGCTTATCCTCGATGTGCACTGGCGCCATGTCAGGGCGGTAGAGGCTTCGCACGGGCAGGTGTTCGAGAACCTGCTGTCGCAGCTGGGTGTTTTGCCGACGCAAATCATCCTACGCATGCAGGCTGACGCGCTGGTGGAAGATGAGCACGTGCGACGCGCAGTCGCTAGCTTCGAAGCGCGCGGTTATCGGTTGTTGGTCGAAGGATTGCCGATTGATCACGCACACTGGCCGCTATTAGGAGAGATGGGCATCGACTGGGTAGCGGCCGATCCCGACTTCTTGCAGGCGATGCTACGCAACCGCATGCTGCAGGCGCGCCTCGACCAGTGGATCAGCAGCGCTCACGCCGAGGGGCTGAAAGTATGGCTACAATCTCTGGATAGTAGTAAAGCGCTGGAACTGGCGTGGCGGCTCAATGTAGATGCGGTTAGCGGCGATCGGCTCGACGAAATAGCGGCAAGCCATTATTGATGCCAGCCAACCCAGCGGCCATCAACGCCGCCATCACGCGCGTTATCTTCTTCCCAAGGCCCTCTTCACGAGGGCCTTTTGCTTTTCCACTTCAATGCTTATGCGCTTATCGATGAATAAGATCGCCTCGACGCAGCGGGGCGATATTCATGTCACGGGGCATCCACTAGGGCGTCGATATCCGCTATGGGTATTTATAAAGCCGCGTTTGGCACTTGCTGTTGCGATTACCTGAACAGGACGGCGCGGAAGGGTGAAATAATTAACATTACTTTACGTAAATAGTATTAATTAGGAAATATAGAGAACCAAATTCCAAAAAATGAGTATAAGTAAAGAACATGGCGTAGTGTAGTTGACTTAAATTCTTAGCAGGCTATTAATTGTAGGCATGCGGTAAATTCATTATCCGATAGTGAGGAGCACGCTTCATGGACCATATTCCTGAAAATTTCGAGCAACGTCCTGTACTTATCGTTGGTGCTGGCACGCTAGGCCGCCGTATCGCGCTGATGTTTGCTGCCTACGGCGCAGACACCCGCCTGTACGACGCCAACGAGCAAGCGGGTCAGCAAGGGCTTGAGTTCATCGGTCAGGAGCTTGAGAAAATGGGCAAAGACAAGGACAAGGTTCGTCTTACGCCGTTTAGCTCTCTCGAAGAGGCCGTTAGCGATATTTGGCTCGCCATCGAATGTATCCCTGAGCGTCGCGATATCAAGGTAGATCTCTTCGCGCAGTTGGACGAGCTTGCCCCGCAAGATGCAGTGCTTTCTACCAATTCGTCCTCTTTCCCCAGCAGCCAGGTGATCGACCGCGTTAAGCATCCTGAACGCGTCATGAATACTCACTTCCTGATGCCGCCAGACGTAGTTGCGGTTGAGCTGATGAGCTGCAGTAAAACCTTGCCTGAGGTCATTGAGCTGGTAGAGAAAGCCCTGCCGAAGTACGGCTTCAATGCCTATGTTGCCCATGAAGAAAGCGTCGGTTTCATCTTTAACCGCATTTGGGCGGCAATCAAACGCGAGTCGCTGACCGTAGCGGCAGAAGGCGTCGCTAGCCCTGAGGTTATCGATAATATCTTCCGCGAGTGTTTGGGTACCCGCTCTGGCCCGTTCCGCTCTATGGATAAAGTAGGTCTTGATGTCGTACTGGATATTGAAACCCACTACGCCGAGCTGAATCCCGCATTGTCCGACGAGCCAAGGAAGTTCTTGAAAACGTTCATCGATAAAAACGAGCTGGGCAGAAAAACCGGCAAAGGCTTTTACGACGATTATTCCGAGTAATATTCATCCGTTGATCGAATCAGGAAACCGACAATGAGCACCAATAACGAGAGAAACTCACATCTGGTGCTGCTCGATGTGGGTAAGCAGAGCATCTATATCCTCGATAGACACGACAAGCATTTAATCACCACCGTTACCTCTGCGGGGTTTGTCGATGGCGTTCAGGTAGATACCCAGAACGGCCTGCTGTATTGGACCGACATGGGGAAAGAGAAGCACGGCGAAGATTTCCCCGCACCCGATGGCAGAATCCTGCGCAGCAAGCTCGATGGCTCTGAGATGACCGAACTGGTCGGCGGCGGCGATATCGTAACGCCCAAGCAGCTCTATCTGGATACGACGCATCAGCGGCTTTACTGGTGTGATCGCGAAGGGGGCAGGGTAATGCGCTGCAATGTTGACGGCTCGGGGCTGGAAACTCTGGTCGAGCGCGGTGCGGGCCAGTCCTATCCGCGTGAAGAGCTGGATCGCTGCGTCGGAATTGTGGTCGATGAGGCGAACAACACGCTTTATTGGACGCAGAAAGGCCCGCCGAAGGGTGGTCAGGGGCGTATCTTCACCGCCGGCATCGAGCTGCCCGAAGGCGAAACGCCGTCGACTCGCTCGGATATCACCGTGCTGGCTGACCACCTGCCAGAGCCGATCGATCTTGAGCTCGATAGCGACAACGGTTTCCTCTACTGGACAGACCGCGGCGCTGAGCCTAACGGCAATTCGCTGAATCGCGCGCGTTTGGAAAACGGCAAGCTGGGCGAAGTAGAGGTCATCACGCGTGGCTTCAAGGAGACCATCGGGCTGGCGTTGCTGTTAGAACAGCAGCTTGCCTATGTGGCTGATCTATCGGGCCATGTGTATGAAGTCGACTTGCGCTCGGGTGACAAACGCAACTGGTTCGATCAAGCGGTCGCCGTTACCGGCATCGCGCTGTATTAGCGGCGCGCGATTCGCCGCGAGGTGCTGCGGCTGGCACTGTCGCTCGTATGTTATGACTGGCGAGCGAGGCAATGTGTTCCACAGTAGCCCAGTCGTGTTGCAGCAAACAGTTCGAAGGCTTCAGGCTGGTGCCAAAGCGGGCCGCTAACAGCCGTCAAAAAATAAGCGCCGTGCGATTCGATCGCACGGCGCTTTTTCTGCTTAGCGCACTCACACGCGCTCGCGGATGTTTACACGATGTCCAAGGGCTCTGGGCCAGCGGGTGGCGGGAAGGCTTCGTCGAGCTTTTTCAACTGCTCAGCGCTTAACGTAATCTCCAGTGCCTTGGCATTCTCCTCAATATGCGCAGGGGTGACCGCTTTGGGGATAGCGATCAGGTCGCGCTCACCGTTGAAGGGACGAATGGCCCATGCCAGCAGTAGCTGGGTGGGGGAGGCGTTATGCTGCGCGGCGATTTCCTGCACGATAGGGTGATTGACCAAATGACGGCTGGCGCTGCCGCCTTGGGCCACCGGGCAATACGCCATCAGCGGAATTTCCAGCTCGCGCAGGCGGGGGCGCAAATCGAATTCGATGCCGCGCGAGCCTAGGTTATAAAGCACCTGATTGGTGGTGCAGTCGCTGCTGCCGCTGGTGCGTGCCAGTGCATTGGTGGCGCTGGTATCGAAGTTCGATACGCCCCAGCGCTTGATCTTGCCCGCGTCGATAAGCTGCTCGAAGCCTTCCAATGTTTCGCTAAGCGGCGTACTGCCCGGCCAGTGCAGCAGGTAAAGATCGAGGCAATCGATGCCCAGATACGACAGGCTGCGCTCGCAGGCTTCCTTCAAGCCTTTTTTAGTGGCGTTGGAAGGCAGCGCCTTGCTGACGATGAAGGCATCGTCGCGACGGCCTTTCACCGCACGGCCGACAATGCTTTCCGAACGCCCATGACCATACATTTCGGCGCTATCAATCAGTGTCAGGCCCAAATCCAGCCCGCGCCTCAGTCCGTCGACCTCTTGCTCGGCGGTGTAATGCCCATCGCCCATTCGCCAGGTGCCCTGACCAATAGCGGGAAGTTGCTGTCCAGCGAAGTTAACCGTGACCGTCATGATGCCTCCTCGGAAGGTGTCGCGTTTCCTTCCCAGACTAAAGCAAGCCCCCCGCGCCTGAAAAGCGCGAGGGGCTGATAAAGCAGCTGCGGCTACGCCAAGCCTGTGGCTATAGACGCGCCAGCGCGACTTCGGTTGCCTTCACGAACGCCAGCACCGGCGAGCCTATTGCCAGCTCCAACTCGCGTACCGAGCGCGTGGTAATTACCGAGGTCACGATGCCGTGTGGCGTTTCGACATCGATTTCGCTGAGCACATCGCCTTCGTGAATTTGCTTGATGGTGCCGCGAAACTGGTTGCGCGGATTAAGAGCGGGATCGTTGGACATGGAATGTCTCCGTAAGTGAGTGTGAGGGAAAAGTGTTGGTCAGATGGCAATTGCGTCGGGGGAAACCTGTACCACGCGCGCCTGATGCAAGTAGCTATCGTGAGGATCTCCGCCGTGCCTGTGTTCGTGTGGGTCGTCGTCCTGTGTCGCCTGGCGTTGTCCGGTCAGGTGCTCGAGCAGCGTCGCTTCGTGCTGAATCAATCGAGGATCGGTGGGGCGGCGGGGGCGCGCTACATCGATCTTCAGGTCGAGCTCGACGCGTCCTTCATCGAGCAGAATCACGCGATCAGCCAGCGTTACTGCTTCCGACACATCGTGGGTGACCAGCACCAGCGTAAATCCGTGTTCGCGCCAGAGTCGCTCGATCAGTTGGTGCATGCTCGAACGGGTGAGGGCATCGAGTGCGCCCAGCGGCTCATCCAGCAGCAGTAGCTGCGGCTGGTGCGCCAAGGCGCGGGCCAGCGCTACGCGCGAGCGTTGGCCTCCTGACAGTTGAGCGGGCCAACGCTGTTCGCGCTCGCTCAGTCCCACTTCTTCCAGCGCCTTGCGTGCCACCGTACGGTTGCTGCCCAGCGCTGCGTTGTCCAGCACGCGCTTCCACGGCAGTAGACGCGGGTCCTGAAACATCAGCCTGATATCGCGGGTATGTCGGCTTAGCGGTGCGCCGTGCCATTCGAGGGTGCCACCGTCGGCGCTATCCAATCCCGCCAGCAGGCGTAGCAGGGTTGATTTCCCGCAGCCGCTGCGGCCGATAATGGCAACGATTTCGCCTTCCGCGATGTCCAAATCCAACTGCTGAAGCACCTGCGTATCGCCGAAGTGGCGCTCTACGTTTCTTAGCGTTAAGGCAGCGCTGTGCGGTGACGCATCGTGAGGCTGTGACATAAAAATGATTCGCTCGCTGAAGTTAAACGTCGAAGGTGTGTCGTCGGCCGCCGCACTCGAACACAGGGCGAGTGCGGCGAGCGGTCGGGAGTTGCTGCTGGCCTAACGCGCGTCGCGTTGAAACGCGGGATGCCAGCGCAGCCACCAGTATTCGAGTCCCTTGGCTAGCAGATCGGCGACCTTGCCGAGCAGCGCATAGAGCACGATGGTCAGCAGCACGATGTCGGTTTGCAGAAACTCGCGCGCATTCATCGCCATATAGCCAAGGCCGTCGGTGGAACTGATGGTTTCGGCCACAATCAGCGTTAGCCACATCAGCCCAAGGGCGAAACGTACGCCCACCAGAATCGACGGCAGCGCACCTGGCAAAATCACATTCCAGAACAGCTTGGCACCGTGCAGACCGTAGCTTTTCGCCATTTCGATCAGGTTTGGATCAACGTTGCGGATGCCGTGATAGGTGTTGAGGTAAATGGGAAACAGCGTGCCGAGCGCTACCAGAAAAACCTTCGCGGTTTCGCCAATGCCGAACCACAGGATCACCAGCGGAATCAGCGCCAAGTGCGGTACGTTGCGGATCATTTGCAGGCTGCTATCGAGCAGTCGCGAGGCCAATGCGGATAGCCCGGTAATAAACCCCAGCGCTAGCCCGGCGGCACCACCAATGGCGAAGCCGATCAGCGCACGACGGGTGCTTGACCACAGCGCCTCGAACAGCGAACCATCCTGGATGGTGCGCCAGCCAGCAGCGACCACTGCCGAAGGCGAGGGCAGAATGCGCGCTGAGATCCAACCGTAGTCAGCGGCCAGCTCCCAGACGATCAACAGCGCGATGGGTAACAGCCAAGGTGCAGCGAGATTGAAAAGACGCTGTAACGGGTGATGGCGTCGTGCGCTAGCCATGAAGATTCCTTTTGTCACAAATCAGAAGAGAGAACCGTTGAGCGAGGCTAAAGCGCCAACCGCGCCGCCCACGCATGCTGCTGCGTTGATGATCGCGTGTGCGTTGGCGGTAGCTGGGCAACAAAGTGTTCGAGCGCATCGTCGAGGCGCTCGGTAAGCGTTTCCGTGAATTGATAATCGAGCGTATAGCCGTTGCTGTCCTTACGTGAAGGCAGCTCGCTGGCGGTGCTATAAACGCTGGCGCCGATCAGCGTCGCCTTGAGGTTGCGCAAAATAGGCGTTAGTGCGTGCTCGGCGGCCTGCACGCTGGCGACGGATCCGCCGCTGGCCACCGCTAGCGCCGGGCGGCCGCGCAGACCGCGCTCAGGAATGATTTCCAACAGCGCCTTGGTGAGCGCACTGATCGATCCGGTATACACCGGCGTTGCGATAATGATCCCGCTGGCGTTGGCAATCAGCTCAAGATAATGGCTCAGTTTCGGATGCGCGGTATCGGTGCGTAGCAAGGCGTCGGCCGGTAGCTGCGTCAGCGTTACGTGATGGACAGTGATGCCCTGTTGTTCTAATGGCTTGCTTAGGTAGTAGGCCAACGCCGAAGAGCGCGAAGGCTCGCTGGGGCTTCCATGAATTACCACGACACTCATAGCGACTCCGATCATCAAACAACATACGTCTTCGCCAACGCTCTGCCTTGCCGGATGGCACTGGCAGGCAGCGTTGCGAGCGTTCCAGAGTAGGGCGTCGCTTAATTACCGTTAAATACAGTTTTTGGGTTTTGATATTCGCTAAGTGAATATAAGAGCGGTGACGATGCATTTTTTACGCAGGCAAAACGCCAAACTGAAATAAAACTGACATGCTCCGTTGCTAGCGTAGCGGGAGTTCTTCGCATGCTCTGCAACGAGCGCAGAACCAAAATTTCAATATCGCCCCTGTTTATGGAGAGCACGCATGCTCAAGCGCAGTTCGCTCCTTCTTGCCGCTTCACTGGTCGTAGGTCTGGGTGTTCAGGCTCCTGCTCACGCGGCCGACGCCATTACTGGCGCTGGCGCTACCTTCCCTTATCCGGTCTATTCCGAATGGTCGGATCAGTACCAGGATAAAACCGGTGCAGGTCTTAACTATCAGGCAATCGGTTCTGGCGGTGGTATTCAGCAGATTCAGGCTGGCACCGTGACTTTCGGTGCTTCCGATGCGCCGCTGTCCGCGGATGAGCAGAAAAAGCATGGTCTGGTGCAGTTCCCGATGATCATGGGCGGTGCAGTACCGGTTGCTAACCTGAAGCTGCCGGAAGGTAAAACGCTGCGTCTTGACGGCCCCACGCTTGCTGCCATTTATCAGGGCAAGATTACGTCGTGGGATGACAAGAAAATTGCTGCATTGAACGAAGGCGTGGACCTGCCGTCGCAACGTATTACGCCGGTTTACCGCTCTGATGGTTCGGGCACCAACTTCAACTTCACCCACTATCTGTCGCAGGTCAGCAGCGATTTCAAGCAGCAGGTAGGCGAAGGCAATTCGGTTTCATGGCCGGCGGGTGTTGGCGCTCAGGCCAACGGTGGTGTGGCGTCACAGGTGAGCAAGGTGCCGGGCGCAATTGGCTACGTTGAGTATGCCTACGCCAAGCAGAATCACCTGCCCGCGCTGCAGCTGAAAAACCGCGAAGGCAAGTTTGTTGCGCCTTCCGGCAAAAGCTTTGCCGCAGCAGCATCTCACGCCGACTGGCAGGGTACGCCTGGCTTCGACGTGGTGCTGACTAACCAGCCGGGCGCCGATAGCTGGCCGATCACTGCGGTCTCCTACATCCTGATGCACACCGACGCCAAAGATGCCAAGGCATCGAAGCAGGCGCTCGACTTCTTCAACTGGGCCTACGCCAACGGTGGCGATGCGGCGACCAAGCTTGATTATGTCGCGATCCCGCAAAACGTAGTGGACACCGTGAAGAAAAACGTTTGGTCGCGCATCAAGGCTGATGGCAAGCCGGTGTGGAACGACAAGTAAGCCGCATTGCGCAGGGCTGGTTCCCCGCTTGTTCAGGGGGCTCGCCGGTCTGAGTGCAATACGCTAAACGTTGGTAACGCCGGGATTTTTCCCGGCGTTGTAGTATTTGTGTCACATTCATCCGTGACAATGCCTCCAGTTATCTGAAGTTTAGCTGAGTAAACAGAGTGTTGTGCTTAGCTCCACCGCGAAGTGGTGTTTACTTCAGTATCCCACGCATGCCTTGGTGCGTTGCTCAAAGGCTAGTGCGAGCGCCGTCTGACGGCGTGTTGGTTTACTCACCGAACAAAGGTTTATCGTGCTGCGCATTTTTCAAACAGGACTGAGGTCGGTGCCATGAGCGACAGCGATCGCCGCGAATCATCACCGCTGCTGGGTGCCAGTCAGCAGGAAGAGCGCGCACTGGCGCGCCACGGGCTGATGGATCGTGTGTTCAAAAACGGCACTGGAGCGTTAGCGGTACTGGTACTGGTGCTGCTGGGCGGCATTATGCTGTCGCTGTTGATTTCCGCCTGGCCGGCGCTGGTGAGCTATGGCGGGCAGTTTTTCACTGAGAACCGCTGGGCGCCCAATCAACAGGTGTTCGGTGCGCTGCCCGCCATTTACGGCACCTTGATCACGTCGCTGATTGCGGTAGTGATTGCGGTGCCGGTGTCGTTTGGTATAGCGATCTTTCTCACCGAGCTATGCCCTGCGGTGCTGCGTCGCCCGCTTGGGGTGACGGTGGAGCTGCTGGCGGGCATTCCGTCGATCATCTATGGCATGTGGGGCGTGCTGGTGCTGGCCCCGCTGCTGCAATGGCTGTCGCCGATTACCTTCCCTACCGGTACCGGGCTGCTCACTGCGGGCATTATTCTGGCGGTGATGATCATTCCCTTCATTACGGCGACCGCGCGCGATGTGATGAATACTGTGCCTGCGGTACTGCGCGAATCCGCTTACGGGGTGGGCTGTACTACCTGGGAAGTGGTGCGCTCGGTGGTGCTGCCGTCGATTCGCGCCGGACTGGTGGGCGGCATTATTCTGGGGCTAGGGCGCGCGCTGGGTGAGACCATGGCGGTTACCTTTGTGATCGGTAATAACCTGTTCTTCTCGCCGACCCTGACCGGCCAAGGCACGTCGATTGCGGCGCTGATTGCGACGCAGTTTAACGAAGCTACCGGCGTACAACGCTCGGCGCTGCTGGCGCTGGGCCTGATTCTCTTCCTGATTACCTTTGCGGTACTGGCCTGCGCGCGCTTGATGCTCAAGCGTATGCAGCGCCGGATGCCGTAGCGGGAGCCAGTGCAGATGCAACACTCCAATTCGCTTTATCACAAGCGCAAGCTGCTTAACCGCACCGTGATGGTGCTGTGCTCGGCGGCGGCGCTGTTCGGCATCTTCTGGCTGCTGGCCATTCTGGCAACGCTGCTGTGGCAGGGTGTTACCGCGATCGAATGGTCGACCTTTACTGAACGTACCCGCATGTCGGGCGGCGGTTTGGGTAACGCCATTCTGGGCTCGATCATGCTAACGCTGGGCGGCACCGTGATCGGGACGATTATCGGGGTCGGGGCGGGTACCTGGCTGGCCGAATACGGTCGTGAGTCGGTGCTCGGCAGCGTTATTCGCTTTATCAACGATGTGCTGCTGTCAGCGCCCTCGGTGATTATCGGGCTGTTCATCTACGCGCTGGTGGTGCTGCCCATGGGCCACTTCTCGGGCTGGGCGGGCATACTGGCGCTAGCGGTAATTGTGATTCCGGTGGTGATTCGTGCCACCGAGGATATGCTGAAGCTAGTGCCCGATTCACTGCGTGAGGCGGCTTCAGCGATGGGCGCTCACCGCTGGTGGGTGGTGGTGCGAGTCTGCTACAGCGGTGCGCGTGCCGGCATTATCACCGGTATCTTGCTGGCCTGTGCTCGTATCAGCGGCGAAACCGCGCCGTTGATCTTCACCTCACTCAATTCCAACCAGTGGAACTTCTTCGATCTTGGTAGCGAAATGCCCAACCTGCCAATGACGATTTATCAAAACATGACGATCAACTCCTTCATTCCCCGCCAGGTCGAATTGGCGTGGGGCGGAGCCTTGATCCTCACGCTGACCATTCTGGTGCTTAATATCATCGCGCGCTTCGTGTCGCGAGACGCCAACAAGAGGTAATCATGCCCTCGACGAACGCTTATTCCGCCTCCGCGCCGGAAACGCAGCCGCAAGTGACGCCGGGCGTCACGCTGACTGAACGTGGTGCCAACAACACGCCAAACAGCACCAAGCTGCTGGTAGATGACTTGAACTTCTACTACGGCAAGTTTCATGCGCTGAAAAATATCAGCATGGAGATTCCTGCCAACGAAGTAACGGCCTTTATCGGTCCTTCCGGCTGCGGTAAATCAACGCTGCTGCGCTGCTTCAATCGCATCCATGACCTTTACCCCAACATGCATACCAAAGGTCGGTTGCTGCTGGACGGCAACGATATCAACGATCGCAGTATCGATATCAACCTGCTGCGCGCGCGCGTGGGCATGGTGTTTCAGCGCCCGACCCCGTTTCCGATGTCGGTGTTCGATAACATTGCCTTCGGCGTGAAGCTCTACGAACGTCTGCCGCGTCGCGAAATGGAAGAACGCGTGGAGTGGGCGCTGCGCAAAGCCGCGCTGTGGGACGAAGTGAAGGACAAGCTGCGTCAAAGCGGCCAAGCGCTCTCCGGTGGTCAGCAGCAGCGCCTGTGCATCGCACGTAGTATCGCGGTGAAACCCGAGGTGATTCTGCTCGACGAACCCACCTCCGCACTCGACCCGATCTCGACCGGTTACATCGAAGACCTGGTCAACGAGCTCAAGCAGGACTACACCATCGTCATCGTGACCCACAACATGCAGCAGGCCGCCCGCGTATCCGACACCACCGCCTTCATGTATCTGGGCGAGCTGATCGAATACGACCGCACCTCGAAGATATTCACCCAACCGCGCAACAAGCAAACCGAAGACTACATTACCGGACGCTACGGATAGCCGACGAGCTTGCCTTCGCACGACACTTAGCCCCCATGAGCGCCTCAGGCCATGGGGGCTTTCGTTGGGGGCGAGTTTTTATTGGCGGCCTGGGTTGTCGAACACCGAGCGATAAAGGCATACGGGGTCGAGCGAAAAGGTTTTGGGGGCGACGACTTCAGGATTGGCGGTCTTGTTAACGCCGCCGCATGAATCAGGCGGGTAGTCGTTGCTAACGCAGCCGGCAGCCAGTGTGGTAAGCACTACAAGGGTTGATGCGTGAAGGAAGCGCATGATGAAGGCTCGCTTTAGTTGTTATTGGCTTCATCAGCATAGCGCAGCCGCGTTGGCTGAGGCGGTTTTTTGCGGGCATAAACGATTTGGCCCCACTGGCTGGGTAGCGAGTGGGGCCAATGCTTATAGGCGTTGGGTGCCGGGCAGGTGGGTGAGGCGCAGCAGCCGCTCAACACCTCGAATGCAGCGGTCGCTGAGGGGAGTCATCAGTACCCAGGGCAGATAGATCAGCCCGATTGCCAGTGACGCCATGTAAACGTCCTCGAACCAGTGCGCGCCGACAATAATGCGCGGCATGCTGAAGCAGAGCGCCATGATAATGGCGATGGGCGTCCACTTGCGCGGCGCGTAGCGCATGACGAAGGAGGTAAATACCAGCAGCATCATGCCATGATCGCCGGGGAAACTGTCGCCAGCGCTATCCTTCGCCTTGAACGACACCATCTGCGATACGTAATTGACGTGCTCGCCCATGTCATGGAAAAAGAGCGATGGGCTTTCGTGCGCGTAGGGCAGCTTATTGTTGATCAGCGCGATAATACCGGCGCTGGCCAGCATTACGAAGCCAATCGAGAACCAGTGCCACACTCGTGCCGGGCGCTTGTCTTCGAACATCGCCAGCACCAGCACAAACAGCATCAGGAAGAAGGTGGCCGCATCATAGATGCGCGTGTTTAGCGCCCCCAGCAGGGTCACCCACAGGGAGTGCTGTTCGGTAATGGTGTGGTTGAACGAGAAGAATATCCACTCGTCGAGCGCGGGCCAGATGGGCAGCGTGGTTTGCCACCAGCTAAACAGAATGAGTAGCCCCAAAAGGTTGAGGGTCAGAATTCGTTTCAGAGACATGTACGGTATCTACGGGTAGTCAACAACGGATCGTACGTGTTGGCACGACAGCGTTAAATGTTGGATTTAGGATTGAAAATGCCCATCAGCTGCGTTTCTACCCAGCGCTGAAGCGGGGTAAACATAAACCACGGTGTGAGCAAAAGCACTAGTGTAAGCGATCCGACATAAATATCGCTGAAGGCGTGTGCGCCCACCATAATGCGGGGGCAGGTCACCAGCAGTGCCAGCACAAACGCCACGGCTGCCCACAATCGATTGGCAAAGCGCATCATGAAGGCGGCAAAGATCATCGCGTGAACGCCGTGGTCGCCGGGAAAGCTGTTACTGACCGCATCTTTCACATTATAGTCGGTGAGTGTGGTAATAAGGTGCACATTATCGTGCAAATAGGCAGGGCTAGGACGCGCGTAATCGAGCATCACGTGAATGATATCGGTGGCAACGCCCGAGCATGCTGACATCACCAGCGCGATGCTGAACCAGTAGCAAAATCCCTGCACGCTAAGATGTCTGAGCAGATTGAACGCGAGAATCGCTAGCATCATACAAAAGATAATCGAATCGAAGAAACGCGCGTTAGTCAGCGCCAGGATATTCACGAACCGCGGGTGGGCGGGGGTGAGGTACTGGTTGAAATAGAAGAACAGGCGCGTGTCGAGCGCGTCCCATTGCGCACGAAACAAGAGCCAGCTGCCAAACAGCAGCAGTGCTACGAAGTAGCAACGTATGAGTGCTGCACTCTTCATGTTATCCCTTGATGTATCAGTATTATAAGTTTCAATTTATTTTACGTGAGTTGCATGATGTGCAACATGTTGAATGGATAGTGAGCGTGACATTCCCGCGTAAAAAGAGTGAAAATTACCTGCTCGGCTCCGCTTGGCGTAGGGATGGACATACAAAAGGGCCGTGGGAATTGCTCCCACGGCCCTTTGCTTTTGAGCGTCGAATACTGCTCAGGCGAGCGTTACAGCGCTGCGATCTTGTCGCGCTGTGCCTCCAGCAGAGTGATTGACTGGCGCTGCTCTTCCAAGCGGCTGCGCTCTTTCTCGACCACCTCGGCTGGTGCTTTGGCAACGAAGCCCTGATTGGACAGTTTGCGCTCAATACCGTCGATGGCCTTGCGGCTTTGCTCGAGCTGCTTGTCGATACGCTTGAGCTCGGCCTCTTTGTCGATAAAGCCGGCCATCGGCACGCGCACTTCCAGCGCCCCCACGTGGCCCAGTGCCGACAGCGGTGCGTCATCTGCGGCGGCGAACTCAACGCTTTCGAGCTTGGCCAGTTTGCTAAGCACTCGACGATTTTCCTGCAAGCGACGGCGGTCGCTGTCATCGCCACCGCTTAGAATCAGCGGCAGCGCCTTGCCGGGCGCGATGTTCATTTCAGCACGAATGTTACGCACCGCCACGATGACGTGTTTCACCCACTCGATATCGTCGATGGCGGCGTGATCGACTCGCGACTGGTCGGCGTTGGGCCATGGCTGCACCATGATCGAGCTATCCGGTGTGAGCTCGATGCCTGCCAGCGGCGCAACGCGCTGCCAGATTTCTTCGGTAATGAACGGCATCATCGGGTGCGCGAGACGCAGGATCACTTCCAGCACGCGTACCAGCGTGCGGCGGGTGCCGCGCTTCAGCTCAGCGCTAGCGCTGTCGTCCCACAGTACCGGTTTGGATAGCTCAAGGTACCAGTCGCAGTAGTCGTTCCAGACAAATTCATAGAGCGCCTGAGAGGCCAGATCGAAGCGATATTCCTCAAGGTGTTTGGTCAACTGCGCTTCAATCAGCTGCAAGCGCGAAATGATGTAGCGATCCGCGCGGCTTAGCTCGACGGTCTCGCCGTGCTGACCGCAATCCTCGCCTTCCGCATTGGAGAGCACGTAGCGTGCAGCATTCCACAGCTTGTTACAGAAGTTACGGTAGCCATCGAGACGATTGATATCGAACTTGATATCGCGTCCGGTCGAGGCCAGCGACAGGAAGGTGTAGCGCAACGCATCGGTGCCGTGCGCCTCGATACCGTCGGGATACTCCTTGCGCGTTGCCTTGGCAATCTTCTCGGCCTTCTGCGGCTGCATCATGTTGCCGGTGCGTTTATCGACCAGTTGCTCAAGCCCAATGCCGTCGATCAAATCGATCGGGTCGAGCACGTTGCCCTTCGATTTCGACATTTTCTGACCCTGACCATCGCGCACCAGACCCGTCATGTAGACGGTCTTGAATGGCACCTGTCCGGTAAACTTCAGGGTCAGCATGATCATGCGTGCTACCCAGAAAAAGATGATGTCGAAGCCGGTCACCAGTACATCGGTGGGGTGGAAGGTTTTCAGCGCCTCGGTTTGCTCGGGCCAGCCCAGGGTGGCAAAGGTCCACAGGCCGGAGCTGAACCAGGTGTCGAGTACGTCGTCGTCCTGACGCAGTTCGACGTCGTCGCCGAGCCCTTCAGTGCGGCGCACCTCCTCCTCACTGCGGCCCACGTAGCAGTTGCCCTGCTGGTCGTACCATGCGGGAATGCGGTGACCCCACCACAGCTGACGCGAAATGCACCAGTCCTGAATATCGCGCATCCAAGCGAAGTACATGTTCTCGTAGCTTTTCGGCACGAATTTGATATCGCCGTTTTCCACCGCCTTGATGGCTGGCTCGGCCAGCGGTTTGATCGACACAAACCACTGCGCCGTTAGCAGTGGCTCGATAACGGTGCCAGAGCGATCGCCGAACGGCTGCATGATGGTTTTGTTCTCGACCAGCGGCTCGCCATCATCGTTGAGCACCGCCAGCCCTTCGCCGGTAACGGCCTCGACCACGCGCTGGCGCGCTTCAAAGCGATCGAGACCGCGAAACTCATCCGGCACTAGGTTGATGGTGCTCACGTCGCTGCGGCTATCGCTGCCTTGAGCGATGGCGGTAGCAACCGCCGCGCTCTCTTCATAGGAGAGCCCATCGCTGCGCATGTGGCCGCTCAGGTCCATCAGCTCGTACATGGGCAACTGATGGCGCTTGGCGACCTCGTGGTCGTTGAAGTCGTGGGCACCGGTAATCTTCACCGCACCGGAGCCGAAGGTTGGATCGGGGTGTTCGTCGGTGATGATGGGAATCTGGCGGCGCAGCGCTTTGGGGCCAACCGGAATTTCACACAGTTTGCCCACCAGCGGCGCATAGCGCTGGTCGGAAGGGTGCACCGCAATCGCGCCATCGCCCAGCATGGTTTCGGGGCGGGTGGTAGCGATCGAGATGTAGTCGCGGGTTTCGCGCTTGGTAATGTTGCCGTCGGCGTCGCGCTCGATGTATTCGTAGGTTTCGCCGCCCGACAGCGGATACTTGAAGTGCCACATATGGCCGGCCACTTCCTTGTTCTCGACTTCGAGATCGGAAATGGCGGTATTCAGCACCGGGTCCCAGTTGACCAGGCGCTTGCCACGATAGATCAGGCCATCCTCGTGCAGCCGCACGAAGGCTTCCTTGACCGCATTCTGCAGACCATCGTCCATGGTGAAGCGCTCGCGCGACCAATCGGGGCTGCCGCCCAGTCGGCGCAGCTGGCGGCTAATGTTGCCGCCGGACTCTTCCTTCCATTCCCACACCTTGTCGATGAATGCATCGCGGCCCAAATCGTGGCGGGTTTTGCCTTCCTCGGCCTGCACCTTGCGCTCGACCAGCATCTGAGTAGCGATACCGGCGTGGTCGGTGCCGGGCTGCCACAGGGTGTTATACCCCTGCATGCGCTTGAAGCGCACCAGGGTATCCATCAGCGTCATGCCGAAACCGTGGCCCATGTGCAGGCTGCCGGTCACGTTGGGGGGCGGAATCATTAGCGAAAAGGGCGTGCCATGACCAGCGGGAGCAAATAGGCCCTGCTGTTCCCAACGCTGATACCAGCGCTCTTCCAGCTCATTGGGGGAGTAGGTTTTATCCATCGGTTCCATGTAGCGGCTCAAGTGTGATGGTGAATGACTAATAGCGTGACTGCGCGACGCACTGTGATCGTGCTGGCAGCAGTGGAAAATGGCTCCGATTATACGCGTTTCACCCGTCCGCCGTCACAGTCTTTGGCCGCTCGGATACGCGTGGCGCGAAATTGCCCGAAGCGATGAGCAAATGGTATGGCATGGCGCGTTGAGTGATGACGAAAAAGCAGTTCGATTTATTGCGGTGAGGGGCTACACTGCGCGCTCTGTTAAGCCTTATTGCTATCGACCGCCGAGCGGTTGCTGAATGTGGGTGATTATGAAAAACATAACGGTGTCGCGCACTGAATTAGCCAGTTTGATTATCGCTGCGGTGGCTCTGATTCTATTGCTGCCGTTCAAGCTGCTGGCACCCATGCTGGCGGGGCTACTGGTGTTTGAGCTGATTAATGCGCTTACGCCGATGGTAGAGCGGTTGATCTCTTACCGCTTCGCTCGCGCAATCACGGTGGCGCTGCTGACCCTCATCATTTTGGGCGGGCTGTCGATTCTGGTGGTGGGGGCGTTCTCGCTGGTGCTGCATGAAGTGAATAACCCTGCGCGCCTGACTAACATGCTGCTCGATGTGGTTGAGCAGGCGCGTCGTCAGTTGCCCAACGTGTTAACACGCTACTTGCCCAGTTCGGCGGACGATTTTCACAGCTTGTTGAAGCAGTTGCTGCACGATCACACCAGTGAGCTGAAAACCTGGGGCACCGGCGCGGTGCATCTGTTTGTGAAGGTGCTGCTGGGGATGGTGCTGGGGGCCGTGATCGCGCTGGTGCCTTCTCCTTCCGAAGAAAACATGAAGCCGCTGGCCGCAGCGCTCTATCGCCGCGTTAATCGCCTCGCGGCGGCTTTCCATCAGATTGTGTTTGCACAGATTCGCATCTCGCTGCTTAACACCGTGCTGACCGGCGTCTTCTTGCTGGTGGTGTTGCCGCTAGCGGGGGTGCATTTGCCGCTGGCAAAAACGCTGGTGATCGTGACCTTTATTGTCGGGCTTCTGCCGATTGTCGGTAACCTGATCTCCAATGCCATCATCTGCGTGATTGGCCTGTCGGTATCGCTGTGGGTGGCCATTTCGGTGCTGGTCTATCTGGTGGTCGTGCACAAGCTCGAGTACTTCTTCAATGCGCGCATTGTCGGTGGCTCGATCCACGCACGCGCCTGGGAACTGCTGCTGGCGATGCTGGTGTTCGAAACGTTGTTTGGGCTGGGCGGTTTGATCGCCGCGCCCATCTATTACGCCTATATGAAGATGGAACTGCGTGAGAAAGCGCTGATTTAGCGCCGCTACCGGCGAGGCTGATCGCGGCTCGCGAACGTCTCGCTGTGGAGACGCTCGCGGGGCTCGCTGGTGTGCTCAGTGCTAATGAGCGAGAGGGGCGGCGCAGCGCCTTTGGTAAGTGTGGTGGCGCTGCGCCAGTAGCAAGAGAGGAATTGCGTCCGGCTCAGGCTTGCCCCTTCAGGTGGTGTGCCTTCACCGGATAGCCGCGTTCCTTGTACATTTTCCAGCTGGCGCGCTTGGCCGTGAGCACCTGCTGGTGCTGATTGATAATCTCTGCGATGCGCTCAAAACGCGAAAACCAATCAGGCACCTCGTCGGCCAGATTCAGCAGCACCTCGGCACCGGGGCAGGGGGGCTCGCTGTAGCCGATGGTGATGGCCGCGTGCTCTTCATCGGCGCTGCCCAGCAGCGCGTGAGGCACGAAACTCTCGGGCCTGAAGGTCCACAGCGCTGCATCTATCTCACCAGCAGCGGCTTCATCGTTGGCATGTAGATGCAGCCGGTAGCCTTTATGGTTGATGGTTTCAGCCAAACGACAGGCGAAGGTGATGCGCGCATCGAGGGTGGTGTCGGGCAACACGTAGAAGTCGATCTGAGTCATGCTGCGCTACACACCACCGTCGACATCGAGCACCGCGCCGGTGGCAAAACTGGCTTCGCCGGAAGCCAGCCAGACAATCGCGTTGGCAATTTCCTCGGCTTCTCCGGCGCGGCCCAGCGGAATGCTAGCGGCTGAGCTGTCCGGTTTGTCGGGCAATCCGCCGCTGGCGTGAATCTCGGTACGAATCACGCCAGGCCGAACGGTATTGACTCGAATGCCATCGGCGGCCACTTCTTTTGCCAACCCTTCACTGAAGGTATCGATCGCGCCCTTCGACGCCGCGTAATCAACGTACTGATTAGCGCCGCCGCGGTGGGCCGCTGCTGATGAAACGTTAACAATGGCACCGCCGTGGCCGCCAAAGCGCGTCGACATGCGTTTGACCGCTTCGCGCGCGCAGATAAAAGGCCCGACCACGTTAATGCGCATCATGCGCTCGATACGGGCGTAGCTGAGCGCTTCGACGCGGCTGACCTGATCGACAATACCGGCATTGTTCACCAGCACGTCGAGGCGTCCGAACTGCTGGTCAACGGCATCGAACAGCGCCTGAATGCCCGCTTCTTCACTGGCGTCGGCCTGTACGGCTACGGCCGTGCCGCCCGCTTGCTCAATCTCGCTGACCAACTGCTGCGCTGCATCGCTACGACTCAGGTAGTTGATCACCACGCGATAGCCGCGCTGCGCGGCTAGCCGGGCAGTGGCGGCACCAATGCCGCGCGAGCCGCCAGTAATCAGCATCACCGGTGTTGACTGGGTCGCCGTCATTACACTTCCTCCAGCGGGCCAAGCTGGTCGGCATCGAGGCCTTCTGCCTCGCGATCAAACAGGTACTGGGTAAGTAGCCCTACAGGCCGACCGGTAGCGCCGTTCTTGCCGTCCCACGCAGTGCCGGCAATGTCGAGATGGGCCCAGCGATAGTTCTCGGCGAAGCGCGACAAGAAGCACGCGGCGGTAATCGACCCCGCTCCGCCTCCGCGTGTGCTGATATTGGCGAGATCCGCGAAGTTGGACTCCAGCAGTTTGTGATACTCGTCCCAGATGGGGAGCTGCCAGGCGCGATCCCAGGACTCGTCGGCGGCTTCGAGCAGCTCTTCGGCAAGGCCGTCATCGTTGGAGAAGACGCCGCTTGCTTCGCTGCCCAGCGCAATCACCATGGCCCCGGTCAGGGTGGCCATATCGACGACGCTGGCCGGCTTGAAACGCTCGGCGTAGGTGAGCGCGTCGCACAGCACCAGCCGCCCTTCGGCATCGGTGTTCAGCACTTCGACAGTCAGACCTTTCAGCGTGGTAATGACGTCGCCGGGTTTGAGTGCATTGCCATCGGGCATGTTCTCGGCAGAGGCGATAATACCGACCACGTTGATGGCGGGTTTCACCTCTAGCAGCGTTTTGAAGGTACCCATCACGCTGGCGGCACCGCCCATGTCGTAACGCATTTCATCCATATTGGCGCTGGGCTTGATCGAAATACCGCCGGTATCGAAGGTGATGCCCTTGCCCACCAGTACGTGCGGCGGCTGGTCGGCGGCGGCCCCTTGATATTCGAGCACAATCAAGCGGGAAGGCTCGCGGCTGCCCTTGCCAACCGCCAGAAGCGCGCCAGCACCCAGCGCTTCGAGTTCATCTTCATCGAGCACCGTTACCTTGAGCGCGCCGTTGTCACCCAGCGCTACCGCCTGTTCAGCCAAGTGGCGCGGGGTGAGTACGTTAGCCGGAAGGTTGCCGAGTTCTCGCGCGAAGTTGATGCCTTCGCCAACCCCTGCGCCCAGCGCAAGGCTTTCATCGATGCGGCTGGTGTCGATGCCGTCCGCCGCCAGCACGGTAACGCGCGCCAGTGTGACGGTGTCGTTGACGGTGCTTTTGCCGTGGGTATAGCGATAGCTGGCCTTAACCGCGTTTTCTGCGCAGAGGCGCGCTTGCCACTCGGGTTCACGATCTTCCAGCAGCGGATCGGTGAAGGCGGCAGCGACATCTTCAATAGTGAGCTTGGAAGCCGCGCTAAAGGCCGCTAATATCGCCGAGCGCAGCGCGGGCTCGGAGAATGTTTCGGGGTCACCGAGGCCAACCAGCAGCAGTCGCTGCGCCGCAATGCCTTGGGGTTCGGGCAGTAGCAGGGTGGTGCCGGCGGCGGCCGAAAAGTCGCCGTTGCTGAGCAAGCGTTGCAGTAATCCCCCCAGCGCCTGGTCCACGCCTTCGAACGCGGGCGTTTGGCGAGGCGCTTGCTGGTGCGGCTTGAATACCGGTAGCACGAGGCATTGCGTTGAAACATCAGTGGCAGTAGCGCTGCTGGCGGAAAATTGCATGGTGGCTCCTGTTGCGCAGGCGGGGTGACGGGGCGTTGTATGATAGCCGCAGCCCATTGGCTAGAGCGGCTGGCTAGGCGCCAAGCGTCAGCGTGACTGCTACAGTGTACCCTAGGTATCCGGCGGCGCAACGGCTGTTGGAAGCCGCGATTTTTTGCGGTAATGGTCAATGCCGAGATCAGCAGGTGCCAAGTTCAACGCTGGCGCAGGCGTTGATGATCAAGTGTTTAGAGTTGTTAGCTGCCATGGGTAATGCCGGGCGCTTTTTGGAGAGTCACGTTGGTTATTTTCCGCTATTTGATTCGTGAAATCATGATCACCATGATTGCGGTGGCAGCGGTGCTGTTGCTGGTGATCACCGGCAGTCGCTTTATTCGCTACATTGCTGACGCCGCCGCAGGCGAACTGCCGGTGAGCCTGGTGGGCAACCTGATGCTGTTCCACTTTCCCGGCTTCATTCAGCTGATTTTGCCGTTGGCGTTCTTTCTTGGTTTCCTGCTGGCCTACGGTCAGCTCTACCTTAATAGCGAAATGACCGTGTTGCAGGCGTGCGGGTTCAGCCCCTCGCGATTGCTGGGTATTTCTCTCTGGCCCGGGGTGATCACCGCGATAGCGGTAGCGCTGTGTTCGCTGTGGCTAAATCCTGCGGCCACCAAGGCCACCGCTCAGGCCCTCGATCAGCAAAAATCTCAGCTCGACTTCAGCATTCTGACGCCGGGACGTTTCCAGCCGATTGGTTCGGGGCGCACCGCCTATATTGGCGAGATCAATCGTGACCACACTGAAATGCATCATGTGTTTATCAGTGAAGAGCAGGCCGGCAAACCTACGGTGTTGACTCGCGCCGATCTGGGGGTGCAATACACCAATCCGAAAACCGGTGACCGCTACCTGATGCTGCGCGATGGCTTCCGCCAGTCGATTGTGGCGGGCGATAAAGTGGCGGATGAAATGAAGTTTGCCAGCTACGCCTTCCTGCTGCGCACTGCCAACTCGCGCGCTAACTTCGATGCGGTCACCATGCAGTCTTCGCCGCAGCTGTGGCGTGAAGGTGGTGAACAGGCGCTCGGTGAGCTGCAGTTCCGCCTCAGTCTGCCGCTGATGATTCCTGTACTGGCGCTGTTGGCGATGTCGCTGTCGAAGGTGAATCCGCGCCACGGTCGCTTCGCCAAGCTGCTGCCCGCCATTGTGCTGCACGTTATCTACCTGAGTGCGCTGATTGCCGTGTCTAATATGGTCAAAGAGGGGCGAATGCCTGATTGGATAGGCGTGTGGCCGGTGCACGTGCTGTTCTTGCTAATCGGTTTGTGGCTGTTGCAGCAGACCTTTGGACAGCGGGGGGCGCGCTAATGTTTTCGTTGTTTGATCGCTACGTCGCGCGCACGGTACTGGCGGCCATGCTCATCGTCGAATTCACGCTGCTGGCGCTGGATTTTTCGATTGGCTTATTGGGGTCGGTCGACGATATTTCCGGCGATTACGGCTTTATACAGCTGATTGCCTTCCAACTGATGCGCTTGCCGTGGCGTATCTATGAGTACGCGCCGCTGGCAGTACTACTGGGCGGTTTGCTGGGGCTAGGGTCGATGGCGGGCGCTAACGAGCTAACCGCAATGCGCGCGGCGGGTAGCTCGATTACGCGTCTGATTATCGCGGTGCTGAAACCATTGGTAGTGGTGATTGTGCTGATGATGGCCATCGGACAATGGGTGGTGCCGCATACCGAGCAAGCGGCGGAAACCTATCGCGCCGAGCGTTTGCAAAACGATGCTCAGGCGTTGGGCAAGGGCAGTTGGCAAATTGAGGGCGACACTTTCTACAAGTTTGGTGCCATCACCTCGAACAATACGCTGATTGGCGTAGCGCGTTATCGCTACCAGAACAATCGCGTGGTCGAAGCCAGCTATGCCCAGCGCGCGCTGTGGAATGAACATGAGCAGCACTGGCGCCTCGAAAACATCAATACCACGCGCTTTGAAGATGGCGGTACAACTTCCCAGCACAGCGATTCAGCGGCGTGGGATACGCGCTTCGACCCGCGCTTTTTGGCGTTGGCCATCATGGATCTTGATACTCAGCCGCTGACCAGTCTGTGGGAGTTCGCTCACTATCAGGACAGCCAGGGTATCAGCAGCAACGATGCATGGCTGTTCTTCTGGCAGAAGCTGTTCCAGCCGTTGACCTTTGTAGGGCTGATGCTGGTCGCGGCGTCCTTTGTGTTTGGGCCGCTGCGTACTAAAACAGCGGGCACACGCATCTTCATCGGTATTGTGGTGGGGCTGTGTGTGAAGTACCTGCAGGACTTGCTCGCGCCGGCGTCGGTGCTGCTGGGGTTTTCACCGCTGTGGTCGGTGCTGCTGCCGATTATCGCGTGCTATCTGGTCGCGTTTTATCTGTTACGCAAAAACGGTTAGCGACGCTCAATCATCATCGTTTAATGGGCGGCGGGGAAGTTCATTCGGGCATGCCTCTCGCGACAACAAAAGGCCGCGCCTATCAAGGGCGCGGCCTTTTCGATTCCACTCAGCAGCCGTTTTTTAGCGCATGGCGGCTATTGCGCGGCGAACGCCTTTACCAGCGCGAAGCGTGGCTCTGTCTGGCCATCGCGCTCGATCTGCTCGAGAAACATCGCTAGCGGTCGACACCACAGCCCGTAATCACCGTAAAGCGCGCGATAGACCACCAGCTGCTCCTCGCTTTCGCTATGGCGTGCGCAGTCGAGCACTTCATAGAGCGCGCCTTTGTAGTGTCGATAGATGCCACGAACGGGCGCTTGTGTCATAGCGATGGCTCCTGCGAGCGGTAAGAAAAACGGCGGCCAGCGGCTGCAATCATTCGCTGTTCAGGCACACCACGATGATAGCGGATCAGTGGCTACGCGGATGCCGTAGCTGAGAAGCATGATACCGCGTGCGCCGCTGCGGCAAACCCGAAGCTGCCGGTCACGAAGGTGGCTGCGCCAAAACCGGAGGCGCAGTCGAGCCGCGTTGATTCGCCGGGGGCGGGCTTGGCGCGGCACACCTCGCCATCGCTGGAAGGATAGCGGCGCTGTTCATCGGAACAGATGCAGGTAATCCCAAAGCGTCGTTTAGGATCGCGCGGGAAGCCGTGCTGCTTGCGCAGATTGCGGCGTAGCTTGGCCAGCAGCGGATCGTATTCGGTACGCGCCAGATCACGCTGCGCAATGCGCGTTGGATCGATCAGGCCGCCGGCTGCACCGGTGACCGTTAGCCCCATATCGCGTGCCTTGCAGTGCGCCACCAGCGCGGTTTTGGCCGCCAGTGAATCGATCGCATCGATCACGTGATCGATCTCTTCACCAAGCAACTGATCGAGATTGTGCGGGGTAATGAACGCGCTGACGGCGTGCACCTTAAGCGTGGGATTAATCAACCTTGCGCGCTCTGCCAGTACGTCTACCTTGGGGCGACCGATCTGGCCGTCGAGGGCATGCAGTTGGCGGTTGATGTTGGATACGCACACGTCGTCCAGATCAATCAAGGTCAGCTCGCCCACCCCAGAGCGCGCCAATGCTTCAACGCTCCAGCTGCCCACACCGCCCACGCCAATCACGGCAATATGCGCCTGTTGCAGTGCCTTCAGCGTACTCCGGCCGAGTAAGCGCTGAATCCCACCGAAGCGCAGCTCGCCGTCATCCTGCGGGGAAGTGTTGAAATCGGAGGAATACGCAGAGGGACTGTTCATGCAAAAGCTCGTGGTCGCAACAGTGATAAAAGCAAAATAGGGTGAGATGGCTAACGGGGCCACTGATGCGCTCAGCGGCACCCCTTCATAAGGCTGCGTAGCATACAGGCTGAGCAGCGCTGACGTCATCCATCGGCGCTGTTTTGCACGAGAGCAGTCCCACTGGTGCGCCGGACAGCGATAATCCGCACCGCGTGCCATGCACGCAGTAGCGTCGTTATTGCTCGGGGTGCTGTAGGGCGTTAAGTGCATCTACCATGCGCTGGTTGCCTTGACGCGCGGCCACCATCTTCGGCGTTTCGCCACGTGCATCGCGGGCAGAGAGATCGGCACCACGTTTGGCGAGCTCAGTCAGCAACTGAGTGCGACCAAACAAAGTGGCGAAGGCGACGGCGGTCTCTCCAGCGTTGTTGCGCTGCTCAAGTGAGCAGGAGGTATCCAGCAAGCGCTCGGCAATGGCATTTTCGCCCTTGTAGAGCGCCCCCATTAGAGCGGTATTACCGTTGCTGTCACCCAAACAAGCGTTGGCACCCTGGTGTAGCAGCCAATCCAGCGCCTTGGGCTGATCATCGTAGGCCGCCAGTATCACGGCGGTATAGCCGGCGCCGGTTTGACGGTCGAGGGGATAACCCGCGTCGTGTAGTGCGCTAAGAATATCGATTCTGCCCATCCGGGTGGCATCGAACCAGGCACCGTCGTATTTTTGCAGATCGACCTGCTTGCCATGATCGGGGGGCGCGAAGGGGGTTATCCATAGCCTCACCCGTGGTGATAGAAAGTAGGTCGCTATCAGCGCAATAACGACGATGATCAGCGCAGAGAGCGTGAGCTTCTTTTTTCTGGTCATGGTGGAGTATCGCAATGAGAGAATGAAAAAGGTCAGCACGTGATCTTCCCGACTGCCGGTAGACGCTGTCTGCACCGGGCTCATACCGCTCGAAAGCCGAAGTGCGCGTCGGGCGCGGCTCGGGGAAAGCAACAAGGCCGCCGGTAAGCGAATACCGAACGGCCTTGCGTTATTCACGCGCTGCTTGGCGCCATTCAGGCCAGCGGTCTGTTAGGGGTGATCACTGTCTGAGTAGTTGTCGTCCAGCTTGCTGGCGATCGACTTAACGCGTCCCAGGTCGCTATGAGTGGCCGAGCTCAAGCGGCTGCCGTACTGGCTATCAGCCTTGTAGAAGTACGCCAGCATCTGGTACTTGTCGGCGTCGTTCTTGACCTTGCTCAGATCGCCGGAGAGCGCGGTAATCAGATCGTTTTTATCCATCTCCGACAGTGAGCGGTAGTATTCACCGGCCTGCAGGAACGGATATTTCTTATCGATGGCGCGCTGCTGCGTGGTGCCGCTTAGCGGCGTTTCTACCTGACGGACGCTCGGGTTGGCGTGATTATCGCCAATGGTCGATGGATCGAAGTTGGCTTCACCCTGACGATCACCGCTGTTCATTGCGCCATCCTGCTGGCCATTGGAAACCGGCACGATCGGGCGGTTAATCGGCAGGCTCTGGTAGTTGGCTCCCACGCGATACATTTGCGCATCGGCGTAAGCGAACAGACGGCCCTGCAGCATGCGATCTTCTGACGGTTCGATGCCCGGTACCATGCGCGACGGTGCGAAGGCCGATTCTTCGGTGGTTTCGAAGTAGTTATGCGGCACCTTGTTAAGGGTCATGGTGCCAATCTTGCGCTCGGGCACATCGGTCCACACCTTGGTGTCATCCAGCGCGTTGAACTTGAAGCGTCCCAATTGCTTGGGTGTCAGCACCTGAATATAAAGGTCCCATTTGGGGAAGTTGCCCTTATTGATATTGGCGTACAGATCGTCGGTGTTGAGGTTCCAATCCTTGCCAATGGATGCAGGAATGTCCTGCGGGCGAATACCGTGGATACCCTGCTGGGATTTCCAGTGGAATTTGACGTAATGCACTTCACCTTTGGCGTTCACCATTTTGAAGGCATGCACGCCCCAGCCATCCATATGGCGATAGGAATCGGGCATTCCCTCAGTGGTGTAAAGGTGCGTCAGCATGTTGGTGGCTTCAGGCGTATGCGCGAAGAAGTCGAACTGCAGGTTGGGATCCTGAACGCCGGTCACCGCGCTGGGCTTGTTGGCATGCACGAAGTCGGGGAACTTGATCGCATCGCGAATAAAGAAAATCGGCCAGTTAATGCCTACCAGATCCCAGTTACCCTGCTTGGTATAGAACTTGGTCGCGAAGCCGCGTGGGTCACGCGCCTGCTCAGGCGAGCCGCGATAGCCCATTACCGTTGAGAAGCGCACGAATACCGGCGTTTTGGCACCAGGCGTAAACACCTGTGCTTTGGTCAGTGATGAGATATCAGCGCTCGGTGTGAAGTAACCGAAGGCACCAGTGCCGCGTGCGTGCACGACACGTTCAGGAATACGTTCGCGGTCGAAGCGCTGGAGCTTTTCGATCAAATGCGAGTCTTCCAACAAGGTGGGGCCATTAGGGCCGGCGGTTTGAGAATTATCGTTATCACCCACCGGTGCGCCCGCATCGGTAGTAATGGTGGCCGCTTGCGCTGTGCCGCTGAGTACCAGACTCACTGCGGCAGCCAGCATCGATCGGCGTAAAATAGCCGCGTTTGGCATGATCGCTATCCCTGTTGAGAGAGTGGAATTTAATTTTAGCGATCAGATACTATCTAAACCCTCAATACGATAGTATTTTCTTATAACTATGCTGGCGATAGCCAAAACAATATTTCTTTAAGCTTAAAAGCCTGCATACCACGCCTTCCCCCCCCCGAACAATCACGATCACTGCCCATCATCCTTTTGCATAAGGGCATCCCGTCCATCTTGTGGCTAGTCTCTTAAGGGCTGCCGCGCTGTCTGTTGAAGGGGCTGCAGTGCGGCGTTCATTGTTCGCATTCCGTGGTTCGATCTGGCAAGTGATCGCGCTCAATACAGAAGTCCAGGGCTTGTTCTGCTGGCGTGCAGCGCCAGCCATATTCATGCCCGAGCCGACGCTGCACCGTTCAGATGGCACCGGGGCCGTGGTGGGGGAGCCATATGCGTCATTTGGTAGTGTTAAGCGGTGCGGGCATTAGCGCCGAAAGCGGGCTTGAGCTCTATCGCGCCAGCGATGGGCTATGGGCCCAACACCGTGTAGAAGACGTCGCTACGCCGCAGGGATGGCAGCGCGATCCTGAGCAGGTGCTGGCCTTCTACCGTGAGCGCCGCCGTGCTATTCAGCAGGCTGAGCCAAACGCGGCGCATCGTGCGCTGGCCGCTCTCGAACGCGACGGATTCAGGGTGTCCATCCTCACCCAAAACATCGACGATTTGCATGAGCGTGCCGGCTCTAGCGAGGTGCTCCATTTACACGGTAGCGCCCTGGAAGCCTGTGCTTCCGACAATCCCGAACAGCGCTTCCCGCTGAATGCGAACGGCGATATCCAGCTTGGCGATTTATGCCCCAGGGGCAGCCAATTGCGCCCACATGTTGTATGGTTTGGCGAGCCGGTGAAGTACCTTGAGCAAGCCGTCGATCTAGTGGCCAGCGCGCATCTGCTGCTGGTGGTCGGCACCTCGCTCGAAGTCATGCCGGTGGCCGGGTTAATTGAGCATACCGCCCTCGATGTTCCCCGCGTGCTGGTCGATCCCAACGCGCATACTGTTGCCCCCCGTGGGGTAAGACCGATTGCTGCAGCTGCTACCCGTGGCGTGCCCTATCTGGTTGAGCACTGGCGTCATGTCGGGCAGCTGTCGGTTCCCATACAACCGCTGCCGTGTAACTCCGACGCCTGATTATTCTTCTTTGCTTCGGGTCTGAATCTCTACATGGTTGACGCTTTTAATCGTCTCTTTCCGCTGTGGGCAGTGCTTGTCGCTGCAACCGCAGTGCTGATGCCTGCGCCTTTATTGGCGCTGTCAGGGTGGGTCTCTCCGCTGCTGATGCTAATCATGTTCCTGATGGGCGTTACCCTCTCGCGCGCCGACTTCGTGGCGGTATTTCGCCAGCCGCGTGCGCTGGCGCTGGGGCTGGTGTTGCACTATACGCTGATGCCGCTGGCGGCCTGGGCGATTGCGCTGCTACTGGGGCTATCGCCGGAATTAACCACCGGCATGTTACTGGTGGGTGCGGTATCAAGCGGCACGGCTTCTAATGTGATGTGCTGGATTTCGGGCGGTAACGTGGCACTGGCGGTCAGCCTGGCGATTGTCTCGACGCTGCTGTCGGCAGTGCTAACGCCGCTGATTGTGTGGGGGCTGGTAGGGCAGAGCGTCAGCGTACCGGTGTCTGCGATGCTAACGAGCATTGCCAAGCTGGTGCTGCTACCGGTGATACTCGGTGTGGTGGTGCACCAGTGTGTGGGAGCGCGCATCAAGCGCTGGGAGTCGTGTCTGGCAAGCGTGGCGGTGGTATCGATTCTGATCATCATCGGCGTGGTGGTAGCCGCCAACGAATCGCATCTTGCCCAGTTGGGGCCGCTGGTGGCGCTGGCCGTTATTCTGCACAACGGCGTAGGGCTCGCGGGGGGCTATTGGGGCGGTCGCCTGTGCGGGCTCGATGTCAGCAAAAGCCGCACGCTGGCGTTCGAGGTTGGGATGCAGAATTCGGCGCTGGCAGTCACGCTGGCGCAAAATTTCTTCTCACCGATGTCGGCCTTGCCGGGAGCGCTGTTTTCAGTGTGGCATAATATCTCTGGCTCTTTGCTGGCCGCGTGGTGGAAACGCCATCCCATCCAGCAAGCCGCCGCTGATTCCGCTGACAAGAATGCCTCATGACCTCTGCTTCATCTTCCGCTGAACACGCTTTTGCACCGCAGGCTGAGCCTGCCCCTGCGCGAAAGCCTTTTACCGCGCGCGGTAGCTTCGTGGTGCGCTGCGACGCGTGCCAACTGCCGCAGCTCAACTGCCTATGCCCTTATCGTGTAGAAACCGACTCGCGAGTCAGGTTCTGGCTGATTATGCATCGGCTGGAACACTACAAGCCGACCAATACCGGCCGTTTGATCAAGGATTGTCTGCCGCATACCGAGATTTTCAGCTGGGCACGCACCGAGCCAGATCCGCGCCTGCTCGAACACTTGGCTGATCCACGTTTTGCGCCGTTCCTGATTTTCCCGGATGACCAGCAGGACTATGCCGAGCGAGTTGTTAGCTATCAGGATCCCGGGGAAGACAAGATACCGGTCTTTATTATCCTCGACGGCACCTGGCGTCAGGCGCGCAAGATGTTCCGCCACAGCCCTTACCTTGATAGGCTACCGATAGTATCGCTGCGCACTGATCGCGTAACCCGCTATCGGCTGCGCACGCCGGCTTCGGCGCAGCACCTGTGCACTGCGGAGGTGGCCGCTGAGCTACTGCGCGTCGGCGGTGATCAGCACGCGGCCGAGGTGCTGGACGATTATTTCGATATTTTTAATGAAAGCTATGCGGCCAGTCGCCGTCATGAGCAGCTCGAGTCGCATACGGCTGCCATGCGCCGCCAGCTGGCGCGCCTTAGTTTCCCTAGTGAAGGAGCATAAGCATGTCGATTACCCTGATTGCTACTGTTGAAGCGCAGCAGGCATACGCGGATGAGGTGCTAAGCGCACTGAAAGCAGTGATTGCGCCTTCCCATCAGGACGAAGGCTGCGAGCACTATCAGCTCAATCGCGATCCCGAAAGCGCGACCACCTTCTACATGATCGAGCAGTGGGCGTCGCCCGAAGCCCTCGATGCACACTCGAGCACGGCGCATTTCAAGGCCTTGGTAAGCGCGCTGGAGGGCAAGGCCGAGCTGTCGATCAAACAGCTTGAGGTGGTGAGCTAAGCGCCGTACGGCTACCGTTTTGTAACGGCACGCGTATCAAGCGCGATGCCGTAAAAAGATCAGCCGCAAAAAAGCCGCTATCGGTAGATTCCGATAGCGGCTTTGCTGGTTTTTGGCGAGTGGGAAAACCGCGTTAGTCTTTACGGCTGCCCAGCGAGCCGAAGCGGCGCTTGAATTGGGCGGCGCGGCCTTCGCTGCTAACCGCACGTTGCTGGCCGGTATAGAAAGGGTGCGACGCCGAGGAGACATCGAGTTTTACCAGCGGATAGGTGTTGCCATCCTGCCACTCGATGGTTTCCTTGGCTTCGATGGTGGAGCCCACCACGAAGTAAGTGTCGGCGTTGGTATCGTGGAACACCACTTTGCGATAGTCGGGATGAATATTGGCGCGCATGCTGGCCTCCTTGTATGTTGGCAGGATCACAACGGCCCTCGGTGATACCGAAAGGGGAGTCGTCGATCGCTGATTTATTGTTATTATATAACATAACCAAAAAGTATGCCAGCGCCTAGCGCAACCGACCATCGGTTTGCAGCCGGCGCTCTACTTCTCGCAGCTGGCGTTTGTCGGTGACCAATAGAATCACGTGATCGCCGTCTTCAATACGTAGCGAGCCCTTGCCGAACAGTACGTCATCGCCGCGAATCACGGTGCCGATGGTGGCACCCTCGGGCAGATTCAGTTCGCGGATTGAGCGGCCAACCACCGATGAGTGGCGCGAGTTGCCGTGAATCACCAACTCGATGGCTTCCGCTGCGCCGCGTCTTAACGCCTGCACATTGACCACTTCGCCGTGACGCAAGTACGCCAGCAGACTGCTGATAGTGGCCTGTTCCGGTGATATCGCGATATCGATCTCGGCACCCTGCACCAGATCGACATAGGCGGTGTTGTTGATCAGCGCCAGCACCTTGCGCGCGCCAAGCCGCTTGGCCAGCATCGACGACATCACGTTGACTTCATCATCGTTGGTCAGCGCGCAGTAGATATCGCACTCGTCGATATTTTCGTCGGTAAGCAAGCGCTTGGAAGTGGCCGAGCCGTTCAGAATTACGGTGTCATCGAACAGCTCCGCCAGCGCTTGGCAGCGCTCGTTATCCTGCTCAATCAGCTTGACGCGATGATTGGGTTCGAGGGCTTGCGCCAGTTTCTCACCTATTCTACCGCCGCCAGCAATAACCACCTGACGCACCGTGCGGCTGCCGCGCCTCATGCGGGTCATGACATTGCGAATATCACGGCGTGCCGCGAAGAAGAAGATTTCATCCTCGGGATGAATAATGGTGTTGCCATCGGGGATAAACGGCCGGTTGCCGCGATAGATCGCGCAAATCCAGCTATCGGGGCGTTCAGGCGTTTCGTGGAGCGACTTGAGCTTGCGATTGACCAGTGGACTGTCAGCGTACACTTTCATGGCCACCAACTGCACGCGCCCCTCGGCGAAGTCGAGTACCTGAAGCGCGCCGGGATACTCAATCAGGCGCCTGATTTGGGTGGTGACCACCTGCTCGGGGCTAATAAGAACATCAACCGGAATGGCGCTGGGGTTGAACAGCTCGCGGCGCGTTAGATAGGCGCTCGAGCGCACTCTGGCAATCTTGGTGGGGGTGTTGAACAGCGAATGGGCTACCTGGCAGGCCACCATATTCAGCTCGTCATTGCTGGTCACGGCGACCAGCATGTCGGCGCTATCGCAGCCGGCTTCGGCCAGCACCGATGGGTGCGAGGCGTGGCCGTTCATGATGCTGATCTCACAGCGATTATGCAGATCGCGCAGGCGCGGCAGATCGGTGTCGATCACGGTGATGTCGTTCTCTTCGCTGGCCAAATGCTCTGCCAAAGTGCCGCCTACCTGCCCTGCACCGAGAATCAAAATCTTCATGTTATGTGCTCACCATCATTCGCGTAGCCAAGGACGTTAGAGTGCCGGCTGTGATGCCGTTGTCGGCCGCATTATTAGAGCTGCTAGCGAGGCAGGCCTGCCTCGTTACAGTGTCGCCTGACGTCAGAAAGCAGTAGTGGGGCACCTTCGCTGGACCGATCGAGTGAGGCTGGAGGCATCCAACCTGGCGTGCGGCAGTGCGCCCATAAAGGAAGCGGGACACCACACGCTATCAAGGGTGGCATCCCGCTCGTTGAGTTGGGCAAATTATAACGCTATCAGGCTAGCTTGAAACCAACCTTTAGAGAGACCTGCCAGTGCGCGACCTTGCCGTTTTCGATGTGTCCGCGCGTGCTGGTGACTTCAAACCACTGTAGGTCCTGAATGGTTTCACTGGCCTTGGCGATTGCCTTGTTAATGGCATCTTCGATGGAGGTAGTGGACGAACCGGTTAGCTCTACGGATTTATAGATGTTGTCGCTCATATGCCTGCTCCTTTAGGGGTGAACTGCCTGATGACATTGGATATTGTGCGCTGACGGTAAAGATAGTGCTTAATCCTCTGCATCGATAGCGATATTTCTAACCTGTTTGGTCGCTGGCAAGCAATTTCAATGGCGGCAGCGTCCAATGGCCGTTTTCTACCGTCACCGGCTGCTCATGGATAATAACGCCCAGCTCGGTCAGGCGCTGACGCACCGCCGGATCACTTTCGAAGGTAATCGGACGCGTGATATCCCACAGGAAGTGCGTTCTGAACCCCAGCTCTACGGCATCTTCCGCGCTCCATAAAAGCGACACGTCACGCGTTAATCCGCACAGATAAACGTCGGTGATGTTGTGCGATCGTAGCCAGTTGGCAAGCCCCGTGGAGTGGCACCGCTCATCTTTTGAAGGAAGGTCGCGAAAGGCACTGTATGCGTCAATCTGAGGATCGGTGCCTAGCCGCACCTTTAAATCGATCGTCGGCCAATTAACGTCCCGATGCATCTCGGCCCCAGGGCTGCCCTGAATGCAGTGATCGGGCCATACCACTTGCTGAAGGCCGTTCACCTCGATGAAGTCGAAGGGTTCAGCACCGGGATGGCGGCTGGCAAACGAGATATGGTGATGGGGGTGCCAGTCCTGGGTGATTACCACCTTGGTAAACTGCCGCTTGGCTAGCAACAGGTTCAGGGGCGCAATGATGTCGTCCGCTTCTACGCATTCGAGCGGCCCCCCCGGCATAAAGTCGTACTGTACGTCTACGATAACGAGAGCGCTTTGCGGTATGGTTTGCATGCTGTTGCTCCGTTGAGTAGACCTGTTCTGATTGAGCACATTCACACTGAGAAAAAGGGTTGATCAAGGTGTGCAGCGCAAGATCAGCCTTCTTTACTGATCCTCGACGCCTGCCGCCACAATGGGATCATGTCAATATAGGTGAAGCGTCTAAGGAGTCAAAAAACGCGACGATTGAGAATTTCTGAATTCAAGCTTAATGAACTATAAATTAAACATTCAGCCATGTCTGTATGTGACAGCAACTAATTTCTTTTTTGCATGCTTCCGCGCATTTGCTTAATGACCGATAGCGCGCTGTGATTATGAAATAGTGGCTAGCGGTAACGCTCATACGTACGACTTTGTGCTAGTTAATGCGTCAAATTGGTCGTTTTTGCCGATTTTTTGCGGTTTCTAATAAAAAAGTTGACAAATATCCTCTTCTTCCCTTGGAAAATGTTTCTTTTCGTCTTACGCTTCCGTAAGCGTTACCTTCTTTAGGGAATTCGGGTTCTGCAGGCTTTAGCTTTACGTGCACGTCAATCTGATGTGCCGTGCCATGGCGTTCACGTTGATCGCGTTTCCTGATTGCCCGATTAAGTAACGGATCTGTGAAAGTGGGCTCATTTTTAAAGAGTGCCACTTGTAAGGAAGCCTGCCGCGCTGCGTGTTCATGACGCAGCATGCGATGGCCCTTCATTTTGTGAACAATAACTCGTCGGTATACCGCCATGCGCTACAGAAAAGCACCTCTCACCAGCGACATTCATTATCTGCTTGGCTCAACCTTGCGCGACTCCGAGAACGATCGGGTTGGCCGCGTTATCGGGCTGAACCAGTACCACGCCCAACCGATTCTTGAGGTGTTGTGGGCAGAGAGCGGTCGCGTTGAACGCGTCGAAATCAGCGTGGAGCAGTTGGAAGGGCTGATGGAGCTAGCGCGTGCACGTGGTCAGGCCGCTGCTCAACCCCGCTCCGGCGCTAAATCGAGTGCTGGCAAGGCGACCGTCGAGGAGAGCGGCGAGCTACTGCGTCGCGCCTAAGGCTGCGTTGCCCGGCAGGCTTACGCTGCTAACGCGCTAATATTTCAGCGTCGTGCCCTTCCAAAAGGCCCGTCTGGACGATTGTCCAGACGGGCCTTTTGTCGCCTTGGCGCCGCGAGTGTCTAGCCAGTGATATCGAGAATCTGACGTGCCAGCTTGATCATGTCGGGATCGCCGGTATTTTTGCCGGCAATGTCGGACAGCTTGACGGTGGGCAGCCAACCGCTGTGATCGTCGGTTTTGGTTGAGGTCATCTTCATCACGATGTTCATTGGCGTAAGGCCCACATCGTTGGTGAAGTTGGTACCGATGCCAAACGACATGCCGATTCTGCCGCTGCAAAACCGCACGATGCGCTCGACTTTCTCAGGATCGAGCGCGTCGGAAAAGATAATCACCTTGCTGTGCGGATCGATGCCGAGCGAGGTGTAGTGAGCAATGGCGCGTTCGGCGAAATCGATAGGATCGCCGCTGTCGTGGCGCAGCCCATCAAACAGCTTGGCAAGCATCTTGTCGAAGCTTCTGAAGAAGGCGTCGGTGGTGAAGGTATCGGTCAGGGCGATGCCAAGATCGCCACGATACACGTCCACCCAGTTGTTCAGCGCTACCTTGTTGGCCACCTTGAAGCCATAGCGTGCAGCATGGAACATAAACCACTCATGGGCGTGGGTGCCGAGTGGTTTTACGCCATGCCGATAGGCCAAATAGACGTTGCTGGTACCAACAAAGGTGGACTCGCCGTAACGGTGCAGTACATCGACGATTTTATCGTGCAGGGCAAAGCTGTAGCGGCGGCGCGTGCCAAACTCTGCCACCTTTAGCCCCAGGTTGCGGTAGTGCTCGATCTTCTGACGTGTTCTGGCGAGCACTTCTTCATCGCTATCGCGCGGTTCGTCGAGGCTTTCGAAGTAGAGTTCACTGACCAGCGCCAGCAGTGGAATTTCCCACAAGATGGTGCGGTACCACAGTCCTTCTACCTCTACCGACAGCGAAGTGCCTTCCTGCGAGATAGTCACTTCGCTAGGGTCGTAGCGAAATCCCTGCAAAAAATCTCGATAGGTGGGATCGAGATACGGGCAGGTTTCCTCAAGGAAGTCGCATTCAGCGGACGTTAGCGCTAGCTCGGCCATGGCATCCACGGCGCTGCGTAAACGCTCAGCAAAGCCGGCGGGATATTCTCGATTGTCGCGATCAATGAGTGCGTAGCGGGCGAGGGCGCGGGGAAATAGCTTGATTACCGCGTTCTGCATGGTGAACTTGTAAAAGTCGTTGTCGAGCATCGATACCAGCATGGTGAAACTAGAGCCTCGCGGAAACGCAGTCATCGAACGGATGTTTAAGCGCATGGTAAGCCAGTACCAGGCGGTTCGCAGCCAGCGATACGGTGAGTGAGTCGCTGATCGTGCGTCAAGCATCCGGCTGTAGTATTTCTGAATATCGACAGAATAGCGTACTAGGTCGCGCGTCTGCACTTATTGCGCGTTTTTCGTTGCTTCCCTGCTGCGTAGTGTTGCCTTAACGGGCAGTTTGCGGCGAACACTCAGCGCTCTCCGATGAGTTGAATTGAATCTTAATTTAACCAATGTTTACTAAATTCACTTGTTTAACACTTGTGAATCATTGTTACTATGAGTGCGTCCATATCGACTTGGGCCGCCCCCAACGGGCGGCTCTTTTTTTTGCGTGTTCTGATCATCTGGAGTGATTCTTTATGAGAACGGTGCTTCGCTTGCTGTTGATGCCGGTGCTTGCCGTGCTGCTGATGTTGTCGCAGGGGGCGATGGCTGATTCTTCGTCGTCTTCGCATCGCAAGGTGGTCGCCACAACCTTTACGGTCATCCAGGATATGGCCCAAAACGTAGCGGGTGACAAACTCGAGGTGGTGTCCATTACGCCGCCGGGCGCTGAAATTCACGATTACGAACCCACCCCGCAAGATATTATCAAGGCGCGCAGCGCCGATTTGGTGCTGTGGAACGGGCTAGGTCTGGAGCGCTGGTTCGAGCGCTTCTACGGCAACCTGAAATCGACGCCAGTGGCGGTGCTTTCGGAAGGCGTTAAGCCCATGTCACTGCGCGAGGGCCCCTACGAAGGTCAGCCTAATCCGCACGGCTGGATATCGCCGGCGAACGCTGCCATTTACGTCAACAATATTCGCGATGCCTTTATCAAGCTCGATCCCGCCAACGCTGACACCTATCGCGCTAATGCCGAGCACTACAATCAGCAAATCGCAGCGCTCAACAAGCCCATTGCCGACCAACTTGCGCGTATTCCCAAAGCGCGTCGTCAGCTCGCTAGCTGTGAAGGCGCATTCTCTTACCTGGCGCGCGACTATGGCTTCAAGGAGCTCTATCTGTGGGCGGTTAATTCAGAAGAAGAGGGCACGCCAAGTCAGGTGCGTAATGTGGTTGACGAAGTGAAGCACAACAAGGTGCCGGTGGTATTTTGTGAAAGCACCGTTAGTGATCGTGCGATGAAGCAGGTGGCGAGCGAATCCGGCGCAGCCTTCGGGGGCGTGCTCTATGTCGACTCGCTGTCGAAGAAGGATGGCCCGGTGCCCGACTATCTGAGCATGCTGCGGCACAATGCCAATACCATCGTTAAGGGGTTCGGCGTTGACAGCAAGTAATAAAAGCCTCGCCGTCGACCTTCAGCAGGTGAGCGTTGGCTATGGCAACGGCGTTACTGCGCTCGACGATGTTAGTGCGCAGCTGCCAAGCGGTGCGATCTGCGCGGTGCTGGGCGCCAACGGCGGAGGGAAGTCGACCCTGTGCAAGGCGCTGATGGGTATTCAGCGTCCGCAGCAAGGGAGCATTCGGCTGTTCGGTGGTTCGGTTAATCGTATGCTCAAACGCAACACCATCGCTTATGTGCCGCAAAGTGACGATATCGACTGGGATTTTCCGGTATCGGTACAGGACGTGGTGATGATGGGGCGTCAGGGCCAGATGAATTGGCTGCGCCTTCCTTCCCGCGAAGACAAGCGGCATGTAGCGCACAGTCTTGAGCGAGTAGGCATGCTGGCATTTGCCAAGCGTCAGATTGGCGAGCTGTCCGGTGGGCAGAAAAAGCGCGTCTTTATCGCCCGCGCGCTGGCCCAGCAGGCGCGCCTGATGCTGCTGGACGAGCCGTTTACCGGCGTCGATATGACCACTGAAAGCGATATGCTGGATATTCTGCGCGCCGAGCGGGATGCCGGTACCACCATTCTGGTCGTCACCCATAACCTGTCGTCGGTGCCTGATTACAGTGATCAGGTGCTGATGTTGAATCGTCGCGTGATCGCCTTCGGGCCTACCGCCCAAACGTTCACCGCGGCTCATCTTGCCGACACCTTCGGTGGGGTGGTCAATGAACTGCTCAAAGTCACTGGCGCAGCCCAGCACGAGGATCGTGGCGCATTGGCGCGGCCAACGCAGGCGGAATATCCGCTATGAGCGTGTTGCTTGATCCTTTTGGCTACAGCTTCATGGTGCGCGGCTTCTGGGTCGCGACGGTGATAGGGGTAACCTGCGGGCTATTGTCCTGCTTCGTGATCATGAAGGGCTGGTCGCTGCTGGGCGACGCGCTGTCACACGCGGTGGTACCGGGCGTGGTGGTGTCGCATTTGATGGCATGGCCGCTGGCGGTGGGTGCCTTCATTTCCGGCATGCTGGCGGCATTAGGCATTGGTGCGCTGCGCAAGCTTAGCGGGCTGAAGGGTGATACCTCCATCGGGGTGATGTTTACCGCCTTCTTCGCCGTGGGCATGCTGCTGATTTCAGCCTTTCCATCCATGCTATCCCTGACCACCATTCTGTTCGGCAACCTGTTGGGTATTGCGCCCAATGATGCCGTGCAACTGCTGGTGATCTCGCTGGTCAGCATTGTTGTGATTGTGCTGCGCTGGAAGGATTTGCTGCTGTTTACCTTCGACGAGCATCAGGCGATCAGCCAAGGGCTGTCGGTGCGCTGGCTGCAGTTGCTGATGCTGGCCTTGATAGCGCTGGTCGCCGTGGCCGCGCTGCAGGCGGTAGGTGCCATTTTGGTGATGGCGATGATGATCACCCCCGGAGCGACGGCGTTTTTATTGACCCGGCGCTTTCCCGTAATGCTGCTATGCTCGGCGCTGCTGGGCGGCGGCCTGGCCTTTGCTGGCGTCTATCTGAGCTACTTCCTCGATGTGTCCGCTGGCGGTGCGGTGGTGCTGCTGCAATTCCTGGTGTTCTTCCCGGTGCTGATGTGCTCACCGCGTGGTGCGGGCTGGCTACGGCGCGTTCGAGGGGGGCAGCATGGCTGATCTCTGGCAGGCGGTTTGGCAACTGGCGTTCGATCCCTTCACCTTCGATTTCATGTGGGAAGCGCTATGGGTGGGCTGTTTTGGGGCGCTGTGCTGCGGCGTGATCTCGTGCTTTGTGGTCAGCAAAGGCTGGTCGCTGGTGGGCGATGCCGTATCTCATGCGGTGCTGCCGGGTATTATTCTGGCGTGGCTGGCGGCGGTACCAATGCTGATCGGCGCGATGATCAGCGGCATTCTGTGCGTGATGCTGGCGGGCTGGGTCGATGGCCGGTCGCGGATCAAGTCCGACACCGCCTTGGGTATCTGCTTCACCGGCTTCTTGGCGCTGGGGCTGATTTTGATGAGCACGGTGTCGAGCAATGTGCACTTTTCGCACGTGCTGCTGGGGCATCTGCTGGGTATCACTCCCGAGGCACGTCTGCAGCTGTTGAGTGCGGGCGGCATTGCGCTGCTGATTGTCGTGTTCAGGTTCAGTGATCTCAAGTTGTTCTGCTTCGACGCTGTGCAGGCGCGCGTCATTGGGCTGAACACGCTGGTTCTGCGCGTGCTGCTGCTGATGTGCCTGGCGCTCACCACGGTGTCCACGCTGCAAGCGGTGGGGCTGGTGCAGGCGATTGCCATGCTGGTAACGCCGGGTGCTATCGGCACGTTGATGTCGCGCCGTTTCATAACCGGCATGGTGATCGGCGTGGTGGCCGCCATGCTCTCGGTGTGGGGTGGTTTGATCATTGCCTTCCACGCCAACGTTGCGCCCGGTTCCTGTATCGTGCTGATGCAGTTTGCGCTGTTTGTACTCACGCTGATCGGATCGCCGTATCGCGGCTATCTGGCGCGCCGCTGGCGTAATCGCGCGCGTGCTTCAGCAATTAATGAAGTAGCGGCCTCTGCGCCTTTAAACCAACGCCAGTAGATTTGGAGTATCGGGAGCTTGCTGTCGATGCTCCTCGATACGTCGATTTGCCCGTTGCCCCTCGCCAAACGATGCCAAGCATCGCATACTGACAGGTCCGACCATCGCTTGGCTGCTGCGCGCGATGGTCGGATCTTTTTTGTCTCTTTTACCCGTTCCAGAGGAAGATCGACATGAACTGGACGCCAAGCCGCGCCGATTTCGATACGTATATGGTTCCCTGCTATGCACCGCAACAGATGATTCCGGTGCGAGGAGAGGGCAGCCGAGTATGGGATCAGCAGGGCCGAGAGTTCGTCGATTTCGCCGGTGGTATCGCGGTAAACGCGCTGGGACACGGGCATCCTGCGCTGCAAAAAGCGCTCAAGGAGCAGGCCGACAAGGTATGGCATCTGTCCAACGTGTATACCAGCGAGCCGGCACTGCGTCTGGCGCGCTGGATGGTCGAACACACCTTCGCTGACAAGGCGTTCTTCTGCTCGACCGGCGGTGAAGCCAACGAAGCCGCGTTCAAGCTGGCGCGCCGCTATGCGTACGACACCTTCGGTGAGCACAAGGACACGATTATCTCGTTCCGTAACTCCTTCCACGGACGTACCTTGTTTACCGTGAGCGTGGGTGGACAGCCGAAGTACTCGCAGGGCTTTGGTCCGGCGCTGGGCGGCATCAAGCACGCTGAATTCAATCAGTTGGATAGCGTTCGCGAACTGATCGATGAGCGCACCTGTGCCGTTGTGGTTGAGCCTTTGCAGGGCGAAGGCGGCGTGCGGCCCGCTACTCAGGAGTTTCTTGAGGGGCTGCGGCAGCTGTGTGACGAGCACGAAGCGCTGCTGATCTTTGACGAAGTGCAGTGCGGCGCAGGCCGCTCAGGAACGCTCTACCACTATATGCAGTACGACGTGGTGCCCGATATCCTGACTTCAGCCAAGGCGATTGGCGGTGGCTTCCCGCTCGCCGCGATGCTGACCACCGACGATATCGCGCGCGTGTTCACGCCGGGTACTCATGGCTCTACCTACGGCGGCAATCCGCTCGCTACCGCCGTTGGGCTGGCGGCCATGGAGACTATCGCCAAGCCCGAAACGCTGGAGGGTATCGGCGAGCGCCACGCGCTCATCGTCGAGCATCTTGAGCGGCTGAATCAGCGCTTCGGACTGTTCAGCGACATTCGCGGTGCAGGGCTGTTGATCGGCGCTGAGCTCAACGACGCTTGGCAGGGGCGCGGCGGTGATATTCTTGCTGCCGCCGTCGAGCAAGGTCTGATGCTGCTGGTTGCTGGCCCCAATGTGCTGCGCTTCGCGCCATCGCTGGTGATTACGCCTGAAGAGATCGCGGACGGGATGGCGCGCCTTGAACGCGCGCTGGAGCAACTGACCAGCTAACTGCCCTTGGCGATAAAAAACGGCGCAGCCTGTGTAGGCTGCGCCGTTTTTGTTGGGGCGTTGTGGATAGCAGTAGGGGCGCTCTGCTGAGCTTACGCCGACTGCTTCTCGAACAGTGCGTAGAAGAAGCCGTCGCCACCCTCCTGCTGCGGCAAGCGCTGACGACCGTGAGCGGTCGCGATTCCCCATTCGACCTCCAGCGCAACTTGCCGTGCATCGCCGGTACGCTCGGCGAAGGCGGCCGCCTGCGCTTCATTTTCCTGTGGCATCACCGAGCAGGTGGCGTACAGCATGCGGCCGCTGTCGCGCAGCATCGGCCACAGATTATCGAGAATGCGCTGCTGCAATTGCGCTAGTTGTTCGATATCTCGGGCGGTTCGCAGGCGCTTGATATCGGGATGGCGGCGAATTACCCCAGTGCCCGAGCACGGCGCATCGAGCAATATCGCATCGAAAGGCGTGCCGTCCCACCATTCTTGCTGCGCGGCGTCTGCGGCAATTACACGGTGCTGAGTGGAATTTCCTGGAGCCCCGCGTTTGATCGCATCGCGTACTCGCTCCAGACGCTGCGGATCACTGTCGAGGGCCGTGATGTCGAGCGCGACGCCGGCTGCTTCGGCCAGCTCTATCAGATGCAAGGTTTTACCGCCCGGCGCACTGCACGCGTCCAGTACGCGCAGCGGCTGACTGGGCGCGCCGTCCAGCAGTGGCTTGAGCAACAACGGCGCCGCCAGCTGGGCCGCTTCATCCTGCACGCTGACCTGCCCGTCAGCGAACCCCGGTAGCGCGGTGGCGTCGTGTGCGTTGGCGAGCGTCAGGCCGTGGGAAGAGTCGGTGCAGCAGTGCGACTCGATGCCCGCTGCCGTGAGCTGCTGCTGGTAGTGCTCGCGACTGATGCGCGCGAGATTGACCCGCAACGTCATGGGAGCGGGCGTGTTGTTTGCGGCAATCAGCTCATCGAACTGCTCGGGCCAGGCACGATGCAGCGCCTGATGCAGCCACTGTGGGTGCAATAGCTGGCTTTCAGGGGCTTTATCGACTTGTGCCTCCAGCGCTTGCTGCTCGCGCTGGCAGCGCCGCAGGCAGGCGTTCAGCACGCGTGTCGCCCACGCTTTGCCTAATTGGCGCGCCGCGCCAGCGGTTTCGCTGACCGCCGCATGACTGGGAACGCGCATGTAAAGCAGCTGATACAGACCGACCAGCAGCAATGCATGAATATCGGTATCGCGCGATTTGAAACCGCGTGACAGCAGCAGTGCGGCTAATGCCTCGAGTCGCGGCAGGGTGCGGCACACGCCATAGCACAGCGCTTTCACCAGACTCTTGTCGCGCTCTGCCACGCCCAGGGTGTCGAGTGCTGCCAGTGAGCCTTTGCCCGCGAGCACCGGCACTAGCAACTGCGCAGCGACGGCGCGCGGATTATTGACGGCAGCCATTAGTGCGCCTCCTGCGCGTTAAGCGTGCTGCCCTGCGGCAGCACCTCGGCACGTTTGGGGCTGGCAAGCAGTTCCTTGACGCTGAGCGGTTTGGTGCCAGGCAGCTGGGCGCGGGTAATTCTAAGGGCCCCTTCGGCGCATGCCACCACGATGCCATTGCTGTCGGCGCTGAGCACGGTGCCCGGCGCTGCCGTATCACTGCTCGGTTCAGCGCTGGCTTCCCACACCCGCAGCGTGCTGTTACCGGCGTATGCCCAGCACACTGGCCACGGATTAAAGGCGCGCACTCGCAACGCCAGGTTGCTGGCGGTACCGCTGAAGTCGAGCAGGGCCTCCGCTTTGGAGAGTTTGGCCGCATAGCTGACGCCCTGCTGTGGCTGTGCCGTGCCGGCGATTTTTTGCTGCTGAGCGGCAATCTCATCGAGCGCCGTAACGATGGCCTCGGCACCCGCCGCGGCTAGTGCGTCGTGGAGGCTGCCACCGGTGGTGGTGGCGTCGATCGGGACGCTCTTTTTCAGCAGCATGTCGCCGGTATCAAGACCTTCGTCCATCTGCATGATGGTCACGCCGCTCTCGCTATCGCCATGCTCAATGGCGCGTTGAATTGGCGCCGCGCCGCGCCAGCGCGGCAGCAACGAAGCATGCACGTTGAGTGCGCCGAAACGCGGCAGCTCAAGCACTTCAGTGGGCAGAATCAACCCATAGGCAGCGACGACAAGTACATCGAGAGTGGCCGCCGCCAACGGCGCTCGGCTTTCTTCATCGCGCAGTGTGAGCGGCTGGTACAGAGGTAACTGGTGGCGTTCCGCCAACTGCTTTACTGGACTCGCCTGCGGTTTGCGGCCGCGCCCCGCCGGACGATCAGGCTGGGTGAAGACACACACCACCTGGTGCTGGCTAGCCAGTAGGGCAGCCAGTATGTCAGCAGCGAAATCAGGGGTGCCGGCGAATCCGACGCGTAAGGTAGAGGGCATGAAGTGTTGATCCGAACAGCGAAGCAGCGACGCCAATAGCTGGCGACAGAGTGGGCGACTAAGTGGGTAATTCGTTCATCACAGCGGCTGCGCCTGATGCAGTCATTAGCATCAAGCGCAGCCGCCGGTGGTATCAGGCGCCGGCCTTGTGACGTTTGAGCATCTTCTTCTTGACGCGATCGCGCTTCAGCGGCGACAGGTAATCGATGAATAGCACGCCTTTGGTGTGATCGGTTTCGTGCTGGATGCAGTGCGCCAGCAGGCCGTCGGCTTCGTATTCGAACGGTTTGCCGTGACGATCAAGCGCGCTCACCTTGATGCGCAGCGCCCGCGGCACCTCGGCATAGTATTCGGGAATCGACAGGCAGCCTTCCTGCATTGGTTTGCGTTCATCGTCGAGTGCTTCCCACACCGGATTAATGAACACGCGCGGATCGTTTTGCTGCTCGCTCACGTCGAGCACGAACAGCTGCAGATGTTGATCGACCTGTGCTCCCGCCAGCCCAATACCGGGCGCGGCGTACATCGTCTCGAACATGTTGTCGATTAATGTTTGCAGCTGATCACCGAAGTCGGTAACCGGTTTAGCGACGGTGCGCAAGCGCTCGTCTGGATATTCGAGAATGGTAAGTAGAGCCATAAAAAAGGTCCGCTGGTGAGGTGATCTAAACGCATGAATGAAAGCGTACGGGGCAAGCCACGACGGCGAAAAGCGCACGCCGTATGGGGCCTGCGGAAGCACATGGGGCTATCAAAGCATGCCATGTGCGGTTCTTCCCAGCGGTGATGTGGCCGATGTATTCAGCCTGACTTTAAACAGGGCTCCGGGGGCGCATTTGTGTGGGCAAACACAAATGCAGGCCGCTAAACGCGCTAAAGGATCGCTGGGGGGCGCCGATAACGGGCGACACCGGGCAAACGCCGTGGGCCCTATTGTAGTGCGACACGCTGCGCAATTAAACCGCACGGTGGTATACAGGAGCCGTGATGACCAGCCCAACCAACGCGCGCGAGTGGATTGCGCTATCGCTAGTACCAAAGCTGGGTCCGATTCGAGTGAAATGGCTACGCCAGCAGCAGTTGCCATGGCCGGAAGGCTGGATGCAGCAAATGAGCAGCGCTCAGCGCAGCTATTTGCGCTTTCTGTTGAGTGATCACGCAACGGCGCAGCTAGACACCGCGCTCGGCTGGGAAGACGCTCCATTGCAGCGAGCGATTCTCTACCCCGGCCACCCGCTATGGCCGCCGCTGCTCAATGAACTGGACGATCCTCCCATGGTGCTTTGGGCATCGGGCAATGCTGACTGCCTGACATTGCCTGCGGTGGCGGTGGTGGGTAGCCGTTATGCGTCGCTCGATGGATTGCATCATGCGCTTTCGATGTCGCGCCAACTCGCCTGTGCCGGGCTGTGTGTGGCCAGTGGACTGGCGATGGGTATCGATGCTGCGGCGCATCGCGGTGCGCTGGAGGCGGCAGGGGCAACCATCGGTGTGTTAGGGTGCGGCATCGACGTCGTTTATCCAGCCAGCCACCGCGCGCTTTACCAACAGCTGCTAGAAGGCAACGGTCTGATTCTGTCGGAGTTCAGCCCGGGCACGCCTGCACGAGCGGGGCATTTTCCGCGCCGCAACCGTATAATCACCGGCCTGTGCCGTGGTGTGCTGGTCGTGGAAGCCAGACAGCGCAGCGGCTCGCTGGTCAGTGCACGGCTGGCGCTTGAGCAAAACCGTGAAGTCTTCGCGCTGCCTGCGGCGCTGGAAAACACCAATGCAGGGGGCTGCCTGTGGCTGATTCAGCAGGGCGCCAAGCTGGTCACCTGCGCGGCGGATATTCTCGAAGAATACGGGATTGAACAGCAGGCGACGTCAAGGCCGACTGGCGACAGTGTCGCCTCCGTTCAGGGCGCTGATTCGCTCGTCGCTGTGCTCGGTGCGCAGGCGCTATCGCTGGATAGCATTGCCGCGCGTAGTCAGCGAACGCCGGCGGAGTGTCAGCTCGAACTCCAGTGGCTTGAGCTCGACGACAAAGTACTGCGTGTACCCGGTGGTTGGATAAAGAAAATAGTGTGAGCCGGAATTGATTACCGGTACAATAACCCTACAAATGGTGTGGAAATGGTCAGTGCAACTACGGACGTCAGCAAGGCGGCTGCTACGCTCATTGGGGGCGACGTTATCGCCTACCCTACCGAGGGTGTGTGGGGGCTGGGCTGCGACCCTGACAATGAAGCGGCGCTTAGGCAAGTGCTATCGCTGAAGCAGCGCGATCCAGCCAAGGGCCTGATTCTGATCGCGGCGTCCATCGAGCAACTTGCTCCCTGGCTCACTGAAGTCAGCGCTGACGAGCGTAAGCAACTGCAGTCAGCATGGCCTGGCCCCCATACCTGGCTGGTGCCCGACAACGGCCGCTCGCACCCGCTGGTGCGTGGTAATCACCAGCAGGTGGCGCTGCGCGTTACTGATCATCCACTCAGCGCGGCACTATGCACAGCTTTCGGCGGGCCGATCGTATCGACCTCGGCCAATCGTGCCAATGAGCCGTCGGCGCTCACCGCACAGCAGGTCGAACAGATATTTGGCGACGAGCTTCCGCTGATATTGGACGGCGCTACCGGCGGCCGTCGTGAGCCTAGCACGATTCGCAATCTCGCCGACGGCCGCTGGCTTCGTGGCGGGCCGCAACAGTAATTCTTTCCACCCACTCGACGACGCCTGGGGGCGTCTGGCAGGCAATACTATGACCACTCACTCTGAACTCTCGTCCCACGATATGCTGCAGCAGGTAGAACGCTTTCTGAAGGGTCTTCAGGATCGCCTGTGTGATGGCATTGCTGCGCAGGATAGTATCGCCGACTTTGTAGAAGAGCAGTGGCAGCGCGCTGAGGGCGGCGGTGGTCGCACGCGAGTGATCAGCGATGGCGAGGTGTTCGAGAAGGGCGGTGTCAACTTCTCGCACGTGCACGGCGAGCGCTTGCCGGCGTCGGCGTCGGCTGCTCGGCCCGAGCTGGCCGGACGTAATTTCACTGCGATGGGCGTGTCCTGGGTGATTCACCCGCGCAATCCTTTTGTGCCCACATCGCACGGCAATGTGCGCTTCTTCATCGCCGAGAAAGAGGGCGAGCCACCGGTATGGTGGTTTGGCGGTGGTATTGATCTAACGCCTTATTACCCCTTCGAAGAAGACGTACTGCATTGGCATCAAACGGCCCACGATGCCTGTGCAGCATTTGGCGACGACATCTATCCGAGATTCAAGGAGTGGTGCGACCGCTACTTCATGCTTAAGCACCGCAACGAAACGCGTGGCGTTGGTGGGTTGTTCTTCGACGATTTCAACGAGTTGGGCTTCGAGCAAAGCTTCGCGCTGATGCGTTCGGTCGGCAATGCCTTTCTGCCTGCATACATTCCCATTGTTGAGCGGCGCAAAACGCTCGAGTTTGGTGAGCGCGAGCGCTTGTTCCAGGCTCACCGTCGCGGGCGTTACGTTGAATTCAATCTGGTGTGGGATAGAGGCACGCTGTTCGGGCTGCAAAGCGGCGGGCGCACCGAATCGATCCTGATGTCGATGCCCCCGCAGGCTAACTGGACCTATAACTACACGGTCGAACCCGGCTCACGCGAGGCAGAGCTTAGTGCGTATCTGGCCCCGCGCGACTGGCTTGGTCTGCATGCATCCTGAGCCGACGCGCCCGACAACGCTCTCGATCAGGGGGAACTGCGATAGGAGACAAAGTCGGTTTCGGGGTCAGGCACGCCGAGCCAGGTAACGGCATAGGTGAGCTTGCCGCGCTGTAGCACTCCGAAGTTGATCACTTCGAACAGCACCTCTGCGCTGGTAAGCTCGCACTTGATACCAGTAGTGCCGACAATGCTGACGGCCTGATCCAGATTGGTGCTGTTGATCTCCGCCGCTACCTTGCGCCATTTGCGGCATTGACCGCGCAGGGCAGCGGCAAGGCTATCACGCCCCTTGATCATCATCTCGGCGGCATCGCTGCTGTCGTTCAGATAGCTGCCCATCCAGCGGCGTTCGATGTTTAGCTGGTAATTCAACGTATCGTGAATCGATCCCTGATCCAGCCCTAGATCGCGACGGTAGTCGCCCTCGCTGACCTCCATGCAGGCACCCAATATTCGCTGGGTGGCCCATTCGTGATAATTGATGAGTGAGCGTAAAGAATCTGCAATCATGAACGGTCGATGTACCTTGAAGTTGTTAGAGACTGCGATTAGCTGGGCCATTCAGCGTAGCGTCAGTATCTTGATGTAACGGTTCGTCACTTTAATGATGTTGCCACAAGGTAACCTATCGGAAGATCGAAAAGCTACCGCAAGGCGGGCTTTGCAATTGCCTGATGTTCAAGTCAATGTTTCACTTTCAGTCTGTTGTGGCGGGAAGCGTTTCCATCTGCTCGGCAGATTGGCTGGATACTCTGCACGCTCGGCCGTTTTATTCCCTGCGCTGTATTTGAATACCGCTTTCACTTAAAGGAGTTGTCGTGTCGCTGCTGTATTGCGTCTTTGGCCATCCCATCCATCATTCTCGTTCGCCTGATATTCACCTCGCCTTCGCACGTCAATTCGGCCTTGATCTGCGCTACGAAAAGCGCGAAGCACCGCTTGATGGATTCGCCGATAGCGTCGCGGCTTTTATTGCGGAAGGCGGTAGCGGTGCCAATGTCACCGTACCCTTCAAGCAACAAGCGCTTACACTTGCTAGTCAGGTATCTGACAGAGCAAGGCGAGCGGGTGCCATCAACACCCTGAAGCGTACCGACGCCGGTGATCTTTATGGCGATAACACCGACGGTGAAGGGCTGGTCAGCGACTTGAAACGGCTGGGAATCGAGCTTGCTGGCGCCAATATTGCCATTCTCGGGGCCGGTGGAGCCGTGCGAGGGGTGCTGGCGCCGCTACTGGCGCAGCAACCCAAGCGGTTAGTGATTGCCAACCGTACGGTGGCGCGGGGAGAGCAGCTTGCTCAAGAGTTTTCGGATCTGGGTGCCATTGAAGCGGTGGCCCCTGACGCGCTTAGCGACGCCTTCGATCTTGTGATTAATGGCACTAGCGCTAGCCTGTCGGATGAGCTTCCTGCCTTGGGCAACGTTAGCCTGGCGGCCAACGGCTGGGGCTATGATATGGTTTACGCAGCAGCGCCGACGGCGTTTATGCGCTGGGCCAGCGAGCAAGGCGGCAACAGTGCCGATGGCTTGGGAATGCTGGTAGGGCAGGCGGCAGAATCGTTTTATGTGTGGCTTGGCAAGCGCCCTGACCCCGAGCCAGTGCTGTTACAACTGCGCAAACAGCTATCGGCCTGACGCGTTCGCTGAGTGAGGCCAACGCGTCACCACGCTTAAGCGCCGCGCAAAAAGTGCCGCTAGCACGATATTGCGCTAACACAGCGCGTTCCGATAGCGCTGGTAACGGTCGCTATTCAGAAAAAATAATGGGTGAGAGATGAATGAGGAGTTGAGTGCGCGTTTGCTGGAGCTATTGACGCGTATTGAGCCGCTGCTGCCGCCCGAGCGCAGCGAGGTTGACTGGACGCGGGACATCGCGGCGTTATGGGAGCGTCATCCGCTGGCCGGTGGGCAACTGGTACCGGTGGCCCCGCGCGACGATGTGCGTTTGGATGATTTGGTCGGTATTGAGCGCCAAAAGAAGCAGCTGGTCGATAACACCCGGGCGTTTCTTACTGGGAAACCGGCTAACCACGCGCTGCTATGGGGGGCGCGCGGTACCGGAAAATCGTCGATCATTCGTGCGCTGCTAAACGACTTCCATTCTCAGGGGCTGCGGCTGATTCAGGTCGATCGTTACGACCTGATTGGCCTGCCGGGGCTGGTGGCGCGGCTGCGTGATTTGCCGCAGCGCTTCATCGTTTACTGTGACGATCTCTCCTTCGAAGGCAGCGACGATGCCTATAAGGCGCTGAAAAGCGTGCTCGACGGCACCTTGACTGGACCGCCCGAAAACGTGCTGATCTACGCCACCTCCAACCGACGCCACCTGCTGCCGGAAAGCTCTGCTGACAATCAGGCAACGCACATCGTCGATGGTGAACTGCACCACGGCGACGCAGTAGAAGAGAAGGTCTCGCTGTCCGATCGTTTCGGCGTATGGCTAGCATTCCACGCTTTCAATCAGGATAACTTCGTCGCCGCCTGCGAACATTGGGTAACGTATCTGGGTAGTCAATGGTCAGAGCAGGCACGCACCGAAGCCTTGCGCTACGCCACACTGCGCGGCGTGAGAAGCGGCAGGGCAGCATGGCAGTTCGCTTGCCAATGGGCCGGTGCCGACGCCGATGCCTAGCGCGCTTCCTTTGCCATAAGGTGATATGCGATGCAGGTAATAGGTGCCTTTGCCTGATGGTTTAGCTACCGTATTGCTCGTAAAAACTCCCGCTTACTAAAAGTAAGCGGGAGTTTTTTATGCTCATCCAGACGCGATCGATCGACGGCTAAGGCTAAGCGTCAATCGCTCCGCCGAACCGCCGAACCGCCGAACCGCCGAACCGCCGAACCGCCGAACCGCCGAACCGCCGAACCGCCGAAAAAAATGGCGGGTGGTCTAGTAAAGGCAAGGCTGGTGAGTGGGAGTAGGGCATATTCTCGGCCGTTGCCGAGATGGGGGATTGGTCGATAAGCGCGCGGTAGCTCACAGATTCGGAATGGCGTGTTGGCGCAGGCCGCTCAGCGCACTGAACTTTGGCTTAATAGGCAAGTGAATGGGCGGTCTGCTGGGCCTGTTTAGGTGGTGAAAGCGGTCGGTAGGCGTAGAATGTGGCGCACCCTGTTCGCATAGGATTCGATGCGCATGCACACTATTCGCCGCCGCTATGGCGATATTGCTGCGTTAATGTCACTGCTGGCCATACTGATGTTATTCATTGGGCCATTAGTGTCGCGCACGCTAATGTGTGCTGAGCACGCCCATGCTGCTCCGGCAGCAATGGCTGATGCTGTGCGCTTCGATTTTCCCCAACGCGGCATGCCCGGTGCTTCTTCTACATCGATGGCGGCAGCCAGCGGTGTAGCGGAGCGGGCGCATCACGCGATGCTACACGCGTCCCACGCATCCCACGCGTCCCACGAGCATTTTGCTTCGCAGGAGGTAGCGTCCGCGGAGGCACAGGGCGACGCGACGATGCCAATGGCATCGCATCACGCGAGCCATGCTCATGCGTCCATGCCCAGTGTTTCTCATCAGCACTCCGACTCAAGCGCCGATTGGTTCGATTTGTGCGGCTATTGCTCATTGTGGCAGCACTTCCCTCTGGTGCACTTAACGCTTCCAGCCATCGCGGTGAGTCACTTTCCGCCGCACGCTGCGCGCGTGTCCTCGGTGGTTCCCGTTGTTATACGGGCTATGCCACGTTCTCCTGCCCAGCCACGCGCTCCTCCTTCCTTGTTGATCTCCTAATACGTTAATTGTTCAGGCTGCTTGCGGGTGGAGCTGTTTGCCTTGCCCGCGCCAATGAGCAGCCGCCATGCATGTTCGCTCCATGTCGCCTCAACGCGTGGTTATTGCGCTTGGTCGGCCGCGAACCTGTGTTCGTGCGTGTATTACAGGGTGATGAGAATGTCTTCTTCCCGATTATCAACGTCGCAGCCGCCAACAAGCGCTGCGCGTACTTTTCTGTCAACGCTGCATTTCTATATTGGCCTGTTAGTGGGGCCGTTCATCTTTGTCGCGGCATTTACCGGGCTAATGTATGCGCTAACGCCGCAGCTTGAGCAATGGCTCTATGCTGATGCGCTCTATACCAATAGTGAAGGTGAGCCGAAGTCTCTTGTCGAACAAGCCACTGCGGCGCAGCGCTATCTTGCCGAGGAGCAGCACGCTGAACTGAGTCTCTCATCGATTCGGCCGGCACCGGGCAGCGGTGATACGACGCGGGTAATGTTTGCCAATGCGCAATATGGCCCGTCTGAAAACCGCACGGTGTTTATCGATCCACAGACCTTGGCGGTAAAAGGCGATCTCACCACCTACGGTACTTCTGGTGCCTTGCCGTTAAGAATGACGCTGGATTATTTGCATCGTGGTTTGCTACTTGGGGATTGGGGGCGCTACTACAGTGAAACGGCCGCTTCCTGGCTGTGGGTGATGGTGGTGGGCGGTATCGTCCTATGGGCGACTGGCCCGAGGAAGCCCAAGGGAGCCGCCGCGGCTCACAAGGGCAGTAGACGTCGCTGGCTGCATGCCACGCTGGGCGTCACGCTGTCGCTAGGGGTGGTGTTCTTCTCGCTCACCGGCATGAGCTGGTCGCAAGCGGCAGGTGCCCATATTACGCAGTGGCGCACCTCCGTGGGCTGGGGCACCCCGGCAGTATCCACGTCGCTGGATCCACACCATGCGGTCGCGATGCATCACCACGGCGGTGACCCTTCGAACCGTACCTTGTCGCCTCATCCCGACCCGATGCTGGCGATGCGTGAAAAGGGCACCCTGCAACAGCTCGATAGGGTGGCTGAGGCGGCACGCGCAGCGGGTATCGACCCCAGCGTAATGGAGATTAGAACGCCCAAGCCGGGTGCCGCTTGGTCGGTGCGTGAGTACCAGCGCAAATGGCCGACCAAGGTCGATGCGATTGCGCTCGACCCTGCCACGCTGAAAGTGACCAGCCGTGCAGAATTTGCCAGCTTCCCGCTGTTGGCGAAGCTGATTCGATGGACGGTCGATTTCCATGTGGGGATTCTGTTTGGCTGGCCCAATCAACTGTTGGTGGCGCTGATGGCCGTTGGGCTGATGACCATTATCGGTTACGGCTATGCGGCCTGGTGGGCGCGCAAATTCAAGCTGGCGCCGCCGCTGCTGAGCTATTGGGTGGCGCTCTCCCATCCAGCCAAAGTTGTTTGGGCGGCACTGGCACTGATGGTGGGGTGGGCATTCCCCGCGTTAGGCGCAAGCCTGGCGGTGTTCCTGTGCATCGATCTGGTTCGCTGCGCAGTGATTGCCGCTAACGGCCGTTCCGACGCTGATCAGCAGTCATTGGCATAAAGACAGTGGCCTGAAAGCGCCTGCACGGCAAGCGGGCGCTGTGTGGCTGACAGTGGCTGCGCCCATTTAGAAACGACAATGCGCCCCGCTCTTCATCGAGCGGGGCGCATTGTTATGGGGAGCGTTGTGGCACTGTGCGCAAGGATCGCGTAGCTCCCCGCGGCGAGGGTTGACCCGCCTTCCCTCGCTAGCGGCGGTTGCGCCGACTCTCGCGGGTTTTTGCCAATTGGCGTGCCTTGGCCTTTTCGCGGTCGCTGGCATCGCTGCTGCGATCGAAAGGGTTGTCGCCGCCGCGAAATTCAAAGCGTAGCGGCGTTCCCTTGACCTTCAGCACTTTGCGGAAGGTATTGATCAGGTAGCGCTTGTAAGCTTCAGGAAGGCGATTGATCTGGTTGCCGTGAACAACGATCAGCGGCGGGTTATTGCCGCCCTGATGCGCCATTTTGAGGCGAATGCGGCGACCGTTGATCATTGGCGGCTGGTGCTCGCTAACGGCGTCTTTCAAAAGGGTTGTCAGACGATTGGTCGACCAGCGTGCAGTGGCGCTCTTGTAGGCGCGTTCCAGCGAAGGATAAAGATCCCCCACGGCAGTACCGTGCAGCGCGGAAATGAAGTGCATGTCAGCGTAATCGGCAAAGCCCAGTCGGCGCTTTATTTCGCCGCGCATCTTCTCCTTGGCTTCCTGCTCAAGGCCATCCCATTTGTTAACGGCAATCACCAGCGCACGGCCAGTATTCAGCACGTAATCGAGCAAGTGAAGGTCCTGCTCGACCAGACCGCTGCGCGCGTCCAGCACCATAATCGCGACGTTACAGCTTTTGATCGCGTCGAGGGTTTTGATGATCGAGAACTTCTCGGCGATTTCACTCACGTTCTTGCGCCGCCGAATCCCCGCCGTGTCTACCAGCACATAGGGGCGTCCGCGCCGTTCGAAGGGAATCTCGATGGCATCGCGGGTGGTGCCCGCTTCGTCAAAGACCACCACGCGTTCTTCGCCGAGCAATCGGTTAACCAGTGTCGACTTGCCAACATTGGGGCGTCCGACCACACCAATGCGAATGCCCTGATCATCAAGCTCTGGGTGAATATCGCCTTCGGCAACCTCGGGGAAAGGCTCGAGCACCAGTTCGATCAACTGGGTAACGTTGCGTCCGTGCGAGGCAGCAATGGGGCAAGGCTCGCCCATGCCAAGCGCATAAAACTCGGTGGTGGCCGTTTCTTCGGGCAGACCGTCGGTCTTGTTAACCACCAGCCAGGTTTTCTTCTGATTGATACGCAGATGGCGGGCGATAGCCTCATCGGTAGGCGTCAGGCCACTGCGGGCGTCTACCAGAAACAGCACAATATCGGCTTCATCGATGGCGAGCAGCGACTGCTCGGCCATCGCGGCGTCGATGCCGCGTTCATCACCGCTGATACCGCCGGTATCGATCACGGTGAAGGGTTTGTCGCCCAATTGGCCGTTGCCGTACTGACGGTCACGCGTCAGGCCCGCGAAATCCGCCACTATGGCATCGCGGGAGCGAGTCAATCGATTGAAAAGCGTCGATTTGCCGACATTAGGGCGACCGACCAGGGCAATAACGGGGTTCATATACAAACTCAACAAGGCGCCTGCGTAAGCAGTACGCAAAATAGGGTAATCACTGCGGCGTGTAACCGCCTTGGCACGAGCGTTTGGCAGTTGTAGATCGGCATTGCCGATACCGCGCAGATGAAAGTGCTGCAATGGTAGCGAAGTATAGCGAATTTCCATAGCGGCTTTTCACCGCTGCGGCGTTTGCGAGCCACCGTGGCAAGGGAGAGCAACCTTCACCGTCTCGCTGGGCGCGCAGCGACGCCATTGATGGAGCGACAAGCCAGCACGCACAAGGGGCGCCTTAAGCGCCCCTCGTTAGATGTAGCGTAACAATGTGCGCTGTTTTATTGCGCGCCGGTTTGATACGCCACTAGTTTGCCGGAGAAGGTCAGCACGTAAAAGGTATTGCCATCGCTGAGCGGGGTAATACCGATGCCGTCGCCACCCAAACTGTCGCGTCCGTCGAGCTTACCGCTGGTTGCGTCGAGCAGGTGCACATAGCCTTCGAAGTCGCCGACCGCCAACTGACCGTTAACGTAGGCCGGAGCTGTCAGGTTGCGGCCCTCAAGATCACTGTTTTCCCACAGCGACTGACCGCTCATCGCATCGAACGCATGCACGTGGCTTTTCGCATCGACGGTGTAGAGCGTGCCGCCTTCCAGCAGCGGTGTGCGATAGCTTGATTCGCTGTGTTCCCACAGCGGCTCGCCGGAGCGCACGTTGACCGCAATCAGATTGCCGTTGTAGCCGGAAGCGTAAAGGCGTCCATCTTCCGTCAGCACCGGCTGGGCAACCACGTCGTTCATTTGCTGCACCGCATTGCTGCCTTCAGGCACACCAACGCGCGCGTTCCACATCATGTTGCCCGAGCGATTATCGAACAAGGCAATCTGACCGTTGGCGAAGCCAGCGAAGGTAACCGGGTCGATGGTGCGCGGTGTGGGGTTGCCGTGCAGCGTTAATGATGGCTGTTGAGAAGCGTAGAGCCACTGCTGGTTGCCTGATAGCTTATCGAGGGCGGTCAGGGTGCCATCGACACTCTGAACGACCACCAGGTTGCTGTTGGCCTGCGGCGTGCTGGCAACGGCACTGGCGACCTGGGTGCGCCATACGACGCTACCGTCGCTAATGCTGATTGCCAGCACTTCGCCCTTGGCGGTACCTACAAACAAGCGGCCATTGTTCACGCTAACGCCGGTAGATACCGGTACGTGCAGCTGCTGTTCCCACTGCACCTTGCCTGTTTCGGCATCGATGGCAGTCAGCTTGCCTTCAGCATCGGCTGCGTACAAGACACCGCTGTCGAGGGCTGGCTCGATATGATTGCGGGCCCGGCCTAGATTGCCGATGCCGCGATCCCACAGCGTCTTGAGTGCCACGGTTTGTTGAATGCTGGTCAACGGCTTGGGTGCGGGGTCGGGTTTGACGCCGCCGCCGCAGCCTGCCAAGAACGCTGATACCGAAAGCGCACATGCGACCGTGCGGAGGGGGTAACGCAATTTCATGAAGCCTCCTGGGGAGCAATATCATCGAGCTTAAGCTGGATGCCGTAGTTAGGCATCTGCTGCGCTTTTGCAGTATCGAGGGCGGTTTGATACGCCTTGCGCGCGTCGTCAAGACGCTGCAATCCGACCAGTGCATCGCCGCGAGCGGAAAGTTGCTGCACCTTCAGCTCGTTGGGAATATCGATATCAAGCGTTTTCAGCGCGGTTTCATAATCCTTTCGAGCGATCTGCACGCGCGCCAGATTAATGGTGGCAACCTGTTTGACGAAGTCGTTTTGCGCGCTGGATATCAGCTGCTGAAGACTGGCCGCCGCGGTACCGGTGTCGCCGGCATCTACGGCAACGCGAGCCTGAATCAAGCGGGCAAAGTCAGCGTACAGGGTGCCGCCGTGCTCATCGGCCAGCTTATTGGCCAGCTGTGATACCTGATTGCGCTGCTCATCAGGGAGCTTGGTAAAGTCGCTGGTCAGCTCCATGAGCTGGTCGTACATTTGGGACGCGGAAGCTGCCTGATTGCTTTTGTGCTGCTGCCACGCGTTCCACGCGAGGATGGCCGCAACTGCCAGCAGTACGCCAGCAATCAGCGACACTCCGTTGCGTTTCCACCAGCCAATGAACGCATCGGACTGTTCGTCTTCAAGGTCTATATCTTTGATATCTCGCGCCACGCAGTTGTCTCCTGTTCGCGCTTCGCTGTTACGGTGCCGCGCGCCAAGGTGCAGCCGATAGCCGCACGCCACGCAGGCGTGTATCCGCCGTTATGGTGAAACGGCGCGTCACCGTGTGTATTACTGTGCGGACTCAAACAAAACCGCCAGACGCTCGCCAAGCTGTGCCTGCGACACTTGCTCCTGATCGCGTTCTTCACGCAGGAACTTGATGCCCACAGTGGCGTTGGCGCTCTCTTCCTCTCCCAGCAGCAGGGCAATGCGCGCGCCGCTACGATCAGCCTTTTTAATTTGGCTTTTGAAGCTACCGCCGCCGCAATGCAATTGCAGGCGCAGCGATGGAAGCTGATCGCGCAACTGCTCGGCCAGCGGCAGTGCCATCTGTTCAGCCCGAGTACCTACCGCGGTCAGGTACACATCCACAGTGTTGCCGATGGTATCAGGAAACAGGTCGAGTGTTTCAAGTAGCAGCACCAAACGCTCGATTCCTAGACCAAAGCCTATCGCCGGCACATGCTTGCCGCCGAGCTGCTCGACCATGCCGTCGTAGCGGCCACCGCCGCACACGGTTCCCTGGCTACCCAGAGCAGTGGTAGTCCACTCGAACACGGTGCGACTGTAGTAATCGAGGCCGCGCACCAACCGCGTGTTAATGCGGAAGGGAATGCCTAACGCGGTGAGTCGATCCTTGAGATAGTCGAAGTGAGCGCGTGATTCATCGTCGAGATGGTCAATCAAGCGCGGCGCCCCGGCCAGCATGTCAGCCATATCGGGGTTCTTCGAATCGAGGATGCGCAGCGGGTTAGTGGTCAAGCGACGCTGGGAGTCTTCATCAAGTTCGTGCTTGTGCTCGGTCAGGTAGTCGACCAGCAGGCTGCGGTACTCGGCGCGCGCTTCGGGCGTGCCGAGCGAGTTCAGCTCCAGCGTTACCTGGTCGGAAAGCCCCAGCTCACGCAGCAGTCGGGCAGACAGCAGAATCAACTCGACATCGATGTCGGGCCCCGCCAGATTGAAAATCTCGACGCTCAACTGGTGGAACTGGCGGTAGCGGCCTTTTTGCGGACGCTCGTAGCGAAACACAGGGCCGGTGGTCCACAGGCGCTGTGTCTGGTTGAACGCGAGGCCATGCTCGATCACTGAGCGAACGACGCCTGCGGTAAACTCTGGGCGCAGCGTAACGCTCTCGCCATTGCGATCGTCGAAGGTATACATCTCTTTTTCGACAACGTCGGTGGCTTCACCGATGGAGCGCTGGAAGAGGGTGGTGTCTTCGAGAACCGGGGTACGAATTTCGCTGTATCCGTACCGAGCAAGAATGTGCTTGAAGGTCGCTTCTACATACTGCCATTTGGACGATTGGTCGGGCAGTAAATCGTTCATGCCACGAAGGCCTTTTAACTTGCTCACTATCGACTCCGAAATTAGCCAGCTAGGCGGGTAGTATTCGCAGATATTGCAGTATAAACCGTTGGCCCCTGCGCGATAAATCGGTCGCGCAGGGGCCTTCGCGTATGCATTTACACGTAACGCGCTGTGTTATTGGTTACCCAGCGTGAAGCGGGCAACCTGACCACCGCGTGAATGGCTTTTTAGATCAACGGCTTCGCCATCGTAGTTCACGCTAACGCTCGAGGAGTTGCCGATTACCAGCCGGAACGGCGGGGTGCCGCTAACGGTTTGCTGACTGCCTGCCTTTTGCAGACCATCCAATACCCGCTTGCCAGAGGCGTCGGTAATGCGCGTCCACGACTCATTCTGGAAGCTCAGCGCAATGCTGTTGCTGTCAGCGGCAGCGCTGGCCTGTTCGCTATCGCTAGCGTTGGCGTTGCTGGTCGCACCATTCGTCGCGTTGGCGTTCGCGTTGTTCTGCGCATTTTGCGCCTGCTGTTCCTGCTCGCGGCGGCTCATCGCCTCGGCCTCGCTGGCGGTCATCTTGGCACCGTCAACGCCCTGGCCCACGTTCATTTGCAGGCCTTGATCGTTGCTGGTGTTATTGGCAGCGTCATTCGAGCCGTTGGCTGGGGCAGCAGAAGTGTTGTCGTTGCTGTCACTGGCGGTGCCCTGATCAGCGCTGCTGCTGTTCGCAGCGGTATTTTGGGTTGAGTCGCTGGCCGTTGCGGTATCAGCGTTTGAAGTATCCGGCGCGTTGGACGATGACGACTCGTTATCGAGCGCCAGCTGCGACGACGAGCTGTTATTTTGCTGATGCGCGCTGAAGTCGGAGCCGCTATGGCTACGCCACCACAGCACCGTAACGGCGATCAGCGCGATCACCACAATCAGGCTGATCAGGCGGAAGGCAAACTTGCCCAGCTTGCTGGGGCGCTTGATGGGTTTGATCGGTGTGGAAGGGCGAATCGGCTCTTCGCCTGCCCCGTGGGTGGCATCGTGCGCTTTCAGCACGGCATCCGGGCTAATTTCCAACAGGCGTGCGTAGGCGCGCAGGTAGCCGCGACGATAGGCTGGAATTCGCAGCTGATCGTACTCTTCGGTTTCGAGTCCGTTGACCAGACTCGGGCGCAGATTAAGCTGAGCAGCAGCCTGCTCCAATCCCCACCCTTTGCGCTCCCTGGCACTGCGAAGCATTTCGCCTGCCGTTTGCGAAGTATGTTGGGATTCCGCGGTAGATGGCTGATCGCTCATTCCGAAGTCCTTTTGGTGGTCGCGGTTGATGATTGTATGGATGTTCCACCCGATGCTGCCTGATGCTCTTTGCGGGTTAGCGCGGCATCAAGCACTTGTGCTTCTCGGCTGCCGCTGCCTGCCATCTGCTCATAGCGTGTCAGGTATGCGCGTGAGCCTGCGATATCACCATCTTCCAGCTTCTGGTAGGCAACCGCAATGATAACGGTTGGCTGGTGCGGCGCGAGTCGCTGAGCTTCTTCGAGCACTTGGCGGGCATTGTCTTTATCGCCTGCCATAAGCCTGCATTGGGACAGATTGACCAACACGCCTGCCCGTCCCGGATAGTGCGTGTCTTTGGCTGCCTGAGCAAGCTGAGCGCAAGCGCCTTTAGTGTCGCCTTGCTCAAAGAGTAGCGAAGCGTAGTTATTTTGCACTTGCGGCGTGCTGATGGCGGCGTTGTCAGCAGCGGATTTGGCGTTCGCCAACGCACTTAGCGCACGCTGGTAGTAGGCGGCCGATGCCTGAGCGTTGCCTTCGCGCTGTTCCAGCAACGCCATGCCGTGCAGGGCAGCCGCATCGTTGCTTTGCTTGGCAAGCGCCTTGCCTAGCGCGGCGCGTGCCTTGTCGGCCTGTCCTTTGGAAAGATAGCCCATACCCAGCTCGGTGTAGGCATCGGCGGACTGCTGGCCGCTATCGGACGACGACCATGAGGCGCAGCCACCCAGCACCATGCCCAGAATAACCAGGGCGGTCATGGCGGCGAGGCGTGGCTGAAGGGTCATGGCGTTACCTTGTACGGTGAAAGTGCGAATCCGTTGACGCGCTAGCTAGCGTCAATCGATAGGGTTTGAATATAACGCTGCTGGCGACGGGTCTTATCCTTCACGCGCCCCACCAGCTGTCCGCAGGCAGCGTCGATATCGTCGCCGCGGGTGACCCTGACCGGTGCCTTGTGGCCCAGCTCGAACAGCCAGTGCTGGAAGCGCATCACCTGATTGCGCGACGGCTTTTCATAGCCTGAGCCGGGGAAGGGGTTGAAGGGAATCAGGTTAATCTTGCATGGAATGCCGCGCAGCCGTTCGGCCAACTGGGTAGCGTGATGCTGCTGATCGTTAACGCCGGCCATCAGCGTATATTCCACGGTGAGCATGCGCGCGTCGGGGCATTTGTCGAGATAGCGCCGACAGGCATCCAGCAGGGTTTCGATGTTGTATTTGCGGTTAAGCGGCACTAGCTCATTGCGCAGCTCGTCGTTGGGAGCGTGTAGCGAAATGGCCAGGCTGACATCGATTTCATCGCCGAGCTGGTCGATTTTTGGCACCAGCCCGGAAGTGGAAAGCGTGACACGCCGTTTTGAAATGCCATAGGCGTTGTCGTCGAGCATCAGCTTCATGGCTGATACTACGGGTCTGAAATTCATTAGAGGTTCGCCCATGCCCATCATCACCACATTGGTGACGGGCTTGCGGCCGTCCTCGTAGGTAGCTCCCGAATGGGTAGCGATCCACACCTGACCGATAATTTCGGCAGCGGTCAGATTACGGGCAAAGCCTTGCTTGCCGGTCGAGCAGAAGCTGCAGTCGAGAGAGCAGCCCACCTGAGAAGACACACACAGGGTGCGTCTGCCGTTGTCGGCAGGAATCAATACCATCTCGATCAGGCTGCCGCCTTCGGCTTCTACCACCCACTTGCGCGTACCGTCCCTCGATACGCCTTCATAGGCGATATCGGGCGCACGCACCTCCGCGACTTTCTCAAGGCGTTCACGCAGGGCCTTGGAGAGATTCGACATTTGCTGGAAGTCGGTAACGCCTTCCTGGTGAATCCATTTCATCACCTGGGGCGCACGGAACTTCTTCTCACCCAGTTCGACGAAGAAATGTTCCATTTCCTGACGTGATAGGCCGAGAAGGTTGACCGGTTGTGCTTCCACGCTATCGGTGTGCGGTGTCATGGTGTAGGCAACGTTTTTATCGAGAGGGTAGAAACGCGAACGCCTGCCACGGCAGTGTGGCAGGCAGCGTCACTGGGCTGGCGCTTAGCGTGCGTAAACGTCAACTTCAGCGAAGAAGTAGCTGATTTCACGTTTGGCAGATTCAACAGCGTCAGAGCCGTGTACGGCGTTGGCGTCGATTGAGCTAGCGAAGTCAGCGCGGATAGTACCAGCGTCGGCTTCTTTAGGGTTGGTAGCGCCCATCAGATCGCGGTTTTTCAGTACCGCACCTTCGCCTTCCAGTACCTGCACCATGACGGGGCCAGAGGTCATGAATTCAACCAGGTCGTTGAAGAAAGGACGTTCCTTGTGCTCAGCGTAGAAGCCTTCAGCCTGGGCGCGAGACAGGTGAACGAACTTGGCAGCCGCAATTTTCAGGCCGGCCTTTTCGAAGCGAGAGTAGATTTCGCCAACCACGTTTTTGGCAACGGCGTCAGGTTTGATGATGGAGAGAGTGCGTTCGATGGCCATGCTGGCTCCAATTAAGCTAAATGAACGCCACCGGCACTGTACCGGCGACAAAAGGAAGTCTATTGCGCCAACGTTACTGTTTCAGTAGCGCGCTTTTGCAAAGATCAAATGTTCGAGGCGCAATAGTATAATCGCTTGCGCCCCCGCTTGCATATGGCAAGCGCTAAACGCTGAAGCTCTCGCCGCAGCCGCATTCGTCCTTCACATTGGGGTTATTGAACTTGAATAGCTGGTTCAGCCCCTCGTTAATGTAGTCAACCTCGGTGCCGTCCATTACCGCCAGTGCCTCGCTATCGATGACCACGGTTGCACCGTACTGCTCGAACTGATGGTCGTCAGCGCCAACCTCATCCGCAAAATCAAGCACATAGGCATAGCCTGAGCAGCCGCTCGGCTTAATGCCCACGCGCAAACCAACGCCGCTGCCGCGTTCTGCGAGCACGTGTTGGATCTGTTGGGCGGCGGCCTCGCTGATACTGATATGGGCCATTGGAAAACTCCCTGCCGGTAAAGCAATAAGTGTAGTAAATGGTCTGGCTAGGCTGGCGCTTGAGTCGAGCGCAAGCGTGCCAGGGTCGCGGTAATAACGTCAGCAGCGCCATCGACGTCCTGTTCGGTGGAGAACCTGCCAAGGCTCAGGCGTAGCGTCGCCAGTGCGCGGCGCGTCGGAACGCCTAGTGCGCCAAGTACGTAAGAGGGCGCTACGTCGGCAGAGTTGCAGGCAGAGCCGGTAGCCGTTGCCAGCGAGCGCATTTCCATCAACAGTGTCTGGCCGTCAACGTCATCGAATCCCACGCTGAGAATGTTGGCGACGCCTTTGCCTTCTTCAATGGTGAAGTGAGCCCCGGGCAGTTGCTCAAGTCTTGCCACCAAGCGCGCACGCAGTCGGGCGATTCGCTGATTATCCTGCTCCTGCTCAGCCGAGGCGAGCGTAAAAGCGGTGCCCATGCCGACAATCTGATGCGTGGGCAGGGTGCCTGAGCGCATGCCGCGCTCGTGCCCGCCGCCGTGAATGAGCGGGGTAATTTGGGTGTCGCGGCGCACGTAAAGCGCGCCAATGCCCTTGGGGCCATATACCTTGTGTGCTGACAGCGACAGCATGTCGATCGGCTGAGTGCCAACGTCGAGCGGAATCTTGCCGGCCGCCTGGGCTGCATCAACGTGAAAGGCGGCGCCGTGCTGATGCGCAATGTTGCCTAGAGCATCGATGTCGTTGCGGCTGCCAATCTCGTTGTTCACCGCCATTAATGACACCAATATGGTGTCGGGGCGAAGCGCATCGCGCAGCTGTTCGGGGGTGATACGGCCATTGCTGTCCGGCGCTAGCAGAGTGACGTCGAAACCTTCCTGCTCAAGGCTGGCGGCAGTATCGAGAATCGCCTTGTGCTCGATGCTTGAGGTAATCAAGTGGCGGCCACGCGCCCGATTGGCACGCATGAAACCGATTAGGGCCAGGTTGTCTGCCTCAGTTGCGCCCGATGTCCAAACAATTTCGCGTGGATCGGCATGGATCAGGTCGGCTACCTGGCGGCGTGCGCCTTCTACCGCTTGCTCGGCCAGCCAGCCCAGCATATGACTACGCGAGGCGGGATTGGCGAAGGTGCCATCAAGCCCTAGATAGCGCGCCATCTCCTGTGCCACTCGCGGATCGACGGGAGTGGTGGCGGCATAGTCCATATAAATGGGCGTTGCGGAAAGTGCCATGAGAAATCCACTGCGATAAAGGTTGGGTAGAAGAGAGTTTACGCTCCTTCGCTGGAAAAGATCAGGCTGTCGTTCAACATGCTACCGCGCTGGCGTGCCGCTACTTCCTGAATATCCCTGCGATTGAGCAAGTCCTTGATGGTGATGTTATCAAGAAAGCTATAGAGCGCGTCCGATAGGTCGCACCATAAATGATGCGTTAGGCAGGTGTTGCCGTGCTGGCAATCTCCTCGCCCTTCGCAGCGCGTTACATCAATCGATTCGCTTACCGAGTCGATGATTTTGGCAATGGTAATCTCGCCAGCATCGCCTTGTAGGCGATAGCCGCCGCCAGGCCCTCTGACGCTGCTCACCAGATCGTTGCGGCGCAGTCGAGCGAATAGCTGCTCGAGATAAGAGAGTGAGATTTCCTGACGTTTTGATATTTCAGCGAGGCTCACAGGGCCATCTTCGGCATTGATGGCGAGGTCAAGCATCGCAGTCACGGCGTATCTGCCTTTGGTAGTGAGGCGCATAGGTATCGTCCGATGGGAGCGGTTATTGGAATATCATTACTTTTTCAACGTAGATCAAATTGGGATCGACAGCGAAAGGGTGACGCTATGCCGCGCTGGATTGGCGCATCCATGGGATCGCCTGACGTGGTGAGGGGCGCGAAGATGCCTGGGTGGTATTGAAGGACGCGTTGGTGCACTCTGTTGCTGAACAGGCTGCCTTCGTGGCGGACGCTCACGGCTATGAAAATGTAGCGGGGGCTCGCGCGGCTGGTACTCGGAATGTCGCACGCAAGTGGCGCGCGACACGGTTACCGTGGCCTATTATCGCCATTTCTGACAAAAACAGTCAACTTTTGGAGGGGGGAGTCAGTTTGTCTACGCTGGAGAGGATACCGCGCAGGATATTGGTTTCCATGCTGTCGAGGCGAGCTCTAAGCAATAAACGACGTAAACGCGCCATCAACTGACGAGGGTGCTCGGGATCGTGAAATCCTGTTGCGATCAAGGTGCGCTCAAAGTGTTCCAGCAGACGCTCGACATCAGCATGTGATGCTAAAGGGTTGTCCCACTCAACGTTTTGCATCGATTGCTGCAAGGCCGCGTCTTCATTCTGGCGATCGCTAAGCGCGGTGGCCTCGCTGTCGCCGGATGCTTCAAGCCAAGCCTGGCGCGATTCGTAGGCCATCAGTTGCACCGCAGCGGCAAGGTTTAGTGAGCCGAAGCTGTCGGACGTGGGAATGTGAACGTGGGTATTGCAGCGCGCCAGTTCGTCGTTGGTCAGGCCGCTGTCCTCGCGCCCAAACACGATCGCGATGCTGCTGTCGTGTGCTCCCCGCGCCACTTCTTCTTCCAACTGTAGTGAAAAACGCCGTGGCGTAATCATTGGCCACGGCATGGTGCGAGTACGCGCGCTGCATCCCACTACCCAACTGCAGGTGGTCAAGGCCTCTTCCAGAGAGCCGAAGCGCTGCGCAGCCTGAATAAGCTCATCAGCTCCCGAGGCGCGCGCCACCGCTTCTGAGGTATAGGGATCGCAGCGCGGTGCCACCAACACTAGCTGGCTAAGGCCCATGGTTTTCATGGCGCGCACCGCGCCGCCCACATTGCCTGGGTGGCTGGTGCCTACCAGTACGATACTGATGCGTGAAAGCCAGGAAGAGTCGTTGTCAGCAGGGGGTAACACGAGTAGCGCCTCCGGTATTGCGCAGTTAGCGGCGAGGCAATGAGGGCCTGTACGCCGTGGTCAAAGGCGGTAGGTTACCATGAACGCCCACTCGGGCGATGGTGTGCGGGGCATTGGGCTGCTATACTCTCGCTCCCTCGCGGCACGCTCATCAGGGCGCTTGACTGCCGCATTGCTAATTCGTTGTTGCCGCTGCGTTTCCCTGTGGTTGTTGAATGCCAACCGTCATCGGGCGCAGCGCTTGCTCTTTAACAGGCTGGCCGGTGGTGTGCGCTGATCCATTTCAGCGTGCCAACACGCCTCTTTTGTGGATGGAAATGCTATGCAACCGATGGTTGAATTCGCACTCCGTGCGCTGCGCAATGCGCAGGAAAACTTCTTTCGAATTCGCGATAAAATCGATATCGCGCGTCAGGATCGCTTGATCGACAATCTGCTTGAAGATACTGCACGCTATTGTGAGCAGGATATCGCGCGCAAGTTCAGCCGCGGTTACCCCAACCACGGCATCGTGGGTCGCTACATTCCTGCTCGCAAAGGGCAGGGCGATGGCAAGGATTACGAGTGGCGTATCGAGCTGTTGCATGGATACTCCAACCTCGCCGCCGGTTCTACCGCCTGGGCCATGTCGCTGATGTGTTTGTATCAGGGACGGCCAGAGCATGTTGTGGTTATCTCTCCCTTTGCTGAAAACGAATACGTCGCCAGCCGCGGTCGTGGTGTGCAGTTCAACCAGCGTCGCGTGCGTGCGCCGTCGATCACTTCTATCACTGGTTCACGCGTAGCACTCGGTTTGCCCGAGCGCTGGATGCGTGCCAAGCACCTCGATACCTACACCAAACTGGCAACTGCGCTAGGCAGTGAAGTCGAAGTGCTGCGTGCCAGCGGCTGCGCGCTGCTCGACGTTGCTGAGCTGGCCATCGGTCAGGTTGATTCCGCCTTCGCGCTGGGGCTCGACTCCCACGACCTGCAGGTCGCGTCACTGCTGCTGAAAGAGAGCGGTGCCCTGATGAGCCAGCCCGACGGCTCACCGCAGGTAGCGCCAGAGCAAGTCGTGATGGCCTGCGGTCAGCGTCTTTTCCGACCGCTGGCACAGCTGGTGGGCCCCGCGCTACGCGGCTAGGCAGTACCCTCGGTGATCAAAGCCGCTTCCTTCGGGAGGCGGCTTTTTTATGGCGGTCGCTCAGGGTGGGATAGCGTTGCGGGCTGAATGATAGGCAGTAGGTGCCGGCAGCGAAGGTTGGTTTTCTCGGTAGCGCTGTGCGGGCTGGCGTGAGGGACTCCGTTCTCTGGCAGTGCGAAGCTGCTCGCAGCCGCAGTGAGACGTGTGTCGAGCACGCATAAAAAACCCCGAGCGATCAGTGATCACTCGGGGCGGGGTATTGCCATTGATGCAGCTTAGGGCATGCCGTCGTCCAGCGCTTGGCGTCTTCCTGAAATCAGGTCGCTGCGCTTGAGGTTTAGCAGCACCAGCAGCGCCGCTGCGACGTAAATCGAGGAGAAGGTACCCAGCACAATCCCCAGCAGCAGTGCGATGGAGAAGTTGTGCAGCATATCGCCGCCCATCAGCAGCAGCGCCACCAGTACGATGACGGTGGTGCCTGAGGTGGCGATGGTACGTGCCAGCGTTTGGTTGATGGCATCGTTGCACAGGCGAATGATGTCATTGCTGCGCGACTTCTGGATGTTCTCGCGGATACGGTCGTAGACCACGATGGTGTCGTTGAGCGAGTACCCCAGCACCGCGAGAATGGCGGCCATCACGGTAAGGTTAAACTCGAGACCAAACAGCGAGAAGATGCCCAATACAATCAGTACGTCGTGCAGCAGCGCTACTACTGCGCCTACCGCAAACTTGAACTGAAAGCGGATCGCCAGATAGATCACGATACCCACCACGGCCAGCAGCAGGCCAAGCCCGCCCTGATCGCGCAGTTGGTCGCCCACCTGAGCACCGACGAAGTCGGAACGCACCAGATTGGGGTTTTCACCGTGCCCTGAAAGCTGCTGAACAATGGTTTCACCGAGATTCTTGGTGAAGTTGTTTTGCAGCCTGACCAGCAGTTCGCTTTGATCGCCGAAGGTTTGCACCGACACGTTCTTGTAGCCTGCGTCGTCCAGCGTTTGCCGCACGCTATCAACGTCGGGCGCGGTATCGTAGTGAATTTCGACCTGCGTACCACCAGTGAAGTCGAGGCCAAGGTTCAGGTGCTTGTAGGCCAACGAACCAATGGAAATGACGGCTAGCACTATCGAGATGACATAGGCGATGCGGCGCATGCCCATGAAGTTAATCAGTTTCATCGCGTTGTCCTCAGATCCAAAGTTTCTTCAGCGAGCGTTTGCCAATCGCCAGATTGGTCAAGGCGCGGCTAACGTTCACGGCGGTGAAGATCGAGGTCACGATCCCGATCGAGAGCGTGACGGCGAAGCCCTGTACCGGGCCGGTGCCGATCGAGAACAGAATAACGCCGACCAGCAGGGTAGTGAGCTGGGAGTCAATGATCGACGTGAAGGCGCGATCGTAGCCTGCATGCACCGCCTGCTGAATGCTCATGCCGGTACGCAGCTCTTCTCGAATACGCTCGAATATCAGCACGTTACCATCGACGGCCATGGCCAGCGTCAGCACGATACCGGCGATACCCGGCAGCGTCATGGTGGCGCCCATCAGCGACATGATCGACAGCATGAGCACCAGGTTAACGAACAGACCTATCGTCGCCACAATGCCGAAGGCGCGGTAACGCAGCAGCATGAAGACGATCAGCAGCACCAATGCCACCAGTACGGAAGTTACACCAGCGTCGATGTTGGACTGTCCAAGGCTTGGGCCGATGGTACGTTCTTCAGCGAAGTAGATGGGCGCCGCCAGCGAGCCGGATCTCAGCAGCAGTGAGAGCTCCTGCGCTTCGTTGGGCGAACTCAGGCCGGTAATGCGGAACTGGTTGCCGAGTGCTGACTGAACGGTCGCCAGACTGATGATGCCGCGCTCGGTGTGGGTGCGACGCGGGGCGTCTTCAGGCTCGCCGGGTTTGGGCGGATCGGCCTTGTGCTCAATGAAAACAACCGCCATGGCACGACCAATGTTGGTGCGCGTGGCGCGGTTCATCAGTGAACCACCGGTGCCATCCAGATTGATGTTCACCTGCGGCCGACCGTTTTCATCGAACGAGCGGCTAGCGTTGGAAACGCGATCACCGGTAATGATGACATCACGCATTACGGCGGCTTTGCGCTCAGGATCATTGCGGAAGGCAATGGCTTCCTGATCTTCTGCCGAAGTGCTGGGTGACGCTTCGAGGCGGAATTCGAGGTTGGCAGTGGCACCAACGATGCGCTTGGCTGCTGCGGTGTCCTGTACGCCCGGTAGCTCGACCACGATGCGATTGGCGCCTTGGCGCTGTACCAGCGGCTCGGAAACACCAAGCTCGTTAACACGATTACGCAGGGTCGTCAGGTTCTGGTTAACCGCATAGTCCTCAAGCTCGCGCACCGCGGTGTCGGTCATGCTCATGTGCAAGATGGCGGCGCGACCGCGGTCCTCGGTGCTCAGATCGTAGCCCTGGAACTGCGATTGGATGAGCTGCATGGCGCGCTGGCGATCTTCGCCGCCGGCAAAGGTGAAGCTAATCTGATTGCCGTCGACACTGTTGTCGCGATAGCGGATGTGCTCGTCGCGCAGCGTTTGGCGAATCGCGCTGGAGGTACTGCCCAGTCGCTGCTCAACAGCGCCGTTCATATCGACCTCAAGCAGGAAGTGCACACCGCCGCGCAGATCAAGCCCCAGCTTGAGTGGCGCAGCGCCAATTGCGCGCAGCCAGTCGGGCGTGTTGTCGGCAAGGTTAAGCGCGGTGGTATAGCCATCGCCAAGCGCGCCAGCGATCACGTCGCGAGCCTTGAGCTGCTGATTGATATTGTCGAGACGAACAATGCCGGTGCCGCTTTCTTCGATATTGCTGCTGGCGGCAGACAACCCGGCGTCTTTCAGCGCTGCTGTGGCACGGTCAAGGTCGGCCTGACCGACAGCTGCGCCGCGATCACGAATGATTTGGACAGCAGGCTGCTCGGGGTAGAGGTTGGGCAGCGCGTAGAATACGCCGACCACGACAATGACCAGTATCAGCAGATACTTCCATAGGGGGTAACGATTCAGCATCGAGGCGAGGTCCTGGTTGCTGAGAGGCGGTTATCAAACCGGCGCGCTTGCAGCATGCCGCGAGAGCGGTGCATGGTAAGTCGCGCCGTACCTTGGATAAGGTGTGATGCCCGCCCTTAGATTGATTTCAGAGTGTTTTTAGGCAGTACGGAGGACACGGCGCCTTTCTGGACCACGATGTCAGTGCCTTCGCTGATCTGAAGGGTAAGAAACTCGTCGCCTACCTTGACGATACGACCCGCAATGCCGCCGCCAATAACGACTTCATCGCCTTTGTTCAACTGCGACAGCATTTGGCGCTGTGCTTTGGCGCGTTTCGCCTGCGGGCGCCACAGCAGAAAATAAAAAATCAGCACGAAGGCAACCAGCATGATAATGGTTGCTGTAGAGCCACCGGTGGCCGCTGCGCCGCCGCCTGCGGCCTGAGCCTGTGCGTGTGAGACGAAGAAGTCGAGCATTGTGTTTCCTTTGGAGGTAAGGGTCGTGACCGTTATCGTCGGTTAGGCTGCCGCGCCGTATAAGAGCGGCGCCCGACGTTTTTACATGTGTGCGTGAAAGCTCACTATAGCCCTGAATCAACTGCGCTCAGGATTGCTCAGCGCCGGCGTAGATTGGCCGCGCCGCGCGTAAAAGGTATCCACGAAAGCGCTCAATTTACCCGCTTCGATGGCGCTCCGCAAACCGCTCATCAGGCGCTGGTAGTGGCGCAGATTATGAATGGTATTCAGCTCCGCGCCCAGCATTTCCCCACAGCGGTCCAAATGGTGCAAATAGCCACGGCTAAAATTGCGGCAGGTATAGCAATCGCATTCTTCTTCCAGCGGTGCAGTTGAGAAGCGATGCGAGGCGTTGCGGATGCGTACCACTCCATCCATGGTAAACAAATGGCCGTTGCGCGCGTTACGCGTAGGCATCACGCAATCGAACATATCGACGCCGCGCCGCACGCCCTCGACCAGATCTTCCGGCTTGCCCACGCCCATCAGGTAGCGCGGCTTGTCGGCGGGCATCAGATCGGGCAGGTAGTCGAGCACCTTGAACATCTCTTCCTTGGGCTCTCCTACCGACAGCCCGCCAATCGCCAGCCCGTCGAAGCCGATCTCGCTCAGACCTGCCAGCGAGCGTTCGCGCAGGTCGCGGTACATGCCGCCCTGAATAATCCCAAACAGCGCTGAAGGCGAGTCGCCGTGCGCCGCTTTCGAGCGTTTGGCCCAGCGCAGCGACAGCTCCATCGATTGTTCGGCCTGCTCATGGGTGGCGGGGTAGGGCGTGCACTCGTCGAAGATCATCACAATGTCCGAGCCGAGCGAGCGCTGCACGGCCATCGATTCTTCCGGCCCCATGAAGATTTTCGAGCCATCGATGGGCGATCTGAAATGGACGCCTTCCTCGGTAATCTTGCGCATCTCACCAAGAGAGAACACCTGAAAACCGCCTGAATCCGTCAAAATGGGGCGATCCCACTGGGCAAAATCGTGAAGGTCGCCGTGTGCTTCGATGACATCGGTGCCGGGACGCAGCCACAGGTGGAAGGTGTTGCCGAGAATAATCTCAGCGCCAATATCCTTTAGGTCGCGCGGCGTCATGCCTTTAACGGTGCCGTAGGTGCCTACCGGCATGAAGGCGGGCGTTTCGACATGGCCGCGAGGAAATTCGAGGCGGCCGCGGCGCGCACGACCATCGCTGTGAGTGCGCTCGAAGCGCATGAAACATTCGTCTCGCATGGTGGGCTCAATCATTCGGAAATAGGGGCGGCGGTGTGGCTGCACTCAAGCCAGGGATCGGGAAGGTGACGGCGCTCGAGATACATGGCATCGCCGTAGCTAAAGAAGGCGTATTCGTGCTCGACGGCCTGCTGATAGGCCGCAATGGTGTTATCGAAGCCCGCAAATGAGCACACCAGCATGAGCAGCGTAGATTCCGGTAAATGGAAGTTGGTGACCAATGCATCGACGCACTGCCACTGGTAGCCGGGGCGAATAAAAATCTCGGTATCGCCTTGGTAGGGCGCTATCTCGCCGCTACGCGCTGCGGTTTCAAGACAGCGCACGCTGGTAGTACCCACCGCGACAATCTTGTTGCCACGCGCCTGAGCCGCCTTGATGGTGGCGCAGCAGTGTTCGCCTACTTCGAGCCACTCCTTGTGCATCTTGTGCTCTTCGACGTTATCAACTCGCACTGGCTGGAAGGTGCCAGCGCCCACGTGCAGCGTAACAAAGCTGATATGCACGCCTTTATCACGAATACGCGCCATCAGTTCGTCATCGAAGTGAAGCCCTGCGGTTGGTGCTGCCACTGCGCCCTTATGGCGTGCGTACACTGTTTGATAGCGCTCGCGGTCGTCGTCTTCGTCAGCGCGCTCAATATAAGGAGGAAGCGGCATATGGCCGTGAGCTTCTAACAGATCGAACAGCGGCGTATCACCGGCGAAGCGCAAAATGAACAGCGCATCATCGCGGCCTTCGACTTCAGCATGAATATCGCCTTCGAAGATCAGCTCGGTGCCTGCCTTGGGCGCTTTACTTGAGCGCAGATGCACCAGCGCCCGATGCTCATCCAGCGGCCGCTCGAGCAGCATTTCAACGCGCCCACCGCTGGCTTTTTGGCCAAACAGGCGTGCTGGCACTACGCGAGTATCGTTGAACACCATCACATCGCCTTCTTCGAGCTTATCGAGCAACTCGGCGAAACGCTGGTGCTTAACGCTGCCTGTATCACCATTCAGGCAGAGCAGCCGGCAGTCGCTGCGCGACTCCGATGGATAATTGGCGATTAGCCGTGAAGGCAGCTCGAAATGAAAATCTGAAAGATGCATGGCTGTACTGATATCGGGAAAATTAACCGCCTGAGCAGCGCGGCTAGCGCGATACACTGCCGTCAAACAGCAGCGTATCCTGTGGGGGCGCTATGATAGACAATTCATGGCAGGAAGTCATTGACGTACAAAGGATCCACCGTATAATGGCAGCCGCTCTCAAGCGAGCCAGCGTGGCGAAATTGGTAGACGCAGGGGATTCAAAATCCCCCGGTGGCGACACCGTGTCGGTTCGAGTCCGACCGCTGGTACCAAGGGCTACAGCCCGATTGCACTTTTCTCTATTTTACACTGGTTGCTGTTTGGTTGCTGAACAGGCTTGGCAGAGCTTTCTGAACAGCGTCCAATCTCTCATCAAACAGATGCGTATACCTGCTCGTTACTGACAGACTGGAATGGCCTAGAATGTCCCTTACAGTCGTCAAGCTCTCCCCCGATTGTGCTAGCATTGATGCATACGAATGTCGCAAATCGTGAAAGTGGATGTGTGGCATACCCGCCTTCTCTCTTGCCTTATCAAATCCCCACCGCAATTTATCCCGTGTTGTCTGGAATGGCAGTTCCATCAGCCAGGGCATTGCATCATCGGGGACGGGTATAGCCCGCATTCTCCCGTTTTTCGTTTGGTCTGGCCGTAGAACGATTCGCCTTGGCGAAATGTTGCTTTTTTCAAGCTTCAGCAGTTCGCCTTGGCGCAGGCCAGTGATAGCGGCTAGCCCCGTGATCGTTCTCTCTACTGCATAGTATTCATCGAAACATTCCAGCAATTTACCTATCTCTGGCACTGTCAGATAAACATGACGCTCGTTTTTTGGGCTGCGTTTCCTGATTTTCCCGTCCAACGGTTTATCCAGCCATTCCCATTCTATGTAGGCCAAGCTGAGAACACGCTTAACGACCTGAAGACGGTTGTTGATGGTTGACTCTGCCAGTCCTTGAGCGCGCATGTCGCGGGCCATTTCCCGCGCTTTGTCCACAGCACCCTGGTCTAGCATCACCGAATCGCCAAAATACTGAATGACGACCCGGATATGCTTTATCTGGCTGGTGACGTCGTATTCATCAATCCAGCGCGCCACGCCATCGAGGAATGACCGCTTCTCTTTGCGGCCCATTACCTCGCCATTGAAACGGGCATCGTTGTATTCTGCTACGCGCTTCGCCGCGTACTCCCGCGCTTGCCGCTCTCCTTCTCGATCTCCGCCAAACGATTTGAAATATCGCTTGCCGTTATGCGTTTCCCTGACGACCCATTTCTTGCGATCGCTTCGGTATGCGACTGTGACTCCCATTTAGAGCCCTCCTGTTGAGGGCCGCGCCTGCGCTTGGAAATATAGCGCTCAACATCATCACGATCAAAAGAGATGCGGCGCGGCGTTACTTGGATAAACCCGATCAGATGGCGGTTGGCGTATACCCAGTCATTAGATACACGCAGTTCAGCCGCCACTTCATCTGTTGTCATGAGCGGCACTGTCATTTCTCCCGACATTAAAAAAGCCGCACTAGGCGGCTATTGCTTGCGTTTCTTCAGTCGTTCTCTGCGCTTGTGCTTCTCTATTCGCTTACGCTTGCGCTGCTCTTTCCGCGCGCGATAGCGAGAGTGCCTATTCCTACCGGCCGTCATTCCTCAGCGTCTAGCCGGTCGATGGCCGCCGCAATCAATGCCCCAGCTTTTTCGAGATTTCGGCGTGGGTCTTCGCTCGGTTTCCAATGATGTTCATCCCACGGCCACGATGGTGGCGCGTCTACTGCGCAGCCCTTGCCCGTTAGCAGTGCCCACGCCGCGAACATGTAGCTCATGGATGCCTCGTAAATCGCGAACGAATCGGATTTAGCGTCGTGCTCGGCATCATAGCCGTGCACCTCAATCTGCCGCCTACGCTCCGCCGCGATTGCCTCGATTCCGTTATTCATCATTCCTCCCACGCCGTTTCGATGTATTCGAGATGCTCTTTTGCTTCGTTTACCCGCCCTTGAGCTTCACCAATAGCGCCTGCCGCCTTAGCCAGCTCCTCGTTCAGCGTCAATAGGTGCTCGACCTGTCGCAAATATGCGGAACGCTGCCTAACGGACATCTCGTTAATTCGATCTACGTCAATCATTTTCCTTTCTCCCAAAAATAAACCGCCTCGCGGGCGGCAACATGTAACGATTACTTACAGGTTCAGCTACTAGCTGTCTTCAACCTAGGCACATGCTGCCCTTGGGTTGGTGCTGCATCACGCCCGATGATTCCATGAGTCAACTAGGTTTTCTTTACGGTCATAATGTATCCGAGTACAGCAATGGCAACTCTGGCATTCTATATATGATCCGCTGTCAGGTGATGTCAGCTCAACAATACGGGCTTTACCATTGCAAAAAGGGCATGGCAGTAATTTATCCATATGGACGTTTCTCCAAAGAATTCCCAAATTCTAATTGTTGATGGGTTGGTCTAGCTGGGTGTCGGGTGATAGGGGGTCAATCATTCTTTCCGACATTCCGCCGTTTGCACCTTGGTGCTATCAGGATCTATCCACCAATCGCGACATATCTCAAAAGCAGTATTGCTGCCAACCCCAAAAAGCTTCATTGCGAAAACCCAATTCGGGTCGTTATTGCAGCGTTGCGATGAAAGCCTGCGGCAATTAGCAATTAGGTAAGGTGGCGTGAAATGAGATGCCGCGATGCCTTCGTATTTATCGTGCCATGTCATGCTGCCAATACCTCCATAAATTGGTGCTCATGCCCGAAATTGGCCTCTACCAGCGCTTTGGCCAGTGGCGGGCACACGCTGTTGCCGATCAGCCGCACTTGGTGCGCTTTTGACAGCGGGCGATCGCCGATGCGATCGAACGAATAGCTTTCGGGAAATCCCTGTGCGGCGGCGAGTTCATGTGGCTGCAGCATGCGCATGCCTATATCCGTGATGACGTACGTCTCGCCATCAATTTTCACGGTGACCAGCTGCAGCCGGTCCTTCGTCGTGACCGTTGGCGCGGGCTTAGTGATGTCTCTACCGGTTTCTCCAGAACCGCTGCCGTAATAGGGTGCTAACAGTGCAGACACTAGTGATGCGTGGGTGCCACCGGCGCACACAGTCGTAACGGGGTCGCGCATATCCCTAGCGCTCCTCGACGTGCCCTTCATGTTGAGCATGTGGCAGGAAACCAGCGCGTTATGATCGACCGTTGTCATCGTTGGTGCTGGAGCATCCAAACTAGCGCCAACGACACCCGTGTAGTGTTTCGCGAGGAATGCAGAGACCAGTGCAAACCCAGGCGATTGCGTAACAGTCTGCAATGGATCGTCGATCGACTGCCCACGGAATGCGTTGTAATAACCCGCGCGGGCGGTGTGATTGCATTTGACGATAAATGGCTGGCCACTTTTGACCACGTAGCGCATTACTCCTGCTGCAATCCGCCTTAACGTATTCTCGGCCAGCGGCTTCTTGCGCTCGAAAATACTGGTAGCTGGTATCGACCAGTCGATGCAATCAGATGCGGGCCGGTACGGCAGCCTTCCCTCGCCGTGCGTCGGCTCCGGCCACTTGATCGGCAGTCCGTCGCGGCGGGCAATCAGGAATAGCCGCTTGCGAATTGTTGGCGCGCCGTAGTCGCATGCCCGCAGTATGCGATCCTCTACTGTATAGCCATTGCGTTTCAGGACTCGGATAAATGCCCGGTAGGTTTGCCCCTTGCGCACTGGGTCAGGGACGCACCGCCCCTGAGCATCTTTCATGAGCGGCCCCCAGTCGCGGAACTCCTCGACGTTTTCGAGCATAATTACGCGTGGTTTAACCCGCGCTGCCCAACGAGCTGCCACCCATGCCAGCCCGCGCACTGATTTGCTAACCGGCCGCCCGCCTTTGGCTTTGCTGTGGTGCCTGCAATCAGGCGAAAACCATGCCAGCCCAACAGGCTGACCATTCGTTGCCTGTTCAGGGTCGATGTCCCAAACATCAGCAACCGCATGCTCGGTGTTGGGATGATTTTGCTTGTGAACCGCGATGGCGACCGGATCGTGATTGATCGCTAGATCAATATCGCGACCAAGCGCCTGGCGAATTCCCTCATCTGCACCGCCCGCGCCTGCGAAATTAACAACCACCAGTTCGTGCCCGAGATTGAGCGCCAGATTCGACATAATGCCCTCCTACAGGCACAAAAAAACCGGCATCGGCCGGCAGGTGTTGATTGGGTGAGTCTGGCCTACGCCAGTTCTAGGTCGCGATCCCTGTCGCGCTCCTTAAAATGCTCTTTCTGCCACTCGACGCGTGTAACGATCACATTGCCGCTGATCGCCCGGTCATTTTTGAAATGCCACAAAAACCCGCCGATCGAATGCCAGCATTCACGCGCCGGCCAACGTGGCAGCGCCAACATGAATCTGTGGCGTCTTGTCCTGTCGCTCATTACTGTTCCTAATAAAAATAACCGGGGCTCGGCCCAGGCGTTGTTACTTACGCCCGTGCGCGATAGATGGAAACGGAATCGTCGACATTCTCATCGATCTGTTCGAGCATGTGCCGGAACGCATCTTCCAGAATCTTCTCTGGCTCTACCAGCTCATACCATAGCGCCAACACGCCATCGCAGATGCGGTATCTCAGGCGCGCCTTGATGGGATATGCGGCATCGCCCTCATAAACCGGGATGATGACCCAAAACTCCTTCGGCACTCCGATAGTGCCCTTTGCAGAACCCGATACGCCTTCGCTGTTTTGCTGATATTGGAATTCAACGTCACCGTTGGCTAGATTTATGCTCGATTTGAACTCGACCTTTTGCGTTGATGACAGGTTTCGAGAAACTTCGAGCATGTCTGCTGCAGTCGGACCTTCATCATTGTGACGATCAATATCGAGTTGGTTATTCTCGATGAACTCGGCAAAGGTAGCTTGGTTCATCTTGCTGCAGTTCTTCCCGCTCCACTGCTGCCACTGCCGAGACTGTGGGCAGTTGTAGACGGCTCGGTGTTTGCACCACCCCGCCTTATCAGCGTCGCGATGATAATCAAGGATTGCCGTAAATTGCTGAGTTTTCACGTCTGCCTTGATGATGGTTTTCGTGCCGTTATTGGTTGCGCGGTAGTCATTCACGTATTGAATAAATGAACCGACCTCAATTAGGTCGATAGCGCTAGATATGCGACGAGGCCCTGAGCCGTAGCCCTCCAAATCCTCAATATGAAAGCCGTCGGGCACCAACAATGCATCTTGATTAGTGTCCACATGGCGACCTGCCAGCGTTGATTCCAGCACATCTTTATACTCAGTCATTATTTAACCGTCCGCACGTTGCGAGTGGATTGAGGAGCTTCGCGTATTTCTTGAGGCTCGGGTTTTGGTGCCTCGCGCAAATCCATCTTGACTTGCCGAGGGTCTTCGCGCCGTAGCTGCATGTCGGCGTGTTCGTAGAAAATCGTCGCCGCGCGATCAAACTGCGGTTTCTTGACCTTGATGTCATCAGTGATGCCGAACATTCCGTCCGCCCCTCTCTCGGGACGAATCTTGATCTGCAGGGTGATGGTTCCTACCTTGCCGGTGTCTTTGCAGCGTTGCTGAACATCGGCCAGCTCCTCGCTCAGCTCTTCCAGAGTTTCGCCGCGCCGCAGGTCGCGAATAAGCTCAATGAATGCCGTTGGGTTTATCTCTTTAGCCATAAGTAGCTCCTTGAGTGCGATGCCTGAGAGCAAGGCACAAAAAAGGCCGCTCACGGCGACCTAAATTTCAGAACTGGATATCGATCATTCCAGATAATCAATATCCGCATTATTCGTAACGAATTGGTTTAAAAGGGGATTTCGTCTGAAAAATCGTCAAACGAACCGGGGCCGTTTGAGTTGTTGGGTGCCTGCTGCTGATACTGCTGGCGTTTGTGCTGATTAACATCAGTGTCGCCAGCGCCGCCCGGCCGGTACCCCATTTGGTAACCCTGCGATGCCTGTTGCTGCTGTCGATGCGCATCTTGCGGTGTTGGCTGATACCCCTGCTGTCCTCGGTTCGGCGTGTCCAGCATCTGAATATCGTTGGCAACGATTTCGGTCGAGTATCGGTTCTGGCCGTCTTGCGCCTGCCATTGACGCGTTTGCAGCCTACCCTCAATGTACAGGCGCGACCCCTTCTTAACGTACTGCTGCGCTATTTCCGCTAGCTTGTTGAACATCACAATCGAGTGCCATTCCGTTTTTTCTTGCCGCTGGCCTGATTGTTTATCTGTCCAACTTTCCGATGTAGCTATTCGCAGGTTGCACACCGGATTGCCCGAAGGCATAAAGCGCACTTCGGGGTCTTGGCCAACATTGCCGATCAAGATGACTTTATTCACACCGCGAGCCATGTTTCCTCCAAAAGAAAGGCCACTTAGGCGGCCTTATTCCGTAAAATGTTTTCGTAATGATCGACCAGCTTGGCAAACTCATTCATGTCTCGCTCTAGCTGCTCGATATATTCGTCGTCACGCTTAAACTCTCGCCACCATAACTGCTTACCGATAGGCTCAAGAGCAGGGCAGTAGAGCGCCATATGCCAGTATTCGCGACCGGTAATCCACATGCCGCCTTGCACCTGAGCGATCACGTCGCCGATGTCGTTATCTATCCAGATTGATCGCAGCTTAGAGGCGTCGATGAAACATTTGTATTCAGCGCCGCCGTTGTCATCGATCAGGCCATCGGCGGATGCGCCGAATAGCCCGTTATCGCTAAGCACAAGGCCAGCCTCTTCAACAATCAGACCTGTAGCCGCCTCGTGCTCGAATCGTGCCATCGGCTCAAGTTCTCGGCCTCGACGCATTGCGTAAGTTTCGAAGCCCTCGGATAGCGGCTCGCCGCTAATTCTTTCGACTGCTAGACGAAATGCGTAATCATTTGCCGCTGCGGTAGGCTGTCCCTTATTAGGGCCGCTCTTGAGCTTCTTGCGGGCTTCTTCGAACATACTTGCGGTGATTACACCTGCGCGT
>NZ_JBPCZK010000005.1:0-208522 GCF_051251145.1 Carnimonas bestiolae | reverse complement strand
ATTCTACGCAATCCGGTGTGGAAGTCAATCGCTTTTTTGCTTTCGTTAACGTTTCCGTTAGCTCAACAACACCGCGCTTTACCTCCGGAAATCAACGGCTTAACAAATCCGTTAACTTCCCACTGCTGAGGACCTGCCCCAGCGGTGGAGGCGTACTTTACGCACCATCTCGGTGCTTTGCAAGGCGTTTTCGAAGATAATTTTTGGCCGCATATTGAGCATGCCTAAAAAGAAAACCGCTCCCCCGAAGGAGAGCGGCTACGGGCAGTACTCCTACGCCCACACTTAGGCGCCAGAAACAACCGTGACTTTAGCGAAATTACGTTTACCCGCCTGAATAACGTAAGTGCGGTCGAAGGCCAGCACAGCGTCTTTGGCCACTGCCTCGCCATCTACCTTAACCCGCTGGTTGCCCAGCAAATCCTTGGCCTGAGCACTATTTTTTACCAGCCCCGCGCGATTAAGCACATAAGCGATTGGCGCACCGCCGCTGCCATCGAATGATACTTCGACTTCATCGATGTCTTCGGGGATCTCCCCTTCGCCCAGTACGTTGCCGTTAGCCTTATGAGCATTGGCCGCCGCCTCTGCGCCGTGATAGCGCGTAATAATCTCGCGCGCGAACTCCATTTTGATATCACGCGGGTTGGCGCCTTCTTCGACCTGCTTCTTCAGCGCGTCCAGTTCTTCGTTGGACTTAAGCGAGAGCAGATCGAAATATTTCCACAGCAATGCGTCCGGCATCGATACCAATTTGTTGAACATCACCCCAGGGGAATCTTCGAGGCCAACATAGTTGTTCAACGACTTGGACATCTTCTGCACGCCATCGAGGCCTTCGAGCAGCGGCATTGTGATAACAACCTGAGGCGCTTGCCCAAAATGCTTCTGTAGCTCGCGGCCCATCAGCAAATTGAACTTTTGATCGGTGCCGCCCAGTTCGACATCTGCCTTTAGCGCCACCGAATCGTAGCCCTGCACCAGCGGATACAGGAACTCGTGAATGGCGATCGACTGATTGGCGTTGTAACGCTTCTCGAAATCGTCGCGCTCAAGCATGCGCGCCACTGTGCTCTGCGACGCTAGCTTGATCATGTCGCCCGCCGACATATCGCCGAACCACTCCGAGTTAAAGCGCAGTTCTGTCTTTTCGGCGTCAAGGATCTTGAACACCTGCTCTTTATAGGTTTCCGCATTTGCCTTGACCTGTTCCGCAGTGAGCGGCGGTCGGGTAGCACTTTTACCGGTCGGGTCCCCGATCATTCCAGTGAAGTCGCCGATCAGGAAGATGACCGTGTGCCCCAGATCCTGAAACTGACGAAGCTTGGTAAGAAGCACACTATGGCCGAGGTGCAGGTCAGGAGCGGTTGGATCAAAGCCAGCCTTGATGCGCAGTTTTTTGCCGGATTGAAGTTTATCCAGCAGGGTTTGCTCGAGGAGAATTTCATCAGTTCCACGCTTGATCAACTCAAACGCTTGGGCAACATCACTCATTGCGCATCTCTCAGACCGTCTACAGATATAAGGGAAGAAGAATACTCGCGGAGGCAACGCTAGCGATGCGCCCCGACCAATAAAGACTCGAAGTGTACCACGCTCGATGCGGAGATTTCTTCGTCGGCCCTTTGGCTTCATGCACGTCAGTTGGGTAATATCCAACTTCTGACCAAGACGTGCAACGCAGCCTTTCAGGAATTCTCATGTCCGCCCAGGATACATCTGCTTCTCTCGTGCAGCAGCGATTTAACGACGTTACGGCTCGTTTGCACCGTGCAGTCGCTGATTCGAAGCGCGAGCCACACAGCGTAAAGCTACTGGCAGTCAGTAAAATGCAAACGCCGCAGCAAGTTGCTGAACTTTACGCACTGGGGCAGCGCGCCTTTGGAGAGAACTATCTTCAGCAAGCGTTGGAAAAACAGCAGGCGCTTTCGTCACTCGACATAGAGTGGCATTTCATTGGCCCCATCCAGTCGAATAAAACGCGCGATATCGCTCATCGCTTCGCTTGGGTGCACAGCGTCGATCGTGAGAAAGTGGCGAAACGGTTAAGCGACCAACGGCCCAACGATATGCCCCCACTACAGCTATGCATTCAGGTGAATGTCAGCGGGGAAGAGAGTAAATCAGGTGTCACTGCCGAGGCGCTACCAGCGCTAGCCGCCAGCATTGCAGAGCTACCGCGGGTACAACTACGTGGTTTGATGGCACTGCCAGCGCCAACATCCGATAGCGCAGCTCAGCATCAGCCTTTTAAAAAGCTGCGCGCTCTAATGGCTCAACTGAATGAGCAACTGCCCAGTATCACACTCGATACCCTATCGATGGGGATGAGCGGCGATATGGAAGCCGCCATCGACGAAGGTGCCACTATTGTGCGAGTGGGAACGGCTCTGTTTGGACCACGCCCCGCTACGGCTTGACTCGATACGACGACAGCTTGACCGGCTGTCGTCTTCATTCTTTTTATGCAGGAGGCACCATGCCAAGCCATATTACGTTTATTGGCGCAGGACACATGGCTCAGGCCATCATCCGTGGATTGATTCACAACGGTCATCCCGCCGCTGAAATTACCGCCACCGCAACAAGTGATGAAACACTCGCGCCACTGGCGCAGCAGCTGGCGATTAATACTACTACTGACAATAACGCCGCTGTAACACGTGCCGATGTGGTGATTCTTGCGGTTAAACCTCAAGGTTTGGCGGATGTGTGCGAATCAATCAAGGGCGCTGTTCAGAATAAGCAGCCGTTGATAATGTCGGTTGCAGCAGGCGTTCGCTGCGAAGCCATCGAGCGCTGGCTGGGTGATGGCATCAGCGTCATTCGCACTATGCCCAATACCCCATCACTACTAGGGCGGGGAGCAGCAGGTCTTTACGCCAACGACAAGGTCGATGACGACCAGCGCCAGATTGCCACTGAAATCATGCAGGCGGTGGGCATTATCGAGTGGGTTGAGCAAGAGGAACTGCTGAGTGCGGTGACGGCAATAGCGGGTAGCGCACCAGCCTATTTCTACTATTTGGTGGAATCCCTGGAAAACGCAGGGGTCGATCAGGGGCTACCACGTGAAAGCGCCCGCCGCCTGGCCATCCAGACCGCCTTGGGCGCTGCCGAGATGTGCGCACTGGGAGAAGATGATCCAGCGACCCTGAAACGCAAGGTCATGTCTCCCAAAGGCACCACCGAACAGGCCATTTTCGCGCTCGAGCGCGGCGGATTCGAAAATCTGGTGAAGGATGCCTGTAACGCTTGCGCAGAGCGAGCAGAAGCACTGGCCGAGCAGCTCGACACCCCCTAACGTATCGTTGATGAGATTAAGGCGCGCTAAAAAAGCGTCTTAGCACACTGATCGATTCAGTTCCGACGGCCCGACGCCTTTTGGCAGTGATTCTATCGGGCCGATACCGCATGTGACGGAGTAGTACCATGGGTGAATCCCTTTCTTCAGGCACCGGCTTGATCAACCTTGTGTTCAGCCTTTTCATTTTCGTCCTGATGGCGCGCTTCGCCATGCAGGCATCGGGTGTAGATGGCTATAACCCGATTGCGCATGGCGTTATCAAAGCCACCAATTGGCTCATCAAACCGCTGCAGAAAGTCATCCGCCCCATAGCGGGCCGCTTCGACTTGGCCACGGTTGTCGCTGCCCTTGTCGTCAAGGTAATTGCGCTGCTGTTAACGGGGGCCCTGACCTCTGGAATCGGTCCAGTGCTGATTGCGGCCGTCGCTGGCGTGATACTGATTCTGCTTCAGCTGTATTGGTACGCGTTGATTCTGATGGTGGTAATGAGTTGGATTGCTCCACAAGACAACCACCCAGCGCCGATGCTTATCCGCCAGCTAACCGAACCCGTAATGGCGCCGTTGCGCAGGATCATTCCGCCACTTGGCATGCTGGATCTTTCGCCTATCGTTGCGTTTTTATTGATTAACGTTCTGCAATACGGCGTCAGCACCATGGCTCAAAGCTTGATAACGACGGCAACTTTCTCGTGAGCACGCTACCCGCCGACTCGGTCGGCCTGGTCGAGACAAAAACAGCGCGTTTTGACACGCCGCTGCCGTTGGCGTGCGGGCGCTCGCTGGAAAGCTATGAACTGGCCTACGAAACCTACGGCACGCTCAATGCTGAACGTACCAACGCGGTGCTGATATGCCACGCGCTAACTGGCAACCATCACGCTGCGGGATGGCATGAAGGCGATAAGAAGCCAGGCTGGTGGGATGCTTATATCGGCCCTGGCAAGAGCATCGATACCAACCGGTTTTTCGTGGTGTCCCTGAATAACCTTGGCGGCTGCGACGGCAGTACCGGGCCAACCTCGATCAACCCCGCGACGGGGCGTATCTGGGGTCCTGACTTCCCGCTCATGACGGTGCACGACTGGGTAGAAAGTCAGGCGCGTCTGGCCGACTTTCTGGGCATCGAGCGCTTTGCGGCGATTGTCGGCGGTAGTTTGGGCGGGATGCAGGCGATCCAATGGTCGCTTAGCTACCCGGAACGCGTCGGCCATACGGCGGCTATCGCCACCACTCCCAAATTGACGGCACAAAATATCGCCTTCAACGAAGTGGCTCGGCAGGCGATTCGCTCCGACCCCGATTTTCGTGATGGCTGGTACAGCGAGCACCAAACCTTACCAAGACGAGGTTTACGTTTGGCGCGCATGGTGGGCCACATTACCTATCTGTCAGAGCTGGCGATGGGCAACAAGTTTGGTCGCGATGTGCGTAACGAACTGAACTTCGGCTACGGTATTGAGTTCGAAGTCGAATCCTATCTGCGCTATCAAGGCAAAAACTTCTCTGATCGCTTTGATGCCAACACCTATCTGCTCATGACCAAAGCACTGGATTACTTCGATCCCGCGGGAGAAGCCGACGGCGATTTGGCGCGCGCACTTGCACCGGCCAACAGCCGTTTTTTGGTGATCAGCTTTACCACCGACTGGCGCTTTGCTCCCTCGCGCTCGCGGGAATTGGTGGATGCACTGGTACTGGCCGGCAAACAGGTGAGTTACGCCAATATCGACTCTTCCTATGGTCATGATGCGTTCCTGCTGCCTCATCCCCGCTACCAGGCGGTGCTGGGAGGCTTCCTACGGCACGCTGGTGACACGCTTGGACTCGCTGACAGTGTTACCGCCGAGGAGGCTTCCCAATGACCGAACTGCGCCGCGATCTGGCTCTGATCTACGATTGGGTTCCGCCCAATTCGCGCATTCTTGATCTGGCGTGTGGCGAAGGCGACCTGCTCGATCATTTGGCGCGTCACAAGAATGTGACAGGCTACGGTCTGGAGATTGATCACAAAGGCATCAATGCATGCATTGCGCGAGGCGTCGACGTTATCGAGCAAAACATCGACGATGGCCTGAGCAATTTCCCCGCCGATTCCTTCGATCTGATTGTGATGACGGAAGCCCTGCAAGCGCTGGAACGTCCCGATTTTGCACTCAACGAGATGCTGCGGGTGGCCCACGAATGCATTATCACGTTCCCCAACTTCGCTTACTGGCGGCATCGCCTGCACTTGGGATTGAAAGGTCGAATGCCGGTTTCGTCATCGCTGCCCCACGCATGGTACGACACACCCAACATCCACCTGTCGACTTTCAAGGATTTTGCACGCCTGTGTGAAGATAATGGTTACACCATTGTCGATCAGGTGATTGGGCGCGGAGATTCATGGCGTGGCGTAGGACGCTGGCGCAATCTGCTCGGCGAAACCGCCATCTTTCGCGTTAAACGTTAACCACTCCACGGCTCAATGCCCTTTACCCACGTAAACCGGGAGGCATCTCACATGAATTTCCATACCCGCAAATGGATTAAGCCTGCTGATCTCAATCCCAATGGAACTCTATTTGGCGGCAGTCTACTGCGTTGGATCGACGAAGAAGCGGCCATTTACAGCATTATCCAGCTGGAAAACCCCAAGGTAGTGACCAAGTTTGTGTCGGAAATCAACTTCCTTTCAAGTGCAACGGAAGGCGACATTATCGAGCTCGGTTTAACCGCGACCCACTTTGGTAAAACCTCCATCACCCTGAAATGCCATGTGCGCAACAAGATTACTCGCAAAAGCATTCTTACCATCGACAAGATGGTCTTCGTTAATATGGGAGAAGATGGTCAGCCAGCGCCTCATGGCAAAACAAAAATCACCTATATCGAAGATCGCTTCAACGACGCTTGAAGCCAGGCTTTAATACCCTTTCGAACAACGCCTCTGTTTAGAGGCGTTTTTATTGACACACACCACGGGCATTCACCGGTTCGAGTTGAGATACAGCAGATACGCGGCCATTGCGACCGTCGCCTTACTCGATACCTCAACACGTTAGCGCACTTGGCCCTGTACTCGGTGAGTCACGCAGCGCTAAAAAAGCCGCTACTCCACCGCCACCTTGATGGCAGACGCGAGCGCAATGTCCGCCTGGTGTTCATGCACCTCAATACGGCAGCGGTAAGCCAACACTTCCACACCGCACTCGACCGCCGCCTTCAGCCCCTCGGCGTAAGCAACATCAATATGTACTGCTGGGCGCACTTCATTGATTCCAGTGTGAGCAACACAGAACAACAGCACTGCCCTTTTGCCGCTCAGCGCGAGCGACGCCAGGGTGTTGAGGTGCTTGAGCCCGCGCGTGCTAACAGCATCGGGAAAATAGCCGATACCGTCTTCTTCAAGCAGCGTGACCTGTTTGACTTCGACAAAACACGATTGATTGTCGATTTGCAGCTCGAAGTCCAAACGAGCGTCGTCTACCTTTACCTCTGGTCGAATAGTGCTGCAGCCTGCCAGTTCAGCAATAACGCCCGCCTCAAGGGCTTCGCGCACCAGCGCATTGGCGCGTGCGGTGTTAATGCTTGCTAGCGCTGAGCCTCCTGCGGCCAAGGGCAGCTCAATGAGCTCCCAGCTCCACGCCAGCTTGCGCTTGGGGTTATTGTGGTAGGACAGCCATACCGTCGCGCCGGGCTGATTGAGACCGCGCATTGAGCCAGTATTGGCACAGTGAGCAGTGACCATTTCACCAGAAGCAAATGTGATATCTGCCAAAAAGCGCTTATAGCGCTTCATCAGCGTTCCTGAATGAAGGCAACTGATTTTCAAGAGAAAGGAGCCTTAAGCCAAAGGAAGGGGCGATGCACAGTTTTCCCCGAGCAGCGTTGTTCGGGTTGCATTACGGCGCATTTTTCTATAAAAGACTGCCCCTTCGGTAGAACATTAATACCCGCGAGGGTATACAACGGCGGCCCTTGGGCCAAGACACACTGCGTAATGAGGCATCCCCATGGCAGTAGCCGAACAGCAACCGGATGCGCTGAAAGAAGCGCTCTCTAAATTCACCCCGTACCAAGCGGAACCGGGTGAAGAGTACATGAACGACAAACAGCTCCAGCACTTTCGTAGCATCTTGCTGGAGTGGAAAAGCGATCTGATGCAGGAAGTGGATCGCACCGTTCGTCATCTCCAGGAAGAAGCCAACAACTTCGCTGATCCTTCGGACCGCGCCACCCAGGAAGAGGGCTTTAGCCTCGAACTGCGCACTCGTGACCGCGAACGTAAGCTGCTGAAGAAGATCAACGAAACCATCGAGCGCATCGATGAAGATGACTACGGCTTCTGTGAAGCATGCGGCGTCGAAATCGGTATCCGCCGACTTGAGGCACGCCCCACTGCGACACTGTGCGTCGATTGTAAAACGCTTGCGGAGCTTAAGGAGAAGCAGCTCGGCAATTAACCGAGCCGCGTCAATCTTCGCTCCTCGCGGCCTCGGCATTAGCCGGGGCTCGCCCCCTTCTACCCTGCGCGTTCGCGCAAGGTGATTGAAATCAACGCACTCCCCGCGTGATACCAACCTCGATTTGGCTATACTGTCACCTACCGCTTATCGACGACCAATGTTCGAAAGCGTCCACGCGCCGCTTTACGCTTCATCTCACCATCAAGGGTAACAAGGCTCATGGGCAGCAATGCACCTCATGGAAACGATGTTTGTTTTTTCGCCAGCGCCAGCGATGCGCCATCAGTCCAAGACGGTATGTTCCGAGTAACACTGGATGACAATAGCGTACTTGATCTACCGCTCAAGCCTCTCCCCAACAAGCGAGCCGCCATCGCTCTACTGATGTCGAATCAGGTGAGTTTCAGCGTAGATGAGCAGTTGATCGGACGATTGCTGCCCAAAATTGCCTCGCTGGCACCCGATGTTATCGTCGGTGTTCCCACCTCAGGGCTTCACTATGCGCGCGTGATTGCCGAACGCTTGGGCCACCATCACTACGTGGCGCTTGGGCAATCGCGCAAGTTCTGGTTCGACGACCGCTATAGTGAGCCGGCCTCGTCGATTACCTCGCTCGGCACCAACCGTCACCTCTACCTCGACCCTAATCTGGCGCATCGAGTCGAGGGCAAGAAAGTGCTGCTTATTGACGACGTGGTGTCTACCGCTGGCACTGCCTTGGCGGCGTTGCGCCTGCTAAGGCGCTTGGGGGCCGACACCCTGGCACTCGCCGTAGCACTGACGGAAGGCGACCGCTGGGTGCAAACGCTCAATGACTTCGAGCAAGGCTGGGCAGATAAAGTGATCAGCCTGGGGCACATCCCGGCATTGAAGCGCAGCGGCAAAGGTTGGCAGCCACAATCGGACGCTATCCAAACGCAATGAGTGCCCGCCCCTGGTACTGCGGGCGCTTCGCACCAACGCCGTCTGGTCCGCTGCATTTCGGTTCACTCATGGCCGCTCTAGCAAGTTGGCTCGACGCACGCGCACATAACGGCGAGTGGCGGGTGCGCATAGAAGACACCGATATGCCTCGCTGCCCCGCGGGCACCAGCAGCGTTATTCTTCGCCAACTGGACAGCTTTGGGCTGAGCTGGGACGGTGAGGTTCTTTATCAGCACCAGCGTAACGATCACTACCAAGCAGCGCTTGATTTGCTCAGGCACACTGGATATGCCTATCCATGCGGCTGTTCGCGCAAGGAGTGGCAAAGGTTTCCCCACTATCCCGGCTGGTGTCGTGAAGGAAATCTACATCCCGACCGACCACCGGCGTGGCGGTTGCGTATCCCTCACTCGGCCCCGGATGCCCAGATAGGCTGGCACGACCGCCGCATGGGCGCGCAGCATTGGCCGCTTGCCGAATTGAGCGACGTAGTGATCAAGCGCAGGGACGGCTGGTGGGCCTATCAGCTAGCGGTTGTCGTCGACGACAACGCCCAAGGAATTACCGATGTAGTACGAGGCGCGGATTTGCTTGATAACACGCCATGGCAATTGCTGCTACAACAGCACCTTGGGTGCCCCACCCCGCGCTATCTTCATTTGCCGTTGGCTACCGCAGCGAACGGACAGAAGCTCTCGAAGCAAAACCTCGCGCCTGCACTACCCGACCAGGTCGATACCATCCGCGAGTGCCTATTCGACGCCATCGATATGCTTGGCCAATGCCCGCCCCAAGCGCTGCGTTCCGCTCCGATTACCGAGCAGCTTCAGTGGGCGGTGAGTCACTGGCAGGTCAGCAAACTACCGTCTGCTGACGTAATTCATGATGACACGGGAAATCGTGCATCTTCGCTATAGCGTGAGTTTCAGCTCACGTGAATTGTGCACCAAAAGAGACAGCCTGCACTTCTTTGGCCCAAAAAGTGCGATGGAATCAACAGCGAAGCTCGATAGCGACATGACTCTATACGCCTAAAGTTCAGTAACCAAATGATTGTTAAATAAAAATTAAAAAGTGGCACGAGTACCGCATTATATCGAGTAAGAAAAAGAACAGCAGCGATTGCCGAAACAACAACAACATCAGGCATCGGTGAGTGTCGGAAGGACAACAAAAATAATATCTCTTCCAACGCATGAAGAGCACCACCAACAAAAACAACAGGGTGCTTAGTGATGGGCGGAAAGTGAGTCAGTTTGGGTAACGGCTATCGGGCAACGGGCGACAACAAAAACAATAGCTCCGCCAACCGATGCCAATAACAACAACAATGGCGATGGCACTGTTTCCCAAGGTTTACCGCTCGACAAACATGCACAGACACTTTGCTCAGCGTGGGTATAGAGGAGGCGCAAGCCTCCTTATTTATTTAACGACACCAAAGAGCCCAAGCTGTGACTTTGCAACCCCCGACGCCTTGGTTAAACTGAGCCTATCTAGTCACGTGCCCACGGCACCCCGATTACTTCAGGCATCGATAAAGGTTTGAAAAACCAAGCAGGCTCCCAGCCCTCCCAACCGGCACCCCGAATACTTTCTCGTGCAGAGCACTCTCTTTCGAGAAGCATGCTCAGCGAGAACGCGATCAAGGTTCTCCAACGTCTTAACAGCTCTGGATACGAATCGTATCTGGTGGGCGGATGCGTGCGTGACGGGCTTCTCGGCGCACATCCCAAGGATTTCGACGTTGCCACCAATGCAACGCCTGATCAGGTGAAATCCCTGTTTCGCAATGCAGTGATTATTGGCCGCCGCTTCCGCATCGTACATGTTCGATTCGGCCGCGAGATCATCGAGGTGACCACGTTCCGCGGCACTCATGATGACGAAGACGATGATCATCGTTCGCAGCGCTCTGCCGCGGGTATGCTGCTACGCGACAACGTATGGGGCAGCATCGATCAAGACGCGCTGCGCCGCGACTTCACCATCAACGCGCTCTATTACGACGTCTCGGATCTCTCCATTCACGATTGGGCCAACGGTATCAACGATCTTGAGCAGCAGCGGGTGCGACTGATCGGCGATCCAGAGCGACGCTATCGTGAAGATCCAGTGCGCATGCTGCGTGCGATTCGTTTTGCCGCCAAGTTGGGCTTCGATATCGAGCCGCGCACCGCCGAACCGATCAACGAGTTGGCACCGTTGCTGCTGTCAATTCCTGCGGCCCGCATGTTCGACGAAGTGCTCAAGCTATTTCTAAACGGTGCCGCGCTCGCTACCTATCGGGCGCTGCGCGAACGCGGCGTGTTCGCGATGCTGTTTCCGGCCACCTTCGACGCCTTCAGCGTGTTGCCGTGGGCCGAGCGCTTCGTCGAGCAAGCGTTGATCAATACCGATGAGCGAGTGCGACAGGACAAGGCGGTCACACCGGCATTCTTGTATGGTGCGCTGCTATGGCCAGGCGTGGTCATGGACACGATTGCGGCGATGCATGAAGGTGCTCCGCACGCACAGGCGCAGCAGCAGGCATCGCAGCAGGTGATCAGCCGACAGATTCAGCACACCGCCATTCCCAAGCGATTCAGCTTCCCGATGCGCGATATCTGGGAACTACAGCTGCGCTTGCCACGCCGCAAGGGCAAACGTGCCGAACAAACGCTTACCCATCCGCGCTTCCGAGCGGCCTTCGACTTCTTGCTGCTGCGCGAACAGGCAGGCGAAATCGCGCCTGGCCTGGGAGACTGGTGGGAGCACTATCAAACGGCCGAGGTAAGCGAACGCGAAGCGATGATCAGGGAAGTGTCCCACTCGCCGCGCGACGCTGAAGAAATCCCCCCTATGCCGACACCGCCCCCACCGCGCAGGCGTCGTCCGCGTCGTCGCACGCCCAAGTCATAACCGTGCCATGACCGCTTCACTATTAGCCCATCGAGCGTTTATCGGGCTGGGCAGTAATCTGGATAATCCTGTCGCACGCGTGATCGAGGCCATAACGGCACTCGATCAGCTGCCGCTGTGTCGGGTTGTAAAGCAATCGCCGCTTTATCTCAGCACCCCAGTAGGTCCGCAGGATCAGGACGACTTCGTTAACGCGGTGGTTGAGCTTCACAGCGCCTACACGCCGCTGGCCTTGCTCGATCAACTGCAGCGTTTGGAACAACAGCAGCGCCGCGTACGGCTGCGCCATTGGGGGCCGCGTACGCTGGATCTTGATCTGCTGCTTTATGATGGGCTGACGCTGCTATCACCCCGCTTGGAAATTCCTCATCGCGAAATGCTACGGCGCGTGTTTGTCTGGGCACCGCTGTTGGACATCGCACCGCACGCAACGCTGCCCGACGGACGTGCCTTGGCAACGCTGGTTCCCCTTGATGACCGTGCACAACTAAAGGTTATCTCGTCTCACGCGACCCGCTAAGCAATTCAGGCTATTTTCCATCCTACCCAAGCGTTCTACACTCATTTTTTACGCTTTCACGAGAGACTGACTATGTCTGCCATTACGCTGTCGACCCTCAATGGACTTCGCGAATCCAATCGCCCGTTCAGCTGTTTGACGGCCTACGACGCCACTTTCGCCCGCGTTGCCAGTGATGCTGGCATCGAAGTACTGCTGGTCGGTGATTCGCTCGGCATGGTACTGCAAGGTCACTCATCCACCCTGCCGGTAACGGTTGAGCAGATTGCCTATCACACGCAATGCGTGGCGCGCGCCAATGTCGACAGCCTGATTATGGCTGACCTTCCTTTCATGGCGGATGCCAGCCTGTCTGAACTACTAAACAACGCCGCTACGCTGATACGTGCGGGAGCCCAGGTCGTGAAAATTGAGGGCAATGGTTGGATGGCAGAAGGCGTTGAAGCGCTGGCGCAGCGCGGTGTTCCGGTGTGTGCCCACATGGGGCTGACGCCGCAGCACGTGAACGCGTTTGGCGGCTACCGCGTACAGGGACGCGATCCCGATGACGCGCAGCGAATTATCGACGATGCGCTGGCGCTCGAAGAAGCCGGTGCGGCGCTGGTGCTGTTGGAGTGTGTGCCACGCGCGTTAGCGCAGGAGGTACGTGATGCGCTGGCGATACCCGTTATCGGCATCGGCGCAGGGCCAGACGTTGACGGTCAGATTCTGGTGATGCACGACGTGCTAGGCGTTACCCAAGGCCGCGTGCCACGCTTCGTAAAAAACTTCCTGTTTGGCGAAGCTTCCATTGCCGATGCGTTCGCCGCTTATCGCGAGGCGGTTATCAGCCATGAATTTCCCGCCGAAGAGCACTGTTTTTAACCCTCCGGACACTGTCCCATGCAATTGATTACCACCATTAGCGATATTCGCGACCACCTTGCCAATGCCCGTCAACGTCACCAGCGCATTGCGCTGGTGCCTACCATGGGCAACCTTCACGAAGGGCATTTGACGCTAGTGAGAGAAGCTCGTCGCCACGCGGATGTGGTTGTGGCGTCGATCTTCGTTAATCCCACCCAGTTTGGTCCCAACGAAGACTACGACCGCTATCCACGTACCCTGGAAAACGATCGCCAGCAGTTGGCTGACAACGGCTGTGACCTGCTGTTTGCGCCAACAGCAAAGGAGATCTACCCCAACGGTCTTGAGAACCTCACCCGCGTTCATGTACCGGCGGTGTCCGAGGGCTTATGCGCTGGCTCGCGCCCTACTCACTTCGACGGGGTGTCCTCGGTCGTCTCGATTCTGTTTCACATTATCTGGCCCGATGTCGCGCTATTCGGCAAGAAGGACTATCAGCAGCTTGCCGTGATTCGCAAGATGGTGAGCGATCTGCACATGCCGATCACGATTGTGGGCATTGATACGGTGCGCGATGCCCGCGGCTTAGCGCTCTCTTCACGCAACGGCTACCTTGCCAGCGGGGAGCGCCAGCAGGCGGCATTGATACGCCAACGCTTGAATGAAATTGCCGACAGCATGCGACAGTCCGGCGATGTTGAGTGTGCACTTATCGCAGGACGACAGCGACTCGAAAGCGATGGTTTTACGTTGGATTACCTGGAGTGTCGCGACGTCAACCTCGCACCAATTAGCAGCGATGCGCGCGAGCTAGTGCTGCTGGTTGCCGTATGGTTGGGTGCAACCCGCTTGATCGATAATCTGGAAGTCACGCTGACCTCCGCCGTCGCTTGACGGTGTTCACGTCGCAGCCGAAACATTCAGCCCTGGCCAACGATAGGCCTGTGGTGCCTAGCGTATAGGGCTCGCCGCGGGCGGGTCCTCCACATAAAGAATGCCCCTGCATACCGTTTATCGCACGGTATGCAGGGGCATCGCATATAGCTGGATGGCGAGATTTACGCCCACCGCAGTGGGCGTATTGGTCTAGCCGCGCAGCGCATTCCTACGCTGTTTCCACCAGTACACCAGATAGCACCAGGCGACAAACGGAATGCCAATATAGAGCGATATGCGCTGTTCCGGATCGAATCCCACCCCCACCAGTGACGCAGTGCATACCACTAATGCTGCAATGGGAATAAACGGATACCACCTGACCCGATAGCCAAGATCTTCCACGCGCCCGCCATTACGCACGTACTCACGTCGGAACATCATTTGTGCCGCCGCAATGCTCATCCACACCAGCACGGCTGCCAGCCCAGAGATCGACAGCAGCGCCAGATAGACAGTGTTGGGCGCATAGATACTGCTGGCCAACGAAGCAAACGCACCAATCATACTGACAATCACCGCATTCAGCGGGATGCCCTTGCGCGTTAGACGCGCATAGCGGCGCGCGATAAAGCCTTGATCGCCCAGTGTCCACAGCATGCGCGAGGCCGCATAGAGCCCTGAGTTAGCCGCTGAGAGCATTGCCGTAATGATCACGAAATTGACGATATCGCCTGCGTAGGGAATGCCGGCCATATCGAACACCATGACGAAGGCACTTTGATCGACGCCAGCCTGCTCACGCGGAATCAGCATCGCCAGCACCAGCACGGTACCGATAAAGAAGATCGACAATCGCACAATGGTCATGCGAATGGCTTTCTTGAGATCCTGCTGCGGATTTTTGGCTTCCCCTGCGGCTACCGCCACTAGTTCGGAGCCTGAGAAGGCAAACAGCACCAATAGCAAGGTCATGATCATCGACCAACTGCCGGTGGGAAATAACCCCTCTCGCGTGAAGTTGGAGAAGCCCGGCGCCTGGTAATGAGAGAACCCCAGCAATATGCCGGCACCAACAATCAGGAAGACGATTACGGTGGCCACCTTAATGATCGACAGCCAGAATTCGGTTTCAGCAAAGGTGCGAGCCGAAATCGAATTGATGACGAAAATGGCTGCGGCGAATACCGCGCACCACACGCCGACCGGCACGTCAGGGAACCATTTCCGCATCAGCGAGCCCGCACCGATAAACTCAGAGCCGATGGCCACTGCCCACGTGAGCCAATAAAGCCAAGCGACCGTATAGCCAGTGCCCGGCCCCAGATATCGAGCGGCATAGACGCTAAATGAGCCGGTTTCGGGAATCTGTACCGCCAGTTCCCCCAGGCACGTCATCACCAGATACATGACCAACGCGCCGATCATGTACGCGAGCAGCGCTCCCAGTGGGCCGGCCTGATTGATCGAATATCCCGAGCTGAGGAACAGCCCTGTACCAATCACGCCCCCCAGCGCCAACATCACCATGTGGCGTGTTTGCATACTCTTTTGGAGATTCTGCTGAGAATCTGTTGTTTGTTCGTTCATGCGGGTCTTAATTAAATCCAACGAGGTGTGTAGCGCACGAGCATGACGCTCACGTCATCCTGATACCAATTTCAAACGCTGCCGTTAACCGACTGCTTATCCACACCCGGTAGCTGAGCTGGAAAAGCTTACAACAATCGCCGTCGGGTTTATGCAAAAGCCCCACAGGAAAACCTGTGGGGCTTTATCTTAATGCCAGATAAGCATTCGAGTCTTAGTCGTTTTCAGCCAGTTCGGCTTCAAACGCCGCTTTCTCTTCAGGAGTGATTTCCTTGATAGAGAGTTTAACGCGGTTGCGGTTGTCGATATCGAGTACCTTGACCGTGACCATCTGGCCTTCGCTGAGGTAGTCCTTCACGTCGTTAACGCGCTCCGGCACGATCTGTGAGATATGCACAAGACCATCGGTGCCCGGCATGAAGGTAACGAAGGCACCGAAGTCGGCTAGACGTGCCACTTTACCGCGATACAGACGACCGATCTCAGGCTCGGCAACGATGCCTTCGATGGTTTCAACGGCCTTGCGCGAGCCTTCCTTGCTTTCGGCATAGATGCGCACACTGCCATCGTCCTGGATATCGATGGATGCACCGGTGTCTTCGCAAATCTGACGGATGGTAGCGCCGCCCTTACCGATTACATCGCGAATCTTGTCGGTAGCGATCTGCATGGTGACCATCGCAGGCGCGTTATCGGACACTTCGCTGCGGCCAGCACTGATCACATCATTCATTTGGGCAAGGATATGCTGACGAGCTTCGTAGGCCTGGTCGAGTGCTTGCTCCATGATGGCTTCGTTAATGCCTTCGATTTTGATGTCCATCTGCAGCGCAGTCACACCGTTGATAGAACCGGCCACCTTGAAGTCCATGTCGCCGAGGTGATCTTCGTCGCCCAGGATGTCGGTCAGTACGGCGAAGCGCTCGCCATCCTTGACCAATCCCATCGCGATACCGGCAACCGGCGCCTTGACCGGCACGCCGGCGTCCATTAACGCCAACGATGCACCGCACACGGAAGCCATCGAGCTTGAGCCGTTGGACTCGGTGATTTCAGAGACTACACGCACTGTGTAAGGCCACTCTTGCTCGTTCGGCATCATGGCCGCCACGCCACGCTTGGCAAGACGACCATGGCCGATCTCACGGCGTTTGGGCGAGCCGAAGAAGCCTGCTTCCCCTACGCTGTAAGGAGGGAAGTTATAGTGGAACAGGAAGCGATCACGATGCTCACCGTGAAGCCCTTCGATCAGTTGCGACTCTTTCAGCGTGCCCAGTGTGGTGGTAACAATGGCCTGGGTTTCGCCACGGGTAAACATGGCAGAGCCATGGGTGCGCGGTAGCACGCCAACGGCAATATCCAATGGGCGCACGGTACGGTGATCACGACCGTCGATACGCGGTTCACCGGCCAGTACACGCTCGCGCACTACGCGCTTTTCCAACGATGCAAAGGCACCGGCCACATCGCCTTCGCCATACTGGCTGTTATCGCCATGCGCGAGCAGCTGGATGGCTTCCTGCTTGAGCGCAGCAACCGCATCCTGACGCTTGAGCTTATCGGTGATGCGATAGGCTTCGCCGACCTTGGCTTCAAAGCCAACGGACAGCGCGTCCTTGAGTGAGGTGTCTACCGCTGCTGGCTGCCACTGCCAGGCAGGCTTGCTGCCTTCAGCCGCAAATTCCTTGATGGCCGAGATGGCCGTCTGCATTTCCTGATGGGCGAAAAGCACCGCACCCAGCATCTCGTCTTCAGAGAGCTCCTTGGCCTCGGACTCTACCATCAGCACCGCTTTATCGGTGCCGGCAACCACCATGTCCAGTTCGGAACCCGCCAGTTCGTCCTGCGTAGGGTTGATGAAATAGCCACGGTCTTCGGTGAAGGCCACGCGGGCCGCGCCGATCGGGCCGCTGAAGGGCACGCCGCTAATTGCCAGCGCCGCTGAGGTGCCCAGCATGGCAGCAATATCGGGATCGTTTTGCTTATCGGCTGACATGACCGTGCAGATGATCTGCACTTCATTCATGAAGCCTTTGGGGAACAGCGGGCGAATCGGGCGATCGATAAGACGCGAAGTGAGCGTTTCTTTCTCGGTGGGACGCCCTTCACGTTTGAAGAAGCCTCCGGGAATTTTGCCTACTGCGTAGGTTTTTTCCTGGTAGTGCACGGACAGCGGGAAGAAGTCCTGATCTGCCTTGACGTCCTTGCGAGCGACGACGGTACAAAGAACGGCAGTGTTATCGATAGTGATCATGACACTACCGGTAGCTTGACGGGCCACGCGGCCAGTCTCCAGCGTGACGGTTTTGCCGCCATACTGGAAAGTTTTCGAAACAGGATTCACTCTGAATTCCTTAAACAATATCTATTTTTCTATCGTGTTCGCGTTTTATGCGCTCGGCATTATCTTAGAGGAGAGGGGCATCGGTGTCACTGACGACACCCGCTTTCAACCTTTATTTTGCGTACTTGCCGCGATACCTCATGGATCACCTCAGGCGGTAGGTGTGAGGCTGAGGCGTGAATGCCTGATTACGCGGCACACTAGGGAGAACTACCGACAATTTCTTCACGACATTCGCATAAAAAAAGGCAGCCACAAGGGCTGCCTTTTTGGTGCATTGGCGCGCGATTAGCGACGCAGGCCAAGGCGTTTGATCAAGCTCTGGTAGCGCTCGAAGTTTTTACCTTTGAGGTAGTCGAGCAGCTTACGACGCTGGCTAACCATGCGGATCAGGCCACGACGGGAATGGAAATCCTGTTTGTGGTCCTTGAAGTGCTCCTGCAGGCCGTCGATGTTGGCCGACAGCAGGGCAACCTGAACTTCGGGGGAACCGGTGTCGTTTTCGCCGGTACCGAATTCCTTGACGATTTCAGCTTTACGCTCGGCAGTAAGTGCCATGATGTTTCTCCAAATCAATATGCTTTGAAAAAAGCAGAGTGTCGAAGACCACGCATATTTGCAGTCTTCCGCGAAGGCAGTACCCCGCCTGAATTGCCTTGGCAATCAGGCGACGCTACTGCGCATTAGACGACGCGGGGCCAACAGCCCTTGCGCCGTCACTGTGACGAGTCCTAACAAGCGTTCGTCGCAGTATATTCTTACCGTGCTGTCGACGGCCGGCAGCTCGCTATCTTCAGCAGCATCGATCTGCTGCCCCAGACCCAGCCTAGCGGCACGCTCAGCGTCGATATCAAGACGCGGCAAATGGTCGATCAGACAATCCACCGGCAAAAGCCACCCATCGCGGGCATCGCCTGCCGCCTCGATGGCGTCTACCGAGTGCAGCGATGATACATCGAAAGGCCCGGTTTTGGTGCGTCGCAGCGCCGTGAGGTGCGCGCCACAGCCAAGCTTCTCGCCGATGTCCATGGCCAGCGTTCGAATATAGGTGCCTTTGCTACAGGTCACCTCAATGTCGAACCAGCCCGACTCGATATCGAACTCACGAAGCGCAATATCATACAGGGTAACACGCCTCGGCGCACGCTTAATCTCTTTGCCCTCGCGGGCCAGCTCGTAGAGTGGACGGCCCTGGTACTTAAGCGCGGAAAACATCGGCGGCACTTGCTCTATTTCGCCTTTGAACGCATCGAGCGTGCTGCGCAGCAGCGACTCGCTCAGCGCTGGTAACGAGTGCTCGGCAACCACCTTGCCCTCAGCGTCACCGCTATCGGTGCTCACGCCAAGCTGAACCCTCGCGATGTAGCCTTTATCGGCTTCCAGTGCAAAGGAAGAAAACTTGGTCGCTTCGCCCAGACACACCGGCAGCAGACCGGTTGCCATCGGATCGAGCGTGCCGGTATGGCCTGCCTTGGCCGCCTGATAGAGCCAGCGAACCCGACCCAGCGCCTGATTGGAGCTAAGCCCTTTGGGCTTGTCGAGCAGCAGCACGCCGTCGATATCACGTCCGCGACGACGCCGCGCCATTACAACTGCTCCGAAGAATCGCTCTGGTGGGAATCACCCTGGTCATCTTCGCCCTGCCGCGACTGATCGCTTTTTACCGCGCGTTCAATCAGCTGTGACAGCTCGTTGCCGCGCGCGACGCTTTCGTCGTAATGAAAGCGCAATTCAGGCATGTGACGCAGCTTCATGCGGCGCGCCACTTGGGTACGTAAAAAGCCCGCTGCGTGCTTGAGGATTTTCTGGTTCTCGCGCACGCGCTCAGGATCATTCTCGCCCAATAGCGTGAAGTAGACGTCGGCATAGCCAAGGTCGCGGCTAACCTTGGCATCACTGATGGTGACCATACCAAGCCGCGGATCTTTGACTTCGCGCTGCACCAGCAACGCCAATTCTTGCTTGAGCTGCTCGGCAACTCGGTCGGTTCGACTGAATTCTCTCATTCAGACTCCTTCGCTCCATAAGACAGAAACACGCGAGCGGGCAGCACCTAAACGCGTGCTACCCGCTCGAAATGCTCGCCTCTTTAGAGGGAGCGTTCTACTTTCACCTGATCGAAGACCTCAATCTTGTCACCGACCTGGACATCGTTGTAGTTACGGACACCGATACCGCACTCCATGCCGTTACGGACTTCGTTTACGTCATCCTTATAGCGGCGCAGTGATTCGAGTTCGCCTTCGTAGATGACCACGTTGTCGCGCAGGACGCGGATTTTCTTGCTGCGATATACAGTACCCTCGACCACCATACAGCCGGCAATGGCACCGATCTTGGGAGCGCGGAATACATCGCGCACTTCGGCAACACCCACGATCTCTTCTTTCCACTCGGGTGCCAGCATGCCGCTCATCGCCTGTTTGACCTCGTCGATCAACTGGTAGATGACGCTATAGTAGCGCAGGTCGAGACCTTCGCGATCGATGATTTCGCGTGCGCTAGCATCGGCACGGACGTTGAAGCCAACGATGATGGCATCAGACGCCACTGCAAGGTTGGCATCGGTGCCGGTAATACCGCCCACCCCGGAAGAGACGACTGCTACCTTCACCTCTTCGGTGGAGAGTTCTTCCAGCGCCTGGCGGATAGCCTCGAGCGAGCCTTGAACGTCAGCCTTAAGCACGATGTTGACCTGTGCAACGTCGTCCTGTTCCATGCGCGAGAACATGTTCTCGAGCTTGGCTTTCTGCTGACGCGCCAGACGCACTTCGCGGTATTTGCCGTGACGGAAGTTGGCCACTTCACGCGCTTTCTTCTCGTCGTCGACAACGTTGAACTCTTCACCGGCATCCGGCGTACCATCAAGGCCCAGCACTTCGACCGGCATCGACGGACCCGCTGCGTCAACCTGCTGACCGAGTTCGTTGACCAGTGCACGGACACGGCCATAGCGCAGGCCCGCCAGCACGATATCGCCTTTGCGCAAGGTGCCGTTTTGTACCAGAACGGTGGCTACCGGGCCGCGACCACGGTCAAGGCGGGATTCGATGACCACGCCTTTACCGGGCGCTTCGGGCACTGCGGTCAGCTCCAGTACTTCGGAGACCAGCAGCACGGCTTCGAGCAACGAATCGATGCCCTGACCGGTTTTGGCAGACACTTCGACAAACTGGGTATCGCCACCCCAATCCTCGGAGATCACGCCATGCTGAGAAAGCTCGTTGCGCACGCGATCAATGTCGGCACCAGCTTTATCAATTTTGTTGACCGCTACAACCATCGGCACTTCCGCTGCACGGGCATGCTCGATTGCTTCGATGGTTTGCGGCATCACGCCGTCATCGGCTGACACCACCAGGATAACCACGTCAGTGGCTTGCGCCCCACGTGCACGCATCGCGGTGAACGCGGCGTGTCCGGGGGTATCCAGGAAGGTCAGTTCGCCGTTGTCCTGCTTCACATGGTAAGCACCGATATGCTGGGTAATGCCCCCAGCTTCGCCGGTGGCTACCTTGGTGCGACGAATGTAGTCGAGCAGCGAGGTTTTACCGTGGTCGACGTGACCCATTACGGTGACAACCGGCGCACGGGTGACCTGATCACCGTCGTAGGAGATGCCTTCCAGCACCTCGGTTTCGAGCGCGTTGTCCTTGATCAGCTTGGGCGTGTGGCCCATTTCCTCTACCACGATGGACGCAGTGTCCTGATCGATGGTTTGGTTAATGGTGACCGCTGCGCCCATGGTGAACATGGTTTTGATAACTTCCGCAGCCTTGACGGACATGCGGTCGGCCAGGTCGGCAACGCTGATCGATTCGGGAATGTTAACTTCGCGTACGATCGCCTGCGTTGGACGCTGGAAACCGTGCTGGTTGTGCTGATCGCCACCACCGCGACGGCTACCGCGACGCTCGGCACGCTTGGCCTTTTTACCGGGACCGCTGCGACGTTCACTACGCTCGCTGCGATCATCGTCATCGTCGCGACGGTGTCCGCCTTTACGACCCGCTTTTTTGCCGGGGTTATCGCGACCGCGGCGAGTGTCGTTGCGCGGCTCTTTCAACGGAGCGTTAGCATTAACATCTTCCGCAAGAGCCGCTTTTTCGGTGGTGCCAGCGCTTTCCTCTGCCACTACCGCTTCGACAGCCGCCTGTTCGGGCGAAGCCGGCGCCGCTGCCGCTTCTTCAGCGGCAGGTGCTTGAGCGGGCGCTTCCGGCGCAGCAGTTTCAGCGGCCTGTACCGGCGCTTCTTCTACTGTTTCTTCGGGCTCAGGCTCGGACTCAGGGCGCACGTAGGTACGCTTCTTGCGCACCTGCACCTCGATGGTTTTGTTGCGCTCGCCAGTACGAATACGGCTTTTGGTTTTACGCGTCAGCGTGATGCGATTACGACCGGGGCCGGTACCGCCATGCTGCGCCGTAAGGTGATCGAGCAGCTTGCGCTTGTCTTCCTCGGAAACCACGTCGTTTTCCGATGTATGAGAAAGACCCGCCTCACCCATTTGTTCGAGCAAACGGTCGACCGTGCGACCTACTTTGCTTGCGAAATCCTTAACTGTTGTTTCTGCCATGAGACCCTCCTGAACCCGTTTCCTTGCTTGCAGCAGTGGCAATGCCACTGGCTTTCAAGGCCTTTAACGCTTGTCCTGCGCTATTAGGCCTCGCCCTCGAACCAAGGGGCACGGGCGGTCATAATCAGTGCTGCGGCGCGTTCTTCGTCCACGCCATCAATATCCTTGAGATCTTCAACCGACTGTTCGGCCAGATCTTCCATGGTGCGAATACCACGGCCCGCAAGAGCCACTGCGGTTTCACGGTCCATGCCATCCATCGCGAGCAGGTCTTCTGCCGGACCTTCGCCGTTCGCCAGCGTTTCTTCGCTCGCGATGGCCAAATTAAGCAATTCATCCTTGGCACGCGCGCGTAGCTCTTCGACCAGATCTTCATCGAGCTCTTCGATTTCGAGCATTTCGTCGAGCGGCACGTAGGCAATCTCTTCAAGCGAGGTAAAGCCTTCATCCACGAGCAGACGGGCCAGCTCCTCATCAATCTCGAGATGATTGATGAAATGCTCAACGAAGCTGTCGACTTCCTGATCGCGTTTGCCCTGAGCTTCGTCCTCAGTCATGACATTCAGCGTCCAACCGGTCAGCTCGGATGCCAGGCGCACGTTCTGGCCTGCGCGACCTATCGCCTGCGCGAGGTTATCTTCACCTACCGCAACGTCCATGGTGTGAGTTTCTTCATCAACCATAATCGATGCGACTTCTGCAGGCGCCATCGCGTTGATAACGAGCTGCGCGGGATTGTCGTCCCACAGAATGATATCGACACGCTCGTTGCCAAGCTCGTTGGACACTGCCTGAACGCGCGAGCCGCGCATACCGACACAAGCGCCTACCGGGTCGATACGGCGATCATTGGTTTTGACCGCGATCTTGGCGCGCGAACCAGGGTCACGCGACGCGCCCTTGATTTCGATCAATTGCTCAGCAATTTCTGGCACTTCGATACGGAACAGCTCAATCAGGAACGCCGGTTTGGCACGCGACAGAATCAGCTGAGAACCACGCGCTTCTGCATCTACTTTCCACAGCAGCGCACGCACGCGTTCGTTGAGACGATAGCGTTCGCCAGGAATCATTTCGCTGCGTGGCAGGAAGCCTTCGGCATTATCACCCAAATCAATGATAAGACCATCACGTGTGGTTTTCTTGACACCTCCCGCAACGATCTCGCCTTCACGCTCACTGTACTGGCGAACGATCTCGGCACGCTCGGCTTCTCGAACCTTCTGAACGATAACCTGTTTGGCCGTTTGGGCGGCGATACGACCGAAGCTGACAGATTCAATCTGCTCTTCTACCACGTGATCGAGGCCAATGGGCGGCTCGCGTTCTTCACCAGCCGAGACCGGAATCTGGCGTGCAGAGGTGGTGTAGTCTTCGTCGGGCACCACCGTCCAGCGGCGAAACGTTTCATAGTCCCCCGATGCGCGATCGATGGTGACGCGAATGTCGACGTCCTGTCCTTCGAAGCGCTTGCGCGTTGCGCTGGCCAATGCTGACTCAACCGCTTCGAAAATGACATTACGAGGAACACCCTTTTCATTGGAAATTGCGTCAACGACCAGCAAAATCTCTTTGCTCATGTCTTTGCCTCGCCAGATAAATCGTTTAGTCCTGCAAACAACGTTGCTATTTGCACCAATTGGCTGCCGTTCGCCTGGAAATTACCGCTTAATGCGTACCGCCTTTACCGTCGTTCTTTTCAAACTGCGGAACGACGTTGGCGCGATCAATGGTTTCGATGGGGAAGCCGAACTCTTCCTGGTCGACGCGCACAATGACGTCTTCCTCTTCAATGCCCATCAGAAGTCCGCGAAACTTGCGCCGATCTTCAAAGGCCTCACGCAACCGTACCTGCACGTGATGACCCGCATACTTCTCGAATTGCGCCAGCGTGTAGAGCGGACGATCCATGCCAGGAGATGACACTTCCAGGTTGTAGTGACCGGAGATGGGGTCTTCTACATCGAGTAGCGCGCTTACCTGACGGCTAACGTGAGCACAGTCATCAACATTTACGCCTTTCTCGCTATCGATATAGATGATCAGCCGAGAGTGCTTGCCCTGCGCTTGGTAGTCGACGCCCCATAGCTCGAAGCCGAGCGAGGTTACCGTCGGTTCGATCAGCGCGTGAATAGCCTGTTCTCTGGTTGCCATAAGAGCAGATCCTCAACACTGGAGATAGGGGGCATGGAATAAAAGGCCCTGCAAAAGAAGATTACGCACGCCGGAGCCGCGCGGAGATCGCAGGCACCCTGACGTTATGCAGGAAAGGAAGCCGACTGACAGCGTGATAACCCAACGCTGCCACCGCGCAGAGACCGGCGGGTAACTGGATTCGGTGCAGGACCGCCCGCCAACAAAAAGCCCCTTCGAACAAGAAGGGGCTTTCCGAAAAAAACTTGGTAGCGGGGGCTGGATTTGAACCAACGACCTTCGGGTTATGAGCCCGACGAGCTACCAGACTGCTCCACCCCGCAACAACCATCGATCTTTAGTGCGTTAGCACAAGGCGCTCGAAATACCTTTTCTCCACAACTGGCCCTCAAACAAGGAGGTAACCTGTTGCTTTGGTGCCGAAGGCGGGACTTGAACCCGCACGCCCGTTAGAGCACTACCCCCTCAAGATAGCGTGTCTACCAATTCCACCACTTCGGCTTTGGAGCTGCGGCACTATACAAGAAGCCTTGAGTGATAACAAGCAATTTAAAAAAATACGCTTGAAAATCAATTACCTTTTTTCACAATAGCGCTGGCTTGAAGGTAACCTGCGGCGCTGCTGTCAGAGGAAATAAGGTCTTGCCCGTAAGTGCTGGCGCGCATTATCCACCCCGCGCCACGGCACGTCAAGAGAGCCAGAGGCTCTATTGTGCGTTGCTGCCCTGCTCGCCATTCGAGCTGGCCGCACCCGCCGCAGAAGGCTGCGCATCTGCATCATCTGCAGAAGACTGATCGGACGATGGGGCCGTCAGTTCGTCGCCATCGCTGCCATTGCTCTTAGCGCTGCTGTCTTGAGAAGGCGCCGCGTCTTCGTCATGGTCGTCGAGCGAGGGAGCAGTACTGCGATGCTGTTGCTCAATCATGTTGGCATTGGGAATACCGCTAGCGGCTTGCTGCCCACCAGAGTGTTTGGCCAACCAGCCAAGAGAGAGCGCGGTCACGAAGAACAGCGCCACCAGCACACCGGTCAGCTTGGCAAGAAAACTGCTGCTGCCACGTGAGCCAAACACCGTTTGCGAGGCACCGCCACCGAATGCTGCACCAGCTTCAGCACCCTTGCCTTGCTGAATCAACACCACGGCCACTAGCGCTACTGCCAGCAGTGCGTGAACCAAAAGAATCAAAAGTTGCATGTCATCAACCTGCTGCTTCACAAATAGTTAGAAAATCATCGATCTTAAGCGACGCACCGCCAATCAGCCCGCCATCGATATCGGGTTGCGCCAGTAGATCTGCTGCATTGCCTGCATTCATGCTGCCGCCGTACAGAAGGCGTAGCTGCTGCGCCAGCTCGGCATCAAACGAGCGCTGATAGTCACGGATGGTGGCCATCACTTCCTGTGCCTGCTCTGGCGTTGCGGTACGCCCTGTACCAATGGCCCAAACTGGCTCATAGGCAATGACTACCTTGGCCCGCTGCTGCGCATCAAGCTGGGCCATTACATGCCCCACCTGACGCAATATCACTTCGCTGGTTTTACCTGAATCACGCTCTTCAAGCGTTTCGCCAACGCACAAAATGGGCTTTAGCCCAGCGCTGAGCGCGGCATGAACACGCTGAAAAACGTCTTCATCCGATTCGTGGTAGAGCGAGCGACGCTCCGAATGACCGGCGAGCACGAAATCTACTCCCAGATCAGACAGCATGGCGCCGCTTACTTCTCCCGTGTGTGGCCCAGAAGTCAGCGGATTAAGCGACTGGGCGCCAATTTCGACGCCTTGCGGGCCCAGTTTGTCCTTCATTTCTGCGAGATAGGGATACGGCGGCAATAGTACCACCTCAACGCTTGCGGGCAGATTTACACCTTCAAGCGCATGCTGAAACTCGTCGATTAGCGCGGAAGAGCCGTTCATCTTCCAATTGCCAGCAATCAGGGGAGAACGCATCGGGCTACCTCAGTCAATGGGTGGCAAATGGTACTGAAGCCGCCGATGCAATACAAATCGAGCGGCTTCAGCACTTCGCAATTACATGCTAGCGCGGATACTCTGCGCGATGCGCTCCGCGAGTTCCTTCACGTCGAAACGCGGATGAGCCTCGACCATGATGCGAATCAGCGGCTCCGTACCGGAGGGGCGCAACAGCACGCGTCCATCGCTGCCCAGCTCCTGAGTAACCGCCTCGACCGCCTGCTTGACCTCTTCGGCATCGAGAATGGCAGAGCGGTTGGCATTATGATCGAGCCGCACATTAACGAGCGTTTGCGGCGCTTTGTCGAATCCTACCAGCAACTGCTCGAGGCTGCGCTGGAACCGCACCATAATAGAGAGCACCTGGAGCGCAGCAATAATACCATCGCCTGACGTATGAACGTGCTTGCATACGATATGCCCAGACGGCTCGCCGCCCAGATGCCAATCGGCGGCTTCGAGAAACTCATTGACGCTACGATCCCCGACAAAAGCACGCTTGAAGGGAATACCCTCTTTTTCCAGCGCCTGCGCCAAGCCGAGGTTGCTCATCACGGTACCAACCACGCCGCCGTCGAGATTGCCGCGCCGTTTACGGTCTCGCGCAATCAAAAACAGAATATCGTCGCCATCAACTTCACGTCCGTTGGCATCGATCAGAATGACGCGATCACCATCGCCATCGAAGGCAACCCCTACATCAGCGCGATTTTCGATGACTTTCGAGCGCAGCGCGATGGTGTGAGTAGAGCCCACTTCCCGGTTGATATTGAGACCATCGGGCGATATGCCAATGCAGCTGACCTCTGCTCCAAGCTCTCTGAATACGCTCGGTGCGATGTGATAGGTTGCGCCGTTTGCGCAGTCGAGCACTACCTTCAGGCCTTCCAGGGAAGAGCGCTCGGGCATCGTCGACTTGCAGAATTCGATATAGCGCCCCGCAGCATCGTCGATGCGAGTAGCGCGCCCTAGCTCGGTAGAACCCACGGTTTCCAAGGGCTTTTCGAGCTCTTGTTCGATTTCGCATTCCAGCTCATCGCTGAGCTTGGTACCGACCGATGAAAAGAACTTGATGCCATTATCGGGATGCGGGTTATGAGAAGCGCTGATCACCACCCCGGCATGGGCTCTGAAGGTTTGGATCATGTAGGCGATGCCGGGCGTTGGCATCGGCCCCAATAGCAGCACGTCAACGCCCGCAGCAGAAAAGCCGGCCTCGAGGGCTGCTTCGAACATATAGCCCGAAATGCGCGTGTCCTTACCGATGATAACGCGTGCCTTTTTATGCCGGCGGGCCAGCACTCGTCCGCACGCCCAACCCAGCTTGAGCACGAAATCAGCGGTAATCGGCGCAACGCCTACCGTGCCGCGAATACCATCGGTACCAAAGTAACGACGCTCTTGGGGCGCTGTGCAAGAAGGGGAAGCTACTGAACTCATGCCTGACTATTCCTGTTGATAACGGCCCAGATCATCTCCACCACGTCGCGGGTGGGGGCAACATCGTGGGTGCGAATAACGCGAGCGCCGCGTTCAATGGCAAGCGCGGTGAGCGCCAGACCGCCTGCGAGACGCCCTTCGCCGTTGTCGCCCAATGCTCGGGGGGTGCCGTCGGCATTGGCGAGCACTGCGCCAATCATACTCTTGCGCGAGACCCCGACCAACAGCGGCAAACCAATCTGCTGACACGCTGCCATCTGCTCGGCAAGCTCAAGATTATGCTCGACCGTTTTGCCAAATCCAAAGCCTGGATCTATGAGCAAACGCTCGCGCTGAATACCGCCATCAATGCAGGCAGCCACGCGCTCTTCGAGCATGCGTATTACCGCTTGCGCGACTGGCTCGTCGTAGTGCGGCGCTTGCTGCATGACCTTTGGCTCACCCTTCATGTGCATAACGCACACCGCCATGTCTGTCTCGCTAGCGGCTTGCAGCGCCCCCGCACGCGTGAGCGAGCGCACATCGTTGATGATACCTGCCCCTAGTGTCGCGCCTTCACGTATCACTAGGGGAGAACTGGTGTCGAGAGATACCAGCGCGCCCAATTCGCTCACCAGCTTCTCGACTACCGGAGCGACACGCTCAAGCTCTTCGTTCTCGCTGACATCGCTGGCCCCGGGACGAGTCGATTCACCGCCAACATCGATGATATCAGCGCCTTCGACGAGCATCTTCTCCGCCTGCTTCAGCGCGGTATCAAGAAACGTGTATCGCCCGCCATCAGAGAAGGAGTCGGGGGTAACATTGAGGATCCCCATGACCCGCGGCCGAGTGAGGTCAAGCGGACGGCCCGCACAATCAATAACCGAGGAAGAAAAATAACCACTCATGACCAATGACGTTCACACTGTAAAAAATCTGGGCCAGATAAGAAAAGTCGCGACCGTTTCTATAACGATCGCGACAGGAGGCTAACGCAAAGCTGTCGTTAGCGAGTCGAGCCGCCTAGCGTATTATCGCCGGGCTGATTGGACGAGCCGCTATCCTGCTCTGACGTTTTGCTATCGTCACTCGGCGAGCTATCCGCACTGCCTTGATCAATCACTGCTCCACCGCTGGACGAGTCGTTATCACCGCTGTCCTTGGGCGGGGAAGGGAACTTGCCTTCCATGATCTCTTTGATCTGGTCAGTATCGATCGTTTCATACTTCATCAACGCCTGTGCCATCAGATCAAGCTTATCGCGATTTTCTTCCAGAATGCGCTTGGCCGTGGCATAGCACTCATCGATGATCTTGCGCACTTCGCGATCGATTTTGGTCGACGTTTCGCCCGATCCCATCATCGAGCTACCGCTGGCGCCGCCCAGGAACTGATGCGAGTCGTCCTCGTCGTACATCAGCGGCCCCATCTCTTCGGAGAGCCCCCACTTGGCGACCATGTTATGCGCAATTTCAGTCGCACGCTTGATGTCGTTCGAAGCTCCGGTCGTCACACCGTTGGGACCCAGCGTCATTTCTTCGGCGATACGTCCACCAAACAGTGAGCATAGCTGGCTGATCAACTGCTGACGCGAATAGCTGTAGCGATCTTCGTTCGGCAGGAACATGGTGACACCCAGCGCCCTGCCACGCGGAATAATCGTGACCTTGTAAACGGGATCGTGGTCGGGAACGATCAAGCCGATAATTGCGTGCCCAGCCTCGTGATACGCCGTATTGCTCTTCTCTTTCTCGGACATCACCATCGATTTGCGCTCGGCGCCCATCATGATCTTGTCCTTGGCTTCCTCGAGCTCGCGCATGCCTACCAGACGCAGATTGCGACGCGCCGCAAAGAGGGCCGCCTCGTTGACCACGTTGGCTAACTCGGCACCAGAGAAGCCGGGAGTACCTCGGGCAATCAGCTGCGGCTTCACATCGTCGGCCAACGGCACTTTACGCAAGTGCACGTTGAGGATGTGTTCACGGCCGCGAATATCAGGCAGACCGACCGTTACCTGACGGTCGAAACGGCCCGGACGCAGCAGTGCGGGGTCGAGCACGTCGGGACGGTTGGTGGCCGCGATAACAATAGTACCGTCGTTCGCCTCGAAACCATCCATCTCAACCAGCAGCTGGTTCAGCGTTTGCTCGCGCTCATCGTGACCGCCACCGCCCATGTTGCCGCCACGTGAACGGCCCACGGCATCGATTTCGTCGATGAAGATGATGCAGGGCGACTGTTTTTTGGCCTGCTCAAACATGTCGCGCACGCGCGACGCACCCACACCCACGAACATCTCGACGAAATCGGAACCGGAGATGCTGAAGAAGGGTACTTTTGCTTCGCCGGCAATCGCCTTGGCAAGCAGCGTTTTACCGGTACCGGGAGGGCCCACCATCAGCAGACCACGCGGGATTTTACCGCCAAGCCGCTGGAACTTGCTGGGATCCTTGAGGAAGTCGACCACTTCTTCGACTTCTTCCTTGGCTTCATCACAGCCGGCAACGTCTTTGAACGTGGTTTTGATCTGATCCTGCGACAGCAGCTTGGCCTTGGACTTGCCGAAGCTCATCGGGCCGCCCTTGCCGCCACCGCCGCCCTGCATTTGGCGCATGAAGAACATGAAGATGGCCAGGATGATCAGAATCGGGAAGCTGGCGATCAGCAATCGCGACCAAATGCTTTGCTGCTGCGGCTCTTTGCCTTCGATCACTACCTTGTGTTCGAGCAGATCGCCAATCAACTGCGGATCCTGGGCGGCGGGACGAGTAGTCTGAAACTCGGAACCATCGTCGCGTTGACCGCGAATGGTGTAGCCGTCAATCGTGACCTTGCTGACCTGATCGTTCTGGATCTGCTGCACAAATTGCGAATACGGCACTGACTTCGGCGCCGAATCGACGCTGAAATTGTTAAACACCGTAAGCAAGACTGCGGCGATGATCAGCCAGAGAATCAGGTTTTTTGCCATGTCGTTCAAGAGACACCCTCACTTCGCTACGGCTGCGCGGTCGGATTCCGGAAACAGCCCAATTCTTTACTGCACCTTCGGGAGCGACGGACGACTCAGACGTCGCGGCCTGTAAATACCTTAGCTAAGCCTTATAATAATAAGGCGAAATACCGCATGCGCTGTCTTGGACCCGCATACTGTTACCATGGTACATCAAATGGGGATTAAACCGAGAACTTGCAACTAGCAAAAACATTCAGAAAGAATATTGCGAGCGCACCTATTCCCCTTTGAAGCCCTTGCCCAACAAATATACCTCACGCGAGCGAGCGCGAGATGCAGCGGGTTTGCGGGTCATTACCTTGGCAAAAGAGCAGCGCAGCTCCTTGAGATAGGGTTCGAACCCCTCGCCCTGAAAAACCTTCGCCAGAAAATTGCCATTGGGCTTTAGCACCTGCCGAGCCAAATCAAGCGCCAGCTCAACGAGGTACATGGCACCGGGCTGATCGATCGCATTTTGGCCGCTCATATTGGGCGCCATGTCGGAGATCACCAAATCCACTTTGGTGTCGCCGACCAGTTCCAGAATGGCTTCCAGCACAGCATCTTCAGTGAAATCACCCTGTACGAACTGCACCCCCGCCAGCGCTTCCATCTCAAGGATATCGGACGCCACTACCCGACCAGTATCGCCGATACGCTTCGCCACTACCTGGCTCCAGCCGCCCGGTGCAGCGCCCAGGTCAATGACCGTCATACCTGGGGAAAGCAGCTTATCCTTGTCATCGATCTCTAAAAGCTTATAGCTCGCTCGCGAGCGATAGCCGTCGACCCATGACTGTTTGACGTAGGGGTCGTCGAAGTGTTCCTTGAGCCACCCCGCACTGGATCGGCTGGCCGAATTTTTACGCTTGGCGGAAGAGTCGCCACCTTCTTTGTTGCGACCGCTGTTACCGTCGGAAGTGCGAGACACGAGATTCACCTGAAATTGAAAACCATTGCACCACGTGCTGCTCAGCTATCGAATCCGATGAGGCTGGCGGCGCTTTCACTATCCACTGAATAGCTGGGTGCGTTACACTTGGAAGCCGATAAAAGCCACCGTTACAGGCGTCACAAACTACCATGCCGCAACATTCAACTCAAAAGCTGACCAGCGCTCAAAAGAAAAGCTTCCGGGCCATTGGCCACCACCTTGATCCCGTTGTTCAAATCTCCGAAAACGGCATTAGCGAAGGTGCACTGGCGGAGCTTGACCGCGCGCTAAGCGACCACGAACTTATCAAGGTCAAACTGATGAGTCGTGAACGTGACGAACGAGAAGAGCAGCTGAATGCGCTATGCGATCATTCCAAAGCCGAGTTGGTGCAGAAGATCGGCAAAATGGCGCTGCTTTATCGCCCCAACCCCGACACTCCGCAGCGTCTGTCGAACGTTCGCCGCTTCAGCTGATTGACCACAGCTTGCGCTACTCCGCCTTCGAACATTTGCGGAGCAGCGCGCTTCCCGCCTAAAGAATAAAGCTCAGCCCAACGCAAAACAGCAGCGCAGCGAACAGCCAGCGCAGCATCTTCTGCGACAGCCGATGCGCCAGCATTACACCCACTCGGGCAAATAGCATACTCATGATCGCCATGCCCACCAGCGCGGGCAAATAGACGAAGCCGAGACTCCAGTTCGGCAGGCTCGGATTCCCCCAGCCGAAGAACATGAAGGAAATCGCGCTGAATAGCGCAATCGGCATGCCGCCTGCCGCAGAGGTGGCGACAGCCTGACGCATCGGAATACCCTTCCACGACAGCGCAGGCACTGTTAGCGAACCACCGCCCACACCGAAGATGGCCGATGCCCAGCCGATAATCAGGCCAGCTATCTGCAGCCACAGCGGTTTGATGGTGATGTGCTGCTGGTCCTGCGCGGGATCGCTTTTCGGCTTGAGATTCAGCGCCATCTGAATCGCCATGCATATCGCGAAGATACCGATAATCAGCTGCAGCTTATCGCCGGGAATCCAGGTGGCGGTCAACGAGCCGAGCACAGCGCCGATCAGGATACCAATGACCATCCACTTGAAAATGTCCCAACGCACCGCGCCTTTCTTCTGATGCCCCATCACTGAGTTAATCGACGTGAACAAGATAACAGCGAGCGATGTGCCCACTGCCAACTGAGTCAGTACCGATGGGTCGATTCCCTGAGCCTTGAAGGCAAACACTAGCGCGGGCACGATAATAATGCCGCCGCCCACTCCGAACAGGCCGGCCAGCACGCCTGAGCATGCCCCGACCACCATGTACAGTACGAACTCCATAACGTCTCTCCAGAACACCTGATAGCGTGGTTATTATTAAGCTTATTGTAGCCTTAGCATCAAGAAAAAGCGCCCAGCGGGAATACCGTGGGCGCTTTGCGTCGCGTCGGACGCGTCAATCAGGATGCGTCAGCATTACAGATGCTCAACGTCGCTGATCTCGTACTCGACATCACCACCAGGAGTACGCACCAGCACCACATCGCCTTCTTCCTTGCCGATCAAGGCTCGCGCGATGGGAGACGTTACCGACAGCAGGCCATTTTTGATGTTGGCTTCATCCTCGCCAACAATGCGATAGCGCACGGTTTCATCGGTATCGAGATTCTCAAGCGTTACCGTGACCCCGAAAATAACCTTACCGGTTTTCGGCATCGTTTTAACGTCGATCACTTGCGAAGCCGACAGCTTGCCCTCGATCTCCTTGATACGCGCTTCAACAAACCCCTGCTGCTCACGCGCCGAGTGGTACTCGGCGTTTTCCTTCAAATCACCGTGTTCGCGCGCTTCAGCGATAGCCGCAATGATATTGGGGCGCTCGACGGTTTTTAACTCTTTCAGTTCTTCGCGAAGGCGGCGTTCGCCCTCAACGGTCATAGGCACTTTGATCATGCCAAATCTCCTGCATGAAGATCCTTGAGCCGCCGTACCGTGATCTGATCGCCGTATTCGAGCGCCAAACAAACAGCGCGAGCGCCCGCTAGCGTAGTCGCATAGGGCACTTTATTGGCAAGGGCAGTACGGCGAATCTCGGAAGAATCGTTGATGGCCTGTCGACCTTCGGTGGTATTAACGATGTAGTCCACTTCGCCGTTCTTGAGTGCGTCGACGATGTGAGGACGACCTTCGGACACCTTGTTGACAGGCTGTACGGGGAGCCCGGCAGACGAAAGAGCCTGGGCGGTCCCGCGGGTGGCGATCAGATCGAACCCCAATGTTATCAGAGACTGTGCCACTCCGGTAATACCCGATTTGTCGGGGTCACGTACCGACAGGAACGCCACCTTTTTGCCATCCTTCGCCAGTGACGGAATTGGCTCGCTAGCGCCCAGTTGAGCCTTGAAGAATGCTTCGGCGAAGGTGCGCCCGCTGCCCATGACCTCGCCGGTGGACTTCATTTCCGGTGACAGAATGGGGTCGACACCAATGAATTTGGCAAACGGGAACACTGCTTCCTTAACGCTATAGAAGGAAGGAATCACTTCTTCAGTGAATCCTTGGGCTTTAAGGCTGGTGCCTTCCATACAACGGGCGGCAATCTGGGCCAGCGAGGTGCCAATGCACTTCGAGACGAAGGGCACGGTGCGCGAGGCGCGTGGATTCACCTCGATGATATAGATTTCATCATCCTGCCAGGCCAACTGCACGTTCATCAGCCCCACCACGCCCAGCTCTCTGGCCATGGCTTTGACCTGCTCACGCATCTCGTCCTGCACGCTCTGCGGCAGCGAGTATGGCGGCAGTGAACACGCGGAGTCTCCCGAGTGCACACCGGCCTGCTCGACGTGCTGCATAACGCCGCCGATCACCACCTGTTGACCGTCGCTAACGGCATCGATATCAATTTCGACCGCCGCCGACAGGAAGTGGTCGAGCAGTACCGGGCTGTCGTTGGAGACCTTGACCGCCGATGTCATGTAGCGCTCAAGCTCCTGAGGCGTATAGACGATTTCCATCGCACGGCCGCCCAGCACATAGGAGGGACGTACCACCAGCGGATAGCCAATGCCCTCGGCCTTGGCGAAGGCTTCATCGAAACTGCGCGCCGTTGCATTGGGCGGCTGCTTGAGCCCCAGCTTGTCAATCATCTGCTGGAAACGCTCGCGGTCTTCGGCGCGATCGATGGCATCGGGGGTGGTGCCGATAATGGGCACACCAGCAGCCTCAAGATCACGCGCCAGCTTCAGCGGCGTTTGGCCGCCAAACTGCACGATCACACCCTTCGGTTTCTCTTTATCGACAACTTCCAGCACGTCCTCGAGCGTTACTGGCTCGAAGTAGAGACGATCCGAGGTATCGTAATCGGTAGAAACCGTTTCCGGGTTGCAATTGACCATGATGGTTTCGTAGCCATCTTCGCGCATCGCAAGCGCGGCATGAACGCAGCAGTAGTCGAATTCAATGCCCTGACCAATGCGGTTTGGACCACCGCCCAGCACCATGATTTTCGGTTTATCGCTGGGGTTTGCTTCGCACTCTTCCTCATAGGTCGAATACATGTAGGCCGTAGAGGTGGCGAATTCCGCGGCGCAGGTATCGACGCGCTTGTATACCGGACGAATGTTCAGCGCATGGCGGTGCGAGCGCACCTCTTTCTCGGAGATGCCCAGCAGCGTGGCCAGACGAGCGTCGGAGAAGCCCATGCGTTTCACGCGATAGAGCAGGTTGGCATCGAGCTGTTCGAGCGAGCCAGCGCTAATACGCTGTTCAGCCTGCACCAGCTCTTCCAACTGGCTCAGGAACCAGCGGTCAATCCAGGTAAGATCGAACACCTGATCGAGCGTGAAGCCAGCACGGAAAGCGTCCGCCACGTAGAAGATGCGATCGCTGCCGGCGCGCTGTAGCTCGCCCTTAAGCAGATTGATGCTTTCTGCGTCGAAGTTTTCAAGCTTGGCGTCCAGCCCGTCGACGCCGGTTTCCAGCCCTCGCAGCGCCTTCTGCAAGGATTCCTGGAACGAACGTCCAATCGCCATGACCTCGCCCACCGACTTCATTTGCGTGGTCAGACGATCGTTGGCCTGGGGGAATTTTTCGAAGGTAAAGCGCGGAATCTTGGTAACCACGTAGTCGATGGACGGCTCAAACGACGCTGGCGTTGCGCCGCCGGTAATGTCGTTCTGCAGCTCATCGAGGGTGTAGCCAATAGCAAGCTTGGCCGCGATCTTGGCAATCGGGAAGCCGGTCGCTTTCGACGCCAGTGCCGAAGAACGACTAACGCGCGGGTTCATCTCGATGACCACCATACGCCCAGTCTTGGGATCGACCCCGAACTGCACGTTGGAACCGCCGGTTTCAACACCGATCTCGCGCAGCACCGCGAGAGAGGCATCACGCATCACTTGGTATTCCTTGTCGGTGAGCGTTTGCGCGGGTGCCACGGTAATCGAATCACCGGTGTGGATGCCCATCGGATCGAAGTTTTCGATGGAGCAGATGATGATGCAGTTGTCGTTCTTATCACGAACGACCTCCATCTCGTACTCCTTCCAACCGAGCAGTGATTCGTCAATCAACAGCTCGTGAGTCGGCGAGAGATCGAACCCGCGTCGGCAGATTTCTTCGAACTCCTCACGGTTATACGCGACACCGCCACCTGAGCCGCCCATGGTGAAGGACGGGCGAATAATGCAGGGAAAGCCGACCTCGGCCTGAATTTCCCACGCTTCTTCCATGCTATGACCAACGCGCGCACGCGGCGTTTCGAGGCCAATCTTACGCATCGCTTTATCGAAGCGATCGCGATCTTCGGCTTTATCGATCGTGTCGGCGTTGGCACCAATCATCTCGACGCCGTATTTCTTCAGCACGCCATGGCGCTCAAGGTCGAGCGCGCAGTTAAGCGCGGTTTGCCCGCCCATGGTCGGCAGTACTGCATCAGGACGCTCTTTGTCGATGATGCGCTCTACCGCTTGCCAGGTGATCGGCTCGATGTAGGTGGCGTCGGCCATGACCGGATCGGTCATGATGGTGGCTGGGTTGGAGTTGACCAGAATGACGCGAATGCCTTCCTCGCGCAGTGCCTTACAGGCCTGAGCGCCGGAGTAGTCGAATTCGCAGGCCTGACCGATAACGATAGGGCCAGCGCCGATAATCAGGATGCTTTTTATGTCAGTACGTTTAGGCATGACGTTTCCCGCGTTCTGCGATGAAGTGCCGGGCAAATGGCCCAGCGCTTGGAATGTGGTAGCTGCGCAATTGCGCCCGCGCAGTCAGCTAAATCAGGCGTTGGCGCGTTCAGCCAAGATGGCGACAAAACGATCAAACAGCGGCGCCATATCCTGTGGACCGGGGCTTGCTTCTGGATGCCCCTGGAAGCTGAACGCTGGGCAATCGGTACGCTCTACCCCTTGCAGGGTGCCATCAAAAAGCGAGCGATGGGTGGCGCGCAGGTTGTCAGGCAGCGTGTTCTCATCGGTCGCGAACCCATGGTTTTGACTGGTAATCAGCACTTTGCCGCTGTCGATATCGAGCACCGGATGGTTGGCACCGTGGTGACCGTTGACCATTTTGACCGTTTGCGCGCCGCTTGCCAGCGACAGCAGCTGGTGCCCGAGGCAAATACCGAATACCGGTAGTTTGCGTTCGCAAAACACCTTGATCGCATTGATGGCATAGTCGCAGGGCTCGGGGTCGCCGGGGCCGTTAGCCAGGAACACGCCATCGGGATTGAGCGCCAGCACTTCTTCTGCGCTGGTTTCAGCGGGCACGATGGTCAGTCGGCAGCCGCGTTCGGTCAGCATCCGCAAAATGTTGTATTTGGTGCCGAAGTCGTAAGCGACAACATGATAAGGAAGCTCGAGCTCTTCTGACTTGCTGTAGCCCTTACCCAGCGTCCACTGACCTTGGTGCCACTCAAGGCGCTCTTTGGTCGAGACTTCACGCGCCAGATCCATACCCTTGAGCCCGGGAAACTCACGCGCCAGCGCGATAGCGCGTTCAGCGGCATCGTCGCCCTGGGCCGCGCTGCCCGCCAGAATAGCGCCGTTTTGCGCCCCTTTATCACGCAGCAGGCGGGTTAGCCTACGCGTGTCGATATCAGCGATGCCCACCTTACCCTGCGCGCGCAGATATTCGTCGAGCGCTTGCTGACTGCGGAAGCTGCTAGCGAGGCGAGGAAGATCACGAATGACCAGACCAGCCGCGCACACCTGCGCTGATTCGACATCTTCAGCATTAATGCCGGTATTGCCGATGTGGGGGTAGGTAAGGGTAACGATCTGTCGCAGATAGGAGGGATCGGTGAGGATTTCCTGATAGCCGGTCATTGCCGTGTTGAACACGACTTCACCACTGGTCTGACCATCGGCCCCGATAGAGATTCCACGGAACACACTGCCATCCGCCAAGGCCAGTATCGCGGGGTTATTCAAGGCGCCATCCTCCGATGCATGCGTGGCTCAGCGCGCCTAAAGCGCCGCACTTGCGGCGTTCGACCAACGCTGAACGTATAAATGTGAAAGGTGCTGTGCCTCCGGCTTGGGCGTAAAAAAACGGGACGAATCCCGAAGGTTTCATCCCGCTTCCGTGCGCATCTTTCAAGGCATCGACAGTAACATTAGTGACCATTCCTGGATGGCGTTCACTCGGACCGCCGAGCCTTGCGCGGGGGCAAACCTTGCCCGAAGCCAAATTGCGGAAATTCTACTTGGTTTTCTTCCCGATAGCCAGAGGCGAACCCACCTAGTCGTTAAATTGTGCCTTCAGGTTAAGTGACTTCATGCAACGGACGTTTATCACAACAGCGTCGCCGCAATCACCACCGCGAATATGACGAATACAATGCCGGTGATCAGATCGATCGTAGCGCTGTTGCGTTCGTAAAACTGCCGTACAGCGACAAACGAGAACGTGCGTGCCACCAGCAGAAAGAACAATAGGGACTCGACCACCACTACCGCAACGATCAGATAGCGTGAGAACGTGCCCATGTCAGGCTGAATAAACAGCGAGAATATGCTGCCGAAGTACACCACCGCCTTGGGATTGGACAGGTTGGTAAAGAGCCCTTTAAGGAAACTTTGCCCATAGCCGGCAACGGTGTGCACTTTATCGCCTTCCGCCACAGGCCCGCTATCGCTCTTATTAGCGTTGCTACGCCCTGCGCGAATCAACTGCACGCCCAACCATAGGATATAGACGGCACCCAACACCGATATCACGATATGAATGGGCCTGACCGAGACCAGAATCGACAGCCCGGTCACTGCCAGTGTCGCCCATCCCAAAATACCCAGCACCACCCCCAGGGCGGCGACAAAGGCTTGTCTTAACCCGCGCTGGACAGAGGTTTGAGCGACGAATAAAAAATCAGGCCCTGGCGAGATTAGCACCCCCAGATGAATCAACATCAAGGGCAACAACTCCATCATGCTCGACGATCCTTGCATCAATGATTGGCATTTCTTAAGCGAATGCCTTGTGTAAGCTTATTACTACTAATTTTGGTGATAAGTGACAGTGCGGCCCGCTTGCGGCACTCTGAACGACTCATCGTCTAGCCCAGCACTGGCCACCGCTTGCTCCAGCTGCTGTTGCGGCTCGAACTGTGCATCGTCGGCCAGCGCGAAGCAGCCAAAGTGGCACGCCACGCTGTGCTTTGATTGCACCATTCGATGCGCCTGTAGCGCTTCATCAGGCCCCATATGCACAGGGTGCATAAACCATTCAGGGCGAAACGCGCCTATCGGCAACAGCGACAGCGTCATCGGCCCATAGCGTTCGCCAATCTCACTGAAGAAGTCGCCGAATCCCGTATCGCCAGCAAAGTAAACGGCGCCCGCGCTGCTCTCAAAAACGAATCCGCCCCATAACGTACGTCGCTTGTCCCACAACGAACGCGCGCCCCAATGGCGCGCCGGTACGAAGTGCAGCTTGCGCCCGCCAAGATCGGCACTCTGCCACCAATCCAGCTCCGTTACTTTGGAAATGCCCGCGTCCTTGCACAGACGCGCGTTGCCAAGCCCCGTATACAAATGTACGTCGGGAAAGCGCCGAGCAATTTCTCTTAATGCCCAGACATCGCAGTGGTCGTAGTGATTATGGCTGAGCCAGATCGCATCGATACGCGGCAGCTCATCCAATGCGATACCCGGCGCGTGAAAGCGCTTTGGCCCCGCAAAACTGAGCGGGCTGACGCGATTTGACCACACCGGATCGGTAAGCACATTAAGACCATCGAACTGCAGCAGGAAGGTCGAGTGGTTAACGAAGGTTACCTGAATCTCATCGGCGGAAGGCGCGGCGGACGGACGCCATGATGATTGAGGCAGCGACTGCCATGTCCATTGAGGCGTATTGCCTTTCCGTTCTTTGCGCCACTTTTTGAAATCACTGCGTGACAGGTGGTGAGAAGCAGGAACGTTATAGAACTGCTTGCCATCGAAGTGATCACTACCGGGGCCGCGATAGCGATAGGCACAGGCGAGCCCTTTGAGAGTCAGCCAAGAGAGAGGCGTAGATCCAGCCATGCGGTGATATTCCCCGATAAAGAAGTAGCGAAGAGAAAGCCTTGAGGCGTTGCTGAGAAAGTAGCGTTATTCGGCCTTCGATTTGAGCCCCAGCATGTCCTGCATGTCGTAATACCCTGCTGGCTGCTGCGCCGCCCACAGCGCAGCTCGCACCGCGCCGTTGGCGAAGGTCATGCGACTGGAAGCCTTGTGGGTGATCTCGATACGCTCGCCTTCTGCCGCGAAGGTGACGGTGTGCTCACCAACGATATCGCCACCGCGAATAACGGAGAATCCGATCTCTTCGCTGCTGCGCGGCCCGCACTGCCCTACCCGCGAGAACACGCCACAGCGCTCAAGATCACGACCGAGCGCACCGGCCACCGCACGGCCCATCATCAGCGCAGTGCCTGACGGAGCATCGACCTTGTGGCGATGGTGCGCTTCGGTGATTTCGATATCGAAGCCGGCATCCCCCAGCGCCCGTGCGGCCGTCGCCAGCAAATTGAGCGATAGATTGACGCCGGTGCTGTAGTTTTCTGCGTACACCAGAGCGATGGCATTAGCATGGCGCTTGATAGCGGTAAGCTGCTGCTTGTCGAAACCGGTGGTCCCGATAACGATCGCCTTGTTGTGCTCAACGCAGAAAGAGAGCGCTTCCATGGTGGTGTCGGGGCTGGTGAAATCGATGACGACATCGAAATCGCCGCTGTCAGCGAGAGCGCCCGTTGCTGTAACGCCAATCTTGCCTAAACCGCATATTTCGCCGATATCGGCCCCTAACAGCGAACTCCCCGGCCTTACTACGGCGCCAGCCAGATGGGCTCCTTCCATCGCATGCACTGCCTGTACCAACATCCGGCCCATTCTTCCTGCGGCACCCAATACCACCACTCGCGTCATCGTCTCACCTCAATTAACCGCAACTCTATGATTCTTTATTGGAGCATAACTGCTTGCGCTGCTGTGCGCACGGTTGATCAGCCTAAGTGAAAGCGTTGAACGGTGCACACGCCTGCACAAAAAAACCGGAACGCCAGTTACCTGACATTCCGGTTTGGTAATCGCCGTCGTTGGCTTAGGAGCGCATGTCCTCGAAGAACTTCTTCACTCCGTCAAACCAGCTACTCTTGCGCGGCGAATGCTTGGTATCAGTGCCTTCCAGCGTTTCCTGGAACGAGCGCAGAATATCCTTCTGCTTTTCGTTGAGGTTAACCGGCGTTTCCACCACCACCTTGCACATTAGATCGCCCTGAGCGCCGCCACGTACCGATTTAACGCCTTTACCACGCAGGCGGAACTGTCGGCCGCTTTGGGTTTCAGCGGGAATTTTCAGATTCACGCGACCATCGAGCGTCGGCACTTCGAGCTCACCGCCCAGCGTCGCATCGACAAAGCTGATGGGCACTTCGCAATAAAGATCGCGGCCATCGCGCTTGAAGATAGGGTGCGACTTCACATTCACCTGAACGTAAAGATCACCCGCCGGCCCGCCGTTTACGCCGCCTTCACCCTCGCCATTGAGGCGAATGCGATCGCCGGTATCGACGCCTGCCGGAATCTTGACCGATAGCGTGCGGGTTTCGCGCACTCGGCCTTCGCCGTGGCACTTTCCGCATACCTGATCCGGGATTTCTCCCTTGCCACCGCAGGTGGGACACGCCTGCTGAACGGCAAAGAAGCCCTGCTGCATGCGTACCTGCCCCATACCATTACAGGTAGAGCAGCTGCGTTTCTTGGTACCTGGCTCGGCACCGTCGCCGTGGCAGTGATTGCATTCCGCCATGCGCGGCACGCGGATATCAGCCTCGGTGCCAGCAACAGCCTCTTCCAGATCGATATCAAGGTTGTAGCGAAGATCAGAACCGCGCGCTGCACCGTTGGCACCACGGCCGCCGCGTCCACCGCCACCGAAGATATCGCCAAAGACGTCGCCGAAAATATCGCTGAAGCCGCCGCCACCGAAACCACCACCGCCGCCGAAGCCGCCCCCTGCCTGGCCATCTACGCCAGCATGACCGAATTGGTCGTAAGCAGCGCGCTTGTCGCTATCGGCGAGCACTTCGTAGGCTTCGGAGACCTCGACGAAGCTCGCCTCGGCAGCCTCATCACCCGGATTACGGTCGGGGTGATACTTCTGCGCAAGACGACGATACGCCTTCTTGATCTCTTTCTGGTCGGCGCTTTTTGCGACACCCAGCACTTCGTAGTAGTCACGTTTTGCCATAAGTCCAACGGCCTCCAAATAGCCGTTCAGGCTTTTGCTCGAGCAGGAAAACCCCTGCGGAGCCAATCTTTAACAGAGAATAAGTACGGCGTTCACCTCACCACCGACCGGTGATTGAAGCGAAGCGGCGCGAAAGCCTAAGCTCCCGCGCCTGAGAGACTGACGCCCTCCACCTATTGCTGGAGAGACGCCAGGAATCGCCTGTTACTGTTTTTTGTCGTCGTCTTTGACTTCTTCGTACTCAGCGTCAACGACGTCGTCATCAGCCTTGCTTTCAGCGCCGGCTTCAGCACCTGCCGCGCCCGCTTCGGCACCGCCCTGCTGTTCAGCGTAAAGCTTCTGCGCCAGACCGCTGGAGGCTTCAGTCAGGGCGTCGAGTTTGGACTGGATGGTGTCCTTGTCGTCGCCTTTAAGCACCTCTTCCAGCTCGCTGATGGCGGATTCGATTTTCTCTTTCTCGCCCGCTTCAGCCTTGTCACCGGCTTCTTCCAGCGTTTTGCGAGTAGCGTGAATCATGCCATCGGCCTGATTGCGCAGCTGCACCAGCTCTTCGAACTTCTGGTCTTCAGCTTCGTGCGCTTCAGCATCCTGAACCATCTTGTCGATTTCTTCATCGGTCAGACCGCCCGATGCTTTAATTTCGATCGACTGTTCCTTGTTGGTCGCCTTGTCTTTGGCCGACACGTTCAGAATACCGTTGGCATCGAGGTCGAAGGCTACTTCGATCTGCGGAGTGCCGCGCGGTGCGGGCGGAATATCGGCCAAGTCGAAACGACCCAGCGATTTGTTCTGCCCGGCCTGCTTACGCTCACCCTGCAGCACGTGAATGGTCACGGCTGTCTGGTTGTCTTCTGCAGTAGAGAAGGTCTGCGTTTTCTTGGTCGGGATCGTGGTGTTTTTCTCGATCAGAGGCGTCATGACACCGCCCATGGTTTCGATACCCAGAGTCAGCGGGGTAACGTCGAGCAGCAGCACGTCTTTAACATCACCGCCCAGAACACCGCCCTGGATGGAAGCACCAATGGCAACGGCTTCGTCAGGGTTCACGTCCTTGCGTGCTTCCTTACCGAAGAACTCGGCCACTTTGCTCTGCACCAGCGGCATACGGGTCTGACCGCCCACCAGAATAACGTCGTCGATGTCGGACGCCGACAGATCGGCATCAGCCAATGCAGTTTTGCATGGCGCCAGCGAGCGCTGAACCAGATCTTCTACCAGCGACTCAAGCTTGGCACGAGTAACTTTGACGTTCAGGTGCTTGGGACCAGTGTTGTCTGCAGTAATGTACGGCAGATTGACGTCGGTTTGCGGCGCGGAAGAAAGCTCGATCTTGGCTTTTTCAGCCGCTTCTTTCAGGCGCTGCATGGCAAGCGAATCACCCGACAGATCGATACCGCTGTCCTTTTTGAATTCGCTGACCAGATAGTCGATCAGTTTGGTGTCGAAGTCCTCACCACCCAGGAAGGTGTCACCGTTGGTCGACAGCACTTCGAACTGCGTTTCACCGTCAACGTCAGCCACTTCGATGATGGAAATATCGAAGGTACCACCGCCCAGGTCGTAAACCGCGATGGTTTTGTCACCGCGAGACTTGTCCATGCCGTAGGCAAGCGCAGCCGCAGTAGGCTCGTTGATGATACGCTTAACATCGAGACCCGCGATGCGACCGGCGTCTTTAGTTGCCTGACGCTGGTTGTCGTTAAAGTAAGCCGGCACGGTAATAACCGCTTCGGTTACTTTCTCGCCGAGATAATCTTCGGCGGTTTTCTTCATTTTCTTCAGCACTTCAGCGCTGACCTGCGGCGGAGCCATTTTCTGGCCTTTCGCTTCAACCCAGGCATCGCCGTTGTCGGCTTCCGTGATGGTGTAAGGAACCAGCTTGAGGTCCTTCTGCACTTCAGCATCGCTGAACTTACGACCGATCAAGCGTTTGACCGCATACAGCGTGTTGTTGGGGTTGGTGACTGCCTGGCGTTTGGCAGACTGGCCTACCAGCACCTGTTCGTCGTCGGTATACGCAACGATGGAAGGCGTAGTACGAGCGCCTTCAGCGTTTTCGATAACGCGTGCCGAGTCGCCATCAAGTACTGCCACACAAGAGTTGGTAGTACCAAGGTCAATTCCGATAATCCGTCCCATAGATTTCACCTCGATTCCGATTCGCTTGGCGGTGTGCACCACCAATCAACATGTATGTTTGTTAGTACGGCGTAGGGGAGCCTTGTTGCTAGCTGCCTTTGCCGTTCGACTGCTTGGGTATATAAGGGCGCTTGATAGCGTTTCAAGGGCCTTACGTTAACAACGCGCCAAAACTGCTCAGGGTGCTTTGCTAACAACCACCATCGCTGGGCGCACCACGCGGCCATTGAGCGAATATCCCTTCTGCATTACGTCGATTACCGTGTTGGGTTCGACATCAGGATTGGGCACCATCGTCATTGCTTCGTGGTACTGCGGATCGAAGGGCTCGCCTTGCGGATCGAACACCTCAACGCCTTGTTTCTGCAGAGTGTTTTGCAGCATATCGCGGGTCATCTTCACCCCTTCAAGGTGAATCTCGTCGGTGCCCTGCGTTTGCATGGTATCGAGCGCCTTCTCGAGGCTATCGGCGACCGGCAGCAGCTCCTTGACGAACTTTTCGAGCGCGAACTTGCGCGCCTTTTCAACATCTTGGGTGGCACGCCGGCGTGAATTTTGCGCTTCAGCCGCCGCACGCAGCGCTTGATCCTTCGCTTCGGACAGCTCTGCTTCCAGCGCTTCGATGCGCTGTTCAAGCGCAGAGCCGCCTTCCGCGCCCTCTTCTACGACACCTTCAACAACGTTTTCATGCTGATCTTCAGCCTGCTGAAACTCGCCAGTAACGTCATCTTGAGGATGGCTATTCTCTTCTGGATTCCGCGACATTGGTTTCTCCTGAATCGTCTAGTTACCGCTCGCTAGCTGTATACGGTAACGCTGAACTGCTGCGCGCTTCGGCCAAACCGCCCCGCTGCGGCGCTTGAATAAGTTGACACACATAGAATGGGGTTGACGGCGCCAATCTCAAGACGGTGATTGCTCGAAAGCCGGATAAAAAAGACTGTATATTTTTCCATGTGGCGTGTTATAAACACCCAATAACTGTATACATGAACAGGCGCATTACTCCCTACGTTCGCCATTCAGGCCATCAGGAGAAGATCAATGCTGACTCAGCTTTGCATCCGCAATTACGCGATTGTCGACCATCTGGAGCTCGACTTCAGCCACGGTATGACCGCAATTACTGGTGAAACAGGAGCAGGCAAATCGATTCTGCTGGGGGCACTGTCGATGTGCCTTGGCGAGCGCGCCGAAGGCGGCAGCGTGCGTCACGGGTGTGAACGGGCCGAATTGACGGCTCGGTTCGATCTATCGCGCCTGAACGCCGCTCGAGCCTGGCTTGATGCCCGCGAATTGGATAGCAGCGAGTGTCTACTGCGCAGGGTAGTTTCCGCGAACGGACGTACCCGCGCATGGATTAACGGCACACCGTGCACACTGACCGATCTTAAGGCGCTCAGTGAATTGCTGATCGACGTGCACTCACAGCATGCGCATCAATCGTTGCTGCGCGAACAGCAGCATCAGCTACTGCTCGATGAGTACGCAGGTGTTACCGCACAGGTTGCTGAACTGCGCACCCTCTACAAAGAGTGGTCGCAGGCACGCAAACGTCTAAAACAGGCGCAGGAGAACGGCAGTGAAGCTCAGGCGAGACGTCAACTGCTGCGCTATCAGGTAGAAGAATTGGACCAGTTGGCATTGGCCGAAGACGAGCTTCACCATCTGGAGCAAGAGCAAACGCGCCTCGCTCATGCTGAACAATCGCGTCAGCAGGCACAGTTGGCGCTGCATTGCTGCAATGATGATGAGCAGGGAGCAGCGGCAAGGCTGGCGCAGGCGAAAAGCGCTCTGATGGAATTGCCGCGCACCAACAGCGATGCTATCGCCAGCGCTCTCGCAATGATCGAAGAAGCCAGCATTCAACTGGATGAAGCGAGCAGCGAGCTGTCACACTTCATTGATGGCGAGGAGCTCGATCCCGAGCGACTGGCATTTGTTGATGAGCGACTGGCCGACGTGCACCGAATTGCCCGCAAGCATCATGTGATGCCCGATGAAGTGGTCGCTTTACACACTCGGCTGGCAGCTGAACTTGAGCAGTTGGAAATGAGCGACGACGACCTCGAGTCGCTCAGTGTGAAAGTGCGCGAGCTGCGTGACGAATGGCGAGCGCTGGCACAGCAGGTATCGGAAGCGCGCAATGCTCACGCAGAAGAGCTGGCACAGCAAATACAGCAGCAGCTTAGCTTCCTGGGAATGGACAAGGCAGTGTTCGACGTTGCCGTCAACCGACGCGACAGCGCCCAGCCAGAAGGCATGGATCACGTGCAATTCCTGATCAGCGCCAATCCCGGCCAACCGCCGCGACCGTTGCACAAAGTAGCTTCCGGCGGTGAGCTGTCGCGCATTAGCCTCGCTATTCAGGTGGTGGCCGCCTCGCATAGCACCATTCCTACGCTGGTATTCGATGAGGTGGACGTGGGCATTTCCGGTGCCACTGCCGAGATTGTGGGAAGACTGCTGCAGGAGCTTGGCAACAAGGGCGCCCAACTGCTGTGCGTTACCCATTTGCCGCAGGTAGCAGCCCAGGCCCATCGACACGTGCACATCGAAAAACAGCAGCATGACGAAACCATGCTCACCCATATGTCGGTGCTGGATGAAGGTGGACGCGTCAAGGAACTAGCCCGCATGCTGGGCGGCGTTAGTCTATCAGAGCGCACCTTGGCCCATGCCCAGGAAATGCTTAGCGGCGGCCAGCGCCCTGCTCGGCATTAACGCCCTGGATTTTCGCTAGACATAACAAAGCCTCACTACCTGTCATGGCAGTGAGGCTTTTTGCATTCAGTGCTATTGCGACGCCGTGTCAGCTTCCGCGGCGGTTAGAGCCATCCTGACGTGTCGCTTTCGACCCTTTCGGGCGAACATAGAGCACCAATGCATGATCGACTAGCTCGTAGCCACGCTCCTCGGCCAGCTCACGCTGACGGCGCTCGATCTCGCGATCAAAAAATTCGACCACTTCGCCGGTTTCAAGGCACAGCATGTGATCGTGGTGATCTTCCTGAGCGAGCTCAAATACCGCGTGACCGCCATCGAAATTGTGACGCACCACAAGACCCGCCGCTTCGAACTGAGTCAAAACGCGGTAAACGGTGGCCAGACCGACATCTTCACCTGCTTCAAGAAGCGAGCGATAAACGTCTTCGGCGCTCATGTGAAGGTCTTCTTCTCGAGTTGCTTCGAGAATTTGCAGAATCTTCACTCTAGGCAAGGTGACCTTTAAGCCTGCCTTGCGTAACTCTTGATTCCTGTCGGCCATTGGAAGCTCTTCGCAGTCACTGGGTGTATCGGGTATGATCGACCAACGCAAACGATATGGAAACTCTGGGGCAAATGCAAAACTCGATCAGAATCATCACTCTATTCTGCACGATCAGCCTAGTATCAGGCTGCAGCCTTTTCAGCGTCTACAAGCGCGATGAGCCACAGGGCAACCTGATTACTGCTGAGATGGTGCAAACAATCAAGCCGGGCATGACACGCGAGCAAATCCTCTACGTGATGGGGGCGCCGGTGCTTAACGATGCCTTCGATGCCGACCAATGGGATTACGCTTACCGTTTGAACGCGTCTGACAACAAAGTATACATCAAACGCGTCAGCATTACGTTCAAGAACGACAAAGCGGTCAATATCGAGAAAGATGGCGATCTCGATAATACCCCGTTGGTCAAACCGCAGGGCGGTCCAGCAACAGAGGCGACCGTGTCGCCTAATCCGGGCTCTCCGGCGACCACCAGCAACTAGGGCAATCGCTCAAGCAGAGCTGTAGCTATATGCGGCTCTGCTAACGCGCCCATTCACTGACCGGCCGTATAACTATGCGGCTGGTCAGCTAGCGTGCTCCGCTCTTGTTGTTGGCACGCGCCCTTCTTGCCTGCTTGGGATCTATTTTCAGCGGCGCATACGCCTCTATTCGGTCACCGTGCTTAAGCTCTGCTGTATCAGGATCACGCACCTTTTGCCCGAATATGCCCAATGGTGCCTCTCGCCACTGTTGTTCCTGCGAGCAGGAAAACATCGCGGCCAGTCCCTGCCGGTAGCCCTCGGCCACTGAGGTGCCCTCATCCAGCTTAAGCGCCACCAAGCGCTGCTCACCTTCAGCAGCGAGCGCCACTTCGATATCGATCTTTCTAACCACGTCCGTAAACCTGATCGGCTCGACGGGTGAAAGCGTCGACCAACTGACCCGCCACTTGTCCAAACAGCTGGCCAAACGCCATGCCCAACAGGCGATTGGAAAAATCGAACTCCATCTCGAGCTTCACCTGGCAGCTATTGTCGCTGAGCGGCTCAAAGTGCCAATGCCCCACCAAACTCTTGAACGGGCCCTTCACCAACGAAATATCAATGCGCTCAGGACCGTGCAGCTCGTTGCGCGTGACCATGGCTTGCTTGATGCCGCCTTTCGACAGCGTCATCTCACCGATAATGTATTCATCCGTCTGTTCAATTAGACGCGAGCCCCGACATCCCGGCAAAAATTCCGGATAACTCTCGAAATCGTTGACCAAATCAAACATCTGCTGACTGGAGTGACGTACCAGTGCCGATTTATTGACCGAAGGCATACCTCATCCCCTTGGATACAGCTAACGAGCCCTACAAGCTCGAGTTTCAGATTCAAAGTGTTGAATGGTAACATGTTGCCCCCATTTCAACGGATACTCGCGACACAATCGGCACAATTAAGCTGCTCGATTGGGCACCTCACGACTATTCTTTTCATTCACACCTGGTTATCGAATCGGGAGATTCCATGGGCAAGAAGAAAGGCCAGAAACAGGGCAGTAACCTGATTGCCCAGAATCGCAAGGCACGTCACGAATATCACATCGAAGAAACCTTCGAGGCGGGTGTCGCGCTAGCGGGCTGGGAAGTCAAAAGCCTGCGAGCTGGCAAAGGACAGCTAACAGACACCTACGTGCTTATTCGTAACGGCGAGGCGTGGCTACTAAACGCTCAGATCGTGCCGCTGGAAACCACTAGCACACACCATGTAGTGGAACCTGGCCGCACCCGCAAGCTTCTTATCCACAAAAAAGAGATTGCGCAAATCTTCTCGCGCACCCAGGACAAGGGTCATAGCTGCGTACCGCTGCGCCTTTACTGGAAGAAGCACATCGTGAAATGCGAGATCGCGTTGGTGGTCGGCAAGAAGATGCATGACAAGCGCGATACTGAGAAGAAACGCGATTGGGAGCGCCAAAAAGCGCGAGTAATGCGCGAGAACCGCTAATTTTACGCGCCTGCACTTGAATTCAAGCGGGCAGGCCCTACATAAAAAGAGTGGGACAGCATTGGCGCAGCAACCGCCTTCTGCTATTCTCGCGACTCCTTTGGGGGCGTTATGGATTCGACGCCGGTGGCAAATCCCTAGGTGCATGCCGAGAGCGTGGCGTATCTCGTAAATAAAACGTTACTTTTAAAATAGTCGCAAACGACGAAAACTATGCTCAGGAAGGTGCTCTCGCTGCATAAACCAGCGTGACATGTTCCACCCTGAAGTGATGCGTCCATCCATCACGGACGGGAAAGAGCCAAGCTGATGGAATCGCCCTCATGTTTGTCTTCGCCTTGAGGGTTAAACTTTAGAAGAATCGCTGCTGCGTATCCTGCCCGTCGGAGGCGTAGTGGCTAAATTAAATGACGGAACTAAGCATGTAGAGCCGACGGAGGAGTACCGGCGGACGCGGGTTCAACTCCCGCCGCCTCCACCAATTCAAAGGCCCGGCACCTCAAGGTGCCGGGCCTTTTATTTAAATATTTCATAAGGTTATAGAAACCTGCCCTGCAAGTGCGGTTGATAAATAAATAATCAAATAGTCATGATATGGTCACAATATGGCATAGCTTGGTCACACTTTTGGTCACACTTTTAGCTGCCAATAGTGAAGCAGAGAGCAGGCGACCTCAGTCATGCGCATTTCCTCCGCACACCGCACTGCCAGTCAACGACTGCTGGGACAACAGCCCAATGGAACGATTTTTTAGGAGTTTGAAGAGCGAATGGATCCCCACTCAGGGGTACCGGCATCTTGCAGAGGCAACGAAAGCAATCACTGATTACATCACGGGCTAATACAGCGGGCTTCGGCCTCATCGACACAACGCATGGCTGACGCCGAACGAAGCAGAACGACGTTATTTCAATACGTCTATTAACGTGGCCAGTTTTTGTTGACCACTACAATAAAACTTCAACAAAACATTGACTCGAGAAACACCCCAAAATATGATTTTAGATGGGTCACTTTTCAATGAAAAAAGCGGGTCAGTTTTCGGCGCCAAATAACACTCATAAGAATCAACTGAATTTTCATTACAACTTCCAGCTTCCCGGCACCGAAACCTCATAGCCAACACCGATCTCGGCGAAGTGCTGCTCGGCGGACTTGATCTTCGCATTCTCTGTCGGACGTCGCTTGCGCGGGTCTTCGCTACTCTTCGTCTCACGGATCATGTAGACGTGTTCTTCACCGTCGACGTGCTTCACGATCGCCCAGTCCGGGTTGTACGGCCCGACCGGGGTGTCGATCTTGAACTTGTCCGGCAGCTTCATAAAGAACCGGATGTCCTGACGGCTGTCGAGGATCTCAGCGAACTGGCGCTCCGGCTCGGAGTCGTACACGACATAGTCGAAGGTTGAACGCTCCGGGTTGTCGAGCTTGTACATCTGGTCGAGGAAGCGTTCCTTTTCATCGAGCCCGTCGCTCCTGAGCTCGTGCAGCTCATAAATCGACCCGGCGATCTTCTCGTACTCGATACCATCGACAACGAGATGAGCGAGCTCAGCTTGCATGAGGCGCTTCACCATCGCGATGAAGTCGTTCGGGTTCGTGATGAACTCCCCCAGCCGGCCAGTGCCAATAAGGATGTCGACGATAGTCTTGCGCGTGAGCGAGGTTGCCTCCTGCAGCTCACCTATGATGTCCGGCAGGTCGTAGCTGCCGTGCAGCTCTGCCGAGCGTGAGCCGATCTCGCTCCCCTTCGCGCCGCCTCGCATCACCTTGACACCAGCACGAGTGACCTCAATACGCAGCGGATCGATCTGTGGTGCTTCCTTGATCGCCTTGACCGTGTTCTCAATGATCTGGTCGCGACTGACCTTAACCTTGTACGTCGTGCGCTGGCTAATCATCTCCCAGAACCGTTCGAACTCAGGGTTCGCGAACAACTCTTTGTTGAGCTTGAGCGCCTGACGCTTGCTGGTCTGCTTGACGTACTTGCCAATGTGGGCTCGGCCAATCAGCTCAGTGATCTCAGTCTCATACGGCGCGTAGTCATCAGACAGGTCGAGCGTGAAGCCCTGCAGATTCGGCTGGAACTTCGGCATCACCGTGCCGTTATCGATGAAGCCCTTGGCCTGCAAGTGGTTCCACACGTCAACCGAGCGCTCGTAGCCGAACAGCTCCTCAGTCACGATATCATCACCGCCCTTCAACGGAATCTTTGAGAACTCCGCTTTGCGCACACGACCGATCTCAACGCCAACGCACTCGTACTCCTTCTGGAGTGCATCGGCGAACTGCTTATACGATTCGTTTGCCACCACGGTCAGCGTCGCGATGCCACGATCGGCCACGCGCTCGTACCCGCCTCCAGTCTTGGCAACAGGCAGGCGTAGACCGCGTCCGAGCGTCTGACGGCGCTCCGTCTCGGCTCCCATCTCGCGCAAGGTGCAGATCTGGAAGACGTTCGGGTTGTCCCAGCCCTCACGCAGTGCCGAGTGGCTGAAGACGAACCGCACGTCCTCATTTTCGTCGAGCAGGCGTTCCTTCTGCTGCATGATCAGCTCGTAGGCGTCATCGTCAGCCTTGGTCTTGCTCGTTTCAGACGTATCCTGGAACTTGTCTGCGGCCCCCTTCTTGCCCTTGAGAACAGAGAAGTAGCCGCGACGGAGATCAGCCGGATCCTGCGGTAGCAGTTCCTGCCACTGCGAAGACTTGGCACGCTCCTCGCGGAACAGCTCATCGAACCATTGCACGAACTGACCATTCGCATCGTTGTTGTTCGAGCCATCCCCAAGGAAGCTCTCGACCTTGTCGATGAAGAACAGGCTGAGTACCTTAATGCCTTTGGCACGCAGCTGGGTCTCCTTGCGCAGATGCTCCTTGATCGTCTCACGGATCATCTCCTTGTAGATCGCACCCGACGATCCGCCGAGGCTCTCGCCCTGATGCAGGTAGCCGTGCAGCGTCAGGTCGACGTACGCGGGCTCGATACTCATCTCGTTAACCCGCCAACCGTCGTACTGCGCGTTGCCTGTAAGCCTAGCATCAGAGAGTTCTTGGCTTTGCTTGACGTTGACGACCTTACGCTCGAGCGTGCCGTCCGCCTTGCGACATGACAACTCCAGCCGGGCAACCCAACCCTTGTCGTTCTTAACCTCGACCAGCTTGATGTATGGCGAGGCGTCCGCACCTTGCTGCTGCACGTCGGCCACCACGATCTGCTTCACCAGACCTAGGTCGTGCGCATCGACCGGGTCGAGGCGGTAGACAACGTTGCGGAGCTTTTTGTGTGTCGCGCTGTAGCGCAAGGTGAAGACTGGGGCGAGCTCACCCACGGCCGACTGTGAGAGCAGTGACTCCATATTCTGCGGCTCGTCCATGATGACGACCGGATGTGTCGCCTTCAGGTAGTCGATTGGTTTGAGGCCGTTCAGCTTGTCTCGTGCCTGGTGGATAATCCGCGAGTTCGCGTTCCCACGTATCGAATCAATCGTCATAACCATGATCTGCACGTTGGTCGACGTCGCAAAGAACCGCACCTCCTCAGCCGTCTTGCCGCTATAAACCGACGATTCGAAGGTAATATTGCACTTCTTGTAGAGGTTCTCGAAGTGCGAACGCATAAGACGGATGCTCGTATTCACACCCTCACGGATTGCCACGCTCGGCACTAGGATGACAAACTTGGTGAAGTTGTACTGGGCCGCCAGCTCAAAGATTGTACGGAGGTAAACGTACGTTTTACCCGTACCTGTCTCCATCTCGATGTCGAAATCGAGCTCCGCGTCATCGAACAGTTTCGAAGCGACCTCGAGGCCGTTCTTGTCCTGCACGCGCTGCAGGTTCGCTAGCACCGTGTCGCGGTCGAGCACCAGGTGGTTCCCGACGGCACCGACTTCCTGCGAGAGATCAAGGTCGAGCGCGACGTTCTTCGTCTCGTCGACAGTGGCCACCTGACCGCGCAGCGTCGTCTCCAGCTTCTCGGCGTCCTTCGGCTGCCCGTCGAACAGGTCGACGACGGAGTTGATCGCGTCGAGCTGATAGGGCTGGCTGGCGTCGAACTTGAATCCGCTGCTCGCTGTATTGCCTCCCATGATCAGGCCGTCCAAAGTTCGATGCCACGGCTCTTACAGAGCTGGGCCAAATTGGTCTTCAGCTGGTCGTCACCCTGGAACGCATCCTCGAGGACGATCAAACGCTGCGGATCCTCATCCGCCACCAAACAAAGCTGCTCGAGTGTTGGCTTGACGTGCTCATTCAGATAGGCCAGCACAATGCCATCACCCACCGAGCGTAGTTCGAGGCCGGCCACGTCAACCGGAGCAATCTGCTCGGTCAGTGAGTAACCCTGCTTGAGGAGGATCTCCGAGAGGAGATCGTCGGCAGATGCGTCATCGGCGCTGCTCGAATCCCGCAGATCGAGCAAGTGCTGCTCAAGCTTGGTACGGTCAACATCACTAGAGAGCTTCCACTTAGAAAAGTTAGTATCAGCAAGTTGGTACGAGCGGAAGCCGTTGTCTCCCGACATCGTTTGACCAACACGCAGAATACGGTCCCGCGCGATATCAGCAACCGTCGCGTAATCCTCTTGACGAGCCACAGACCCTTCAGGCGTGGGCTCAGGGAGCTGGACTGATATGAAACTCCGATGGCCAGTGTCCGCAGCGTTTGCGAGCATCACGGCATGAGCAGTTGTGCCAGAACCTGCAAAGAAATCGAGGATGATGTCCTCCGGGCCCGCCGCAAGTGAGATCATCTTCCGCACCAATGCCGTCGGCTTTGGCGTATCAAATACATTATCCCCGAATAGGTCGATTATTTCCTTCTTCCCTTCCTTATTCGTTGCAACGTCTGCCCAATAGTTCGTCGTCGGCTGCCCTTTGCTATCGTGCGCATAAATGACCCGCTGAGGCACGCCATCTCCATTCTTCCCGAAGTAGATACGACCACGCGCCACGAGCTCCTCATAGCTCTTCTTGGGATACGCAAAAAGCCGACGATGCACCGTACCGCCAGGGGTACGTATGTCGTACTCATATCCCCCGCCTTTTAGCCCCTTCGACACCGTGATCGGCACGGGTCGCCACCGACCGTCGGGAAACTCAGCTGTAGGTTCCTTGTACGCGGACTTCACATACTCTTCAGATATGGGTTCAGGGTTCACGAGCGCATCGGAGCTTCTGCCGTACGCAAGGATGTACTCCCCTTGGATCGCGACGTTCTTCGTATCGCTCGAGATCTCCTTCTTTCGCTTCCACATGAAAGAGGCAATGAAGTTGCTCTCACCAAACACTTCGTTGCAAACCTTTCGAAGGTTATCTTGCTCGTTATCGTCGATGGAAACAAAAATAATACCGTCCTGTGTTAACAGATTCCGTGCTAGCTTAAGTCGAGGGTATATCATGTTGAGCCAGTTGGAGTGGTAACGCCCCTCAATGTCAGCGTTAGTTGAGAGCTTTTTGCCTTCCTCACTGACCTGTTTTGTCCACTCGAGGTAGGTGTCAAGCCCTTCCTTGTAATTGTCTGGGTAGACGAAGTCCTTGCCGGTGTTATACGGAGGATCGATGTAGATCATCTTGATCTTGGCGTGGTAATGCTTCTGCAGGATCTTCAGCACTTCGAGGTTGTCACCCTCGATGAACACGTTCTTGGTGGTGTCCCAGTCCTTCGATTTTTCGAAGTCGGGACGCAGTGTCGCCGTCGTCGGTTCCTGCGCAGCACGCAGAGCACGCTTCTTACCTGGCCAAAACAGCCCGAAGCGCTCACTACTGTCTGCAACGTCTCCATCCAAGAGTTCCTTGAGCTTCTCCACGTCCACCTTGCCGTCGACAATAATCTCGGGCATCAACTCGGCAAGCCGCGCTGCCAGCTCGGTCTGAAAGTTTGGGGTAGTGGATGGTGTTTCGTGGGGTTCTTCGCTCATCGGCTATTTCTCTTGCGATGTCTTTTAAACTAAGTAACTTCTGAAAGTGCAACGTTTCGCAACGTTTTGCAATGTTTTTTTAGGCAAAAAAATTGCCTGTCCCCCTAGATGCGGCTGGTCGCATTGGGGAATTAGTACTGCAACGTTTTTGGCACCGCGTGCAAAACGCAGGCGCGGGGGGCATTGCGCGAAACGGCATCTGGGAAGCGTCAGCGAGAGGCCCGCAGGGAGGTCGCAGGAGGGCCGGAATCGGCAGGGGTAGGGGTACCGAGGGGGCGGAAATGAACACCGCAGGAGGGGCGCGAGCGGGCGATATCGAAGGGGAGAAGTAAAAAGAGAGATTTTCCATTAATATTGGATAAAAATCAGATATTCATTGATAATATCTGAATATTGGGTTATTATGCCTTTACTGACGCGAGGGCATCATGACACAGCAAATCAAGTGGACAAAAAAAGCGCTGAAACAGCTTTTGAAGATCACTCCACCAATTAGAGAAAGACTGGTGGAGGCTGCACGGTCTTTGGAAAATATGCCGGACGTCAAAAACATCAAAGCACTAAAGCGTCATCAGTACGGTTACAGAATGCGCGTTGGAGACTACCGGATATTGTTTGACTGGCACGATGCCATCAAGGTTGTGGAAATTGAAGAGGTGAAAAAGCGCGATGAGCGAACATACTAGTAACGTGCAAGTTTTCAGCGGCCTAGATGGCCGCCCTGCTTACGTTGTAATGCCGTACGCTGATTATCTAGCGCACTTCAAAGAAGAAGAGGCATGCGTGCCGCAAGACGTGGTCGAGAAACAGGTGTTAGAGAACATGAGCCCAATCGCTGCATGGCGTAGGCATCTCGGTATAACGCAAGTGGAAATGGCGCAGCGGCTTAATATGTCACAGGGCAGTTATGCAGGTATCGAGAAGTCGCAGCGACCTCATAAGGCAACGTTAGACAAGGTAGCTAACGCGCTAGGGATAGACGTTGAGCAACTGGTGTATTAGGGAAGCCGCCTATCGGCGGCTTGATAGGATAGAGTCAGTCGCGACGGCGAGAGGACTGGCCAATGGGCACGTTTAATTCAACGTCACGAAACTGGATGACCTCCGCGCCCAGAATGTCATTCAACTCCCGGAACGTCTCCATCAGCGGCATGATCTCGTTATCAATGAATACGCGCGACGCCGTGCCGGTGTCGCCGAATCCACCATTGTTGCTCGGGACAATGCCCAAAAGCTGCGGCGGCACACGATGCCCTGCCAACTGATCGTCCCTGCTTGTGTTTTTCAGTGCCGCAAAGTCATCGCCTGCCTTCACGTCGCTGACAGGAATAAGCTGCACGCCATCCTTCTCTCCCTTTGGGCTATGCACGAACAGATTCTTGAAATTGCCCACCCCCTTTGTGTCACGCAGAGATTGGCGAATGGCATCAACGTCTTCTTTGTTCTGTTCAGCGCCGCGCATGTACAAAATGAAGCCAGCGTGCGAGCCGTTTTCGTAATACCGCCGCCGAAAGAGCGTCGCGGCTTCGTTCAGCATCACGGATTGAAGCGCCCCCATATAATCGGGGACGCCGTACACCTCTTGGTTAATATCGGATTGTTTCAGGTGAGCAACGCTGCCCGGTGCGAACGCATGTAGCTGCGCGTCAGGCGCACCCCATGAAAACGGCATCTGCCAATAGAACGTCTGAAAATCCACGCCGACTCGCACATGGCGCGCTTGCGCAGGGCGAAGGGCCAATAGCGAGCCTAGCTTAGAGCGCAAAGTTTCCAGATAGCAGTTGCCGAAGATAAGAAAATCCTGCGCCAGCATCTCAAACTGCTGCCGGTTTAATAGCGGGTGAGGAATGAAAAATTTCTTTAACAGGTTGCGCTTTACCTGAAGCGCACTCCCGTGATGGGCCGTTGCACGGTAAAGCTTGGCGAGCGCATCCATATCGACAGGCGGCTCAAAATACGTTTCGCCGTAGGGAGTGAGCCCCGTGTAGTAAAGATCATACTGGGTTAATACTGGCGTAGGTTCGCCAAAGGTAAAAAGTGTATCGCGCGTGGCGGGTGCAGATACGATGGCATTCGCCAAGGGCGTGCCATCGGCTGAAAAACGGTGGCGAGGCTTGTTCACGTGTAAATCTCCACAAAGCCGGAGTGGGCTCCATCATCGGGGCCATCCAGCGGTTCAAAATGTAGGGCATGCATGGTGGCCCACGCTAGATCGGCGTGGCCATGTTCATTGGAGCGGCTGGACTTGATGGTGATCGCGCTGCCGGAACTGGTCGGCACACGTTTGATCGCGGAAAAGGCTTGGGTGATATCGCTATCGCCTGAGTCGTACTGAAGGCGTCCTCGCCGGATGATGTGTTGCGCTTGGCGAACCATTGCCGCTTTGCTATCGGGTGTGTAGCGATAGCGCGTCAGGCGCGGGTAGAATTTTTCGACCAGTTGGGCGACTGATTCCCCCATGCCGTTAATGTCGATACCGATATGCTCAACGTGATATCGCTCACACATGGATTCGATGAACGCGGCCTGCGTTTCGTAGTCACTGCCGCGCAGGCGATGCTTCTCGATAATACGGTGCGCGTCATGTCGCGTGCGCGCCGGGGCCATCACCACTAGCCCCGCACCGTCCCCCGTCAAACTATCACCCGCAGGGTCATAGCCAATCCACACGGCGCGATTGCCGTAGGGCCGTCGCGTCCACGGCTTAACGTCTGGCCAACTATCGATCGAATCGACCATGCAGCTCGTCATGGCAGACAGCGGGAAGAGCGACTGCGAATCGTCCAGGAATTCGCATTCGAAGAGGTTCGCAAATTCCTCATCGGCGTATTCGATGCGCAGCTCGTCAAGGTCGACCAGATCAAAGCCCTGATCGATAGCATCATGGACGGTGACAATCTGCCGCCACTGACGATCAGCGCCGCGCAGGCCATCTTTTAGCGCCGCGTGACTGGTATCAAACACCGCCCTATCGGCAGGCTTTCGGCGTTTGTTGTATCGCTCGCCCGTCCAAAATTCGTACGCCTCGTGATCGATGGTGGAGGGCGTTGATATATAGGTCTGGGTGAATTGTTTATGCGTGGCCATGGCCGATGCCACCTTGCGAAAGGTGGAAAATTTGGCAATCCAAAAATACTCGTCCATGTACACGTCGCCAGAGTAACCCTGCGCCGTCGCTGAATTCGTGCCTAGAAACGACAGGGTTGCACCGTTGGGCAGCTTGATTTCCTCCGCCCCTTTCAAATCGATATCAAGAACGTCCTTCACGAACTGCGCCATGTACTTACGGAAGTTGAGCGCCTGCTTTTTCGACGCCGACAGAAATATCTTCGACTTGCCGGTTTTATAGGCATCCAGAATCGCCTCGCGGGCGAAATACCACGTTGCGCCCAACTGACGCGCCTTGAGCACGTTGCGAATGTGTTCGGTGAGTGATGCCTCCCACCAGCGCCGCTGAAAGTCAAAAAGCGAGCTGTGGAATGCCTCTTCCAGCGCAATCAATCCCTCGTCACCAATCTCATTTTTCCCTAATCTCGCTCGCCGTGACCGTGGCTCACCGCCCCCGCTTTCGCGGCTTCGCGAACTGCCATTATCCCCACCGGTAAATCGGAGTAGCTGGCGATTGAGCGCGTCCAGCTCCTTATAGTCGCCGTTGGATTTCGACTCCTTGGCAATAAGGCTGCAAAGCCTCGCTTCAAGCGTCGCGCTGACGCGATCGGCAGGCGTCGCCTCGTCCCATTTATCCCGCGCTTTCCACGTACGAATAACATCCGCAGATTCGCTTAGGTGATCGGCAATATCGGCCATCCGCCACCCTTGCCAGTACAGAAGCTTGGCTTGGGAGCGATGAGAGGTGGGGAGCGCAATAACGTTGGTCGTAGTCATGCGGCAAGGGTAACGGTCGTCTGAATGACACCGCTCATCCCTTTACGCGTTACACCCGCTTCTTACACAGCGAATTGCTCGCGCCTCATCTCATTGATCGCCACCCTTGGCAGCAACGTGGGCGGACTCTTGAGCCACCGCCCGACAGACAAGACAGGAAAGCAACGGTCGAGGGCATGGCATGAGCGGAACAGGGAAGACCACTAAGGAATTTGTGGTGTGCACGGAAGGCGCGACCAGCGACGGTCGATTCATCGAAAAACAGTGGCTAGAACAGGCTGCCAAGAATTACGACCCGAAAAAATATGCGGCGCGCCTCAACTGCGAGCACGTTCGCGGACTAGCGCCGAACGGCCCCTTTAACGCCTTGGGTGACGTGGTATCGCTGCGCACTGGAACCAATAGCGAAGGAAAAACCACGCTGATTGCCGGTATTGAGCCGACCGACCAATTTAAGGCGCTCACCAAAGATCGGCAGAAGATTTACACCTCATGCGAATTCAGCACGTCCTTTGCAGACACCAATGAAGCCTATCTGGTGGGGTTAGCTGCCACTGATTATCCGGCGTCGCTCGGCACCGAAGTGCTGAAGTTTTCCGCCAATCTGCCCGACGATCAAAAGCCGCTCGCGTATTTAAAGCGCGACCCCAAAAACGTCATGACCGAAACAGTCGAGCAGTCATTAGTGCAGTCTGGCGACGATAGCGCCCCTACGCTGCTCGCCCGCGTGAAGCAACTCCTCACGCCGATGCAAAAGAAAACCGAGCAGCTTTCGACAGAAAGCGGCGACGTGCAGGCGGCGCTTGAGTTATTGGCGAGTGAAAACGCCGCACTTCGCGCAGCGCTTGATCAGCGAGCATCCAGTGAAGATGTCGCCGCCTTGAGCGCCCGCCTTGATGCATTGACTGCATCGCTCGACCAAACACCCGCCCACGACTTCAGCACACGACCAATCTCAACCGGTCCAGCCGCTGACACCATCGATTGCTAAGGGAGCGTCATGGAAAACCTGACCCGTCAAAAATTTAACGAATACAAGCAGGACTTGGCGCGCCTTAACGGAGTGAGTAGCGCAAGCGAAAGCTTCGCGGTGGAACCTGCCGTTCAGCAAAAGCTCGAAACGCGCATTCAGGAGTCGAGCGACTTCCTGCGCCGCATCAACGTCGTCGGCGTACGCGATTTGATCGGCGACAAGGTCGGCATGGGCATTTCGACCACGATTGCTGGGCGCACCGACGTCACAAAACGTGATCGTCGCCCCCGGCAGGTGCATGAGCTCAACGCCAACGAATACCGCTGTGAATCCACCGAAATGGACACTGCCGTTACGTGGGCAGAGCTAGATGCGTGGGCAGCACAGCCTAACTTTAAGCAGCGCCTGCGGCAGGCAATTATCCAGCGACAGGCGCTAGACCGCATCATGATCGGTTTTAACGGTACACACGCTGCCGTTGAGAGCGACCGCGATAAAAACCCGCTGCTTGAGGACGTGAATATTGGGTGGCTGGAGCATTATCGTCGCAGTGCCGCTAGCCGCGTTTATTCCGGCGGCACCGTGGGTGATGACGGCGATTTCAATAATCTGGACGCACTAGTGTACGCCGCCATCAATGAGCTCATCGACCCGTGGCATCGTGCCGATACGGCGCTCGTCGCCATCGTTGGGCGCGCGCTCATGACCGATAAATACTTCCCGCTCATTAATAACTTCCCGGAGCCTACCGAGAAGCGAGCAACTGATCTGATCATCAGCCAGCAGCGCATGGGCGGTCAGCAGGCGATTCAGGTGCCGTTCGTGCCTGATAACGCCATTCTGATCACGACGCTTTCAAACCTTTCTATCTACTACCAAAAGCAGGCGCGCCGCAGCTACATCGTGGACAAGCCGGAGCGTAAACGCATCGAAAATTACGACTCCTCCAACGACGCGTACGTAGTCGAGGACTTTGGACGCGGCTGTTTGATTGAAAATATCGAGCTGAAGGGCAGCCAAAAGCCCTCCGCCATCAGCGTGCCGGTATCAACACCGACAATGCCGACAACGCCGGAAAAGCCTGAGACGGAAACCGGCAGTAAAGAAGACGCCGGCGCGTCGACCGATGATCAGCCCGCACAGGCAGGTGGCGAATGAATCCGATTCGCGCCCATCGTATGAAGATCGAGGCCGCCACGCAGGCGGCCCGATCAGGCGATGACTACGGCGGCATCACTGATGAATTTAAAGAGATGCTTCATCGCGACAAGCTACTGCTGAAAGCCGAGCGCTCGGTGACGGCGAAAGAGGCGTTAAAGCGCACGCTGCTCCCTAAATACGCGCCCTATATCGAGGGCGTGATGGAGGCAGGTAACGGGAAGCCAGACCCTCTCTTCTCAACGCTTTTGATATGGCGGCTGGACGCGAGCGATGTCGACGGCGCGCTCGACATGGCCGAGTACGCACTGGCACACGGCCTTGAATCCCCCGATGAGCATCAGCGCACGACGGCTGAAATTCTGATTGAAGTAGGGATTGAGAAGCTCACCAAAGACGGTGTGCTAGTAAGCAATGCACGCCCCACGCTTGAGCGCATCGCGCGCCTGACAGAGGGCGAAAGCATCGTTGATCAAGTGGCCGCCAAGCTCTTTAGGGTGCGCGGTAATGCAGCGCTAAAAGATCAGGATGCCGGGGTCGCCGTCGAACACTTTAAACGCGCGCTTGCCCTTCATCCTGCAGCTGGCTGCAAAGCGGAACTAAAGCGAGCAGAAAAAGAACTTAAGGCGCTAGCGCCTCAAGCCTGACCGAGTCGCCCCGCGACGGGCGGGCCTTGCTCGCGATGATATGCCAACGGCATTGCCTGACCGAACAAATCACCCGCCCACTTTTAAAGGTGATGCGATGAATGACTTTCTAGCCATCGGTGGCGAAAAGCCACATGAGCATGCGGAGCTTATTAAAAACGCGCCCTTCTGGCCCGATATCGACCCGGAGGCGTTTCGCACGGAACATCGCATCACCGACACCATCACCAATAACCGCGTGATATCCGCGCTCACCGCCGCCATCGGCATCACCAATCGGATGCTGCGCGAGTGGCGACGGGCGCACAGTCAATTCGACGCGCTGGGTGACGTGCCGGACTACGAATGGCTGCCGATTGGCGGATTAACGGCGCAATACAAACGTGCCGTATTTAGCGAAGCCCACGCCTTAATCCTAGATCACTACCTAAACGTGGGTGCCACCGGGCGCATGAATGAAGACGACGACAGTCGTCGCGACATGGCGGACACCCATCGGCGCGATGCGCGATGGGCCGTTAACGAAATTCTCGACCGCCCGCACACCACGGTCGAGTTGATATGAGCAACCAGGCCATCGCCCAGCAGGGTGAAACGCTCGACGCACTGTGCTACCGCCTTGGCATTGACTCGTCGCTCGTCGTCACCGTGTACGAATTGAACCGAGGGCTTGCTGATCTTGGGCCGTTATTGCCACAAGGGACGCTTGTCACCATGCCGGACACCATCACGCCGAAACGCTCGGCAAACACCGTCATCAATCTGTGGGACTGACCATGACCAATATGAAGGCATCAACTCGCGCATTAAGCCTGATTGAGGCATTCGAAGGGTTGAACTTCGACGCCTATCCCGACCCCGGCAGCGGCGCGCAGCCATGGACGATTGGCTATGGTCACACGCGCGGCGTGAGACACGGTGATCGCGCAACGCCGCGCCAGATAGTGGGCTATCTACAGATGGATATCGCTAACGCAGAACACAACGTTAATCGTTATGTCAGCGTGGATATCACGCAAAACCAATTCGACGCCCTCATTGATTTTGTGTTCAACCTGGGCGCAGGAAATTTCTCAACGTCGACGCTACTCAAAAAGCTCAACGCGGGCGATATCGAGGGGGCGGCCAGTGAATTTCCGCGCTGGGTGCATTCAGGTGGCAAGGTGATGAGCGGTCTTGTGAGCCGCCGTCACGCCGAGCAGTCGCTCTTTATGCGCCCACAAAATAGCCCGTCGCCCGCGATTAACTGGACAGACGTGGCGATTGATATCACCCGCAAGGAGCATGGCTAATGCCGATTAAAGATCCCGATAGCTGGCGCATCATCATTAACGCGCTGCAGACATGGATGCCGCAGCTCTACGCTTCGGGCCTTGCCTTTATCATCGGGCTGCTGCGGGCACTCTTAAACGGCGGAAAATTCGTGCGCTCGATGCTGGAGGCAATGCTGTGCGGATGCCTGACGCTCGCGGCATTCCCGCTGCTTGATTATTTCGGTTTGAACACCTATCTGGCCGTCGCCATTGGCGCAGCTATCTCGTTTCTCGGCGTGGACTGGTTTCGCGAGCACTTGGCGACCTATCTCGGTAAATGGATTGAGAGGGACCGGCCGTGATCAGCCTCATCATGACCGCCGTCAAAGGGCTACTGCCACGCCTGATACGCGATCTGCCGTGGGTAATCTGCGCGTTTTTAGCCGCTGGCATGTACTGGCAGGGGCATAAGGCGGATGCGCGCGCGACGCAGATCGAGCAGATGAAAAAAGAGACGGCGATCAGCGAGGCGCAGTGGCAATCCCGCATGCGCGACGTCGAGCTTAAGCGTCAGGCGCTGGCTGACAGCGTTGAATCTCACTATTTACAGGAAGAACAGCATGGAACGGATACAACAGAGCGCACTATCAGCTATTTGCGTCGTGGCACTCTCAAGCTGCGCCGCCAACTCGCCGCCCGCGATGCCACCAACCGTCTCATCGCTGCCCAGCATTCATCCACCGCCCGCGATCATGGTCAGACACCAAGCGGACTTCGGGAGCAAGATGCGGAATTTCTTATTCGGTTCGCCGACACCGCCGACAGCCGCACCCGCCAGCTTTCCGCCTGCCAAACGTATCTCGACGGATTAAGCCGATGAAAAAGCTCACCGCGCTGCGCCGCCATTTAATTAACGCCCTGCCGCCCTTTAACACCGACCCCGATGCCTTTTTGGCATTTATCGAGGACGGCAGCATCGAATTCTGGCGCGGTAAAACGCTCACGCACGACTGGCAATACACCGCGCAATTTGTCTTTACCGCATTCGCACTGGATACCGATGTGCTCATAACGGCGTTGCTTCAGTGGCTGGCCGTCTATGAGTCGGAGCTGGATTCGAAAGACGGCATTAAGGTCGAGGCAGAAATTATCGACGAAGCCACGATTGATCTGATCGTGCGCGTTCGGTTAACAGAGAAAGTGGTGGTGGAAGTTGATCGCGACACCGGCACGCTGAAGGCACGTCACACCATGCCGCGCTTTGAAGAAGAGCGTTATTGCGGGCCGTGGGAGCTTTACTTAAACGAAGGCGATCATCTTACGTTCCTGCATAAATGGACGGCAGAGGAAATGAGTAGCTATGGCCGGTGATCTTGGCGATCTTGAAAACTGGGTAGCGCCGCTTTTACAGAAGCTGTCAGCAGGCGAGCGCCGCAAGCTCGCGCGAACGATTGCCACCGACGTGCGCAAAGAGCAGCGCGAGCGTATCAAGGAGCAGCGTGCTCCCGACGGCACAAGCTACACACCACGCAAGCCATCAGCGCGTAAACGTGGGCGAATCAAAGAAAAGGCGATGTTCTCGAAGCTGCGCACTGCGCGATTCATGAAGACAACCGCCACCGCCACTGGCGCATCGATCGAATTTAGAGGCGGTGCAGCCACCATTGCGCGCGTACACCAATACGGGCTGACCGATCGCGTATCACGCAAAAGCCCTTTAAGAGTGCGCTACGCGTCGCGCCCCTTGCTTGGCGTATCGGCGCGCACAGAGAGTATTGTCGAGCGCGCCGTGATTGATCATCTGAAACAACGGTAGCCGTTGGCGTAACGTCAGTTTGTTACACACCGTTTATCTCGCAACGCGGCCCCTTCACTCGCACGATACCGTGCATGAACACACTCAACGACATACACAGAGCGCTGCAGAACCTGATCAGAATTGGTCAGGTATTCGACGTTGATTTAAGCCTCACGCCGCCCAGCGTTCGCGTGCGCGCAGGCGATCTGGAAACAGACTGGATTGCCTGGAGCGCTTCTCGCGCTGCTGCTGTATCGATGTGGGCGGCCCCCGTGATTGGCGAAACTGTGCTCATGCTCGCCCCGAGCGGCGATACGGCAGGCGCAATTATCGTCGCGAGCCTTTACAGCTCGGAGCATCCGACACTGGAACGATCAGGCGATGTGATCGCCCTGCACGTAGACGATGGCACGGTTATTCGCTACGACCGCGCGGCCCATCAGTTGGATGCCACGGTAAACGGCACGGCCAACATTAAAGCGAAGGCAATCAAGCTCACCGGCCCTGTCACTATCGATGGCGCAGTCACCATGACAAAGACGCTAAATGTAAAGGGCAATATCGCCAGCCAGGCCGATGTGAAGGCAGGCAGCATTAGCCTCAAAGGGCATACCCACGGCGGCGTGAAAGGCGGGCCTGATATGACGGGGGCACCGCAATGACCGGCATGAGCCGATTTACAGGCAAGGCGCTCACCGAAAACGCCCATATCGCGCAGTCAATCGGCGACATTCTTACAACGCCTATCGGCACGCGCCTCATTCGACGTTACTACGGCTCACTGCTACCGGAACTCATCGATCAGCCGATGAACGATGAGACACGCCTAAAGCTCATGTCAGCCACCGTCGATGCCATTACACGATGGGAACCTCGCGTGCGTATTCAGGCGGTCGATAGTCTATCCACTGCCGCCGGTCGGCTCACGCTCAAGATTACCGCCGCGCGCGTGCGCGACGCTCAATCGATCGAATTGGAGGTGCGCACATGAGCGCTATCGATCTGTCGCGACTGCCATCACCGCACGTGGTCGAGCCACTGGACGTTGAAACCATTTTTTCCGACATGCTGGCCAACCTTAAAGAGAAAGAACCCACCCTCGTTAATGGGCTGTCAGACTCGGACCCGGCGTGGAAATTGCTGCAAGTGTGCGCTTACCGCGAAATGATCGTTCGACAACGCGTTAATGACGCGGCGCGCGCCGTCATGCTGGCCTACGCGCAAGGAAGCGATCTTGATCAAATTGCCGCGTTGTTTGGCGTCGAGCGACTTGTCATAGATCCGGGGGACGAATCCGCCGTGCCACCGGTGCCCGCCACCTATGAGGGTGACGACAATCTGCGCTACCGCACGCAGATATCACTCGATGGTATTTCAGTGGCAGGGCCAGAAGGAGCGTATAGATTCCACGCATTATCCGTATCGGGCGAGGTGCTCGATGCCTCCGCAACAAGCCCATCGCCGGGCGAGGTACTGGTTACTGTGCTGGCGCGCGCAGGGAATGGGAAGGCATCCAAGGAACTCCTCGATCAGGTCAATCAATCGGTGAATGCCGAAAACGTCCGCCCGCTGACCGATCACGTCACGGTGCAATCTGCCAGCATCAAGGAGTATCGAGTTAAGGCGACGCTGTATCTGTACGCGGGGCCGGATGCTGGTGTGGTGATCGCTGCAGCCAAGGCCGGTGCCGAGCAATACGCGAAAGACCGCCACTTGATTGGTCAGGACGTAACGTTATCGGGGGTATACGGCGCGCTACAGCAGCCGGGCGTTCAGCGTGTCGAGTTGAAGGAGCCCAACGCCAATATCGTGATTGATCGCACCGAGGCGAGTTTCTGCACCGGCATTGATATCACCTTCGGTGGCGTCGATGAGTGATCAATCCCTCTTACCGCCTAACGCCACCGATGCCGAGAACGCCATCGCACTCACCATTGCCCGGATATCACGCATCCCCACGCCGATTAACACCGTGTGGAGTCCAGAAAACTGCCCCGTTGAGTTACTGCCGTGGCTCGCGTGGGCACTGAATTTGCAGACATGGGACAGCACGTGGCCAGAGCATTTAAAGCGTAGGCAGGTCGCCAGCGCCGTGGATATCGCCCGGCGTAAAGGCACGGCGAAGAGCGTGCGCGATGTGATCGCGTCATTTGGATCCTCGGTGGCACTGCGCGAATGGTGGCAGCTAGAGCCAAAGGGCGAGCCCTATACATTCGCGATCACGCTAACGCTCGGTTCGGATGTGCCGCAAACGGCGCAGTTTCAGGAGCAGATCATGCAGGCGGTGGATAGGGCCAAGCCGGTGCGCGCCCACTACACCCTGACCGCTGGCCTTAAGGGCAGCGCCGGCATTGGCGCTATCGCCGTCGCACGCCCATTTGTATACCGACGACTTGAGATGGAGGCTTAGTCATGGCCGAGTTAAAAATGATCATTACCGACAAAGGCAAGGCGGCCATCAAAAGCGCGCTGGAAGCCGGTAAGAATATCGAGATCACGCAGGCGGGCTTTGGCTCCGAAGGTTATACCGCCAACGGTAAGCAGACCGCACTTAAAAAACAGATTAAGCGCGTGGCCAGCGTTGCGGGTGATTCACCGTCGAGCAACATGCTGCATATCGACGTAAAAGACGAAAGCACCGATAGCTACACCGTGAAAGAGGTATCGCTTTATTTAAAAGACGGCACATTCTTTGCCGTCTACGCACAAAAAGACGCCATCGTTGAGAAAGCCGCCGCTGCCATTGTGCTCTTGACGCTTGATATCGCGATCGATGATATCGATGCCACCAAATTCACCTTCGGCGATGCGACTTTTTCAGAGCCGCCCGCCACGACCACGACACGCGGTGTCACGATGCTGTCAGATAGCGTCAGCGACAAAGCAACCGATAAAGCGGCCACAGCCAATGCGGTCAAGCGTGCCAACGACAACGCCAACACGCGAGAAACACCTAAGGGCGCTCAAGATAAGGTGGATGCGCACGCCAAGGCGGGGACGGCGCACAACGCAGGGCAAATTAGCCTCACGCCGCCCGCTGCCTTTAGTGGCAAAAATAGCGTGCAAGACATGCTGACAAGCTTAGGCTCCGCCGCCAAACTCAATGACGGCAATGGGACTGGGGATATTGTCAAAGGGGCGCGTCAGGTTAAGGCTGGGAATGGTCTAACAGGTGGTGGCAACCTGACGGGCGATAGAACCGTTAGCCTCGGCACACCGAGCAAGATTACCGCCAGCAGCAAAAACAGCGCGTCAGGCGACACGCACACACACGAAATCGATAAGGCGAGCACAGAGGGCGCGGGCATCGTGCAGCTAAACGATGCGACCAACAATACCTCGACGAGCCAAGCGGCCACGGCCAATGCGGTTAAGCGTGCCAACGATAACGCCAACACGCGAGAAACGCCGCAAGGCGCGCAGAACAAAGTGAATGCGCACGCCAGTGCCACCTCGGCGCACAAGGCCGAACAGATTACCGCCAAGCCATCTAACGCCTTCAGTGGCAAAAATACGCTGCAAGCGATCGTTGCCGCACTGGGCAGTGCTGCCGCGAAAAACGCCGGTAACGAAGACGGCGATGTAATGCCGGTAGGAGCATTCGGCATTGGCGGTGGCGCAATCCTTATCAACGACAACGATACTATTCAGAACCTGACGCAAAGCGGCCTATATGCCGTCCGCAGGCAGGTGCCGACGGATTGGCCGCAGGGGGCTGGGCATTACGCACAGTTGATCGTCAACCGAGAATCGGAATCGAATGCCTCGTATCTGATCATCGACTCTAAAAATCAGCTATTCGTGGGCTCAGTGTCCAGCGGGAAAATGAATGACTGGCAGCGCGTGACCATGAGCGATGAACTGGCCGCCGTAGCAACGTCAGGCAAGCTTGAGGACTTGGCGGGGGTAGGCGCGTTAGCGCCCTTGGATGTCGCACCGATCAGTAATGGCGGCACCGGGGCGACGAATGCCAACAACGCGATGATGAATTTAGGCTGGTCGAGCAACGCCTCTCACTATACCGACTTCGATCGAAGTCTCGACGGCGTGAAACCGGGTGTTTATCAGTGGGACAACGGCACTAAAAATCGCCCTAGCGGGATGGCCACCGGTGGCCCAGTGCTTATCATGAAGCGCAGCGGACCATCGGCAAAAATGGGCGTGATGATTGTTGGCGCGGCAGGCGGCAGCAATAACACCATCAACCAATTTAACGCCTCGCAGCTGTGGCTGCGCGCTACAGATTCAGCGGGCACGTGGTCAAAATGGACGCGCCTAGCTACTAACGATGATGTGATTCCTATTGAAAACGGCGGCACCGGCGCAACAAGCGCCGAAAGCGCAAGAAAGGCGCTGGGTTTGGCAGAGCTTGCCAACACGGCAAAATGGGGCGATATCAAGGAAAAACCGGCGTTTGGGGATGCTGCGCTAAAGGGCGTCGCAGGGCTTAATAAAGAACCCTACGACTACACACTGTGGAAAGGAAAATATAACGACCTGACGCTCGCCGGAGATATTTACACAGTGGTTGCGGCACTGCCGAAGGCGGCGAAAACCGGCAGCTACAATGATTTGAAAAATACGCCGCCAATTGGCAATGAGCTGCCCGTAGGAAGCCCCCAGCCGTGGCCGACGGACACTGCGCCAGCAGGCTGGCTATTGTGCGACGGGCGCGCCTTTGACAAAGGGAAGTGCCCGCAGCTAGCCAAGGTGTATACCAATGGCCGAACGCCTGATTTGCGCGGCTATTTCATACGTGCAAAAGATGGTGGGCGCGGTATTGATGTCGATAAAAATCGCGCGGTGCTCTCCACGCAAGATCAAGATATGCGATCGCACCGGCACGATAAGGGAACACTTTCGACAGCGCGCGCCGGGAAGCATGGCCATAACGTTAATATCTATGGCGCGGGCGGGCATTCTCATAACGTTGCATATAGCTCATGGTCAGCACCCGGGGATAGCAATGGCAGGCAGTTGATGAACGCGGGCGGAAGCAGCGAGAACAAAGCAACCTCATGGGTAGACGATCACGTACATAACGCCACTATCGACGAAAGCGGCGATCATTATCACGATGTGACAGGCGATACGGGGTATGCGGGAGGCGCAGAAACGCGCCCTAAAAACATCGCATTTAACTATATCGTCCGCGCAGCGTAACAATCGCGAGCTATCGTTACGCCCGTGAGACTCCCCTGTCAGGCCGCCATAAAAAGCGGCCTTTTTTTTGTGCAGCTATTAAGCGTCACGCTGCGTTCTTACACAGCGAATTGCTCGCCCCGCTAGTATTCATCCACGACCATGAACCGACCCAATCACCCTAGGGATATACTTCATGGCTGGCGACTATCATCACGGCGTCAACGTGGTCGAGATCAATAACGGCACGCAAACCATCCGCACGATTGCGACCGCCGTTATTGGCATCGTCTGCACGTCTAAGGACGCAGACAGCAAGACATTTCCTCTCAATACCCCCGTGCTGCTGCACGATCTGCCTACCGCTATTGGTAAGGCGGGAGTATCTGGCACGCTCGCCCCATCATTGACCGCGATTAGCAATCAGGTCAGCGCCCCCGTCGTCGTGGTCCGCGTTGAAGAAGATTCCAAGGCACCGGCGAAAACCGATGGCGGGAAAGAGAGCGGCACTAAAGACGGTGCCACCGATACGCTAAAAGCCAACATCATCGGTACTACTACAAGCGCTGGCAAAAAAACCGGCTTGCAGGCACTACTCACCGCGCAGTCGACGCTCGGTGTAACGCCTCGCATCTTGGGCGTGCCTGGCATCATCGACAGTGATGTGACGGCAGCGCTTGTCAGCGTCGCGCAGCAGATCAAGGGCTTTGCATACGCCGTGGTCGATGCCGAAAACGTGCAAGCGGCAAGCCTTGCGCGAGAGGACTTCGGGGCGCGCGAGCTTATGCTGATCTACGGCGACTTCACCGGCTTTGACGTGGCGTCCAGCAAGGAAGCCACCATCTCATCGGTCGCCGTCGCGCTGGGACTGCGTGCGCGCACCGATCAGGAAGTCGGCTGGCATCGCTGCCTATCAAATCTGCCCGTTAACGGCGTCACAGGCGTTACCAAGCCAGTGTCGTGGGATTTGCAGAACAGCAATACCGACGCCGACGAATTGAATAGCCACGATATTACCGCCCTCATTCAGAAATCCGGTTACCGATTCTGGGGCGTGCGTACCTGCGATGCCTCGGGCAGCTTTGCATTCGAATCCTACACCCGCACCGCACAAGTGCTGGCGCAAACCATTGCGGAGGCGCACTTCTCCTTTATCGATCGGCCATTAACACCGATGACTGCACGGGACATCATCGACGGCGTTAACGCGAAGCTTCGTATGCTGAAAACGCAGGGCTACATTCTGGGCGGCGAAGCGTGGATTGATGAGAAGAAAAACGGCGCGGAAGAGATCAAGGGCGGCAAGCTGATCATCAACTACAAATACACGCCGGTACCGCCGCTCGAAAGCCTGGGATTCGAGCAGGAAATCACCGATAGCTATCTGGCGGACTTCGCCGCTCAAGTAAACGCATAACCAAGCGCCTTGAGCGCGTAGGAGAATCAGCATGGCGATGCCACGCAAGCTAAAAGACCTGAACCTTTTTACCAACGGTGATGACTGGAAAGGTGAGATCGCTACCGTTACGCCGCCCAAATTGCAGCGCAACATGGTCGAGTACCGGGGCGGCGGCATGCAAGGGCCGATTGAGATCGATATGGGCCTGCAGAAGCTCGAAATGAGTTTCGTGGTCGCGGGATTTGCCGCCGAGCATTTTAAGAACTGGGGCACGCATATTGCCGACACCGACACGCTGCGCTTTCGTGGCTCATATGAGAGTGACGAGACCGGCGAAGTGCGGGCGGTCGAGATTACTTGCCGTGGCCGGTACTCCAATATCGACATGGGCGATGCCAAGCTAGGTGAAGATACCCAGCACACCATCACCGCATCGCTCAATTACTACCGACTGGTCGATAACGGCAAGGAGCTGATCGAGGTCGATATCATCAACAACATCTGCAAGGTAGATGGCGTTGATCGACTGGCAGAACGCCGCCGTGCACTCGGCATGGCATAAGCATCACCACCCCCCTGAAAATCATCGGGCAGCGGTGCTGCCCGTCTAGCGAAGAGAACTAAGCCATGAGTAAAGAACAGGCAACTACCATCACCCAGGCGAAGCCGCACACCGTGACGCTGGAAACGCCCATCACCGATGGCGGCGAAGAGATCAAAGAGGTCACGCTACGTGCACCCAAGGCAGGCTCGCTACGCGGAATCTCGCTCGCCGATGCGGTGCGCATGGACGCAGATGCCATCGTAAAGCTAGTGCCGCGCATCTCATCACCGGCGCTGACAGAACATCAGATGAATCAGTTGTCCGCAGCTGACCTCTTCGCGTTCGGCAGTGAGATCGTGAGTTTTTTGTTGCCGCAGCAGAGTCAGGCAGCGGAATAAAGCTGCCCGTGAGAGTGGAAGACGCGATGGCCGATATCGCCACCATCTTCCACTGGTCGCCCGGCGACATGGCCGACATGACGCTCACCGAACTGATGGAGTATCGAGAGCGAGCACGGGTTAGAAGTGGCGCAGAAGAGTAGCCCCAGTAAATCACGACAGGAAGCGGCGCAGTGGCGAATCCCTTAAAGCTTGAGGTGCTCTTGGGTGCGGTGGATAAAGCCACTGCGCCGCTTAACCGTGTGAGCCAAAGCTCAAAAGCGGCGGCGGCGCGCCTCGGGGAGCTTCGGGAGCAGCAGCGACAGGTCAATCGCGTACAAAAAGACGTTGAGGGATACCGTAAGACGCGGGAAGCGCTCCGGGAAAATGAGGCCGCGCTGGCCAAGGTGAACGCGTCGCTAAAGGGGCATAAGGACAGGCTGGACACTGCGCGCGAGGCGCAAAAAAGTGCGACGCGAGTCGCTAAAAGCGCTGAAAGGGATTATCAGCGTCTAGCAGAACAGGTATTGAATGGAAGAAGCGCTAACCAGGCACTGAATACCGAGCTTGAGAAAGCTCGAATCCGTCTCACCATGTTTCGTCAGCAATCCAACAAGGCGGCTGGCGAAACGGCTAGATACGCACGGCTCGTCAGAAGCGCCGAGGGCGAAGAGAAGAAGCTGTCAGGCAGCACCGAGCGCCTTAGCCGCGACGTGGGTATCTACAGCGACAAACTCAAAAAGGCGGGCGTAGATACCAACACGTTAGGATTCACCGCGCTAGGGCTTAAGCGGCGCGAGGATGCGCTAACAGCATCGATCACGCGTCAGCGAGAACAGCTCGACCGGTTAGGACAAAAACAAGAGCAGGTAAATAAGGCCCGCGAACGCTATCAGCACGGCATGCAGTTTAGAAACAACACTGCCATCACCGGCGTGACCGGTATGGGCGTCGCCGCAGGCACTTACCGGATGCTTCACGCGCCCATTGAGGAGGCGCAAAACTATGAAGTAGAAACGGCACGCGTCAACGGTCAGGGGCTTGGGCATGAGGCGACGCAGCGAGCGCTTCAGTACGTAAAAGATCATCAGGCATACGGTGTGAGTGGGCTAGACAGTTTGACGCTATTACGCGATGCCCGCTCTATTTATGCAGATCAGGACGAAGCTGAGTCGATCATGCCGATGCTGCAAAAGGCGTTCTTTGCGAATAGAGCGCTTTATAGCGATATGGCCCCGGAAGAGATCGAGCGCAATCTGCAAAACGCGATTCGAATCACCGAGCTACGCGGCGGCGCGAATGACCCGAAAGAGTTTGCACGCCAGCTCAACATGCAGCAGCAGGTGGTCAACGCAACAGGTGGGCGCGTGGATAGCACGCAGATTCTCGACTTCGTTAAAAAGTCAGGCGTGTATGGCAAAGGCTTTGATAACGCCGCGCTCTATTACACGATGGAACCGCTGATTCAGGAGATGGGCGGCTTCACCGCGGGCCAATCAGCCATGTCTCTTTATCAGAACCTATATCAGGGCAAGACAACCAAAGTGGCGGCCAGCAAGCTCACTGATCTAGGGCTTATAGCAGACCCGTCGAAAATCAAATTCGACAAGGTGGATCAGCAGGCATTTATTGGCCCGGGCAACCTGAAAGGCGGCGATCTATTCAAGCGCAATCCGGTTGAATGGGTAGAGAAAATACTGCTCCCGCAGTTGGCCGAGAACGGCATTACGAAACAGTCGGACATACTGGACGCGATTGGCTCGATTGTGACCAATCGCAATGGCGCGAACTTTCTGGCCAACATCGTCCAGCAGTTACCCCGCATTCAGAAAAACGCCAAGCTGAACGCCAAGGCCGATGACGTTGATCAGATGCACGACAGTGCGCTTAAAACAACGCGCGGGAAAGAAATCGAAGCCGAAGCGCGCCGCGCCGATCTGTATCGTCAGATGGGCACTGACCTCATGCCGCTTTACAACAAAGCACTGGAAAAGATAGCGGCAACGATCAAGACCATCACCGAGTGGATGGAAAAGAATCCACGGGCTGCAAAGGCAATGCTGACAGCCTTCGCGGGATTTGGCGCGATCGCGGGGGTACTCGGCGGCGTCGCGCTGGCGACAGCCAGCATTATTGGCCCCATTGTCACGATCGACTTCTTATTTCGTCGCATGGGAATCGCGGCGCAGGGAACAGGCAAAAGCGTTGGGATATTGGGGCGTAGCTTTGGGTGGCTGGCAGCCCCGATCAAATTGGCCGGCCGCGCTATTCGAGCCCTACCCAAGGCGCTATTGCTAATTAGTCGGGGTATCTGGCTCGTCGCGCGTGCCGCCGTCGGACTGGCGGTGGCGAATCCCGTTATAGCCGCAATCGTCGTAGCGGTGGCAGCGCTAGGGGCTGCTGCCTATCTGATTTACCAACACTGGGGCGCGATCAGCCAATTCTTTAAAGACCGCTGGAAAGACGTGGAAGATGCCTTCCATGGCGGTATCGGCAAGGTGAGCGAGCTGCTCGTCAATTGGTCGCCCCAAGGGCTGGTATACAAAGGCATCTCGGCGCTCTTGAGCTATCTGGGCGTTGATGTGCCCAGCAATCTATTCGATGCCGGTAAGGCTATGATCAATGGACTGTGGGACGGCATGAAGTCGATGTGGGAAAAAGTGGCAGGCTGGTTTGACGGCGTTGGCAACTGGATAAAGGAGAAGATGCCTTTCAGTGGCCATTGGGAAGTGACGCCACCGGCGGTACCCATCAACAAAGACGCGCCATGGGCGAAGCAAACCCCATGGAAGTCAGAGACTCCCCAAAAGCCGTCGAAGCTAACGCCAGAGCGACAGGGTGCAATGAAAGTTGCCGCCAAGACCGCTATGTGGACCGGTGCAACCATGCCAGCCTTCGCAGGCGCTGCGCTGCCATCGGTTAACGACCCGGCAAGCATCATTCAGATGGACACACGCCCGCCCGTCATCGCTCCCGCCGCCGCACCGGCGAATCACGACAACCGTCAATACAGCATCACTATTCACGCCGCACCAGGCATGGACGAGCGAGCAGTGGCGCGCCATGTAAGCGATGAGATAGACCGGCGTGATCGCCAGAAGAAGGCTCGCGAGCGCTCATTGATGACCGACCGGAGATAACGCCATGATGATGATTCTCGGACAATTCGTCTTTCAGCGCGTGACCGTCCCCTATCAACAGCTGCAGCGATCGAGTGAATACCGGCATCCGGCACAAGAACGAATCGGCCAGCGGCCGGCCCGCCAGTTTGTGGGACCAGGGGAGGACACGATTACCCTCACCGGCGAATTGTTGCCGGAGTTTACCGGCGGTCGCCTTACCTTCGATCAGCTACGCAAAATGGCTGACAGCGGCAAAGCATGGCCGCTGATCGAGGCCACGGGCCGGATGTATGGCTGGTGGGTAATCGGCAGTATCGAGGAGACCTCAAGCGAGTTTATGGTCGATGGACTCGCCCAGCGCATCGAATTTTCGATGACGCTCTCACATGTTGATAACCCCTCGGTGAACGACTTGGGCCAGCAGGAGCTTAACGAGTACACCACCGGCACCGGCCAGATAGCATCCGTCGGTCAAATGGCGGGAATGATACCGTGATCACGTGGGCAGACAGTGCCGCATCGGGCAACAACACGCCGAGCTATCGGTTAACGCTGGCAGGCGTCGATATTACGCCACGGTTTAATGGTCGGTTGTCGAGTCTGTCACTCACCGATTCGCGCGACGGTACGTCAGATCAACTCGATATCACGCTCGTTAACCATGATGGGCGCACACCTATTCCTGAAAACGGCAAAAAGCTGTCAATCGCCATCGGCTGGAATAATGACCTAACCGAAAAGGGCGACTTCATCATCAACGAAGTCGAAATCACAGGGCCGCCCGATATCATCACCGTTCGCGCCCGCGCTGTTGATACCACCGCGACGCTGCCGGGACAGAAAACGCGTTCATGGCATCGGACTACCATTGGCGAGATCGTCGATAAGATTGCGGCAGAACATTCACTCATATCCGCCTGCAGCGAAAGCTTCAGGGCAGCTCGTGTTAACCATATCGACCAGACCAGCGAGAGTGATCTTAACTTCTTAATTCGACTAGGCGAGCGTAACGACGCCATCGCTTCCATCAAGGCCGGGCGCTTACTATTCGTTAAAAAGGGGCAAAGCACATCGGCAAGCGGCACCGCGCTCCCCACAATCTCAATCGAAAAAAGGAGCGTCAGCAACTTCAGCTACGTGCGCACCGTATCTGATAGCTACGCGGGCGTGAAGGCGCACTACAACGAGAAGAAAGGTGCCAAGTACAAGTACGTCATCGCTGGAAGCGGTGACAACGTGCGTGAGCTAAAAGCGACCTATGCGACCAAGGACGATGCCGCTGCAGCTGCAGAAGCGGAATGGGCGCGCATTAAACGTGGTGTAGAGGGATTAGACATGGCGCTCGCCATGGGACGCGCCGATATCCTCGTGGAGTCACCGATCAACGCACAGGGATTCGGGGAACTCATTGATGATCAGCAATGGGTGGCCACCGAGATAACCCACCGCCTTGACTCCATTGGATTTATCACCAGCATTAAATGTGAAGTGAAGCAGTAGAGTATGAAGCGCCTATAGTGAGGCGCTTCTTAATATTATCGACAAATAGTAAAACCGCTAATGCTCCATATCGTCCATATCTAGCCACGACTTATCGTACACGTTTAAATCGCATACTTTTATAAACTTATCGGATGCTTTAGTGGAACCGTCTACAGGAACTCTAATGCTTCCTCTTTTGCCGCCTATAACATAGCTTAACGATAAAGGTTCTTTGGCATTCCTCAACATGTAAAGCGCGTGATTGACTTGATTAGAGAACTCACCGGAGACTTGGACATACTGGGAGTTTCTTCTTTTCATTTCAGGCCATTTAAAGTCAACATAATCATCTTTTGATGACAACACTATTTTCATACCAGGCACACTAGGATTTTCTATATCATCAGACCCCGGTGATAAAAATATAACGGAGAAAAAGGGCGTATCTTCAACGCAGTCAAATACAATTCCTGAATCTTCAAAAGATGGATAATATAAAGCGGCATTACCCACTCTAACCGGTTTTTCAAACTGGACAACAGTACTCATCCATGAATCTGTTTTCCAAGCAGCAAAACTAGATGATGAAAATAAAAGTGATATGATTAAAGCAGCTGTCTTTTTCATAGCTATATGCTCGTTGCTTAATATTGACGAATTTGCCGGACAACAACACCCAGCAGCCGATCAGGTCCTCCCCACACTCCCTCGCCACCACACATAGACAGGTAGCGCACGCGACCACCTACACGGAATGCCCGCATTAGCACATATGCGTCGGCTTCTCTCGCAATCACAAGATCGTCATGCAACGCACAGCTTCGCTCTTCCGCAATCAGCACATCGCCTTCAATGATGGAGCCCGTACATCCCTCGCCAGCGCGCACTTCAACAGCGAAAGCACAAGGAGAAAAATGGTCAGGGGATAGTCCAGCCAAGGCGGGGCTATCTAGCCCCATTTGCAATGGTCCCAAGTAGTTTACATGCATGACGAACCTACGAAATTTCACCAAGGCGCAGAACAACGCGCCCGAGCACAGAAAATTCCTGCATCTTGTCGAACTTAATCATCTCGCGGTCATAGAGCTTATTGTCACTGATCAATAGCGCTGCACCGCCTGCGAGTCGCTGCAGCCGTTTGATGCGTAGCTCGCCACTGACCCAAATCAAAAAAACGCCACCTTGGGCGTAGCTTTGCTGATCAAGGTCAACGATGACCCAGTCATTGTCAGTAAGCGTTGGCTCCATTGAGTCACCGCGGACACGCACGCCTGCAAGGTGCACATCATTAATGCCTAGCTGTTCAATCGTGTCGTTATCGAGTTGAAAACTACCGATGACACTCTCGTGATCGAGAGCCCTACCCGCACCGGCAGCCCCCTCTACGTCGTAGAGAGGTATAGAAGAGCCTGAAATTGACTGCGGAAGCCCATTTGTGAAAGAGCCGCTTAGAGCTGTTTCGTCTTTTCCAAATATGAGCCAGTCAAGAGACACCCCGTATGTCACACAAAGTGACATACATTGATCAATAGGTATTGATCCTCGTTTGCGCCAATTACTAAGAGCGCTGGTTGATATGCCCAGAAATTTGGCCAACTGATAGTCGGAATCAACCCCTACCACCCCACGCATACGCTGCATGATAGCGTCAGTAATAGCTAACCTTTCGGGAAGAGGTAACGGATCGATAGCCATTTTTAATAAACCGTTAGTTTACTAGTACACGTTTAGTGGAATAGTATTCATGTCGTTGATGATTAACGCATTGAGGATACCCCATGCAGTCCCATGCTGTCCCCTCCCGACAGGCGAGAAGATACGCGCCCCGAGGCGTAGCGAAAGAAATGTTCGGGGTTAGATTTATGCCCGAAGAGAAACAGGCCATCGCCGCGCTCGCGCAAGAAGAAGCGCGCACAGCCAGCAGCATGGTGCGGCTCTTAGCACTGAAAGGCCTTGAGCAGTACAACAACCAATCGCAGCGGACACATTAAGACATGTACCACGATCCAGCTCTCGCAAGAAAGAACAAGGTCACTGTGTATCTGAACGCACATGAAGAAGCGTTTATTGAAGCTGCCTGCGCCCTATATGGAACATCAAAAGCTCAAGTGCTGCGCGAACTCGCGTTGCGCGAAGCAAGAGACGAGTTCGGCATCGTGCCGGGGTCAGCCGTTAAACCGCGCCAGACAGCAGTCACTCACGGCTAACGCCGTGAGCATTGGGATAAGGATAACCGTTATTACACCGTGCAAAAGGGGGCGGACATGAGCAGTAAACAGCCCAGCGGAAGCATGGTTATCGATGCAGAGTTAGCTTGCGTACTCGATCGAGTATGCGAGCAATGCGGATTAGAAGATCGCGAGCAGGCGCTGAATATGCTGCTACAACGACGCATCAACGGCTCCCTGAAGGGGGCCATCGTCGGAGGGCCGAAGCGCCCTGAATTAACCGTTATAAAAGGGGGCAAACAATGAAAAAGACAGTTCAACGCCGAGAAAGCAGACACGCCCCCGCTCCCGGTGTGCGTATAGAAGACGCCCGGCGAAAGAATGGCCTGCGCCTAACATGCCCCTACTGCGGTTTTTTCGTCAGAGTGCGCACCAGTGAATACATCTCTGAAGCGCTAATATCAGGTCTTGTTGAGTGCCAGCGCGCCACGTGCGGATGGCGCGGACACTTCACTTTTAACATCACTGAAACGACGCAAATGTGCGAATTGCCCGGCGCTGATGATGTCCGGCTGGGTATCAAGCTGTCGCCGTTCTTAGAGCGCAAGCTGGCAGCGAAAGCCGCTCAAACGAAAACGCCAGATTTATATAACAGCCCCACCATTCATTAACCGTTAACTAACCCGTTTTTTAGCGCGCCGATTATGCGCGCTCTCCAAACTCGTCTCTACGAAAGGAAAAACGCCATGCCCACCACTGTTAACTCAATCCAGCGAGATACCCGAAAAATGGCCCCCGCCGATGCAGCGCTAACGCACTACCTGCGCATGCCCGAATCCGGCGACGTAGAAGGCTGCATCAACAGCTGCATAGAGCAATTGATCGTCGAGCACGGTTTGAGCCGTACCGAGGCAGAGCGCATTGCCATGCAAGCCTACGCCGACAATCGGTGCATTAACCGCCGCGAGTGGCTCGACATAGATCGATCAACGTCCAACTTGATCACCATTCAAACAACGACCGGCCCAATTCATTTCACCGTCGCTGACGTCATGCACGCGATGGAGCGATATCGCGCAGAGAGCACGGTGCATTAATGAGTCGCGCGACCGTACTCCCAGCCTCCGACGTTGGCCGTCAGAAGTTCATCGCACTGCGCGATGAGCTGCGAGCGCGCCATCGAAACGATGACATAACGCAGGTATGGGATTCGATGATGCAGCGTGAGCGGTCTGTCGTGTTGAAAGCGGCGGATATTTCGCCACGCCGCAGCATCGACGGCATTGAGCGCTTCAACAGAGAAGAAGTAGCGGCCATTCGCGACGCCATTGGCCGCATGGGACGTTTTGCCAACGGTCTGAAGGACCGTTGCCAAAGCGCCCCCCATCCGAGCGCCTCACTCGCCACCGAAGCACGAAAGGCGCTGGACAGCGGGGATATCGAATCGGTGAAACACTTTCTCGCACTCATTGAGGCCATGGCATGAGTTATATCGAACAAGCCAGTTGGTACGGCACAGCAGAGTGCGAGCTATTTCGCCGCCGCATCTTCGAAAGATTCCCGTTGATTGCCGATGATTTAGCGCGTGTGTATGTGGCGAAAGCGAGCTGCGGAAAAAAAGGATATGTCGCCGCCAACAACTGGCTGCGCCAAATACCGGAGCGACTGATCTGCGGGCCATGGAACGTTACCCACGACGATGACGCTCTGATTGATCACGCGGTAGCCCAGGCACGTATCGTTGAAATGGCATATGCACGCGCATATGGCGAAGACACTAAAAACACTGTGCTGGTACCGAGGACGTTGCCACTCATTACGCCGGTGGCATCAATCTCGATGCGTGCTGTGTTCCTGCACCGCGTAGTGAATATTCACCGCACTGCCGGAATGCGCCGTGCCGTGGCAGTCGGTGAGCGCCTTTGTCGGCGGCATCAAATAGAAGCCCCTGCCGCATCGCTGTCATTCTCATCACGGCTCGCGCGTCTCATGTGTTCCCGATGGTGGCGTCGCCGGTTGCGCGTGCTTTCTGGCCGCAGGATTGAGCAGCTAATGCGCGACGTTGGCCGCGTTCATAAGCGCGCCGGTGTTTACGCATCAGATTTAAGCCTCGCTAAGCGCCGCTCACAGAAGGTGCGCAATAACGCACTGTTAGAAGCGTTCGTAGCAATCAATCAGAACGGCGAGCAATACACGCTCGCAGAGCTGTCCGAGCTGGGGTTGGCCAACCCTTCGCACCGCTATTCAGAAATGATGCTGCGTATCCGCGATACCGAGGCCGAAGCGCTGCGCCTTGGGCATCAGGGGCTTTTCTTCACTTGGACATGCCCCAGCAAATACCACCCAGTCAATTCGGGCTCATGCAAGCCCAACCCGAAATATAACGGGGCCACGCCGCGCAAGGCACACAAGTACCTGACCAAGCTGTGGGCCAAGGTGCGCGCCAAATTTGGTCGCGAAAATGTTGGCATTTACGGGATGCGCGTGGTCGAGCCACACCATGACGGCACACCGCATTGGCACCTAATGCTGTGGGTGAAGCCTGAAAGCGCCGATTACGTCACGCAGGTGATGCGCGATTACGCGCTCGCAGAAGATGGCAGTGAACCGGGGGCCAAATATCACCGCTTCGACGTTGAGAAGATCGAGCAGAAAAAAGGCGGAGCCATTTCGTACTTGGCCAAGTACGTAGGGAAAGGCGTTAACCACACCAAGGCTGGCGACGTAGACCAGTATGGCAATGACATTGCTACGGCCGCTAATCGCATCGAGACATGGGCGGCAACGTGGGGCATTCGCCAATTCCAGTTTGTTGGATTGCCCAGCGTCAGCGTCTGGCGCGAGTTGCGCAAGATAAACGAGCGTACCGAAGACGAATTCAAGCAGTGGCAGCTCATCTTTGATTACGAACCCGCGCACAGCGAATTTACTCGCCGCTTAGTTGCAGCATGCGATTCCGGCCAATGGGATCAGTTCATGCGGTTGATGGGCGGTCCCATGGTACCGATGAAAGATCGGCCCGCTCGCTCGTGGACAGTCGACCGACCAGACACCAATCGACTGGATGCGAAGGCGCGCGGCCAGTACGGCGAAATCGTGAAGGCGACATTCGGCGTGACGATTCTTGGTGATGAATACCTGACCAGATTTAACAGATGGGAGGTGAAGCATCGTCGAGAGCTAGCCGTTGGGGAAGCGTTTAAAGCCGCTGAAAGCGGCGCGGGGGTTGGGGTTAAGCGGGCCGCAGGCTCGCCTTGGATTCATGTGAATAACTGTACGCGCCCATTTGGGCCACCTCCGGTAGATGCCAACGAACGCATCAAAATCATGGTGAATAACCGCTGGGAAGAGCTGCCCGCATGGCGAGTCGCCGAGAAAATCGACGATTACCTGCTCGACTCACATCACATGCAAAAAATCAGCGAGCCACAGCCTCTTTCTGAGGATGACAAAGCGCTCCAGGACCAACGATTCCACGACTTTGTGACCTCTGCAGAATACCGAGCAGAGATAGAGCACGCCGAGCAAGAGCACGAAGAAATTAAAGCCATCATTGCGCAGCTGAATACGGCACATGCGCACCCTGATCAACCGAACGACGACAATTGGGACGAACTAAGAGAGGTACTTTTCTAATGCCAGATTTTTGTGATCGAGCACAGAGAGTAAGCGAGCAAAGCCTGACAAGGGCTCTCGCCGCTCACCGGATGAAAGATCAGATAGAGCATCACGGCGAATGCATCGACTGCGGAGAGGAGATACCCGCCCAACGTCGTCGGGCACTCCCTTACGCCCGCAGGTGCGTCGAGTGTCAGCACATCATCGAACAGCGCCGCCGCGCTTATCACTAACAGGGAAACAGGAATGAGGAGTTAGCAGCGGATGATGCGAGCGACTAAACGCGGTACCAGGTACGCACGCACCGCGGGAGTTTTGTGCGCCGATCCTAATTTCAGGCTCTACCTAGACAGGCGTGCCCGCCACAAGTTTGGCGCGACTGTACCGGATGGCACACACACCGAAGATGATGCAGCACGTTGGCTACGGCGTGCATGCAAGGTGGAATCTAGGGCTGCGATTGATGGGAACCCTTCAGCGGTGCGGGAGCTAGTGGCAATACGGGCTAGGTTCGAGCACTGGAAAACATCAGGGTATTAGAAAATGGGAATCCGGTACCTTACAATCGAAAAGTTTGCGCAGGAAACTGGCTATAGCGAAGAGGCTGTCAGATCAAAGATGAAGCGTGGCCAGTGGAAACTGGGCAGTGAATACGTCAAAGCGCCAGACAACAGAATATTGATATCCGTGGAAGGATTCGAAGCATGGGCGACCAGTTTCCAGAAGGAGTCAGGCCGAGAAGCAAAACGACCATTCAGATCGACTTCTACTATAAGAACCAGAGGTGCAGGGAGAGCATCAAGCTTGAGCCCACCCCCGCTAACCTGAAAAAAGCGGCCCGCCACCGGGCCGCTATTATTTCGGCCATTGAAAATGGAACTTTTGACTACGCAGTGACGTTCCCCAAGTCGGCAATGGCGAAAAAATTCATTAGGCAGGATAGGCTAGATAATTACTTGCGACTTTGGCTTGAAGAAAAAGAGCCGACCATCAAGTCGAGCACCGCGAATGACTATAGAAAAATCATTGAGGGGCACTTAATCCCAGCCTTTGGTCACTTAATGCTACTGGAATTGAAGCGCAGCCACGTCAGAGAATTTGCATCTATACTGCGATGCTCAAACAAACGCATAGCCAATATTTTAAGTGTGCTAAGAGCGGCTCTTGATGATGCTATGCATGACGAAAGAATAGAGCTTAACCCCATCGCAGGCTGGCATTACCGGCGACAAGAGGAAGTGAAACCAGGAGAGACTCTCAAGGACAAGCCAGACCCATTCACCAAGGACGAGCAAGGGGCCATCTTGGCGGCATTACCGCCAGCAGGCCGCCCACTTATACAGTTCGCCTTTTGGACAGGGCTACGTACGTCTGAGCTTGTGGCGCTTGAGTGGCGAGACATCGACCTTGATAGAAAGCGTTGCCGCGTTGAGCGTGCGCTAACACAAGCAGCCAATGGCCGAGTAGAAATGCCTAAGACTGCTGCAGGGACACGCACAATCGACCTGCTACCGCCGGCAATCGAGGCGCTTCAAGAGCAGTTCCAGTTGAGCTCTACCCACGAAAGCGGCAGAGTGTTTCTTAACCCACGTGATGGTAAGCCTTGGACTGGCGACCAAGCATTGAGAAAGACGCTGTGGACGCATGCCCTAAAGAAAGCCAACGTGCGATATCGTCGTCAATATCAGACACGTCACACGTATGCATCCATGATGGTGTCAGCTGGGGAGCCACTGGCTTGGGTATCACGACAAATGGGCCACAGTAGCGTGACTATAACCGCACAAATTTACGCCAGTTGGATACCGATCGAGGGAGAAATCGTAGGATCAAAAGCAATAGATACATTCTGGAAATAGTCACAATATAGTCACAAAGACTCATAAGTTATTGTTTTATATAAAATGCGTGCGGGTTCAACTCCCGCCGCCTCCACCAAACATTGAAGGCCGAGCGCACAAGCGTTCGGCCTTTTTGTTTGTGTGATCGATGCGGTTCGGGCGACCTGATTGAAGCTAAGCATTGTGTCAGCTTAAATCCCAAAGCTGGTGATCAGTGCATGATCAGGCCACCATCGACGGCGTACTGACTTCCAGTAACGTAAGAGGCGTCGTCCGAGAGCAGAAATAGCGCAACAGCAGCGGCTTCATCCGCGGTGCCTGGGCGCCGGAGAGGCACCTGGCTAACGACAAATGTTTCGAATCCGCGCTTGGCTTCGTCCGATAAAAAATCTCGGAAGTTGGTTTCAATGGGGCCAGGAACAAGAGTGTTGACACGGATGCCTCGTGGAGCAAACGCTGCGGCCCAGCTTCTTGTGAGTGCAATGATTGCCCCCTTGGTTGCCCCATAAAGGCCTGTAGCGGTTGCTTTCTCGTATGCCGAGCTTGACGCAGTGAGAAGAACTGACGCCCCGGGGGTCAACATGCTTGATAACTTGGCCATCTGCAGGACCGGCCCTTTAACATTCGTAGCCATCAGCGCATCGAAAGAATCCGCATCCACTTCCTCGGGCATGGCGAGTGAAGCAGATGCCGCATTCAGCCAAAGTCCATCCAACGGCGCATGCGCTTTGACCTGCTCAGCCAGTGCTGCGCTTGCATCAGGATCAGAAGCATCGTTATAAATGACAGTAGCGCTGCCTCCCAATTCTTTCTCCGCGGCTTGCAGCCGAGCTCTGTTAAGTCCTGTCACGATGACCTTACCGCCCTCGGCCACAATACGCCGCGCTCCAACAAGCCCTATCCCACTGCTACCGCCCGTGATCAATAGGGTCTTATTCTTGAAACGTCCCATGACTATTTCCTGAGGCTATTATTTGGCGACCACTCATTCTCGATGTCGACTCATCATAGACGCTCGCAAATCCTTCTCCAGTCCGACCACCATCGCGAACCACGCTACAAATCAGTCTCTGGCACGGATTGATTTGATAGTGGTTCGCTTAGTGAGTCTGCTCCATGGCCAATCGAATCCATATTAAGTACTACCCTTCTAGACAGCCAAGATGCCGCCATTGGCAGAGATCACTTGAGCGACATTTATCGAGACCACCAATATTTACTTCTGGATCACTGCTCGCTGCCACGAGAACACCGCAGCGAAAAGGGTCTCCCAATGTACTCAAAAGATTGCAAGCTAATCGTTAAGAAACTACTTCAGTTAAATGCCTCGATTTGGTTCATTGCACTGTCTGCTCACTATCATCAATACCAGTTACTTCCTATAAATTAGCGATGCTCATAACAGAACACACTATTAATAGACAAAAGTAGTACTGACGTTATTGAACATTAAGGAATTATTCGTAAAAACGTGATTTTAAATAGCGAAATACTATTGGCGGCCAATCAATACCGGATATATCTATTTAAAGGCTATAAGCAAAAACTAAACGTCGTACACCAGCACAGGATGAACTAGATATGAAAGAATTAACTACTGTCGAAACTGAACTAGTCGCAGGCGGATTTTCGCCGGCAGCCATCATTGACGGGCTTTTGGGCGACAGTTTCAGCAATTTGGGTGAATTTTTGGGCGAGTCCGGTGTTTCGCTAGCAAAAGACGCTGTTCACGCAGGCTTGGACCTCGCCGGTACTGTCGTAAAAACAGGGTTCGACATCATTGGCGGTATTTTCCCATCGGGAAGTACAGAGGAAGAGTAACGCAACTTCAATTCACGATTGACGTATTTACGCACATATCGAGGTCGACATGAAAGAACTCAGCCATACACAAATTGAGTACGTGGGCGGCGCCGGTTTCATCCAGGACGCGGCAACAACCGGTGGTTCTTCCATTGGTACGCTGATCGGCACTGCGCTAGGAGGTGCCCTGGGAGGCGCTGCTCTCGGCATCGTGGGAACCATCATCCCGGTGGTAGGGAACACAATAGGTGCCACGTTGGGTTCAACGGTTGGCAGCGGCATTGGGGGCTTCATCGGAGGCGAAATTGGTGAAGTCATTGGCCACAACGGTGGCGGATTTGTAGAAGGCGTTGGCGAAGGTCTCCTCAAAGGAGTCTTCAGTAAGTAGAAGAGCCATGCCTCCCTTTTTTAGATGATATAACGACACCCGCAGACAAAAAATTATTGTAGGCGGGTGTCGATTTTCGCAAGAAAATTATCGTATCGCGTCTCATTCACCATCACGCTAATGAATAGCACGCAACCTTTGTCCTTATTTCTAGCGATCTACTAACTCCTGCTGAACATATTACTTCTCAGTGCAGCTGTCATGTATTAGACACGACTATCAATATTCCACATTTTGCTATAAGTCACCGCCTTGTTAGCGTCAGCTAATAATATTAGCACGCTATTATTTGTATAATACTTTCATCGCACGACACATCGATTTTGGCCGGTCGCCCTTCCGCATGTGCCAAGCCAATAGATACACGCGACACGTATGACCAGCATCGCGTGCAAGCTAGAGTGTGTAATTAAAAAACGAAGGGCTACCGCATCAACGCGACTACACCACGACGAACTGATCCTGGTTGATATCGGCCATGCTCAGGCCTACCAGCTCTACGCTATTATCACCGTAAGTCAGAGTAATGCCGTTGTCGCTGGTATCGAAATGCGACACTAGGTTGTTATCGTTCGAACCTTCAGCGTCCATCACCACGATTCTATCGCTATCGGAAAAGTCGAATATCTGATCGTGGCCGAAGTCGGACACAAACAGGAAGGTATTGTCACCTCCACCGCTATAGAGCTGATCATCTCCTGCCCCGCCGACAATCGTAGCATTACCGTGCTCAGAAGCTCTGATGACATCATCGCCTGCGCCACCAAACGCCCACTGATCGTTGTCATTGAGGGTTATGTCATCGTTGCCCACTGAACCATGAGCAGTTTCGGCGTAGTCGACATGTTTGCGCCCGTTGTAGCGATCCTGCTCGAGGCCACCATCGGTTACTTGGTACGACACATCCTGCGGTATGAACAGGAACGAGCCGTCCTTGGCCTTCAGCCCCTGAACGTCGTTCGACACCGTAATGCCGCCGTGGCTGTCGAGGGTATACAGCGTAGAGCCATCGTAGGCGATTTGGTAATCCTTGCTCGCCCCATCGAGATCGAGGGTGTTATAACCGCTGCCACCTTCGATGATGTTATAGCCGCCGCCACCGCGGAAGGTGTCATTGCCACCGAATCCTTCGAGATAGTCAGTGCCGCCGTTGCCCTGAATCAGATCGTCGTGGTCGCTGCCCAAAATAAAGGTCGGCCCAGAGCGCTCTTCATGACCCAAGTTAAGGTCTCTGATCCAGGTAGTTTTGGAGGCGGGCTGAGACAGCTCGCCGACGATGATGGTCGAATCCTGATAGGTCTGATCGTAGAACGATGAATTGATAATCCGGCTAAAACCATCCTGATAGGCAATAGGATCATGGGCCAGCCAAGAAAGCAGGTTAACGATCGATTCAGTGATACCGCCCAGGCCTGATGCGTAAAAGTCGTTGAAATTAACGATATTGTTCGCCGATTCGGGCGTTGCGGTATCGGGGCTAAAATTAGGTAGCAGTGACGCTAATCCGAATTGATTTCCAGGCAGCACCTGAAATACTGGGTCATTCTCGTACCCCAGGTTGAATACCTTGTTACTTTCGACGGGAGAGGCGAAGCCAATGTACTGAGAGTCGGCAAAGAAGCCTTGCCAATCTTCATTGCTGGCCGCTGCCATACTATTTACGGCAAGCCCGCCCAAACTGTGCCCAGTCACCAACACATCGCTACCGTCCAGGCCATTGCTGGAAGCGTAGCTGGCAACGTGTCCGAGCAAGTCACCAAACGCGTTGGGTACGTACTGCGTCCACTCACTTCCTGCTTGAAGATCCTGCAGCGCATCGCTGATGGTGTCGGGAATCAACGTCTCACGGGGGCCAGTGGTACCGCGGAAGGCAATGCCGATCTGGGTAAGCGAGCCATTCTGGTCGTACTTCCCTACCACTTCGGCTTCCGCCGCATAGTAGCCCAGCTTCTCACCATGATAGGTACCAGCACCATCTACAGTACCGTGATACCCCAATTCTTCAGGCGTAATGAGACGCCAACCGCCATCCTCAAGCTGTTGCCGGCTTTGCGCTTCTGCATCGGGGTTCCACGGCAGTTGAGGCAGAATACCCTGGGAGTTGGCGTCACCGAAAATCGCCGTTAGCAAGGTTGCGGGCAGTCCCAGGCCCCAGCCATATTGTTCGTAGCCTTCATGCCACCCTTGCGAAATGTTGTGGTACGAATAGCCCATTAGTAGTAGCGCATCGTTAACGGAATTCGCAGATGGCGTGAAATCCCAATGCGAGTTGGTGGAATCGAATATCCCCATGTTCTTCTCTATTTGTAGGTGAGGCCAATTGTCGTTACGGAACACGTTGCATGCTCCCCCGCTTTCCCTTTTGCAAAAGGAAATGGCGTAGCCGTAAAGTGCTGGTCTACGCGGCAACGACACGTGGAATTTCGAGTAAACGTGATCCACACGCGGCCCTTTTCAGCGGGCAGCGCGGGCAATAACCTAGCGGTCTCTAATTGTTACGGAGTGGTAGGAGGCAAGCGCCCATACCACGGGCACGGATAGCTACCAAAGCGAAAATGTTTTATCTCAGTACTGAAGAGCGAATCCTGGAGTGCCCTCAATAAGCGAATGGCACGCTCTCCACGCTTGTTGATGATGTCGACGTCATAGCCCGCTAGAAGCATGAGCTGTGGCAAGGCAACGCTCAGCGCCGCCACATGTGCTATTAAGCCGACAACTGCAGAGCATTGTTTTTTACCTCTGACTCAGCCGGAATTCTCGCCATCAAACGCTGCTGAATGGCTTCCAATGCAGCGGTATCCTTGTCACCCGAGCGCACTACTTTGAAACCGGGACGCGGTGCGCGACCACGTTGATTGGCCCAGTCAGCAGGCAGCTCGGTTGCTGCTACGTTAGAGAAGAATCCGCGGGATCTACCGTTATCGGTGAAGGATTCGGAATAGAGGTTGGCGGCCAGCAGCATGTCGTAGCTGTCCAATTCCAGGTGGTAATAGGTAACTTCGTTTACCTCTTCCTGGAAGATGGTATGGCCGTTGATGAGGTCCATTGCGCGAACCAGTACTTTATCGATAAAGATATGGTGCCAAGCAGACACGCTGATATCGCGATTGGGCACGCCATCGGCGATGGCGTTAGCGCAAATCTTGACTGGCAAGGTATTACGTTTGCCCCGTGCAGAAAAACTCCGCAGCTGACGCAGCGAGCGATACCCTATCCATTTAATCGGCTTAGGCCCCGAGCGCGTATCAACGATATCCCCTTGTTGCAGTGTTTCGATGGGGACATCACCACCAGGCGTACTGATGAGCGTTCCCTTGGTAAAGCAAACCGCGTTGTCGACTTCGCTCTGAAGCTGGTCTAACGCCTTGTGGATCTGATCGTTCAGTATCCCATAATCGTTGTCCATGACATGCTTCGCCATGTCGTTGATAGAGCCTTGCACGCTTTTCAGGAAGCCCTGCTTCTGCTCGTCGGAAAGCAGACCACTGTTCATGACGGTGTCGATGCTCGACTGAATTATTTTGATATTTGCGTACGTTAGAGCACCGGAGGCTGTACCGACTATTCCGTTTATCGCACCGGTAATTGCATCGATCGCGTCGCCTATAAGAGACATCTTGCATTCCCACCTTGCACATCATGATTCTATAACGAATGTGAATGCTATTTATAAAACAAAGGAATATGAATGCCACCTATTGCCTATTTTTCAAAGATGCCCTCGCGTGGTAGTAACCTCTACGTCGGACGACAAAACTGCCCAGCGTGCTCGTCATTCGCCACAATAAGAACACCGCCATCTGCCTAAAGCGCCGTAGCAGCCTTCACGTTCAATGCAAAAAGCCCAGCACAATCGCGTGCCGGGCTTTTTGATTCATGTATTCCATACGGTGATAGCACAAGGTTCAACTGATCAATAAATGATCGTTTAATTAGCTTCGGTTATACCCGCTTTTCATTTGCATGATGATGCCGCCCATTTCCAAACGTTTGGCGGATGCCCAACGTCAAGTAGATAAAGCAGGGGGCATTGTCGGACATCTACTTATAGCGGTGACCAAGGGGCTTGAATGAATCCCTGACGCGACGAAGACAGCAACACGTAAAAAGCCACACCTAATGGGGCGTGGCTTTTCGCTGTTACAGCGTTAACTATGCTGATCAAGGCCAAGATAACGCTAAAAGGCGATGATCATTGCAGATCGGAATTATTTGTCGCCAAGGCCGGATAGCTTGTCCTTGGTCGAATTGTATTTATCTTCAGCTTTTTGTTTAAGATTGCTCAGGCGATCGTGGTCGCCGCTGTCCTCATCGCCGGAGGACGTAGCTTCGTTACTGTCGCCATCGGCATTGTGCGTGGCATCTTTCTTGAAGTCCGATACCCGGTCGCTGGCCTGCTGCTTAGCGTCGGATATTTTGTCCTGAGCCCGATCCTTGGCGATCTCCTCAGGTGACTTGGTAGCCATATCCTTGGCGTCATTTGCCTTGCTCACCATAGAGCCAATATCAGCGAGCGCTGGAGTGGAAGCAGTGGCGCCAACGACAAACGTGGAAAGAAGCAGAGCGGTGATATTCTTGTGCATGGGAAACCAAACCTTTTCTTAATATGTAAATAGTGGGACTCCCGTTCGGTATATGGGTTCACTCATCCACTATTGTCGTCTGCACCGCCTTCATACGCGTTTATCACTGCGGAGTAGCTGCACTTTTGTGCATAGGGCCGAGCCATCAGCGGCCACCACTTCTTCATAAGCGTTACTTGAACGTCACGTCTACCGTCGCGGTGGCGTTGAATCGACCTGGCTTGGGCGACGACGAAAGCCACTTGAGACCCGCCTGGAAGGTGTTCTTCACTGTTGTGCCGTTGATCATGCCTAGCTCGACCGCCGTATTCATATTGATCGGCGCCGTCGAATTGGGCGGCGTAATGACAATGCCAAAGCCACTATCGCTGCTTGGCATAATGGTATTCTGGCTTTGCACCGGATTACTGGTGGAGAAGCTAGCCATTAGTGTTTCGCCACGGCATTGCTGGCCGCTTTCCTGCGAGTCTAACGATGCAGTCACGCTAAACGGTAGCCACTTCTCCACCGCACCAGTCTGCACGTTACGTCCCAAAGGAATGCGGCCAAAATCAACGACATTGCCGTTGTTGCCAATCACCGTAATCTTGGGATTACACGAAACAAAGCGAATATTGCCGAGCCCCGAGATGTACTCGTTAAAGTTGGCGTCGCGCGTGGTGGTGTTAAGCCCCAGCACCCCATCCACCTGAAACACGCTGTAGGTGCCGCTATTGGTGATGCGACCGCTGGCTGGGGGAGGATTGCCAGTGGCCTTGATATAAATGCTGTACGTTACCGTTATGGTTTGTGGCTGAGCACACCGGCGAAAGAGACCACGCCGCTCCACACAAAACTGCCAGCCAGCAGGCCCACGAGTACCAGGCCCTATATCAGTACGACGCTGATTGGACGGATTGATATCGACACTTTGGTAGGTCACCCCCACTTCGATCGAATTGTGAATACTCTTCAGCTGCGACCTTGGATCCCAGTACAGGTAGGCATCCTCACCCTGTGGATGCAAGTCAGTGTCGTAGCACACAAAGGTGGCCGTGTAGGTGGGCGAGCGCCACAGCAAGGTGCCGCGTTCAGTGGTAGAGGGGACGATAACCTCGCGATCCAGCGAAGTTACGTGACGCGTATTGCCCCGATATCCACCTTCGAAACACGACAGCGCCCAACTTGCCTGCGAGACCAGCAACAGCATCAGCACGCTGATCCCGCGCAACACACATTGCTTACTCATTAACGACTCTCTCTTTAGGTTGGCAAAGCGCTGTCGCTCTGTCGTAGCCCGCTGTCGCGGATGCCGGTTGAGCGGCTAACGACAGCTGCAGGTCACACTGTTGGCGAGCGTCTTCGCCCCACCGTACTGTTAACGCCTGACCGTCGCTCACACCTGTGATGAACGCCTGTCCATTAGGACCAACAATTCCCTGGGAGCGACCATCAGCGCCAAATACATTGGCCCCTAACGGAATAGGCGAACCGTCGGGAAGATGACCATCCACCAGCACACTACGTCCCGAGCGTGTATCGAAACTCGCTCGCACCACCGCACCTCGCGTGGGCACCACATCGAGCGTGGTGTTAGGCACGTCCAGGTTGGCACCAATATCTTCCGATTTGAGTGCAACATGATCGCGGCGATAAGGTGCTGAACCGCCTACCAACGCATAACCACTGCGACCAACTTCGATACCCTGCTGGTTCTCGATACGAATACCCTCAGCCCCTAGCGCATCCACCAGCACGGTGGTCGATTGCAGCGGCTGCCCCAGCGTAATGCCGCCACTGTGCGCCACCACCGAGCCGGCAGCGCCCAACGATGCCTGACGATAATGATTACCGTAGGAGTAACCGCCATTGATATCGCCAGCCGACCCTTGGTAGTCCGCGTTAACGGAGGCATTATTTCCGCCACCCGCGTTATGTCCCGCTTGCGCGCTATAGCTGAGGCGGTTGTCCGACAGCGCTGAACCGCTAACGCCGGTTTGAACTGCATTACCGTTGATATTCGAATGACTGGCATACGAATTCATGTACATGGGCGTACGGCTTGCCGTGCCAATCGGGATGGAGAGATTGGCACCGATAATACGTTCGCTATCGGTAAACCGGCCGCTGGAATACTGGAAGTACAGGCCGTAGCTCAGCGACGAAGCGTGGCCGTTATAACCCACCTGCCAACTGCGCTGACTGCGCCCCTGGTGCCAGTAATTCTGGGAGGTCCAATTGGCGTAAATCTGGTCGTTGTTCCACAGGTTTTGCGTTACGGCTAGCTGAAGCTGCGAGCGCTTATTATAGAACTGGCTACTCTCGAGCGAGCGTCGGCGCTGCTCGGTCCAATCGGGAACACCTACAAAGTTGATATCGTGATTATCATCGTAATCATACTGGTAACGGCCGTTACGCCATTGCGCACGCTCGGCGGCCGCGTCGGCGAAATCATAAAAATGCGACGTCGAATAACGGTGTCCAATCAGGCGGAACTCGGTGCCCCAGCCGTTAAGAGATTTGGAGTAGAGAAAGCGCAAACTTCCACCGGTATTATCTTCGCCATTCGCGATGGTGGTAGAAGCGACCGTCAGATCGAGCGACATGGCGCCCGCCAGCCCTAGCCCTTTGCCGACTCCTACGTTTGCCGCACGATAATGTTCAGCGACCAATAAACCACCGAAAGGCGTGGTGTCATTGCTCAGCCCACGTCCGACCGTCATCTGTATAAACGCAGGATGATAGTCATCCAGATAACCGCCATTGCGGTATTCGCCACCCGTTAGCTGATAGCGCCAGATACCTTTGCGCAGCATATTGGGTACCGCTGAATACGCCTGCGTGAAGCTGTGTACTGAGCCGTCCGCCTCGATCACGCGCACCAGCAGGTCACCGCTCAAACTGCTCGGTGTTATGTCATTGATTTCAAAAGGACCAGGCGCGACATTGGCGGAATAAATGGTGAAGCCATTCTGCTTGATTTCGACCCGCGCGTTGGACGATGCGTTACCACGGATGACCGGCGCATACATTTGCATGCTGTAAGGCAACTGATCGTCGTCGCTCGATAGCTGTGCTCCGCGAAAGCGGAAGCTGTCGAACACGTCGCTGTTGGTATAGGTATCCCCGAACTGTAACCGCGAGCGCCACTGCGGAAGATCGCGCTCAAGGCTATTGCCCAGTGTTTGCCAATGCGTGCCGTTACCGGTGTAGCGGGTCACGACAGAACGATTGCGATAGCGCCACGCCCCTACGTTGAAGCCGCTATTCAGACTCAGGTAGTAGTAATCCTGATTCTTCTGATCGGAGTATTGGTTGCGAGTCGCGGTAACGTTGTAGTCGAGCAGCGCGGCCGTAATACCCTCGTCCCACAGCTGAATAGGCACGCCGCCACGCGGCAGTTGATCGAGGTGCACCTGCGCAACCGACATATCAATGCGCTGAGTACCCGCGTCGTAGGTTATCCGTGAATCACTGAGCTGAGACGCCAATGCGAAACACTCAGCCTGGTCACCTTGCACTTCTCCTACACGAACACCGTAGCCACGCAGCCGCTTAGCAGACAGGCAGGGCTGCACGTTTCCGGCACCATCTCGCACAAAGGTGATATCTGCACGATCGACCTGTTCGCCGTTCAAATACAGGCTGAAGGGATAAGTACCCGGCAGCAGGCTATCGCCCTTCTCTACCGCCTCTAGCGCCGACTTGTCTGACCCGGCACGTAGGAAGGACGCGTTGAATTCCTGCGCGGCGAAACTTGAGCCAGCAGTGACCAACAGCGACACGCCCAGCAGCAGAACAGGCACGCGAGGACCGTACAACCAATGTACGTGGCACAAAGGTGTCATGAGCACGAAGTCCTAGCGGTGCGTCAGCAGAATCGACTTAAGCTGCGAATAGCCGCCGTAGTCGTTGATGTAATCGATGTCGAAGGTGCCCGACAATGCCGCTTGAGCGGCTGATCCGCTAAGCACTTCAATCGTTTCGCCCGGGCCGACCATGTCGTGAACAAAGGCGCCAATGGCCTTGTGTCCTTTGGGGGTCAAAGTGGCGAAGGTGATATGCAGGGTCGAGGGGTTGTAAACGTAGAGCGACTGCCCCTCCCGCTTCCACTGCAGCGAATGCGCGGCCTTGTCCATATCAGCGACCATACCGGCGGGACGATAGAACAGCTTGATGCGTGACCGAATCGCAATTTGCAGCACATTTTCCTGATGCGATACCGGTGGAATTTCCTGCACATTGATCCACAGCAGCGACTCTTTGTCCTTGGACAGGCCGGTACCGGAATAGATAAAGCGCACGGAGGATTCGCGCCCAGGTTCCAACTTCATCAAGGGCGGCGTTACTACGATGGGTAACCCCTTCGGCATTTCGGATTTATCGCCAAGGTCGAGCCAGCTTTGCACCATATAGGGACGCGATGCCTCATTTTTCAGACCCAGCGTGGCGGCCTTTGCCTCACCGTCGTAGATCACTCGCGTCGCCTGCACTTGAATTGCCGCAGTTGCAGAATCATGAACTGACAACATCGCCAGCATGGCAAAACCGGCGGTAACGTGTTTTCTCACGAACGACATGAAGCCACTCTCCACACAATTCGAAATGCCGAGGCTTATGCCCCGGCAACATGGATTAGCGATATTCGATGGCGAAGGTAGCGTCGGAGTCCGCTTTACCCGCAGTTACTTTGTCCTGGAAAGACTTGTAACGCGCTTTCAGGTCAACAGTCGCTTTGCCGTCATCGCCTACCTGTACCAGCGCGGGATCGCTGATTTCCTGACTCACCGGGAAGGTAGCGTTGCTCAGATCAAGCACTTCGATACCCACGCCCTCAGCGCCACCGTCTTTAACGGCCAGCAGATCAGGACGGCCAGCGGGGCTGTTGCCATCAAAGCGGATGGTGTAGTTGCCAGCGTCGCAATTTTCCAGATTGATCTTGAACGCTTTGGAGGTGCTTACCGAGCCAGTGCTAGGGAACTGGCTAGTCGGCCAACGGCCCAGATCAACGGTCTGATCTTTAGTGTCGGTAGTTACGTTACAGGCCGACTCGACCAGTTCGCCGGTGAAGTGCACGGTACCTGCAGCAGCCATAGCCTGCTGAGATGCCAAAGCACCAGAGAGTGCTAGTGCCGCCAGTGCGATTTGTGTTGCTTTCATGTTAATTCCTCACAGAAATCATAAAGCTTGTTAGTTCTTCGTCAGGAGGAGTGAAAAGGATGATCTCCTGATTGCCTTTTCTTATGGCGACGCGGATTCTTCATAATGTTTCACAATTGGTCAATATTGATATTTAAGCTAGCCAACTAACGATTTACCTGTAAAAAGATTCGTGAGCTATTTTTTAACGCGTTAAATATCTGTTATTAGGACGACAAGGCGAGCGGTAAAAGAGGGGCCGAAAATCCGCTCAACATTTGAACTTAATCGCTGCTTAACCCAGAACCTGAGCGGGATTGTCGGGAACCGATGCGACGATTCATCACCGCAAAACGCGGGCATACGAAGTCGTCACAGAGAGGAAGAGATGGAGGGTAAATGCTCGAATAGGTCCATATACGGCAGGGAATAAATTTCATTACGGGTAAACTGACTAAATCGAACCACGCAATCAAAACGGTAAAGAAATGTGGCACGAAGCGTCTTATGGCGTTGTCCTAAGCGACCAGCCGGCGCTCACTGCTCGTCATTGCGACGAACCAATGAAAAATCACCCTAATAACAATGCGTTATCGAGCATCGGCAGCCAGAAAGAAGTAGATTGAGCGGCCAATCAACGACCGCTCACAAGGCATTAGGCTAGCGTGTCGGCAGAAGGTTCTTTAGCTGCCGCCAGCACCATGGCCAAACCTAGCGTGGCAGCAATGCCGCCGATCAGGAACGCGAAAGAATAGCCGAGTCCGCCCACAAATAACCCCACCAGCGGGCCAGTAAGCCCGTACGCCAAATCCTGAAACGCGGAAAAACCACCCATCGCGGTACCGCGGAGCTGCGCGGGCACGCGCTTGACCACCTCGAGCCCCATCGCAGGGAAAATCATCGAGCAGCCGAGTCCGGTCAGCAGTGCTCCGACCAATGCCAACCACTGATTAGTGGCGGCCCAGAGCAGGTACTGCCCAATGGCTTCTACGACCAGCGAGGCGTACGCCACTTTGAAGCCGCCGATACGATCAGGCAGGTGCGAAAACAGGATTCGGCTAATCACAAAGCCAACGCCAAAAAGACTTAATCCCATGCCCATGTGTTGCCAGTGCTGGGCGATAAACAGCGGTGCGACGAAGGCACCAATGGCGGCGAATCCGATGCCTTGCAGCAATACTGCGGTGCTGGGTTTCCATATGATCGGCAACACTGACAACAGTGAGGGACGTTTGCTGTGCGCTACCGGCACATCCTTGGGGATGACGCGCGTTAACAGAAAGCCAACTACCGGCATGGCAGCACTGGCCAGCATCACGCCGACAAACCCGGCTTGCGCATCGATCCACACCCCCAGTGGAGAACCCACAGCGAAGGCACCGTATAGTGCCATGCCGATCCATCCCAGCACGCGACCGCTGCGATGTGGGCCGGCCATCGCAAGCCCCCAGGCGACACCCCCGACCATCGCCATACTTTCACCAACGCCAATAATCAGCCTGCCCGTTAGTAGCACGGCGTACGCATGCAGCGGCGATAGACCAGCGACTGCCGCCAGCAAACACACCAAACCGCCAGCCACGTACAGCAACATTCCCCACCCAAGGGTGTATTTGCCTCCATGTTTATCAGCAAAAGCACCAAAATAGGGACGCGTGAAAATCGTCGATAAAAACGCGATGCCGATGCTCAAACCGCCCAGGCTATTACTCAAGCCGAGATGATGAGTGACGAATACCGTCAGAATAGGCAGCGGCAGCGCGATGGTAAGGTAGGTAAGAAACAGCGCAACAGCGATGCCCATAAGGCGCCGCTTGAACGTGTGATCGTCAGGAAGGGAAGTAGCTGACACGGGGCTTCTCCTTGATGTGGATAACACCACAGCAGCGGAGCAAGCACGCGTCATAAGCACGACCTGCCCCAGCGCAAGGCTGTGGAGAGGTGTGCGTTGGTTGACGTTAACGCTTACGAAGAGCGGCAGTGTACTAGATAGCTGGCGGGCGAATAAAGCACCTCTACCGCTGGGCCGCTGCCGTCTTCAGGACGTTGCTATCGGCCCAACCGGTTCGATATGCCACTGGTCGCTCTGTTTGATGGCACGGTATTCACCATGCGACGCACTTGCATTGGCTTCGTAGTAGCCGCCCTTGAAGGTGCAGCGAGTTGCGGAGGTGCACTGGAAATTACCTGCTTCGATATAAAGCGCGTCGCGGTGCTGCTGGGTTCGCGCACGCGCCCCCGTTTGCACCGAGGATAAATGACACGCGCTCTGCACCAACACCTTGCCGGAAAAACGCTGAGCCACGCCGAATAGCGTTGCCGCCGACGGATCACGAAGGGTATTGGTGGCTGCATTTTCATCGCTTACCGCTAAACAAAACGCTGCCGCCCCGCGCTTGAGTGATGAGCTGTTGTGCTCGATCAGATAAGCGTAAGCGGCAGCTTCCAACTGCTGCTGAGGAGTTTGCGGCGTGACAGCATAAGGCGCGGAGCTGCAACCTCCGATAGCGAAAAGTGCCAACGACAGTAGGATTTTATTGATCATGGTGGTCTCACTATGATGCGTACATCAGTCAAAAAGCACCTATGTGGACATGCAGTGGTGCATGCTGCCTATAGTAGTCCAATGACGGTGTAATCACCCCCACTCCTTCACGCACAAAAAACCCGCCTTCGAAAAGGCGGGTTAACGTTGAGCAATAACGCCGTGTGCGATCGATAGCCACGATGCACCGCTGCGCTCAACAAGCAAACATAGCGGCGTTAGTTCACGCTGCCAATAGCGCTTGATCGTCCGCTGGGGCAACGCCAGTCACATCAGCGGCGCTGGTATCAACCACTTCAATACCAAAGTCGCCCTGCTGCCAGTTGTGGATATCGAACTGGTGATGATTCAAGCCGTCGGTGCTGGCCAGGTCGATTTCCAGATCCTGCGTTCCTGAAAGCGTGTCGCTTGAAAGTGAGTAGGAAACATCGAAGGCGCCATCGCCAAACAAACCATCGCTCTCCAGCCCCTCGAACAGATTACCCTGCAGCACCTGACCATCGACGCTCAGCGTAGAAGCCGCCAGGAAGTCGGCATTGAAGTCTTCATCGATGGTGATGTCGTGCGTCTGGTTTTCTGGCAGATGCAGCAGCTGTTTGGCAAACGATACATCGTTGGTCTCAAAATTGAGGCTGATTCCCTCGTAGCCACCCTGCGGAGCCTGTTCTCCCAAGGTATTCCAGGTGTGCTCGAAATCGATATTGCTTGAGCCTTTACCCAGATCGACCACAAGACCGTCGCTCGGCGCCAGGATTTGATCATTAACGGTGATCGAATCCTTGTGATCGGTGAGGTGCACTTCTTCGATGTTATAGAGACCGTCCTTGAAGCCGTATAGCCCAATGCCGTTTTTCTCGATAACCGCACGCCCGTCGAAAGCGCCCTGATCGTCGAATTTCAGATGCACACCGTGGGAAAGATTATGGTAATCCACCACATCGTAGCCGCTGTCACCATCGATGACAGTCCAGCCGTAATTGCCTGAACTATTTTGCCAATGCGATGGCACGGTAATGGTGTCGTCTCCCGCGCCTGCATTGAAGGCGATAATGCCCTTTGAGAGGGTAATGTCGTCATCATTCAATGTGCCGACCTTGTACAGCCCGCTCGGTGTTAGCACGTCGGCAACGTCGTTGAAGATCGCAGTACCGATATCGGTCTTACCGGGAATAATGCTGCCGCCGCCGACTACGCTACTGCCGTAGGAATCGACATAGAAATCGCGCGCTGTCTCTGCCGCCTGGCGAATGGTCTCGTGACCAATCGCCAATGTGGTGAGATAGGTGGGTACTTCACCCACCAGCAAGGTTTCCAGCACATAGCCGACATCTTTCATTGAAGTCGACACTTCGGCAGCCGCAATCAGGTCATAGGTGCCGCTTTCCACCTTGAACTGGTTGGTATCACTGTTGGCAATCCAATCGTTGAAGAACGAGGTGTCGCCAAGGTACGAGAACAGTGCAGTACCGGCCCAAGGACTGTAGTTAGGCGCTCCGGTAGAAGAGGCGTCGGTGAACACTTCGGAGGCTGCTGCGCCCGCATCAATCAGACCCACATCGTGAATCGACGGCACCACCGCTGAAGTGGGCGGTGCGCTCGGTAGCGGCGCATCGGGATCGTTGACCAAATCAACGCCTAGCAGAGTTTTAGCGAAATTTTCAGCAATCTTGTCGGAAGCATTCTGAATACGCTCCTCCCAGTCGTCGGGCGTTTCGCCAGTACGTAGCTGATACTGAAGCTTGGTTTGATCGCGAATGTAGTGGGCAAAGGCGCCTTGATTAGAGTTAACCCCCTGTGCACCTGAAATCCAGGTGTAAACAGCGATGTCGACTCCTTCCGCCGGACGTCCCGGGTGATCGGGATCCGACAGCGCATCGACCGCAGCAGCATAAGTGGCCGGCCAGTCTTCAGCATTGGCGGCAGCCCAAATGGCAGCCAGCTTTTGTTGATCCTTGATTACGTAGCTCATGGCGGTTTTCTCTCGTTATCACTATGAACAATGGGCTACTGCCGAACGACGCGGCACTTTACCCCGAGGCAATGCAAGAAGAGCGCCGCGCTGATCGCACCGATAACTGCGAATATAATGGCTGCAAAACACGGCCTGTCTGACCATCGCATGCGTCCCCTTCATTTGAAGGCTAGTGCAGATCAGCACCAAGGGTTATGAATTATTCTTATTTGAAATGCCTCAAAGTGAGGTAAACGTCATCGTAACGTATCAATCCGCCCTGTTATTGATGACAAATGGTTAACTTTATATTGCACGATGCCACACTCAGCGGGAGTAAAAGACACATCAGGACAATAATGGAGAGCGATGGCAATAGACGGCCAATGACATGGCAGCAGAACGTAAAGCGCTGCTAAAAATGCGCTGCGGAAGACTACAACGGAGGGAAGAAAACGCCGCTGACGCGAGTGGTGGCAGGGGGGTAGGCGACCATTATCACCGTCACACGGATCTGCCGGCGATCATTCAAACCTGAACTGCGGCTCACACGTGACGGGGAAATTAACCGAGCGAGCGATAAAGCACACTTCGTCAATGCGATGATGGATAGCAGTGGCAGCGGCTAAGTCAGTGCCTGGCGCGACGGTGATCGCGGGCTTGAGGATCGCCTTGAGAAAGCGCCCAGCCCCTTTGCGCCCTACTTCGCCCATTCCCACCGGGGTGTCGTGGTAGGCTTTGACCACGATGCCTTCCTCGGACGCGTAGTGTAAATACCACAGCATATGGCAGGCGGAAAGAGACGAAAGCAGCAGATCCTCGGGGTTCATTTTGGCAGGATCACCGCCCAGCAGCGGATCGTTCGAGCAGTGCACGACGGGCTTGCCGGGCACCGCAATATCCCAACTGCGAGCGAAGTCGCGGTAGCCCGAAGTGCCTGTACCAAGGTTACCTGTCCAGGTAACCGCGGAGTGGTACTCGTGCTGTTTCATTGCATCAGCGCTCCTACTGCACCAGAGGGATAGCGCCGTCCTGAAGCTGGGCGTTCACTTCGTTGAGCGTGGCCTGCACCTTGTTGAAGACGTCCGGTTTGCCACCCTTCTCAGCGTAGTGCTCCTCGATAGCGTGATTGAGCGACTCCGCTGCGTCACGTGAACGTACCACGATATCGTACAGCGCGTGCAATGCCTGACTGCGCTGCGGCTCTGCATCGGGAAGTTGATCGGTGCCGCGCTTGCCATAGCTTTGATCAAACGCTTTCAACGCTCCGCGAAGGCCATTCAACGGTTCGCTTAAAGGGCCGCTCAACGCGGCCAGCGCTTTGGGGGACCACATGATCTTCGGCACCAGTTTTTCAGCTTTACCTGCACCATCGAGCGCCGCCGAGCGATAGCTCGCGAAAAAAGCGTGCTGAGCTTGCTGCCCTTCAAGCGAATGCTGCTGGGCAAACGCCGACAGCGCGGGAAAATCGGCGGGCTGAGAACCATCTGTCATAACGGTTGAAACTTCCATCCAAAAGGTGAAAAAGAACGGCGTTGATTATTCAAGGAGCCGCGCGGGCTAGGCGTAGATCCAGGTATCCAGCAGCATCGCCAAAAAGGTCACGACAAATGCGCCTGCCAGTATTTTGTTGCCTTTACGTGGCTCTAGCAGGCCTTCAATCAATACGCCCACAATAAGCAACACATCAACACACAGCATAATGATGGTAAGAATACCTGGATGCATACGGCGGTTTCCTTGTTTCTGGATGATAAATCGTTGCTGGTATTCTTCGCCCTTAGGCCTTATTTGTCGAATGGAATTCGCCTACCGTCGCTTTGCCTCGAGCGGAAACCGTCTGATTCAGAGAAGGAGTATCACAGCGTGCTAGCAAGATACCCTGTAAAAGTGGCGCACTTCGGGCTGGTACGGTAATAGCGGGGCAGCGGGCAGCGGGCAGCGGGCAGCGGGCAGCGGGCAGCGGGCAGCGGGCAGCGGGCAGCGGGCAGCGGGCAGCGAGTGTTGCACAGATCATACGATGTCCGCCTGGACCTGATTTTATTTAGCGCGCGCTTAACGCTATCGCCGAGGATCGCGCATGCGGTATACGGCGCCCTTCAACGCTGGTAATCTCCGCCGCTTGGTATTTCGCGCCCCCTAACCGGCATACACTGGCACAATGGCAGTGTTCGACATTCATCCAACAAGTAGCGTCAGTCGAGCATGGGGAGTACCCGTTTCACTTGAGCGCACTATGGCTAGTGGCGACTCGCCCGCTCATGCGGTGTTGGAAGGCGCTTGAGCACATCATTTCTGCAACCAACCGGGCTCATTATCATTTCCGGCCCTGTTATCCCTCACATTGGAAACCGTTTATGGCTATAGAAGACGCCAACATGCCGTCGAAGGCGGCAGCAGTACACGAAAAGATCCGCTTGAGTGGCGAGAAAGAGCTGGGCCGCGATTTCATGGCGCTGTGGTGGTCTGCCGTTGCCGGCGGTATCACCATGAGCACTTCGTTAATCGCGCGGGCGCTGCTGCACACTTATCTTCCCGACACTGATATCGGTTTTCTGATCGATGCGATGGGCTACACGGTTGGCTTTATTCTGGTTATTACGGCCAACCAGCAGCTCTTTACCGAAAATACCGTGACCCCCGTGCTGCCCTTTATGAGCAACCCATCGGTCAAGGGGCTTGGCCGTCTGCTGCGCATCTGGTTTGCCGTGCTGTTCGGCAATCTGGTGGGTGCAGTGGTCGCTTCAGCGATTATTACCTGGCTGCCTATTTTCGATTCACCGGTGATCGAGTCGATGAAGGGAATTGGCATGCATATGATGAATAACACGCCCATCGAAATGTTCGCCAAGGGACTGCTGGCAGGCTGGCTGATTGCTACCTTGGTGTGGATTCTCAGCTGTTTGAAAAGCGGCCAGATTCTGATGATCTTCCTGGTAACTTACGTGATATCACTGGGGAACTTCACTCACATTATCGTGGGCGCGGTAGAAGTGCTGTTTTTGATGATGAACGGTTTGGTGGGCTGGCATGACGCCATCTTTACCTTCTTCATTCCGGTGCTATTGGGCAACATGATTGGCGGGATATTCATCTTCGCCTTGATTAGCCATGCGCAGGTGCGCAGCGACGGATAAGACCGCGCCGCGTTTCCTTGCGACAAAACAAAAGGGCCTGTGGACAACGTAACGTATCCACAGGCCCTTTTTATGCAGCGGCCGCTGCCTCTACACGCGTTAGGGTTTATCAACCTTCTTGTCACGCGCATGCTCTCCGAGCACCCGATTGGTCAGGTAAACCGAAGGAATGGTGGTCGGCATTTGCATCTCACGATGCTTGCGCGTCCAGCGCCAGCCGATAGCCAACAACAGCCCGATAAACGGCAGCGCCCCCACCGTGAAGGTGCCGTTGGGATAATCGAAAGCCATCATGACCAACACCGCCGCCAAAAACAGCAGCGTCAGCCATGACGTAACTGGCGCACCCGGCATTTTGAAATCGACGTCGGCCACATCGCCACGAGCAACGGCGCGACGAAATGCCATCTGGCAGACAACGATAAACGCCCAGGTGCTGAGAATGCCGAGCGATGCAATGTTCAGCACCAGTTCGAACACTGACGACGGCACAAAGTAGTTCAGCACCACGCCAATTGCATAGATACCCAATGTCATTGAGATACCCACATAGGGGATGGCGCGCGAGTTCATCTTCGCCAGTACCGGCGGCGCTGAGCCACCCTGTGCCAGCGCACGCAATACGCGCCCGGTGGTGTACAGCCCCGAGTTAAGGCTCGACAGCGCGGCGGTCATCACCACGATATTCATCGCCGAACCGATATAGGGCACACCCAACGCCGAGAAGAAGGTCACGAAGGGGCTTTCGCCACTGCTGTAGGCCGTCCAAGGCAATACCAGAACCAGCAGCACTACCGCGCCGATGTAAAAGAAGGCGATACGCCACACCACGCTATTGATCGCACGCGGCAGCACTTGCTTGGGATTCTCGGCTTCACCGGAGGTGATGCCCACCATTTCTATCGCAGCGAAGGCGAAAATGACGCCCTGAACCAGCACAAATGCGGGCAGGATACCGTTGGGGAAAAAGCCGCCGTTTTCATTGATCAGGTGTAGCCCTGGCGCATGCCCCAGCACATGGAAGCCACCACCGACCACCACCGCAGCCACTAGCAGGAAAGAAACGATAGCAATCACTTTGATCATGGCGAACCAGAATTCCATTTCGCCAAACCACTTCACGCCGACAAGATTCATCGACCCCACCACAATCAGCGCTACCAGCGCGGTCACCCACTGAGGCAGATCCGCGAAGGCGTCCCAATAGTGCATGTAGAGCGCAACAGCGGTGATATCGATAATGCCGGTCATCGCCCAGTTGAGGAAGTACATCCAACCGGCCACGAAAGAGGCGCGTTCGCCTAGAAATTCACGAGCGTAGGAGACAAAGCTGCCGCTGCTGGGGCGGTGCATCACCAGTTCGCCCAGCGCACGCAGAATCAGGAACGAGAAGATACCGCAGACCAGATACACCATCGCCAGCGACGGTCCCGCCACTTGCAAGCGACCGCCTGTGCCTAGAAACAGGCCGGTGCCAATGGCACCACCGATAGCAATCATCTGAATTTGTCGGTTACTGAGGGACTTACTGTAGCCAGCCTCGTGGGAATCGAGCCAAGCCCGCTTATCGTCAGCCTTCGTTTGTTGAGAAGGGTCTGAGGACATCGCGATTCTCCTTGATGGCAATAAGGTCGTTCGAATCATTCGTGGCTACTGTCACTGCAGTACGACATCAGTGCTGATGCTGCGATAGCGGTGTCAGAACGCAGTAAACACGGCAACGCCTAGCCGACAGCTGTCGCCAAGGAGGGAATAACGCTATTCGGTGATGGTGCCACGACTGGGAAGAACGAATGAAACCACAAAACAGTAAGCTAGCGCTAATAATTCTCGCCGTAAAAGGCGTATTTGACCGCTATTTGCCACTATCAATGCCACACCCGACAAATAATGTGCGGCGTCAGCTATAGCAACAGCGCCCGCAAGCGGGCGCTGTTGGAGGAAGAGAGTAATGGCAATGCTCGTGGCCGGCGAGCGCCGCTTTTCACTATCCGTCGCGATCAATATTTGTCGTTCAAGGCATAGAGTACTGCAGCGGTTTCTGCATCCAGTTCTCCTGAGTAGTCGCTAGGACGGAAATGCATCTGGAAAGCACGAATCAGCGCCTTGTAACCGTCGGCAGTAGAGGCTGGTGCGGTGCTATACCCATATTGCTGCAGCGCATTGAGGATGTCGCTCTGCTGCGGCACGCCCTGGTCGTTGAACTGGCGTTCATAACGCGTTTTCGTATCTTCATCGTACCAGGCACCCACGCCCGCATCAGCCAAGCGTTTCCACGGGAATGCCGGGCCCGGATCGGATTTACGCGTGGGCGCGATATCGGAATGCGCGACAACATTCTTGGGCGACACATCGGGATAGCGCGACAGAATATTAGAGGTCAGCTGAATCAGCGCTTCTACCTGCGCATCTTCGTAATCGGGGAAGGTAAACACGCCGTTATCATCGCTGGCGAGGTTAACTACCTCGATTCCGATCGACGTATCGTTGAGGTTAGTGCGGTTGGCCCAGGTACTGGCGCCAGCGTGCCAGGCACGGTCGTTTTCATCGACCAGATTGAACACTTGCATACCGCTATACCCCGAAGCCTTGTAGCTTTCGTCATCCAAACGCGGTACCAGATAGTGCGAACTGGTGTTGCCGGAAAGCGCCTTCACTGAAGCCTCAAAGTTGATGGCCGTGTAGTGCAATACAATGAAGCGCACCCGTTTATTAAATGTTGGACTACGATAAGCAGTGTAATTGATAGTAAGAGGACCCATGTCGAACTCCTTTTGTCGTCAATGTGATAGGACAGCTTGCGAGACACACTATTGCATGCTTTTACTCAACCACCGTGGGTGCCCCGCTGTACACCAGCCGTCCCACAAGATATCGGCAATTTTAGGCTGCTCTTAAGAAAAATTACGCTTGGGCGGCACGAATTAATCATATTGACCGTAAGACAGCGCTCAAGACGACACTGATCGTTCACAGCTGTCAGCTCGATAATCGCATCAACTTCCAAGAACAAAGTGATTCCAGATGACCTCAAAGCACTCACAGCAACGCTCATTTTTTGGGCACTCGCGCGCGCTCATTACGCTTTCCAGCATGGAGTTGTGGGAGCGCTTCTCGTTCTATGGCACCCAAGGCATTCTGCTGATTTACCTGTACCGCTCAATAACCGAGGGCGGGCTGGGCATCCCACAATCCACTGCGTTAGGACTGCTGGGCGCCTATGGCAGCGCGGTATACCTCTCAACGATTTTGGGGGCCTGGTTTGCTGACCGCGTACTAGGCAACGAACGTACCGTTTTCTATTCGGGCGTCATCGTGATGCTGGGGCATATTTCGTTGGCGGTACTTCCGAGTGTGGCCGGATTAGCCGCTGGGCTAACACTGGTGGCGGTGGGCAGCGGCGGCGTCAAATCAAGCTGTGGTGCGATTGTAGGCGCGCTCTATAAACACGATCACGGACGTCGAGACTCGGCCTTCTCGCTGTTCTACCTGGCGGTGAACGTTGGCGGCATGGCGGGCCCTGCCATCACGGGACTATTGCAACAGCAGGCGGGCTTTCACTATGCCTTCGGCGCTGCGGCTGTCGGTATGGCGCTTGGACTTATCGTCTATTCCCGCGGACGCAAGCGCCTTCCTGATAGCGAACGCCACGCACCCTCCCCGCTTTCATCACGCGAAAAGCGCGTATTCAGCCTCTCTGCCATTGTGGTTATCGCCGTCATAGCGCTCCTGTTGGCGACGGGCACGCTCACCGCCTCGCGGTTAGGCCCTTTGCTGTTTGTCGTTATCGCCATCGTTGTGCTGGCTTACTTTGTAGTGATGTTGACATCCAAAAAGGTATCCACTGATGAGCGCAAGCACGTGGTGGTGTTCATTCCCATCTTTCTTGCCAGCGCGGTCTTTTGGGCGCTCTACGTGCAATCGTTTGGGGTATTCATCGCGTTCTTCGACCAGCGTGTCGATCGCGCCTTGTTCGGCTGGGAAATGCCCGTTGGCTGGTACAACTCGATGGAATCGCTGATGGCTATCGTACTTGCGGGCAGCTTCGCGGCGCTGTGGGCGCGTTTAGGAGATCGCCAGCCAAGCTCCGCCGCCAAGTTTGTGATCGCGCTGCTGTTGATCGCTGCCAGCTTTATCGCCTACTACCCCTACCTCGGCCAGAACCATCAGCAAATGCCATTGATAGCGCAGCTGATACAGCTGTTTGTGTTTACCTGTGCCGAAATCTGTCTCGCACCGATTGGCATGTCGCTTGCAATTAAGCTGGCTCCGGAAGCGTTCAAATCGCAAATGTTGGCGATTTTCTATCTATCGTTAGCGTTCGGTATTGCCGGCGGCGGTGTGCTGGGCTCGCACTACAGCGAACAGCAGGAAGTGGTATGGTTCCTCGGCATGGCGGCGTTCGGGGCATTGGCAGCAATACTGCTGTGGTGCGCTGTACCATGGATTCGGCGGGTAGCACCGCAAGCCTGCTGAGCCTACCCTCAGCGCACAAAAAAACGCGGGCCTCGAGCCCGCGTTTTGATATCTAGCATAAGCAACTAGGCGCGACCAAATACCTTGGTCAGGTGCGCTTGGTACTCGGCCTTGAAGCGATCGACTTCCGGCACTTTCATTACATCCGTCGCCAAATAAGTGGGCAGAGCCTTGAGCCCGACGAACTGCTGCGATTTATGGAACGGCATATACACCTCATCCACACCGCGACCATCGAAGAAGTTGCCCGGCTCGTCAAACGCTTCGAGCGGTGCATTCCACGTCAATGATGCCATGTAGTGACGACCCTGCATCAATCCACCGCTGCCGTACTGCTTATGCGGATCATGGCGGCTGCGGCCATCGTTGGCATAGATACGTCCTGCGCCTTCCGTAAACACTTCGTCAATGTAGCGCTTGACCGTCCAAGGCAGGCCCATCCACCAGCCTGCCATCTGATAAACGATGGCATCAGCGCTGAGATGCTTCTCCACTTCGGCGGCTACGTCGTAGCCGTTTTCGATAACGGTTTCTTCGATCTCATGACCCAGCGACGTTAGCGTCTCGCGCGCGACCTCGTGCAGGGTGTGATTCAGTCGTCCGCCCGAGTGAGCGAAGGCCTGACCACCATCAATTAACAGCACTTTCATACCAATATCCTTTAATGAATCAACTGAGCGGCACACTAAACGTCTGACAGCGCCGCTTGTATACAAGGCGATATGGGGGCGCATTATTGTTTTGAAAAGTCATTAATCGTGACGATTGGCGATGACTATGGGCGCCCATTTTACATTGCTAGCAATTTAATTCGAGTTACTCTACTCTAATGGAAATGTCCCGTTTACGAGGTGGTTCATGGCAACTTTATTCGATCCTGTAAAACTCGGTGCGCTAGAACTTCCCAACCGCGTTGTGATGGCGCCGCTCACGCGCTCGCGCGCTGAAGATAACCGTGTACCCAATGCGCTAATGGAAGACTATTACCGTCAGCGTGCCAGTGCCGGACTGATTATCAGCGAAGCAACGTCAGTCACGCCGATGGGCGTTGGCTATGCCAACACACCTGGCATCTGGTCAGACGAGCAGGTTGCTGCATGGAAAAAGATTACCGACAGCGTGCATGCAGCCGGTGGACGCATTGTGCTGCAGCTGTGGCACGTTGGTCGCGTCTCTCATTCCAGCTTTTTGAATGGTGAAACGCCGGTGGCCCCCAGCGCGATCGCGGCCCCCGGACACGTGCGTCGGGTGCGTCCTGAAACGCCACATCCCACCCCACGTGCGCTTGAGCTCGACGAAATTCCTGGCGTGATTGCTGATTATCGCAAGGGCGCTGAAAACGCCAAACGCGCGGGCTTTGATGGCGTGGAAGTGCACGGTGCCAACGGTTACCTGCTCGATCAATTCCTGCAATCATCAGCCAACCAGCGCGATGATCAATACGGCGGCTCGGTAGAAAACCGTGCCCGTTTGCTGCTGGAAGTTACCGATGCCTGTATCGAGGTATGGGGCGCTGATCGCGTAGGCGTGCATCTGGCACCACGCGGTGACCTTAATACCATCGACGATAACAACCCCGAGGAAACCTTCGGCTATGTGGCCGAGCAGTTGGGCAAGCGCCAGATCGCCTTTGTGTTTACGCGCGAGTTTGTCGGCGATGACAGCGTTACCCCGCTGATTAAGCAGAAGTTCGGTGGTCCCTTGATTGCCAACGAACGCTTGGACCACGACAGTGCGGAAGCACTGCTGGAGCAAGGCGCTGCCGACGCGGTATCGTTCGGCCAGCTGTTCATTGCCAACCCGGACCTGGTGGAACGGCTGCGCAATAACGGCCCGTACAACACGCCCGATACCAGCACCTTCTACGACGGCGGCGCGGAAGGCTATACCGACTATCCTAGCCTCAATGATTAACGCCTCTGGCTAGATAGACAAACGCCCGGCACTTCTCAGTGTCGGGCGTTTTGCTTTGTCGGCGTCCAAATGCTTGAGTGCAAAGCGCTCGCTTACTTCGCGTTCAACTCGTAGCTGTGCTGATCGCCCTCTTTCTTGTAGAGCGCAAGAGAATCATCAAGCAGTCGCAACGTTTTACCCTTCAGCTCCAGATACAGCTGGTGCGGGTTATCCTGGGAGCCAATCTGATACACCACTGCGTTCTGATCGTCGGCGGTGCCTGACGTTTTGGTCCATTGCCCTACCGAAGATTCAACGTTGGTTGTTTTACCATCCTTGAGATGCTTTTCGCTCAAGGTATAACCGCTGGGCTGATTGTCGCGGGTAGTACGCAGTGTCAGCGTTGCATCAATGGCGTCGCAGTCATCGCAGGGCAACCGACCACTGTAAACCGTGGAGGTCACGTTTTCGTCGCTTTGCGATGAATTGCCATCCAAATGCGAGTTATCAACTGAAGGCGTCGGCTGCGCCTCGTTCTGAGCATCGTCGTCCGGGCCGCTGCACCCCGTCAGCGCCACTAGAGCAACGCTAATGGCCACCGTACCCGTCAACCGCTTGAATATTTTACCTGCCATGCTATGTCCCTTGAAGCTGGTTATTCGTATTCACGCTAATCATAATTAGGATCGTCCAGCAGCGCCATTGCTGGTGAGTAATTCCCCACAACGATGCCGCCGTTGGCGCTTGTGCACGCTTTCGTAAACGCTTAGCGACTGATGAATAAGCATCCGCCAAAAGGCACGGACCCGGTAACAACGCGGGAGGCGATTGCGATTTCCCTCGATAACCAGACAGCAAACTCAGGTTCGTCCACTGAAACGGCAGTGCGAGCCGGGGAATAGCCAGGCCATTAGAGGCGAAATAAAGCAGCCAATGCTGTCTAGTCCAGCCCTGTCACTACACTGCGGATCAGGCTCACCCATGCTTTTACATCCTGCGTTGAGGAAATATCGCCTTGGTATTCCAGCAAGGGACGCGATGGCTGGTTGGAGCCTCGGAACCGGTGACGATATATCTTCATGGGAATGCTGATCCGAGTGAGATGACTCGGCGTTTCGGGCACGAACACAAAGTTGTTATCCATATAGAAAGTATCCGCACTGGTCTCCCTACCTACCTGAATTGCCCCGGCTTTACGAAACAAATCAACGGCATCCAGACAGGCCGACAAACAGCTCTCATCAGTTACCAGCAAAATCGGAACGCGGAGAGGAATTACCTTGTGGCGATGGGCTTCCATCTTCGACGGTTCATTCCAGAGCGGTTGATCATGCTGTCGGGCCTTTGCTATCGCGATTGCAGTATCTTGCATTTCCTCTCGCAAAGGGGGCGGCAGCCCTTTATAAAGCGCGCGCTGACGCAGTTCTTCGAGCACCCCTGAAGAAGCGCGCCAATCGATGGTTTCTTCTTGCAATAGGCGGGTGACGCCCTGCTCACCCCATAGAATAGTGGCTAACTGGTTTGCCCAGTCAGAATTGCCGCCATAGTTGCCCCTAAGATCGATGGTGAGCCCCTTGGAGTGTTGTATGGCGGGCAGCGCCGCTTTGAATTGCTTAAGCACTGCGGTAAGCGCGGGCTGTAGTTTGTCGTCAGATGCAAAGGAGTCGAATGAAGGAAGAGAAAGCCACCAGCTATCGTCTGGCAGATGATGCAAGGCTGTGGGCTGATCAAAAGAGCGCTGAGCCTGACTGATGTATTGCTTCATTCTATCTGGAGAGACAGAGTGCCAGTCCAGCTTCACTTTCAGCTCTTTCCCCTCAACGTCGAACAGGCAGAGCGCTGGGCGACGGATAAATGGATTTCCCTCGTCGATAAATAACCGATAGCCCATTGCTAACCGCTGACTTTTCAAAAACCAGCTGGGAGTAAATGAGCCCACATTAGTTTGCATGAGCGTCTGCGCCTTAATGCCATCACAGGATACCAGCGTGGCATTAAGGGGAATCTTCGCTCCGGGTTCACTCGCCACCACCCGTTGCGTGCCATCTGCGGTCATTCGAGTCAGAAATCCCGGCCAGCGTCTTTCTATCGAAGGGGCTTTAGAAGTAGGCGAAATCTGCATGTGCAGATCGTTAAAGTGTGCTCTGTAGCGCTCTATCAGCCAGAAATAACCGGCATAGCTGCGTATATCAGAGGCTTGTGCGAGCGCCAGCCGGAAAGCTTCAAACTCACGCGGGCCAAACTCAGGATCTTCCTCATTGACCATGCCAGGATGATTCGCCCTTACGTAGTCATGAATGAAATGTAAATCCTGAGTCGCACGGGAAGTCCAGTTGATCTGGTTGGATGCGATTGCACTACTTAAAGTGACTAACAGCATGGGCAAACACGAAAGGGTTACTGGCGTTTTCCGCATGAACGTACACATGAACCTCAGCATGGCGTTTTCCTTTATGGTCACGGCACCACATGTGAACGTTCAGGTAGCGAGATCACCCAGCTTTCTACAGCATCATCGCCCTTTATATGCGCAGGCAGCGGAATTTCTGGCTTCCAGGTAGCCAGATCGCCTCTAGGGCGATTGCGTAATACTTCCAGCGGAACCGACGCCGCTAATCGCCCGCTCGGCAGTGTGAGCTTGCGACTATCCATGTACAGCGAATCACCGTTGGTCTCCTGACCGATCTGCACTGCGCCAAGAGAGCGGAAGTAATCCACCGCATTCAGACACGACGAATAACAACGGTGGTCAGTCAACACGTAAACCGTCGGTGCTATGCCGGAGTGCTTGGCATTCTGCTCGGCGGCGCTAGGTACCTGTTGCTCTGTATAGAACGGATGTTTTGCTTTGATGGCGGTGCTCAAATTACTGATAACATCAGCAATCCAGTTTTTGGTTGTGTCTGGCACCGTTGGCTGCTGCACCAATTCGCTGAAAGCACTTTTCCACCACTCGAGGTTATCCTTCGTGGCCCGAAAGTCTACTGCGTCGGGGGCTGGCAATGCGTCGGCAGCGGCCTGTCCCCAAAGAATCCTGACCACTTCTGTGGCGTAGTCCGACATACCGCCATCGTTGCCTCTAAGGTCGATGACCAACCGGGACGACCGAATGATTTCCTTTCGATGCGCATCTAGCTTTTTGATTGCTGCATTTAATTCATCGCTTTCGATAAAGGATGAAAGCGTCAGCCACCAGGTACCGTCGCTCAATCTTATTAACCCAATAGGGCGACTATCAGGCTGCACCACCCTGTCGCTTACGTTGCTCTTCTCACTCTCTGTTAGTTCACGCCAGTGCAGTTGGATGCGCTTACGCACACCCTTCGCCAGAAAATCACATTTCACGGGCCTACTGACGAACGGGTTACCTTGGTCGAAAAACAGTCGGTACCCTGAAAGCTTGCGCTGAGCGAGTAGTTGCCACGCGCCGGTGAATTCCCCGATGTTTCGATGGGCAATCATCTCGGCGCTTACGCCATCGCAAGACAACAGTTTTGCCCCCAAAGGAACGGGAGCATCAGCTGCTCGATAAACGACAACCTGCTGGTTGTCATCGGTATATTCGGTTAAAAACCCCGGCCAGGATTCGGGCAAGCGCAACTCTTGTGCGGGAGCTATGGCGACATGCCCATTGTTAAAGCTCGCCACATATCCCCTCATTAGCCAGAAGTACCCAGCAGCGTTACTGACGCTCGGTATCCTGCTGTGGGCAAGATGAAACGCCTGTTTTTCCCGCGATAAAAACGGCGGATCTTGTACATTTACTGCACCGGGATGGTTGCGCAAAATATCGCGATGAAGGTACAGCAAGTCGCTGCGTGCGATATCCCGCCAGTTATTAGTTATCTCCCCAGACGCACCAACTGCCGCGTCCGGCAAGCCCCCCGCTAGCAGGAAGCAAAGCACTAATTTACTCGACGATAGCATTGGGCGGCTCTAAACAAGATCATAAGTGATAAAACCCAACCCGCACCGCCGATGTGATTCTGCGGGCTTCTACGGTGCGGTTGGGAGTCTGATTGACCAATTCCAACTACTTGTCATCCGCCAGCAACTGCTCGATCTTGTCCATCAGTTTATCCATGCGTGCCGCGAGGGCGTCGTAGGGGGCTGATGAAGCCAAGTCGACACCGGAGCTGCGCAGCAGCTGATAGGGGTTCTGGCTACCGCCTTGCGACAGCATCTTCAGATAAGTGTCGCGGACTTGGGTATCGCCCTGCTCTATATGGCTGGCGAAGTAATTGGCGGCCGTTATCGAGGTCGCATATTGATACACATAGAAGTCGTAATAGAAATGCGGCACGAAGGCCCACTCTACATAGTAGGCAGGGTCGATGTCGGTGACGCCTTTATCGACGCCATAGTATTTGCGCAGGGTGTCACCATACATGCGAGTCAGGCGTTCGCCGGAAAGCGCTTCGCCACGCTCCACGGCGGCATGAATATTGGCCTCGAATTCGGCAAACTGAGCCTGACGGAAGAAGGTGCTGCGCAGACTGTCGAGCGCTTGGGCCAAATAGTAGATTTGCTGCTGACGGCTGGCGTTGCTGCGCAGCACGTGATCGACCAGCAGTTCTTCGTTGGTGGTCGAGGCAATTTCAGCCAGAAAGATGGGGTAGTCTGCGGTTTCAAAGGGCTGATGACGATTCGACAGAATCGAATGCATGCCGTGGCCCCATTCATGCGCGTAGGTAGAAACGCTGTTGTAGTCGCCATTGAAGTTCATCAACACATACGGATGCACGTCATAGGCAGCGCCGTTCATATAAGCCCCCGAGCGCTTGGCTGTCGCGGGGTAGGCACTGGTCCAGGGCGAGCGGTTTATCTTCTCGATGCCTTTAACGTAATCCTCGCCCAGCGGCTGAACGGCGGCCTGTAGCAGCTGTTTGGCGTCGGTCAGGGTGTACGTGGGCGACTTCCCGCCTAGCGGCACGTAGAGATCGGAATAGCTGAGCGTTTTAAGCCCCAGCATGCGGCGACGCAAATCGAGATAGCGGTGCAGGGTAGGCAAGTGCTTCTCAGCCCCGGCCAACAGCCCATCGTAGACGCTGTCAGGAATCTCGTTAGCGGCCAGCGCTGCTGCTCTGGCGCTCTTGTAATGGCGCAGGCGCGCGTCGATGACGTGCTGATTAACGGTTGTGCCCAGCAGCGAGCCTGCCGTGTTGGTGTAATGGTGCCAGGTGGCCCAGAAGGCATCGAATACGCGCTTGCGGATAGCGGGATCTGGGTGGGAACGCCAGCGTTCGTAGGCGCTTTGATCAAGGGTGACCTGCTTGCCATCGATCGTGAGCGTGGGCCAGGTGATATCCGCATTGGCGAGCAGCGAGTAGCTCTCGGAAGCCCCCTCCATCACCGGCGATAGCGCCGCCAACGCCGACTCGGTCTCGGCGGGCAGCGTGTGCCCGGCCTGCTCGCGCAACTGCTCCAGGTAGCGACGATGCAGCTCGAGCTGAGGCGTTGCTGCCCATTGTTCGAGCGTTCCTTTGGGCAACTGCAGCAAGGTGGGCGCTAAAAACCCGAGCTTCTGCCCCAATCGGGAGGACACCTGCTGGACGCGCGCGTTGCGCTCCTGCGCGCTGGCGTTGCGCAAGTCTTCATCGGCGGCAAGGCTGGCATAGACCGACAGGCGCTTCAGGGTGCGCTGCACTTGGCTCACGTCATCCAGACAGCTTGCCAGCGCAGCAGGCCCTTTCACCACGCCGTCCGCCGAGCACGGTAGCTTATCCAGCGATGCCGCCACCTTCTTCAGTGCAGTGTTCCACTCAGCATCGCTGGCATACAGATCGGCGAGCTGCCAGTGGCCTTGCTGCGGCGTATCTTCCGCCAACACCACACCGGCAGTGGAAAGACCGCTGGCAGCCAGCAGTGAAATCATCGCGCATCGTTTCAGCGCAGTGGGCAAAAACAGTGGCTTGTTCATAGGATTGTCCTGGACGGGCCGACGCCACGGCATGACGCTGGCGCGGGGATAACTGTTGTGGGTATTCGAGCGAGTCATTCGCACGCTAGAAAAAGCCCTGACAAGGTGCATCTGCCAGGGCAATGGATAGCGTTTATACGTTCATTCGCACCGTTAGAACGAGTAGTTAAGGCGAGCGTAAAGCTGCCTGCCCACGGCGTCGGCATAGCGCGCGTCGTAGCCGGTATTACCCCACTCATCCTGATTGGTATAAGGCGGTTTGGCGTTGAAGACGTTGAGCACCCCTACGGTGACCCGCGGCCCTTTGGTGAACTGATAGCCCACCAATCCATCCCAGGTGGTGTAAGAAGACACGTGCTCGTTGTCGTCGGAATACTCGTCCTTATAGCCCGACATGTAGTTGTTGGTGATGGCCGCGTTCCAGCCGGCATTAGCCCACGAGAAGGTAGTGGAATGTTTCCAGCGAAATGCCACCAGTCCGTCGCGATCGTAGCGGCCGGCGCGGCTCTCCCACTCCTCCTCGCCATCCTGGCGTGACTTGTACTTGTTCACATAAGTACCGGTCAGGGTCAGCCCCCAGGTGCCGTACGACGAAGGAAGCTTGTAGTCGAGGCCGATATCAACGCCGTTGGTTTCGGTTTCGCCAATGTTTTGATTGAGCGTCGGAATATAGCTAATTGGCGTGGCAGAGTTGGGGCCGCCGGGACGCACAATCTGTTCGGGGTTATTGGCAACGACGTCGCGTGCGCTGCGCGCGCCAATTTCATCACTGATCTTGATCCACCACAGGTCAACCGTGGCCGTCAGGTTATCGACCGGCTGCAGTACGAAGCCCAGGGTCCAGTTCTTCGACTTCTCGGGCGACAGGTCAGGGTTACCGCCCTGACGCACCATCTGCTGCTTGGTGCAGCTATCCGCACCGTCTGCGCAGAGCACCGGATCGGCAATCTTGCCCGGCGAGAAGGTGGTCGACTGCGGCTGATACATCTCATACAGCGACGGCGCACGGAAGCCTTCGCTATAGGAGCCGCGCACCACTAGCTGATCGATCGGCTGATAGCGGAACGAGAACTTGGGATTGGTCGAGTCACCCACCTGCGAGTAGCGGTCGTAGCGCGCCGAGCCGGTGACTTCCAGCGAATCAAGCAGCGGCACGTTAAGCTCGGCCCATAGTCCTTGAACGTCGCGGCTGGCAGTGGTGGAACCGTCGGGGTCCAATCCGGACGAGCTCGAAAGGCCCGCACGCTGGTTGATAATGCTTTCAAAGCGCTCATGACGCGCTTCCGCACCAAAGGCGAGCGCTACCGGCCCAGCGCCGAACCAATCGCCGATATCGCGGTTAACGTGACCGTCCCACGAGTAGATTTCGTTCTTGCCGTGCCACAGATTGCCATATAGCTGAGCATTGTTGAGTGCGCGACGGCCGCTGGCGCCCGGATCGGCAGCGAAAGGATCGAGCGCCCCGCTCTGAATCGCATCGCCCACCATCGCGTCGTTAAGGAAGCCGCCCTCGGAGGTCAAATCCACGCGGTTAACGTTGTAGGCCACCGCGGTGTCGTAACGCCATGCACCAAAGCGCCCATCCAGCTCGAACATCACACGCTTGGTGTCGTTCTCGTTATCCATCACACGCGGACCTGCGTCATGGCTACGATACTGAGCCACCACGTCCTTGGTGGGATCGATGCCCGCCACGCCGTGCGGGTATGAAGGCGAATCAGGCGATACCACGAAGCCGGCATCGTCGCCCATGGTGAACGGTGATGCCGCGCTGAGCGTGTCGATATTGCTGCGCGTCCACAGATACGACAGCGAGCCAGTGTGATTATCGCCAATCTTGAACGACCCAACCGTAAACAGTGATTTGGTCTCACTGGGATCGACAAGATACTGCCCTTTGGAGGTGTCGTAGGCGCAGGTGCCGTCACTGCCGGGGTATTGATTAACTCCGGAGCAGCCAGGGCCGTTGGGCGATATCTGCTTATCCCCTTGCGCGATCACTGCGGGGGAGTTGTAAGGTGATGAGCGTGCATCGAGATTGCGTAAGGCGATATTGCGTCGGCGGTCCGAGTTCAGGCCGTTATTTTTTGACCAGCTAGCGGTTCCCATGATGTTGAAGCGATCCTTGTCGAGATCGCCATAGCCCCATGTGCCCGAGTAGGTTTGCTTTTGGCCGCCGCCCGAGGAAGTCGGCGAGTTGAGATCACCGCTAACCGTCGCGCCTTGGTAATTTTTGCGAGTAATGAAGTTGATGACGCCACCAATGGCATCGGAGCCGTACAGAGCGGAGGCACCGTCGCGCAGAATCTCGACCCGCTCCAGCGCGTCAAACGGGATCATGTTGAGATCGACAGCAGTGCCGTAAAGCGCGTTGTTGGCCAAGCGACGCCCGTTCAGCAGTACCAGCGTTTTATTTTCACCAATGCCTCTCAAGTCAGCGAAAGCAGCCCCACCGGTGGTACTACCACCCGTTGACAGCGATCCAGAGGCCGAGCCGGAGTTGGAGCTTAGCCGACGCATCAGTTCATCGGTGCTGGTGATGCCCTGATTCTTGAAGTCCGACGCTTTCAAAACCGTTACAGGCACCGCCGTTTCAGCGTCGGCGCGCGCAATCGCAGAGCCGGTGACCTGAACATTGTCCAACTGCTGAGTGGGCGCGTTACCCGCAGGCACCGCAGCAGCGGCTTCAGCGGGTGCAGCAGCTTCGGCAGGGGCTGCTTCGGCAGGTGCAGCTGCTTCAGCGGGGGCTGCTTCAGCAGGGGCGGCAGCTTCGGCGGGGGCAGCTTCAGCAGGGGCGGCAGCATCGGCAGGAGCGGCAGCTTCGGCAGGGGCAGCTTCAGCAGGAGCAGCGGCTCCCTCAGCACTTGCTTGTGCATGTGCAACGGAGGTTCCCAGCGCCATTAGCAGCGCGGATACGGAGGCGAGCGTGAAATAGGTGGCCCTCGGAAAACGAGTGCCGCCACGGCTGCGCGAAGATACCGCGACAGCCGGTTCGATTGCAGAACCAGTCATGATTGGAATTCCCTAATGAACGTTAGTTGTTATTGAGCGGAAACCGCTCTTTGTACCGCGCTCACAAGGAACTTCTCTGCTTCGCCAAGCAGTGGTGCAGTGTGCTTTTCGATAAATAGTGCCGGGCGACGAGAAATTCGTTGTTATTAATATCGTGCCGCTACTTATTGCACTTGCTATGGGCGACGCTTGATATGCGACGCCCGTCTGACAAATCCCTGGCTATATCAGTTAGGGCTGGTGATAACGTTCACCTTGGTAACGCCCGCTTTTTGGATGGTCGCCATCGCCTTGGCAATCGGACCATACTCGGTGGTTTCATCAGCACGCAGTTGGATGCCGGTACGCTCGTTCTCCTCGTGCGCAGATGCTACGCGCTGCTGCAACGCTTCGAGACTGAGCGCATCCTTATCGATGTAATATTTGCCCGCTTTATCAATGCTAACAATGATGGGGTCGGGCTGATCGGCGGGTGCCACCGCGTCCGTTTTAGGCAGATTCAGCGGAATCGCCTTGGTCAGCAGCGGGGCTGTCACAATAAACACCACCAACAGCACCAGCATTACATCGACCAATGGAGTGACGTTCATCTCGCTGAGAACATCGTCATCGCCGGAATTATTTGAAAATGCCATCACCTACTCCTGAATTCCTGAATGGGGCCATCGCATCGGCCCCGCCAGCCACTCTCAGACGCTACGCATGCAGCATCTGAGGGGCATTTAGCGCTTAGGATCCCACCTTGGTTTCAATACCCGGGGTAGGATCGCTCATTTCAGGCGTCGCATGATCTGCAGACTGGAAGTCGCTCTGCTGCGCCAGGCTATAGTACGCCTCTGCAAACAGTTCGAGATCGCTCGCCGCCAGCTTCAGCTTGCGTACAAAGAAGTTATAGATCAGTACCGCCGGCACCGCCGCGAAGATACCAACGCCCGTTGCAATCAGCGCGTGCCCGATGGGGCCCGCTACGCTGCCAAGGTCAGCCTGACCCGTCAGGCCAATACGCACCAGCGCTTCCATGATGCCCCACACGGTACCGAACAGACCGATGAAGGGCGCGGTGCTGCCAATACTTGCCAGAATAGCCAGACCGCTTTCCAGCGAGCGGCGTTCCCGCTGAATTTGACGCTTGAGGCTACGCTCCAAACGATCAGAGCGGTTGATCTTGTCGCCCAGGTTGCGATAACGCTCGGGAATATCAGTTCCCTTGACCACATCGTTACCGGTGCGCGCCAGATGCGCCATCGGCGCACTGCTCGAAGCAGCCACTTCAGCACTTGCACTCAGATCGCTAGACTTCCAAAACTGACGGCTAAAGCGCTTGTTTCTGGACTTAAAGCGGCTGAACTGAATCCCTTTGATTAACAGCATCGCCCAACTGACGACTGAGAAGGCAATCAGAATCCACAGCACGCCCGGCACTACCGCGCCACTGAACGAACTTTGCAGCAGGCTATCTCCCATCATCGGTGGTGGCGTTGGCTGTTCGGTATGCGCCGCGCCTTGCTGTGCAGAAGGAGACTGAGCGCCCTGCTGTCCAGCGCTATCGCCGGAGGCATGCTGAGCCGCATTATCTCCGGAAGAAGTAGCATCTGAACCTGAACTATTGTTGACGTTATCGTTGTCGGCCATGTTGACTCCCTATGCGTCGCTACTGGCATTCCTCGAAGGACTTTATGTTCAACGCCACCACTGCGGCGTTGTTCGATGTTGAGACATTTACTGCGGTAAGTGGAAAGCAATACTCTGCAATGCCCACCCGGAAATTGGCGTATCTCCTCGCCGTGCCGGCTTGAACTTCCACCCTTTGACGGTGTTAACCGCCGCGTCGTCAAGCAAACTGGAACCGCTCGACTTGGTGACCTGCACCTGCCCCGCCCGTCCTTGCGGCGTGACCAGAATCTTCAGCCCCACAGTGCCCTCAATACGGCGTCTTAGCGCCAGTGGAGGATATTGTGGCGGCGGGTTGCCCAGAGACTGCATGCCCGACGTAGCAGGCGTTACCTTGTTCGAATTAGCGTTCGAGTTGGCATTCGATTTAGTGGTCGCCGAAGACGAAGAAGCGGAAGGCTTCGAAGGCTCGGGCGAAGGCTTAGGAGCAGGCTTGGGCGCTGGTGTTGGTTTAGGCGCGGGCTTGGGCGGCTCAGGTTTGGGCTTCGGCTTGGGTTTAGGCTTCGGCTCAGGTTTGGGCGTTGGCTTGGGCTCGACCTTCTTGGGCGGCGTCTTGACCGAATTTTCGTCGACCGGAGGCGTTTCAGCTTCAGGCTCGGGAGGTGGCGGCGGTGTCAGGTCGACCTCAACGGAGGGCGGCGGGGGCGGTGGTGCCGCTTGAGGCATTATCTCGGCTTGAGTGTCCTTCGGCCCTTTTAACAAAAACCAAATGATCGCCACATGTACCAGCAGAGACACGACGATCAACGCCGCCACCTCTACTCCAGACATTGTCCTTTTACCTGCACGTCCTACAGACATTCTGCACACATCCTTTTTCTTTATTTTTGGGTGCTTTCAAACTTTTCTTACAAAAAAGCAGGCGCATCCTTTTGTAAAACAGGATTAATACAGTAACTGATATTGCTCGGAGGCAGGTTCCCGGCCCCTTCCAACGATAAATCGAGCAATGGGAACAATCCCAATGAAGGCACTTACAGGCAGCTATTTGAGTTATTCCTGCGATCCCCTCAACTCGATCATAGGCAACGAGATTACTGAGGTCAACGAGTAGACGGCTCGATATTCACACAAGCGTCATGCTTCTACGATAACGACTGATAGCCGATCATCGCTGCCTGTCACCGAAAGCCAAGGGCCAACACGGCTACGGTTTCTTGACGCTAACGCATCATCTTCTACGACCTTCAGCCTCCACTAAGCGTTGCGCTGGTTTCTGGCAATATCCCCACCGCATCACTGCGACGACCTGTGCTCCGTGCTCCGTGCTCCGTGCTCCGTGCTCCGTGCTCCGTGCTCCGTGCTCCGTGCTCCGTGCTCCGTGCTCCGTGCTCCGTGCTCCGTGCTCAAAAAATTAACCAAAGATTAATCAGCAAGTAACACTTTTCCCTAAGACTGGCGCCGCAGATGAGGTTGGTATCGCCCCCTCTCCTGAACTTCAAAGACAATTCGTTTGCCGCCGGTGTCTCATTTCGCTAAGTCGCCGGCCGAGGGATCATAATGAAACTGATGAAGGCGTTTTCCGGGTGCGCACTACTAGGGCTTTGCTATGCAGGCGTGGCTCAGGCAGAAATTCCATTGTTGCAGCGCGGCAACAATACCCCCTACCTGAACAATCTTAGCTTGGAAGTAGGCGGCAGCGTACGTGGAGCCTACAGTAACGAAATGGGCAGCCAGGATGATGGTTCGCGCAACCACCGCGGCGTCGACGATGGCACGCGCTTCCGCTTCCGGGCCGATTACTACTTCAACGATGACTGGCGCCTGTTGGCCTACTACGAGGTAGGCACCGATGTAGCTCACTGGTTTGGCGATAACCGCCACGTTAACGGCAAGGGCACCGACCGCCGCCAGTTGTACGGAGGCGTTGCCAGCAAGACCTACGGAAAGCTGACCTACGGCAAGCAGGAAAGTGTTTACTATCAAACCATCAGTAAACCGCTTGATTACTGGGTACAGGATAAAAAGGGTCAGCCCGCAGGCGGATTCGGCTTCAATCCCAACTACGACAACGGCGAACGCAGCGACGGTCTGATCAATTACGAGAATACCTTCGGCGACTTCAAGCTGCTAGGTGAAGTAATGATTCCGACCCGCGATGTGTGGGACGGCAGCTTCATTTACCGGCGCGGAGGCGGTGCAGGCCTGGCGGGGCAATACAGCGTTAATGACGATCTGACGCTTGGCGCCGCCTATACCTATCAGGACGTCAAGATTCACCGCGATGGCGAGTCCAACCAAAAGGACTTCGACCAACACATGGTCGGTGCATCGGTAGGCTGGACACCGGGCCAGTGGCACTTGGCAGCATCCGTGGGCTACTACAAGGATTACGTACCCAACAACGTGGATCCTGACATCGATCCATCCAACTATTTCGTTGGCAATGCACGCAGTTGGGAAGGATTTGTCGGCTACACCTTCGACCTGCCCGCCGACTGGGTCAGCAAAATCCAACCCTACGCGGCCCATAGCTCGACTCGCTGGAGCAACTTCGACCAAACCTACAATTATCTTGGTGTCGTGACGCGTTTCCCGTACCGATTCAGTCTGTGGATCGAACGCCAGTTTTCCAACACCTCGGACAACCAGCCGGACGTGAACAAAGTTAGGCTGCGCTACGACTTCTAGTCGTACGAAACGCTAAAAGCCGCCCTAGAGGCGGCTTTTTTGTGCTCGACAATAGCACTGCGGAAACGCCTGGCGGCAATCCTAGTAGTTGTAGCGTGCGTAAAGCGCCGTGGAAGGATGACGATTTGGCGCCTTCTGGTCGTCGCGGGTACGGTCCTTGTACCACATGTGATCGAGTGCGAGGTCGATACGACCTTCCCAGATCGCAGCGCCTACACCCACGATATGACGCTCGAGCTTATCGTCGCTGTGCTGATCCTTGCGCAGGTTGTAGTCGTAGTAGACGTTGATATCGCCCCAGCTTCCCAGCGCGTTAGCAAAGGTGTAGCCGCCGAAGGCAGCGTAGTGATCGTAGGCTTTATCAATACCCACCGCATTGCGCGTTTTGCCCCCCACCGCGCTGAATACCCAGTGATCGGGTGTCCAGGTGGCGCCAACGTTCCAGGCGTTGGCATTGGGCTCATCGTAGCCTGCCGTTTCGCCTGCATCGACACGGCCATGGTGATAGCCGGCACCGAAGGTCAGCTCTTTGGTCGCGTGATATTGAGCACCTACCTGCGCGATGTACTTACGCTTCATGCCGTGCGAGTAATGCTGCTCAAGCAACTCGTCGCCTGCTTCGTTCAGCGAATAGTGGGTATCGTGCTTGATATCGCCGCGCGACCATCCATACAAGGCACCCAGCGACCATTTATCAATACCGACTTCGTATTTGATCGTATCGGAGGGACGCTGCATAACGCCGTTGAAGTCGTTGCCCTGCTGGACGACCTCGGAATAGTTAGCGTAATACCAGGGCTGGTCGGTGAAAACATCGACGAAGTCGTACAGCACCGTATTTTGGCGCCCGACGGTCAAGGTGCCGTAGGTGGGGTGCGAGATGCCAAAATATTTATGGCGATTTTTATGATTATCGCCTTCCGACGTTGAAAAGAACGGATCGAAGCCTTCTTCCCAGCGTGCTAATACCGTTACATCGTTACCAAGATAACGTTCATAAACAATATTAACGCGGCTCGCTGCATTACCATGTTCATTTCTACTCGTGCCACCCGCGTTCCATTGATAGACGTAAGCGATACGCCCGCTAATAATTAACTTGTTATCTTCATCTTCAAATGCGGTAAATGCGTGCGTCTGTGCACCTACCAGCAGCGCACTCAGCATGACCACGCCACGCGTTGCCGCGCTTACCGGCAAGTATCTGATAATAGTGGATTTCATTATGTGTTCCCGCCCCGAAAACTGCCCGTTAACGCAGTCCCGAGTTTCGAATAGCGACGCTAGACTGCGTAAGACCAATACGTTTTAGCGCACGCATAAGGTTAATTAGAACCAGAGGACAATTGGGTGTGACTCTATTAAGTTTTATTCTTAATAGCCGGAAGATTTGACGGGATTGTAACTACAAAAGCAATCTCACTTTTGGCACTATTTCATAAGATTTCAAACAAAGTTAAGAATTGTGTAAATCGATATTCTGAATAAAGATTAGTCCCAATTCAGTCGCCGCCAGTAACCGCACTGAGGTCACCGTGCAGTACTTATTGAACGATACTGAGAGGCTGGGGCTATAACAGAGTAGGAAGGCAGCATTGCACCACTCAGGGCGACGAAGCACGTGGCAGCGGGCAGCGGGCAGCGGGCAGCGGGCAGCGGGCAGCGGGCAGCGGGCAGCGGGCAGCGGGCAGCGGGCAGCGGGCAGCGGGCAGCGGGCAGCGGGCAGCGGGCAGCGCTAAGCTATCCATAAAATCAGAACGCACAAGCCCCTCCTTGGAGGGGCAAGCGAATGAGTGCGGAGCGTGCGCCTGAACTATTTCACAGGCGGCGTGTGTTATATCTCACTCTCGTGATCAGATGGCTTTACGACTCAGCAGCAGATAACAGCCCGCCGCCACTAGCGCTCCGGCAAAAATAGAGAAGTCGTTAAGATGCGGCACACCTGGCGTAAAGGAGAAGATCAACGACACCAGTGCCGAGGGCACCAGCGCAATAACGGCGCTGGGATTAATGCCATTGCGGTACCAATAGCGCCCCTTTGGCCCTATTTGATAGAGGGAGTCGATATCGATTTTGCCGCGCTTGATGCGATAGAAGTCGCTCAGAATAATGCCGTAAATCGGCCCAATCACGGCGGCCAGTATGCCTACCGTGTCCTGAATAAGCTCGGGGGATGAGAATAGCTTCCACGGCATCAGGAAGACCGACCCCACCGCCGCAATAAATCCGCCGGTCTTGAATGAAATCAACCGTGGCGCGACGTTGGAAAAATCGAAGGCGGGCGACACGAAATTGGCCACGATATTGATACCAATGGTGGTGGTCACAAAGGTGAGCGCGCCAATCAGCGCCACGTAAGTGTTATCGAGTCGCGAAACGGTTTCGATGGGGTCCGACACCATTTCTCCGAACACCGGCAAAGTCGCCGACACCATCAGCACCGAGGTCGCCGCAAATACGATGAAGTTGACCGGCAAGCCCCAAAAATTGCCGCGTTTGAGCGCTTCCTTACTGCGGCAATAGCGCCCGAAGTCACCGAAACTGAGCGCTGGCGCTGCGAAATAGCCCACCACCAGCGCGACAGCCACCAGCATTTGCCAGTACTGCTGCCCCATCGACAGCGACTTATCGGTTAGCGTGAAGCTAATCCGCGACGGCCCGGCCTGAACAAAAAGCCACGCTGCCAACGCGAACATGGCGACATACACCAGCGGGCCGCTCCAATCGATAAAGCGGCGAATGCCTTCCATGCCCTTCCAGAACACCATCGCCTGAAATGACCACAGCAGCAGAAAACTTAGCCAGCCCAGCGAAGACAGCCCCAGCCAACTGCTTTCGGTAAGCCCCTGCATGGAGGGAAATACGCGCAGTAGCACCACGGTTAACGCGCTCGAGGCAAGGAAGGTTTGAATACCGAACCACACCACCGCAATAGCGCCGCGAATCAGCGCAGGAATATTGGCCCCCAGCACGCCGAAGGACATCCGGCAGATCACCGGAAACGGCACCGCTGCCTGCTGCGACGGCACTGCCATCAGGTTGGCAAAGTACTGCACAATGAAAATGCCCACCACCAGCGCTACCAATACCTGCCATCCCGCCAGCCCTAACGAAAACAGACTCGCCGCAACCACGTAGCCGCCCACGCTGTGCACGTCCGACATCCAGAACGCAACAATGTTGTAGGCCCCCCAGCGCTGCTGGGCCGGGGCAAGGTCACGGTTATAAAGACGGCGACTATAGCCCGCCGGCACTTGGCTTGAGGCTGCCGCCATGCCCGCCTCTGCTACTTCACCGACCGGCGTTTGAAGGCGCGCGCGTTGGGCATCTTGCATGGATCCACTCCTTGTCGAAGACGGGCGCTTTCAAGCATACGTCCGTTAGTAGCAATACTCATACAATTGCCATGCCAAATGCCCCTCGTTTCGCGATAAATACACCGGATCAGCTACTCGTGCGCTTACATCGCCCAGCCCGCGCACCAAACAAGAATGGGGAGCACACGCCGCGTAGACACTGCTACCCCTGAACTGCCGCACACTCCAGAGACAGCTGCCATGCACTTAGCTCCACGGAGACGCTCGGCAACACACTAAATGCACCAAAAGTGAGCACGCTGATTACTGCTCCGGCATGTTTCGCACCACCACCTATGTATCCCTTCGTCCCTTCGTCCCAGCAACTCGGCAACCGGAGTCGCTTTACAGCTCGATGCGAATGACGCCTAATAAATTCGGCGTTTCACGCTGCAACGTTGGCATGTAACGATCAGCGTAGGGCACCGTTCCCTTGCACGGAGCAGGCGTTCCGCATTCATGCCAGAGATGCCTATTCCGCGAACACCGAACACACTGGATGTTATGCCTTTGCCGCCGGCAAGGGTTTGTTACAGGCTGATCAGAACCAATGAAACTCCACGTCATCAATCCCAACACCAGCACCGCCATGAGCGAGAAGATCGCTGATGCCGCCCGCGCTGCCAGTACCCGCGCCGATATCGTGATGCTGACCAACAGCGATGGTGCAGCGTCACTCGAAAGCCATTTCGAAGAAGCGCTCGCCGTGCCCGGCATGCTGTCATTGGTCGATCAAATTACCCGTGAAGGAGAAAGCAGCGGCATTGTGATTGCCTGCTTTGGTGACCCTGGCGTTGCGGCGGCCCGCGAGCTTGCCGGCGTGCCAGTGGTTGGCATTGCAGAAGCCGCCATGCGCACAGCCGCTGCGCTGGCCCGCCGGTTTTCGGTGGTAACTACCTTGGCCAGAACGCTGCCCATGGCTGAAGCTATTCTTGCTCACACCGGGCTGGAGCATAGCTGCGCACGCCTGCGCGCCTGCGAAGTGGAAGTTAGCCGCCTTGAGCACATGGAGCCGGCCGTTTACCAACAGCTATTCAACGAATGCCAGCGCGCGGTGATCGAGGATGATATCGATGCTCTGGTGTTGGGCTGCGCAGGCATGGCCGACCTGAATCAGCAGCTTTCGCATGACTTGGGCATTCCGGTCATCGATGGTGTGGCTGCCGCCATCCAGCAGCTTGAAGGGCTGGCAGCGCTCGGGCTAACACCCGCCAAGCGCGCAGATCGCGCCACCCCACCGGTGAAAGCGCTCAGCGGCCCTTACGCGCATCTCGCACGCCGTTAATGACGGCCAAGCCACAAACACTCTCTATTAGCATTTGTTAGAAGGACAACAACATGGCGTCGAGCACTACTCAGTATCCCCGTGACATGCGCGGCTACGCTGGTCATCCGCCGCACGCACAATGGCCCAACAATGCCAAAATCGCAGTGCAGTTTGTCGTTAATGTCGAGGAAGGCAGCGAAAACAACGTGCTTCACGGCGATGCCGGCAGCGAAACCTTTCTCTCCGACATTATTGGCGCTGAGTCCTATCAGGACCGCCACATGAGCATGGAATCGCTCTACGAGTACGGCAGCCGCGCAGGGTTCTTCCGCATTATTCGAGAATTTGAAAAGCGCCAACTGCCGCTGTCAGCCTTCACGGTAGCAATGGCCTTGGAACGCTGTCCTGAAATCGCCCAAGCGCTAATGGAACGCGGCGATGAAATCGTCAGCCACGGCTATCGCTGGCTGCATTATCAGCATGTGGCACCGCACGTCGAGCAGCAGCACATGGAGCACGCGCTGCGGATTTTCAAAGAGATGACCGGTTCGACACCGCTCGGCTGGTATACCGGCCGGGATAGCCCCAATACCCGGCGGCTGGTCGTGGAGAACGGCGGTTTTCTCTACGACAGCGACTACTACGGTGATGATCTGCCGCTGTGGACAGAAGTGGCGGTATCTGACGGCAGCAAGGTGCCGCATTTGGTGGTGCCCTACACCCTTGATGTCAATGACATGAAGTTTGCCAGCCCCGGCGGCTTCAACTGCGGCGACCAGTTCTTTAGCTATCTGCGCGACGCCTTTGACGTGCTGTACGCAGAAGGCGAAGAAGCTCCCAAAATGATGTCGATCGGCCTGCACCCGCGGCTGATTGGTCGTCCTGGGCGGTTTAGAGCGTTACAGCGTTTTCTTGATCATATTGAAGCCCACGACCGCGTGTGGGTATGCAAGCGCATTGATATTGCGCGTCACTGGATCGAGCACCACCCCTTCATTCCACGTTAACCGGCTGGGCCGCCTATGCGCGCTAGGCAAAACCGCTTATCGACCTAAATGCCAGCGGCGTTACCGTGCCGCGGTTTAGGACACCATGGCGCTGTCGCTCGGCGGAACGGGCCAGCGTGGCGCTACTGCCGAGCGTCACAGGCGCGCGGGGCAACTGATACTCAACAGCGCGCGCCGCCGTGGCGCTATCACTGTTCGCATAGTGACAGCAGCGCACGATCACTCCCGGGAGGGGCAATCAGCGATACTCCCCACGGCGCGTCATCCTGACTCAGCCATGGCATTGCCAGCGCTGGCGCTCCCCACAGCCCTGCCAAGGCGGTCATGCCCATAAGCTTCTCGCGGTAGTCGGCCAGCGCGGCTGGCGCCATATCGAGCAACGGCGCAGCGCCCGGAGTGCTGGGCAAACACAGCAGCGTCTCATCGTCACTGGTCAGTTCCATAAGCCACGTTACCAGTTCGCTAGCCCGCGCTTGAGCTTCCGCTTGCTGATGCTCGTCCAGCGCTGCACTCCACTCGAAACGCGCCTGAATATCCTCAGCAAAACGTGGCGATGTCTGGGTAATCCAATCGCCGTGCACGCCCCACAGCTGCCGCCCTTGCAAGACTCGGAAGGTGTCGCTGGCAATTGCCATGGTCGCAGCGCTCAGACCGATGGTGCTACAGGCGAGCCCCAACTGCTCGAGCTTACGAACCAAGGTGTGCTGCGGCACCTCTACGCCTTCAGGCAGCATTATGATCGCGCGCTTGAAGTTGCGCTTCGGCTTCGGCTGCCGCGGCAGCAACACCTGCGCCGCGCGTGACAGCACCTCGAAGGAAGAACACAGCAGTCCCGTCGTGTCGAAGCCAGGGGCCAGCTTTACCGCCCCCGTTAGCGAAATCGCTCCCCAACTGGGCCGCAACCCATAGAGTCCGCAATAGCTTGCAGGAACACGAATCGAGCCGCCGGTATCGGTGCCCAACCCAATATCCGCCTGCCCCAACGCCACCGCTACCGCCGAGCCAGAGCTCGAACCACCCGGCAAACGCTGCGGAGCACGTGGATTGACCGGCGTGCCGTAGTGCACGTTGGCACCGTTCAGGCTGTAGGCCAACTCATCGGTTTGCGTTTTGCCTACCACCGTCGCCCCCGCCGCCAGCAACGCTTCTACCGCTGAGGCGGTATCGGTGGGCAGCGAGTGAGTACGACGCCAGTCCGGGTTACCGCAGCCGGTCGCGATGCCAGCAATATCGAAAAGATCCTTGACCGCCACACGCAGCGAGTGAAGCGGTCCCTGTGTCGCTCCTTCGATATGCAGATCGGGGGCCGCCCATACCGCGCTATCCCACTGGCTCATGTCATTCTCCCGGCGCTTTAGTGGTGGTGTTCCAGCTCATCCAACGACGCATAGATATCGTTGATATCCGCAATTCGTGTGCGTCCCGCGCGCATTTGACGATGCAGCACGCCATTGGCAATCACGCTAACCACGCTCATCGCGGCAGCATAGGAATCGAAGGCCGATACGCTATCAACGGCGAGCTCAACGAAGCACGACGCCTGCGCGGCATAACCACGCGCAGTGCCATCGGCAAGCAGCAGTGTCGCCGCGGGTGATTGCTCAAGCTGAGTCATCAGCCGCGAGAACCATACCGGGCGTCGCCGAATCCCCACCACGATGACAACATCGTCGGCCCCCAGGCCTGACAGCTCCTCACCAAGCGCCTGCCCCGGCTGAGGAATGACGCTCACTTGCGGGCGACACTGAATCAGTTGCTGGCGCAGGTGCAGCGCCACCGCGTAGCTGTTGCGAAACCCCAGCACCTTGATATGACGAGCGTGCTCAAGCAGTTGTACCACCTCGTCAAACTTACCGTCGGCCAGCGAGTGAAGCGAACGCGTCAGGTTTTGCTGTTCGCGTGCGAGATGCGCGACAAATCCTTGCGGTGCATCCTGATCGGCCGCCGCATTGACCAACGGCACCCCTTGGCTGCGCAGCTCGCGGGCATGCGCTTTGACTTCGCGAGCGTTGGCAAACCCCAGACGTTTGAACAGCCGCGTCACGGTGGCTTTGGACACATTAGCAAGCCGCGCCAGCTCAGTGCCGTTGTAGACCGCCAGATCATCGAAGTGATCGAGAATGATGTCGGCAACCCGCTGCTCTTGCTGGGTCAGCTCGCTGTAGCAGCGATTGATGCGTTGTCCGATGTGGGGCATTGAAGAAATTCCTTGCTCACCGAAATGAAATCGCTGACGAAGCCCTGCCGCGACACGCCGCCAGCGACGGCATGCCCGCTAGACAGCCAATGGTACTTCCGCATACGTACGCTCAACGTAATATCACCGAATGCCTTCCGGCTGCGCGGCGTGCTGCTCAGCCAGCACTAGCACGGTATGCTCAAGCGCATCGATAGCAGCGCTTACGTCGTCTTCGGTTACCGCCTCGGCGGGGTGGTGGCTAATCCCCTTTTCGCAGCGCACGAACATCATGCCAACCTCGGTCAGCTTGCCAATCGCCATCGCATCGTGGCCGGCGCCGCTGAACAGAAAACGCGGCTGGGTGTCGCCGCCGCGCCGAATGCCTTCGGCAATCGCTTGCTGAAGCCCGGTACTGCACGCTTGAGTGGCGGCGCTGTGGGTTTCATCGATCGACAAGGTAACGCCCCGCTCCGCCGCAATCTGCTCAAGCCGCGTCACGATTTGGCTCCACACCTCGTCGCGCTGGGCGTCGCGTTCGCTGCGAATATCGATGCTAAAGATCGCTTCTCCGGGAATCACGTTGACGGCTCCGGGACGCACCGATAGCTGCCCGACGGTCGCCACGCACTGCCCTTGCTGCGCCAGCGCTTCTACCGCCAGCACCATTTGGCTGGCCGCGCAGAGTGCATCGTGACGCAGCTCATAAGGCGTGGTGCCCGCGTGCCCTGCTTGCCCGCTCACGCTCAGTTGGAAACGCCGCGCGCCCGCAATTGCCGTCACCACCCCCAGCGCCCGCTGTTCCGCTTCCAGCACTGGCCCTTGCTCGATATGCACTTCCAGATAGCCCAGCACGTCGCTGGCGTTACGCGCGGCGGTATGGATAGCGTCAGGGTTTAGGCCATACGTCGAAAAGGCCTGGCGAAGACTAACGCCATCGCTATCCTCGAGCGCCCACCACTGCGGCTCCCAGTGACCAACAAAGGCAAAGCTGCCGAACAGCGCAGTACCAAAGCGCGTCCCTTCTTCATCACCGAATCCGACCACTTCCAGGGCGAAGGGCAGCGGCTGCTGACGCTGCTTGAAACGCTCCGCCACGCACAATGCAATCATCACGCCCAGCACACCATCGTAACGACCGGCGTTGGGCACCGTGTCCAGGTGCGAGCCCAGCACCAGCGCTGGCAAGCGTGGCGTGGCACCTTCCAGACGCGCGCAGAAATTGCCCGCCGCATCCTCCCAGTGGCTAAGCCCCGCCTGCTGCGCCCAAGCGGCGACCTGTTGATTGCACGCATGATGCTGGTCGGACAGATAGACGCGCTCAATGCCGGTGGCCGAGCTGGAAAGCGTCGCCAACTGATCACACCGCTGCAGTACGGTTGCCGCATCCTGACTCATTGCCCCGCCTCCAAAAACTCCAGCGCGGCACCGCTACCGCTGCCTCCGGTCACCTTCACTCCAGCGCGGCGCAGCACCTGTTCTAGTGCGGCCAGCGTGGTGAGTACCGTATCGCGGCGCGCGTTGTAGCCCATGGTGCCAATCCGCCAAATCTTGCCGTGCAGTGGCCCGAAGGAAGTACCGATCTCGATCGCGTAGTCGTTAAGCAGCGCGGCTCTAACACCCTCGCCGTCAACGCCTTCGGGAATATAAACACCGATCACATTATTCATGCGGTGAGCGCTGTCGCCGAACACCTTCAGCCCCAACCCTTGCACGCCAGCCAGCATGGCACCGCCGAATCGCTGGTGACGCGCCACTGCATTGTCCATCCCTTCGCTCGCCAGAATACGCGCGCACTCGTGCGCAGCGTAGAGCATGCTGGTCGCTTCGGTGTGGTGATTGAGACGTTTGTCACTCCAGTAGTCCAGCACCATCGCCAGATCGAAGTAGTTGGAGCGAATGCGCTCTGCGGCGCCTAGCTCATCGCCGGCCCCTGCAAGCCCTGCTTCCACGCTAGAGCGACGGCGGACGGCCTCAACCGCACGCGGGGAAAGGGAAATGGGCGAGCTACCGGCGGGGCCCGCCAGACACTTCTGCAAGCCAGCGGTTGCAACGTCTACCTGCCACTTGTCCATGGCGAAGGTGTTGCCTGCCAACGATGCCGTCACGTCGGTATAGAACAGCACGCCATAGCGCTGACAGATGTCGCCGATATCTTCGAGCGGCTGACACATCGTAGTCGAAGTATCACCATGCACCATCGCCAGCAGCGCAGGCTGGCACTCCTTGATGGCCGCTTCGATCTGCTCTGCAGTAAAGACGCTGCCCCACTCGATCTCGCGCGTAATCACCGTGGCCTGACAGCGCTCGGCAATCTCTTTCAGCAAGTGGCCAAAGCGGCCAAAAATCGGTACCAGCACCTTATCGCCGGGACGAATCAGCGACACCAATGCCGCCTCGATACCGGCTCTGGAGGTGCCGTCAATCAGCAGCGTGGCGTCATTGCGGGTAGCGAATACATCGCGGTACAGCGCCATGGTGTCGTTCATGTAGCCGGTCATGACGGGATCATATTGACCGATCAGCGGTGCGGACATGGCACGCAGTACGCGAGGGTCAGCATTGATGGGACCGGGCCCCATCAGCAGGCGGTGCGGCGGGTTAACGGCGGTGGAAGTCACTGGACGTTGGCTCCAAAGCTGGGCGAATGGCGGACACTTTTATGATTGGTTTTGTTTCAATATATACACCCAAGAAACATTTGTTTCAAACCGCCCGTTCTTACGATGTCGTTTAGCCTGTTCCAGCGGCACCATTCACCGACGCTGAGTGATCAGGCAGGGACGGCGGTGGCAGCAATACAAACCGCGCGAAGCCCTTCGTTAATGTCAGCATTGCCATCTTGCGACGGCTTACGCCTTGAATTTACTTCTGCCCAACCAGAAATACATCTGATAAGGCATTGAATGAAAGGAACATAATATGGCTACCCAATACAGCACCCAGGCGTGGCACTGGCAGCATGGCTCTACGCCTGCGAACCTAACGCTGCAACAGCTCGAGATACCGGCGCTGGAGGCCGATCAGGTGCTGGTGGAAAACGCCTACATCGGGCTGAATCCAGTGGATTGGAAAGTGCTGGAAACGCCCGAAGCACTGGGCGCTACCACAGACATGGTGCCGGGGCTGGATGGCGCAGGCACGATTGTGGCGGTCGGTGACCACGTGGACAGCAGTTTGGTTGGTCGTCGCGTGGCCTACCACACCAGCCTTGGCAGCAAAATCGGCAGTTTCTCCCAGCTAACCCCCGTGGATGCTCGCGCCACCATTGCCGTGCCCGATGAACTTGGACTGGATGTCGCGGCAGGTTTGCCCTGCACGGCGCTCACCGCATGGAACGCGCTGGATAAGCTGCCCAAGCGCGAAGGTGCCAAACTACTGATTGCCGGTGCCGGCGGCGGCGTTGGTCGCTATCTGGTACAGATAGCCGCTGCCAACGGTTATAACGTCACCACCCTGAGCCATCCGCGCCACTGGCAGCGACTCAAGCAGCACGGGGCTTCCACTACCCTGGAATCACTGCGTGAAGGCGAACAGTGGCAAGGAGATCGCGACTACTACGCCGCCGTCGATGCAGTTTCTCCAGAAAACGCCCGTGCGCTCACTGATGCGCTCGGTGCCAATGGGCATATTGTGACCATTCTCGGACGCCTGCCCGACTGGCCCAGCGCCCCCTTCGGGCGCTGCATTTCCATGCACGAAGTCGCACTGGGCGCGCTGCATGTTCATGGCAGCGACGCTGACTGGCAGCGCCTAAGCGCGGCCGGCCAGCAGCTGCTCAACGACATCAGCGCGCAGCGCATCGAGCCAGAGCCGCTGGTAATCGATGAGTTCGCCAACCTGCCGGTTCATCTTGAGGCGCTGAAAAACCGCGACTTCAGCGGCAAGGCACTGATTAAGGTGTAGTCCGAGTTCTGGACGCAAACTGCGCTGGCACATTAACGGATTAACAGCGCTAAGTGTTCTCTATCACCGCCATGACGCATTACGCCGCCATGGCGGTGATTTTTATGGCGTAGCGCCCGAGCCCAGTCTCATTCTGACGACTCACACGCGCTCCGCTCCCGAGCGGTTTGGCAGCGCGCGTCTTTCGCCGGACCGAACAATGGACAGGTGCAGCCACAGCAGCGCTAGCAGAGTAATCACGAATACCAGCATGAAGCAGCTTTGCCAGATCCCCATCAGCGAATTGAGCAAGCCGAACACAATGGGCAGGAAGAAACCGCCCAGACCGCCTACCATACCGACAATGCCGCCTACGGTGCCGACGCTTTCCGGGTAGTGTGCAGGGATATATTTGAAGACAGCGGCCATTCCCATCGACATGAAACAAGCCAGCACAAACAGCAGCACCAGCATCGGTATCAGCCCCATCGTCAGAGAGAAATCGATCGGGCCATCGACGCCCTGGATGCGGTAGCTGATCGGTGGGTAGCTCAACAGGAAGGCGCATACCAAACTGACGGACAGCGTCAGATACATCATCACGCGTGCGCCATAACGGTCGGAAAACCAGCCACCGATACCACGCCCTAAAGAGCCTGGAAGGGTGAATAACAGGGTAAGCAGTGAGGCGTTGGTCAATGACAGGCCGTAAATATTCATTAGCACCTGCGGCAGCCACAACGTGAGCGCGACAAAAGCCCCAAAGTTAACGAAGTAGAAAAACGAGAAGCGCCAGACGCGCAGGTCACGCAAAGGCGCCAAGCGTTCAGCGATAGTGGCCGAGACACCTTGATTACTGGGTGGATCGCGATCGATAGCGATAAATAGAATGCCCATCACGAGCAGACCTAACGCATAGATTTCTATCGTGCCGCGCCATCCAATCGCGTCTTGCAGCAGCGGACCCGCCAAATTATTCACTGCTGTACCGATCATCCCCATACCAAAGATGCCCAGCGCGGTGCCCTGCTCCTTCTTGTCGAACCATGACGACACGTGAGCAACGCCAACGGCGAAAGAGCCTCCGGCCAAGCCCAGCCCCAAGGCGATTAGCAGTAGCACGATATAGCTGGTGGTAAACAGCAGCAGATACACGAATACCGCACTGACCATTAGCGTAATGCTCATTATCAAGCGACCGCCAAAGCGCTCGGTAAGCATGCCGAGAAACGGACGGCTTACCGAGCCTGCCAGCACCGGGATAGCGATGAGAAAAGAGAGCTGAGAGGGGGTAAGTCCTAATTCCAGCTTCAGACTAACTCCCACGATCGATAGCAGCGTCCAAGCCGCAAAACATAGCGCAAAGGCCAGTGTAGAGAGCCATAGCGCTATAAAAGCCCGCGGGGGGTGATTGCCTTTGGCCATATCTTCCTCTTTTGTTATTGGATTTCACGATCAATGACATGCTGGCGTTGGTAACGCGATTATTTACCTACTAAATGTAGGGGTATTGGGCATCAGTTCGGCACAACAACGCTAACCTCGAGCATTCCGATTAGAAATCAGCGCGTTATAGACGGATGTTGGTTGCGTCGGGGCAATGTCGAAGCGAAGCTCGCCTTCGGACAGCGATAGTCAGCTCGCTCAGGTTAGCGTCAGGGCAACACCTCACCTATCAGCGCTAAACCAGGCACCTCAGCAGGACAACGTAACCGCGATATTTTGGCGCTTGCCGAACAGGGGCTGTGGGACCACGTTATTAGAGTTGTTAGTCCGCGCCCATTGTTGATAACGAGCCAAGGGCGAGTGATCCGAACGATCAACGCCGCCCTGGCCAAGAGACGACCATGCCGATAGCCGTTAAGAAGCATCGACATATCCCGAACTCTTAATTACATCTGAATATATCAAATTTCATGCTGCCGAACCGCCTGTTCGGCGGCATCTGCAGCAAAGATGAACGTATTTGCTAGATTCGCTTTTTTAATTCAACGGCTTATAGCTAATTCTCTCACAAATCACGCTGCTCTTTACCGCCATATCACCATTGAAACTTTCCTAAGCTCCTCTCTTTTATTTCATCTCTTCAGATAAATTCAAGCCTCAACCATTCATCCGTTAGGCCATTCCCTTGCTGCGAGCCCGAAGTAGCCCGCTAGACTAGCGCTTCTTCGGGCCCGAAGAATTCGTACTGAGCCTGATCTTCAGGCACCCCAAGCGCTTTCAGCGCGTTTTTGATAAACGCCATAAAGGGCGCTGGACCAAGGAAATAGACATCGACATCGCGGTCGGCGGGAAGCCATGCGCTTAGCTGCTCCTCAGTGGGGCGGCCGATTGCATCGGGCTGCGGTAGCTCGCTGGGCTGGCTGTGTTCGTACACCACGTGCAACTGGAAGTTGGCGTAGCGATCACGCCACTCCTCAAGCGTACGACGGAAGGCATCAGCGCTGGCGTTACGGGCGTAGTGGATGAACACGATATCGCGCTGACCGCGCTGTAGTTCGGCTTCTGCCATGCTCAGAGTAGGCGTGATACCAACGCCGCCACTGATGAATACCAAGGGGCGCTGAGCGTCATTGAGTACGAACTCGCCTGCCGGCGGGAACAGATCAAGCGTGTCGCCTTCACCGATGTGATCGTGAAGGAAATTGGACACCGCGCCCTGCCCTTCTCGCTTGATGCTCACGCGCAGGTTAGTGCCGTTGGGCGCCGATGAAATCGAATAGTTACGGCGGGACTCCTTGCCATCGATCACTACTCGCAGGCCGATAAACTGCCCTGGCTGGAAATCGATGATCGGCTTACCGTCCACCGGCTCGAGATAGAACGAAGTAATTTCGTCGCTTTCAGGCACCTTGCGCACTACTCGGAAGGCGCGATCACCCCGCCAGCCACCGGGCGCAGCCGCAAGCGCATCATACTGCTGCGCTTCAAGCCCGATAAGGATATCCGCCAACTGCTGATAGGCGGCTCCCCACGCCTCGATAACCTCATCGGTAGCTATCTCTTCTCCCAGCACGTCACGAATTGCCTGCAGCAAGCAGCTGCCAACAATAGGATAATGTTCTGGAAGCACCTGTAGCGCCACGTGCTTGCTTACGATGGTGCTCACCAAATGGGCATCCAGTTGCTCAAGATGATCGATATTTTTAGCGTACTGCAGCACTGCATTAGCCAAAGCGCGCGGCTGACGACCAGTGGCCTGGTTGGTTTGATTGAACAGCGGACGTACCTCGGGGTACCCCTCGAGCATGATGTGGTAAAAATGCGTGGCAAGCGTTTCGCCGCCGCTTTCGAGCAGCGGCACGGTGGACGCGATGATATTGCGCTGTTGCTGAGTCAACATGTTGGGTCTCCAATGAATAGAATCACGTTAGACAGAGCATGTTGCGTGCCAACTTTAAAAACTATATAAATCAATGAATTAAAAACACGACTATGTCAAAACGACATGTCAAAAAGACTCTTTTCGATATGACTTCAGTCAATAGGACCCAACACCAGCAATTGCTGCGCCAGCTCACGCCGCTACTTACCGACCTGAGCAGGGAGATGCCATTGCGCACGCGTTATCAGCGCTTGCTCGACGTGCTCAAGCAGGTGATTCCCTGTGAAGCAGCGGCGCTGCTGAAACTGGATGGCGAGACCTTGCAACCAATCGCAATAGATGGACTTGGCAAGGACACGCTGGGGCGGCGATTCGAGATCGCGCATCATCCAAGGCTTGCGCGCATCATCCGCGCCGAGGGCGCCTATTTGTTTCCGCCGGACTGCCCTCTGCCTGATCCTTACGACGGGCTCATCGACATGCAGCAAGGGCTAGTACACGACTGCATGGGCTGTGCCATCTACATCGATGACACGCTGTGGGGCGCGCTAACGATGGATTCACTCGAGGTCGGCAGTTTTTCAGCGTCGGATTTACCGGTGCTGGAAGCCTTCGCCTCGCTGGCGGCGGCCTCTATTTCGACAGCGCTGCATTTCGATGCTATTCGTCATCGTGCCAACGATCAGCAGCGCCGTGCCGAGGCCTATCGGCTGCAAGCCCACGATGCTGCGGGGCCTGTGCTCGATGGGCAAAGCAACGCCTTCCGCACGCTGCAAAAAAACATCGACCTGGTGGCCTCCAGCGACATGCCGGTGCTCATTACCGGCGAGTCCGGAGTTGGCAAGGAACTGGTCGCACGCGCGCTGCACGAGCGCTCACTGCGTGCCGATCAGCCGTTGGTCAGCCTCAACTGTGCCGCGTTGTCAGAGAACCTGATTGAGAGCGAACTGTTTGGTCATGTGCGCGGCGCTTTCTCGGGCGCCACTCAGGATCGCCCCGGCAAATTCCAGATGGCGAATAACGGTACGCTGCTGCTGGATGAAATTGGCGAGCTACCGTTAAGCGCTCAGGCCAAACTGCTGCGCGTGTTGCAGGAGGGCGAGCTACAGCGGGTGGGCTCGGACCGCGATCATCGTGTCGATGTGCGTATTTTGGCCGCTACCAACCGGAGTCTCGACGACGAGGTGAAAGCGGGACGCTTCCGCATGGATCTTTATCACCGCTTGAGCGTCTTCCCGCTGCATGTCCCGTCGCTGCGGGAACGCTGCGACGACATCTTGCCCTTGGCCGGCACCTTTGCGGAGGAGAACCGCACCCGTATGGCGCTACGAGCGCTGCGGTTTTCACCCGCCGCCCAACAGGCGCTGATCGACTACCCATGGCCTGGCAACGTGCGCGAACTTGAGCACAGCATTGCGCGTGCCGCCCTGATGGCAAGAAGCCATGCCGACAACAGCGGCGTGGTGACCATTACCGAGCGTGATCTCGGGCTACTGACTTCCCCCGCTACGCCAGATACTTCGCCATCACCGCAGAGCGAACCCCAGCAGACGCGCGGGCTACGTGATGCCGTCGACGACTTCCAGCGCCATCAGATTAGTCTTGCCATCGCACATGCCAACGGTAATATCTCCGCGGCAGCGCGGGCGTTGGCTGTGGATCGCGCTAATCTGGTACGTCTGGCAGGGCGTCTGGGCATTGCGCTGCCGGGCAAGAAGCGAGCGCCGGACAAATAATCGATGGCGGTCGCTGAAGTGCCTTCCGTCGCTTTAGCATTAACGTCCTCCGCTATCAGTGCCCCGCCTCTCTCGCTATTCACCGCTCGGACATTGCGATGTGTTCGCAATGACTATCGAGTAGGAAAGCGCTACCTCTCGTCCATAGCTGGCTCGCTGATAGCAACACCTTGGTTCGACCCCGACCACCTTCCCGATAGCGGCATTTCGCCCAGCCCGCAACGCGCCCATGCGCGTTATCAGCACGTCCTGACGTTCTTGCCACGCCTTCGCACACGCATGCCGCCGCATTCTACGCGGCCTCCCGTGGGCCTTGCTGTTTTATCTCGCTTCCACACTCCTATCGCGTTGAGCGCAGCGCCGTGTCAGCCGACCCTGTAGTTCAACACCGAGTGCAGATTCCAGCGCGACATTCGTCGTTTACCCGAATGCATTGGCCCCTTCAACAGACAATGAATGCCTGGCCGCACTTAGCAACCAGAAAAGCCATTAACCACACCGCGGCAGCTATTGCCGAAGGATAACGAACACGTGCTTTGGAGCTTAAACAAAAGTTAGCAAGGCAGACGCCGATAGACAGTGAAGGCAACACTACCAGGTTGCCGACGCCGCCTGAGGAGCTCGTAACTCGCGCGCCATGCCTCAAGCCTTGGAGACAACCATGACAGAACCGTCCACTACCGCAGCCACAGGGGCTGCATCAGTTAGCGCTCTTATCATCAGCCTGTTACCGGGCATCGATACCAATGCGATGGTCGGTGCCTTCTGCGGCGCTACGCTCTTCGTGGTGTCAGCGAAGAACCTGCCGCTGTTCGAACGTCTGACCTATCTGCTGATCTCGTTTCTGATTGGCTATATGGGCGGACCGGCGCTTTTGAAAAGCGTGCTAGGCAACACCGCCGTGTCGGCTTTCGTTGCTTCTGCCGTCACTATCACTATCGGCCTGCGGGTGATTGAACTTGCCAAAACCATCGATCTTGGACGTTGGTTTGGAGGGGGAAAATGACCGGCTTATTGCACAGCGTGGGCGATGTCGCCGCCTTTGTAGTGATCGCGCGCTTACAAACCTTTCGTCGCACCTATCACTACTACAGGCGCGGCGTATCGATCATCGCGTGGCTGCTGGTTGCTCTGTGCACCGGAACACTGGCCTATCGCGGCACACCCTGCCTGATTTCATGGCCAATAGCGGGAGTGCTTACCGCACTGGCCATCGCGTTACTTCGCACCGGAGGCAATCTCGCCCCGCTGCTGCCTCACAGGAGACACTCATGATGACCCCGTCACTACAAACAAAATCGCTGCTCATCAGCGCGGGCCACAGCGACACCGATCCGGGCGCGATCGCCAACGGCTATCACGAGGCCGATATCGTGCTGGAGTTTCGCGATTTGCTCGCCGACTACCTGAGCAGCCGCGTGGTTGCCGCTACCGACGGCGAGAAAGGCCAAAATCTGCCGTTAACGCAGGCGATTGCGCTGGCACAGCAGCACGACGTCGCGCTGGAGTTTCATTGCAATGCCGCCACAGCAACTGCTACCGGCTGCGAAACGCTGTCGCGGCCTCAGGACTTTGCGCTTGGCAGCCGGCTCTGCACCACCATCGCCTCGACGTTAGGTATCGCTAATCGTGGTGCCAAAGGCTCAGGCGCAGGGCAACACTCGCGCCTGGGCTTCGTCGACGATGGCCACGGCATCATTGTTGAGCTGTTCTTTATTACCAACGCGCAGGACCTCGCGGCTTATTTCGCTCATAAGGAAGCCTTGGTTACCGCATTGGGCGACCTGCTGATCGATGTCGTTACCGCGCCAGAGTACTGCGCGTCATGACTACCAAGATCATCAGTGCCGCCGCGCTGGCGATTGCCTTTATTGCCGGCTGGAAAACCTCCAGCTGGCATCACGACAGTCAGCGTCTGGTGGCTGAACGTGCGGCCCAGCAGGTCGCCGACAAAGCGCTTTTACGCGAATCGCATATTGCCGACATCGTGGAGCAGCGGCTCGCCAACCTGCATGCCAATGAGCGCGTTATTGATAGAGGAGTTATCCGTGAGATACAGAAGCCTGTTTATCAGCGTCTGTGCCTTGAGCCCGATGCTATCCGCTTGCTCAACCACGCCGCCCAGTACACCGGTACCGATCCAGCAAAATCTGCTGCACCACTGCCCTGAACAACTACCGTTGCTCACCGACGGTAGCGGTGCCGACATCATTCAGACCATGCATCGCTGGGCCGCGGAGTACCACCGCTGTGCGACACGACATAATGGGTTGGTAGATGCGTTGCAGTGATCACGGCAAGCGCGTGAACAGCCTGCTGGTTATTTTTGTTAGTAGCGTTAGGACCGGCGAACGCAAGGCGCTTCTTCAGGATGCCGTGAATCACTTGATGCTTTACCGCACCTTCCTGACTGCTTTGCCCACGCCTGGCGGTGTGGTGTGATCAGATCAGCATGCTTTGGAAGGCTGGCTGGCTGGCAGGCGGCGACCAGCGGCAGCCCGGTGCGCACCATCTTTCTGCCCGCACGCTAGTATTGTCGAAGCTGCCTGGTAATCACCCCTTTTACCTCACCAGATCGAGCCCAACACCCCTCGCTACCGCTCAGCGATAGCAGACGCACGCGATTGTTGAGACGAAACGCCCGCATCAGGTGATATTCGTCGTCTTGCTCGACAATCACCAAATCATCGTGGAGCACCGATCCGCGCTCTTCGGCAATCAGTACATCGCCTTCAATGATAGGGCCATCGCAGCCAGCATCTTCCCTGACCTCTACGGCAAAAGCGTTGGGCGAAAAATGGTCGGGCGACAGTCCCGCCAGCGCAGGATGATCGATGCCTAGCAGCATAGGGCCGAGATAACGAACGCGCATGATGTGTCGAGCTCCTTACGAAATTTCGCCCAGTCTCAACATCACCCGCCCCAATACCGCAAATTCATGCATCTGATCGGGGGCGATCATTTCACGCTCATACACCTTGTTGTCGCTGATCAACAGCACGGCACCGCCAGCAACACGCTGCAATCGCTTGATGCGCAGCTCACCGCTCACCCAAATCAGGAACACGCCCGCCTGCGCCACGTTGACGTCGTCGAGGTTGATGACCACCCAATCGCCATCAGCCAGCGTGGGAATCATCGAATCGCCACGCACTCGCACGCCAACCAAACGTACGCCGTGAATGCCTAACTGCTGGGTGGTGTCGGCGTCGAGCGTGAAATGCCCCACCACCTCTTCACTTTCGAGCGTACGCCCAGCACCGGCAGCGCCTTCGACGTCGTAGAGCGGGATCTTTGCCAAATGGCTATACGCACGTGACGGTTCCGCCTCAGCGCCATACGACGACGGCTGGCGACCCTCGACACTGAAACCGTCGAAAGGGGCGCTTTCGCCAAAAAGCACCCAGTGCGTGTCGATGCCAGCCTCACGAGCGGCCAGCAGATAGTGGGCATCGGGAGAGCGTACATCTTTTTCGTAATTGATCTGCGTGGTTTTTCCAACCCCGCAGGCGCTGGCGAGAGCGGTCTGGCTCAACCCCAGACGCTCACGCTCCTGTTTAAGACGCAAGCCTAAGGACATTTTTGTGAACCATTTTATTGACAGGTTCACGTACGTGAACCATTATGAATGGGCAAACGCTGCTAATGACAACGAGGATACCTCATCTGATATACCGCTGTCGCGTGTAGCACCTCAGATATTTCGGCAGCTGCGCAGACTGCGCGCGAATCGAAAGGGGCTCGACAGATTTCATAACGTGAACCCTTGATGGTGCCGAAATGAGGTCTGTCGCTAGAAGTAACATGCGCACGACAGCGGTATCAGGGCTCCTATCGCCCCATTAACAGCGCAAAACCTTAACGATCAACATCATGCACCCCAAGGAGGGCAGCAAATGAGCACCTTGAAAAACCGACTGCGTATGACCTGTCCCTACTGCGGCAAGTTTCTTGGCATGCGCACCAGCGAACGGATGAGCCCAGTATATATTCGCGGCATCGCCGAGTGCTCCAACTGCACATTTCGCGGTCACGTTTCCATCGAAATCGAAGACATTGCTTACCCGAGCAACCATCCCGGGTGGCAGAAGCTGGATATTCCGCTAACGCCTTCGCCGCATTTACAGGCTCAAATCAATAAAGGCTTCCAGATGCCCGCGGAAAACCACGCCGCAACGCACTGATGGCAGTCTGTAGGCCGCTAAAAACAAAGGCACGCCCGATGGGGCGTGCCTTTCGCGCTTCTAACATGTCTGCCTTCTCGAAAGGTGGCACCGATAGAAGCACATGTTTCAAGCTGGGGTGAGGAATGGATGCGGTGCTCCAGCGCCGTACCGGTGCGAAGATTATGGAGAGCCATTGAGACCCAATAGCCTGCTGCAAACCTGGACCACAGATGCTTTAGCGTTCTTCGAAACGTGGCTCGGGCAACATGGGGGTATCGCTCCTACTTACCATTTTTAACCAGCCTTCCCACTGCTCGTGCACCCGCAGTTCCATCAACGCCAGCATTCGAGAACGATAGGCGGTACCGCGGATCGTGCCGCCGCTCCAATGCTGGTAGGAAGCGTTACTCGCCTTATCGATCAGGGCATCCCACGCCTTGTTTTCGGCGTCAAAAGCCTGCTGCGTTTCTTTAACGCTATCAGCGTTATCCCCTAAATCCGCGATCCTCTTCTGAATAGCGCTAATGTACTTGTCTTGCACTGCTTTGACCTGATCTATTTTGGTGCCAAAGCAGCCTTCCACCTCGGGAGTCGTTGTCTGACGATTACCGGGACATGACAGATGAAACGTCACTATCTGTTCGGAAGTGCTGTGCGGCACCGCCTCTTTGCTGTCGGATTTCACCGGAGAAGACGCAGCTGCATTTGGCGTAACCACCCCGATACTCAGCGCAAGCCCTGCCACCGTAAGTAACGCCCTGCCTGACACCATTCGCATGAGTCCGCTCCACTCCACACTGTTAATGGAAACTCGCAATATTCGTATTCAGTATCGCCACAACGCGGCCGAGTGACGCTCTTCTAAACCCAACAGATCGCCAATGGCCCACTGGCAATCGACTCAGCGACGCTGGGCAGGCGGGCGCCCTTCCAGCATCAGTCGCGCGTCGTTATCAGCCAGCGAAATGCCGTAAAAACGCTGATAAAAGTCGGTGACGGCGGCCACCATCTGCTCTGTATCGACACTGCCTTGCTGAACAATCTGCTTCGCCCACTTGATTTGCAGCAGCAGCTCCGGTCCGTAGCGGTCCCAAGGAAAAATTCCGGCGGGATTGCGATAGACCTTGCCCGCCTGCACCGCGTTGAGCCGCTGCCACAGCGGATTCTGCTGCAACGCCCGCAGGTCACCGGCGGTGCCGCCAACGATGATGATATCGGGCTGCCATGCTAGCAACTGCTCGATGGCGACCGGCTGCTTGTTGCCACTAACGGCGCTAGCAGCATTAATGCCTCCGGCCGCCCGAATCCATTCGTTGATAATGGTGTGGCTGCCATCCACCCGCAGCGGCGCCGTCGATTCGATGTGCACCACTTTCGGTGAGGCCGCCGCCGCATGCGGCTTGCTCAGCTCTTCTTCGAGCGCCTGCTGATAGGCCTGATTACGCGAGCGCGCCAGCGGGGTATCGATCACTTCGGTGGTATTGTTCAGGCTCTCGCGCATACCGCGAAAGCTGTCGAACCCCTCTTCCTTCACCGTCAGGCCCAATCTGCGCAGCGGTGCCGCAATCTGGCTGCTTTTCGGCACAAACGTGATATCCGGCTTAAGCGCTAGCACGGCCTCACCATTCAGGCGCGGGGAAGGAAACTGCTGCGCCTTTTCAAGCTGAGGTAGCAGCGTGAACATCCACGGCAGCATCGACGGTTTGGCTACCGTGCCGACAATCGCGTCTTGCGCGCCCAGCATGATCAGCGTGGCATTGTGTGCGTACCACCCTTCCACAATGCGCGAAGGGGCGGCGCTGACCGAGCCAAACGGTAGACAAGCGACCAGCAGAGCCGCCAATGTTGAGTGGAGCGTTCGTTTCATGGTGGCCACTTGGTTGTAGGTAGGTGGTGCCAGCTGCCTGCCCTTCGACGTACAGCACATAAACAGTGGTGCTGTGGCAGCGGCCTTTTTATTGCGCGTTAGCGGGATAGAAAAATCGCCGTCCGTGCTGATCGACCTGCCGCAGCGGCAGTCCGTACAGCTGCGACATCCGCTCCACGTTGATCACCTGCGCAGGCTCGCCATCGGCGGCCAGCGTGCCGCTATCCAACATGATAACGCGCGATGCGTAGGCAAACAGCTCCTCGGGAGCGTGCGAATTCATCACGATGGTATGGCCTTCCTTGGCCAATTCAGTCAGCAAAAGCAGCAGGCTCGCTTGGCTGCCGGGGTCCAGCCCCGCCATCGGTTCGTCCAGCAGAATAGCGCGTGCACGTTGCGCCAATGCGCGAGCGATCGTCACACGCTGGCGCTCGCCGCCCGACAGCGCCACCACCGAACGTTCCGCCAGCGCGGCGATGCCCATGCGCTCCATCGCCTCATCGACACAGGCATCATCGTCGCTGTTCAAGCGTGCTAGCACGCCGCGATGCGGCACCCGCCCCATGGCAACCATTTGCCGAACACTGTAGCCAAAACTATCGAGACGTTGCTGGGGCACATACGCCAGCCAACGCGCTATTGCACGTGGCGAGTACTCAGCCATCGGCGTGCCCGCCAAACGCGCCTCTCCCGAGGAAGGCGGCGTGATGCCTGCTAAAATTCTCAGCAGCGAGCTTTTACCAGCTCCATTCTTACCCAGAATGCCGACAAATTCCCCTTCCTCAATAGTCAAAGAGATATCGCTCAAGATGGCGCTATGGCGGCGGTAATGAAAGCCGACCTGCGCTATCTCAAGCAGCGGCGCGGCGCTGTTGACCATATTGTGCATTTAGCCTTTGCCTCCATTCAGCGTGCGGCCCACTCGATACAGCACCAGAATAAAGGCCAGCGCACCGGTCAGTTCGGTAATCACGCCCAGCGGAATTTCGCTAATCGAGAGTGAACGCGCCAGTGTGTCCGACAACACCATGCACAGAGCGCCCGCCACCGCGCATACCGGCATCATACGCCGATGCGATGCCCCTACCAGAAGTCGGGCGACATGGGGAATCAGCAGGCCCACCCAGCCAATAATGCCCGCCATCGAAATGGTCATCGCCGAGGCCAACGTGGCAATACCAATCAACAGCAATCGCTGACGCTTTACCGCAATGCCAAGGCTTTGTGCTTCTTCGTCGGGAAGGGAGAGAATATCGAGCAGCGGTGCCAGCCGTAGCATGATCGCAAGCAGCACCAGCATCGGCACGCTGATCCACGTCAGCATCGACCAGTTGGCCTGCGCCAGTGAACCGAGCAGCCAGTCGACAATGGCCGGTAGCTGATCCAGCGGGTCCGCCAAATATTTCAGCAGCGACAGCGACGCCGTGAACACCGCGTTGGCAATCAGTCCGCCCATCAGCAGGCTAAGCAACCCTTGCGCCTTGAACACCCGCGCAATACTCATGCCCGCCGCTACCGCAATCAAGCCGCCCGTAAAGGCCCCCGCCTGCACCAGCAGCGGATTAAGCCCGGCGATAATCATCACCGCTGCACCGCAGGCCGCGCCGCTTAGCACGCCGAGCAGGTCCGGCGACACCAGCGGGTTACGGAACACTGCCTGATAAGAAGCTCCCGCACAGGAAAGCGCTGCGCCAATCAGGATAGCCGCCACAATGCGCGGCAAGCGCGATTGCAGCACCACTGCAGAAACAACCGGATCAGACTCGCTGGATGCGCCAAACGGCGCGATCAACAGCTGCATAAGCTGCTGCCCATCGACGCTATAGCGGCCGACGCACAGCGCCACCGCGCTCATCACGAACAGTGCCAGCAGCAGCGCAACAACTACCATGCAATAGCGACGCATTATCCTAAAGCCACGCTCATGGGGTAAATCCTTACCGAAAATGATGCGACAAGTGTGCCGTATATTCGGCGGGGCAGCCATGGGCAACGGGGATGCCTATTTGCGGGACTGAACAGTCGGGGTATCGATCTTTGCCACCATTGAGCGGCAGATGAAACGCCTGAGATGCGTAACCTAAGCTCAATTGAGCTGCTAATGCGCCGGCTCAATAAAGCGCTCACGTATTCCGCAACGCCCACCTACCGGCGGGCTCTGTATTTTTACTCGGCAAAATGCGCTTCGAGATCCTTCACCGCCTGATAGATCAATGCGGGCGTGGTGTCGTACATGGATACCTTGAGCAACGCGTCATTGTGGGCATCTTCGGCCATACTGCGCAGTTGCGCTTCATCGAGATAGTCGATATCCAGATCGGCCAGGCGCTTGGGCAACCCGAGCGCGGTATAGAAAGGCAGCAGCCGATCTACTTCATCCCAATTGTGTTCGTACGCCAGATTGACCATGACGCCATAAGCGACCTTGGTGCCATGCAAATAATGGTGAGTTTCCGGGAAGGCGGTGATCGCATCATGAATGGCATGTGCAACCGTCGCGCGCGCATAGGCATCGCCGAAGCCACCAACCAGCCCGCTGATAGCGATGATGGTTTCCGCTACCTTGACGAAGGTATCCGACACACGCTGCGCGTTGCGGTCGGCCACTGCCTGCGCGCCTTCTTCCACCATTACCTGCTTGCAGGTATACGCATGACCGCGGGCCGCTTGCAGGAAAGCGCTGGCCTGAGTTTCCTGGCGCGCCAAAATCTGCTCGGATTCGTACCATTTAGCAATGGTGTCGCCAATGCCCGCCACCAGGTATTTTTCCGGCGCAGTCACAACGATACGCGGGTCTACCAGCAATAGGCCAACCTGCTTTTTCAGCCAATCGACGCCTTCGAACACACCGGCGTCGCTGTACATCACGCTGAGCGGTGCCCAAGGCGCACAATTGCTCGCCAGAGTAGGAATGATAACCGAATAAAGCGGCACGACATCTTCAGCGACATGCTTGACCACATCCACCAGCTTGCCGCTGCCCACGCCAATAATCGCCTGCGCAGACGTTTGCTTGACTAGTTCAGTCACTCTTGCCACTTCCGCATAGGTCGACTCACCGGCGAACGCGTGCAAGCTGAGTTCGACATCGCTATCGAGCAGTGCGCTAAGGAAGGGCTTGGCGTTGGCCCAGGATTCGTTGCCATGCACCAGCACGGCTTTGCTAATGCCGTGGGCATGAAGGCGTTCGGGCAGCGTATCCATGACACCTGCGCGACATTCGTATTCCTGGGGACCGGGTCTAACAATAAAGGGGGCTAAAGACATCTTGCTACCTGCGTTACATGAGTACGGAAAGCCGCCAGCCTTGATGTTCGATCACGGCGGCATCTTGCTACTTTCTACCTCATCGCCCGCATTGTCGAATTTGGCGAGCGTCGATTGGGCACGCTACGCGCAGACCTATTCGCGCACCCCAGTTCAGGTTAGCTCGGCCACCCGCCGCATCGAATCCTTCACATATTGGGATAGCGTGGGCCTCCGCCTCCTTCTGGCGCTGTCCAGGTGATGTTCTGCGAAGGATCCTTGATATCGCAGGTCTTGCAGTGAATACAGTTCTGGAAATTGATTTGGAAGCGCGGCCCCTCTTCACCTTCCACCACTTCGTAAACACCCGCAGGGCAGTAGCGCTGCGCGGGCTCGGCGTATTCCGGCAGGTTCGTTTGGATAGGAATCTTCGGATCGGTTAGCTTCAGATGGCAGGGCTGATTTTCGTCGTGGTTAGTGCTCGACAGAAACACCGACGACAGCTTATCGAACGAAATCTTGCCGTCAGGCTTGGCGTATTCCACCTTTTCAGCATCCTGCGCGTGGGTCAGGGTTTCATCGCGCTGAGTATCGTGAACGGTCGGCAGCTTGTTGCCCAACAGCTGATTGAGCCGGTTATAAGCGCCGCCACCTAGCGTTCCGTATTTATGAATGGCCGGGCCGAAGTTACGCTGCTCGTATAGCTCCTGCCACGCCCAGCTTGCTTCCCACTGACGCGTGAATGAGGTCAGCTCGGCGCCGCCCTGATCGCCGGCTCGAAGCGCCTCGACAATGCTGTCGGCAGCCACCAGCCCAGACTTCATCGCGGTGTGAATGCCTTTGATCTTGGCGAAGTTCAGCGTGCCGGCATCGCATCCCAGCAGCAACGCGCCAGGCATCGTCATTTTGGGCAAGCAATTCATGCCGCCCTTGGTAATCGCTCGTGCGCCATAGGAAACACGCTTGCCTTTCTCAAGGTAGCGTTTAAGCAGCGGATGATGCTTCATGCGCTGGAATTCATCGAACGGCGACAAATAAGGGTTGCGGTACGCAAGATCGATAATCAGCCCGACCATCACCTGCTGCTGATCACCGTGGTAAAGAAACCAGCCACCGTCAGCATTGCCTGCCAGCGGCCAACCGGAACCATGCAGCACCAGACCCGGCTCATGCAGCTCGGCAGGCACGTCCCACAGCTCCTTGAAGCCAATCGCGTAATGCTGCGGATCGCGCCCTTCATCAAGCGCGAAGTCGCTGATCAAACGCTTGCCGATGTGGCCTCTCGAACCTTCGCTAAACAGCGTGTATTTGGCGCGTAGCTCCATGCCCGGCATGTAATTGGCGGTTTCACTGCCATCGGCAGCCACCCCCATATCACCGGTAATCACGCCTTTAACGACGCCCTCTTCAACGATGGCGTGCTGCGCGGCAAAGCCCGGGAAAATCTCGACGCCGAGCGCCTCGGCCTGCTCGCCCAGCCAGCGGCAAAGATTACCCGCGCTGATCACATAGTTCGGCGTACTGCCACCGGTATTGTGCATGGTGCCAGGCACCAGCGCGTTAGGGATCTTGCGCGCTTTCTCGCCGTTCTTGAGCAGATAGACCTCATCGCGCACCACCGGCGTATGCAGCGGCGCACCGCGCTCCTGCCAATCGGGAAACAGCTCGATCAGCGCGCGTGGATCAAGCAAAGCGCCCGAGAAAATATGCGCGCCGACTTCCGCCCCTTTTTCCAACACGCATACCGACAGTTCCTGACCGGCGCTATTGGCCTTTTGCATCAACTGGCAAGCAGCCGCCAAGCCGCTCGGACCAGCGCCGACGATGACTACGTCAAACTCCATTGACTCGCGTTCAATTGCGTCCGTCATATGCCCTCATCCTAATTCCGGTGCGCGCCCCCCTGTATACGGCAGGGCGTCGTTATTATGGTGGCTGCCTCAGCACCGCTGCCCTGACGGAAGATCAATTTTAATCGGCTCGCCATAGCCAATTTCCGGGCGAGCCACTGCCGCCCTGCATCTTCCGATAGAGAGCGGTACTGCTTAAAGCGCTTGCTCCAGCGCTGGCACCACATCGAACAAGTCGCCCACCAGGCCATAATCCGCTACTTGGAAAATAGGCGCGTCTTCGTCCTTGTTGATCGCAACAATGACTTTGGACCCTTTCATGCCCGCCAAATGCTGGATGGCACCGGATATTCCTATCGCGATATACAGATCAGGCGCCACAACCTTGCCGGTTTGGCCTACCTGCAGATCGTTGGGTACGAAGCCTGCATCGACCGCCGCGCGCGAAGCACCCACCGCGGCGCCCAATTTGTCCGCCAGCGAGTAGATGATGTCAAAATTCTCTTTGCTGCCCAACGCACGTCCCCCCGACACCACAATCTTGGCCGTCGTTAGTTCGGGGCGATCGGACACCGCAAGCTGGTCCTCAACGAACTCGGACACATCGTTGTCAGCGCTCTCCTGCAGCGCAGTAACAGTGGCCGAGCCTTGCCCTGAAGCCGCCACATCGAAGGCCGTTGCGCGTACCGTTAACAGCTTCAGCGGCGCCGATGAGCGTACCGTTTCGATGGCATTACCGGCATAGATCGGATGCTTGAAGGTCGCCTCGTCGACCACCTCGATCACATCGGAGATCTGATCGACGCCCAGCAATGCGGCGGCACGCGGCAACACATCCTTGCCTACCGACGACGCTGGCGCAAGGATATGCGAATAGTTAGCGCCCGTCTTCGCCAACAGCGGCGCAAGGCTCTCGGCCAAACTTTGCTGATACGCCGTATGGTCGGCCACTAGCACTTCCGCCACGCCGTCTACCTGGGCAGCAGCAGCGCTAACCTCGCCAAGATCTTGTCCTGCCAGCAGCAAGTGCACATCGCCACCGAGCTGCTGGGCCGCCGTAATGGTACTAAGAGACGCCGCACTTAGCGCGCTTCCTTCACGCTCAACAAACACCAGAATAGCCATTAGATCACCTTCGCTTCCTGTTTGAGTTTTTCGACCAGTTCAGCCACTGAATCGACCAGGATGCCCGCCTCACGCTCGGGCGGCGGCTCAACTGCTACCACCTCCAGACTCGAGGCGGTGTCGACGCCCAACTCTGCTGCCTGAAGTACGTCCAGCGGTTTGCGCTTGGCTTTCATCACATTCGGCAGCGACGCGAAGCGCGGCTCGTTGAGGCGCAGATCAGTGGTAATGACCGCGGGAAGCGCAAGCCGCTCGGTACGCAGACCGCCATCTATTTCACGGGTAACCAGCGCGTGATCCCCTTCTATCTCCAGTTTGGAAGCGAACGTGCCCTGCGGACGCTCAAGCAGCGCTGCCAGCATTTGCCCCACCTGGTTGCTATCCCCATCGATGGCCTGCTTACCGAGAATAATCAGATCAGGCTGCTCCTTCTCGACAACGGCCTGCAGCAGCCGCGCGACGCCCAGCGGGCCCGTCTCGGTGTCGGTTTTTACTAACACGGCGCGATCAATGCCCAGCGCTAGCGCAGTGCGCAACTGCTCCTGGGAGGCGTCAGTGCCCACTGAAACCGCCACGGTTTCATCGGCAACGCCGCGTTCCTTCAATTGCACGGCTTCTTCAACCGCAATTTCGCAGAAGGGATTCAGCGCCATTTTGACGTTGCTGAGATCAACGCCGGTATGATCAGGTTTGACGCGTATCTTGACGTTGTAATCAATCACGCGTTTAACGGCGACAAGTACTTTCATGAAAAGCCCTCCTTATATAAGGCACGGGAAATAGAGTGACGCGACGCATGTCAGCGCGGGCGGCTATTGAATAACGCCGGCACCGTGCAGCTGCGCCAATCGTTCAGCATCAATATTCAGGTATTCGCTCAGCACCGAGGCGGTATCTTGCCCCAGCAGCGGCGGCGGACGCCGGTACTCCACGGCAGTGTCCGAGAGGTTGATGGGGTCGGCGATAAAGCGGAAATCAGGATTGATCGGATGCGCAAGTCGATCCACCACCATGCCGCGCGCCTTAACCTGAGCATCGTCCAGCGCTTCAGCGAAGTTGTTGATGGGCCCGACGGGGATCTTCGACTTCACCAGCAGAGCACTCCAATGCTCAGCAGTTTCCTCGCGAAAGCGATCCGCCAGAATCTGCAGCAAGCTGTCGCGATGACGAATCCGCATGGGGTTAGTGGCGTAGTTTGGATCGGCAGCCAACTCGGGCATGCCAATCGCCTTGCTCAGCGCGGCAAACTGGCTATCGTTGCCGCACGCCAGCACAAACTGCTTATCCTTGGCGCTAAACACCTGATACGGCACGATATTGAGGTGATCGTTGCCCATTCGCTGGGGAATATCGCCGGTCGCCAGATAGCCTTGGCCCAAATTAGCGATCATGGCGATTTGCACATCCAGCAGCGCCATATCGCAGTGCTGACCACGCCCGGTTTTCTCTCTGGCCAGCAGCGCTGCTTCGATAGCGGCCACTGCATAAACGCCCGTCATCAAGTCGGCGATGGCAACACCTGCCTTTTGCGGGCCGCCGCCGGGGCGATCGTCACGCTCGCCGGTTACGCTCATGAAACCGCCGATGCCCTCGACCACAAAATCGTAGCCGGGCTCATGAGCGCGCGGTCCGGTGTGTCCATAACCGGTGATGGAGCAGTGCACCAGCCGTGGATTGATGGCCGACAAGGTGTCGTAGCCGAGCCCCAGCTTCTCCAACGAGCCGGTTTTGAAGTTTTCCACCAGCACATCGCACTCTTTAGCAAGCTCACGCACAAGATCAGCACCTTCTGGCGTTGCCATATCAATGGCCACTGAGCGTTTGTTGCGGTTGGCGGCCTGGAAGTAGCACGCTTCGTCGCTGTCACCTCCTTCCGGCCGCTGCATGTAGGGAGGCCCCCAGTGGCGAGTGTCGTCACCCATTCTGGGGCGCTCCACCTTGATCACATCCGCACCTAGATCGCCCAATATTTGGGCGCAGGTGGGGCCTGCCAGCACGCGGCTAAGATCAAGCACCTTGTATCCCGTTAAAGCCCCCATACCCTACTCCTCACGCTCGATAACCATCGCCAGCCCTTGGCCGACGCCAATACACAGGCTGATCACTGCATAGCGGCCCTTGATCGCGTGCAGCTGACGCGCGCCGGTCAGCGCCAGCCGAGCACCGGAAGCCCCCAGCGGATGACCGATGGCAATAGCACCACCGTTCGGGTTCACGCGTGGATCATCGAACGCCAGCCCGAGCTCTTTCAGACAGCCCAATACCTGAGCCGAGAAGGCCTCGTTGATTTCGATCACATCCATATCGTTGAGGGTCAGGTTGGCACGCTGCAGTGCTTTCTGAATGGCCGGCACCGGGCCAATGCCCATGATGCGCGGCGGCACACCGGCCGCGGCGGCGGCGACAATGCGCGCTATCGGGCGCCTTTCCAGCCGCTCTTGCACGCCGACTGACCCGACCAGCAGCGCCGCTGCGCCGTCATTAACGCCAGAGGCATTGCCTGCCGTGACCACACCGCCATCGAACACGGTTCTCAACTTGGCGAGCGCCTCCAGACTGGTATCAGGACGCGGGTGCTCATCGTCGCTAACCTGATAGGCAGGCGTTTTGCGCTTGGCCGGTATCGTGACCGGATGAATTTCATCGTTGAAAAAGCCCGCGGCGAGGGCTTTGGCATAGCGCTGCTGCGAGGCATAGGCGTAGCGATCGGTATCCTCTCGGCCAATGTCAAAATCGCTCGCCACGTTATCCGCCGTTTTCGGCATGGTGTCGTCGCCGTAATCAGCGGTAATGCGCGGATTGGGAAAGCGCGCGCCAATGGTGGAGTCGTAAAGGGTATTGTGGCGGCTGAAGGCAGTGTCGGCCTTGGGCATTACCCATGGCGCACGCGACATGCTCTCAACGCCGCCGGCGATAAACAGCTCGCCTTCATTACTCTTGATCGCGCGCCCAGCGTCAATCACCGCCGCTAAACCACTGGCGCACAGGCGGTTGACGGTCATCCCCGGCACGCTGTCGGGCAAGCCTGATAACAGCGCCGCATGACGCGCGATATTACGGCTGTCTTCACCCGCCTGGTTGGCATTGCCAAGCAACACGTCTTCGATCTCGCTGCCATCAAGATGATGACGCTGCACAAGCTCGGCGATGAGCTGCGCCATCAGATCATCCGGACGCACCGACGACAGGCTGCCACCGTAGCGACCAAAAGGCGTACGGATGCCGCTGTAGATATAGGCATCATTCATGGGAATCGGCCTCCGTGTGATTCTGCTGCGAGAGAGAAGGTTCAGGCGTTACCAATGACAGACCCAGTGCCGCTCGCCGCCTTAGCCAAGGACTTGGCCGATAGCGCGGGTCCTGGGTAATGGCGGTCATCCGTTCGAGAATGCTGAGCAAGCGCTGTGGGCCTAGCTGATCGCCCCACGCCAGCGGACCGAAGGGATAGCCGAGACCAAGCCGCACGCCGTCGTCGAGATCGGCCGGGCTGGTAATAGCGCGCTGCACGATGTCGCAGCCGGTATTGACGATGGTGGCCAACGTGCGCTGCGCAATGAAGCCGACGCTGTCGTTAATCAGCGTGACGCCAGTCCCGTCACTCGCCAGCAGCGCGTGCGCCGCGTCGCGGTAGTCAGCTTCGGTGGCGGGGGTCTGGATCAGGCAGCGATGGCGCTCAAGATCAATCAGCGGATCGATGCAAAGCGTGTGGGCAGGATTAGTGTTTGCTTCGAGTGCAGCAGTGGTGGCATCTACGCCATAGGGCGCGAGCAGACACAGCGCGTCGGCAGAAGGCGAATCGCCTTCCTCGACCGTGGCTCCCAGGGCAGTTACCAGCGCGGTAATGGCCTGCTGATCGTCCTCTTGATCGGCTTTGATCCAGACGCTCGGTGTCGACGCCTTGGGCACCAGTTGCTGATGACGCACCGGTTTGCCCTCTTGATAGGCATAGAAGGAGCGACCGTTCTTGCGTCCGAAGTAGCCTCCTTCAACCCGCAGCTTGCCGATCGGCGAAGGCCGATAGCGGGGATCGTAATAGAACTGCTCGAACACCGACTCCATCACGTGCTGGGAAACGTCCAACCCGGTCAGATCGGCCAGCTCGAACGGCCCCATGCGGAAGCCCATGCCCTCACGCAGCACGCGATCGACATCGGCAAACGTCGCGACCTGCTCACCGAGTATCTGGAAGCCCTCGGTGGTGAGCGCGCGCCCCGCATGGTTGATGATAAAGCCTGGGCTATCCTTGGCCGCCAGCGCGCGGTAGCTGAAGCCTTCGGTCAGTGTTACCAGGGCATCAAACACGGCGGCCTCGGTTTCCAGCCCGCCGATCACCTCGACCACTTTCATCAGCGGCACGGGATTGAAGAAATGCAGTCCCGCAATGCGCCCGGGATGCTTGCAGCCTCGGGCAATCGCCGTTACCGACAGCGACGAAGTGTTGCTGGCAAGAATGCACTGTTCGTCAACCACGGTTTCCAGCTGCTCGAACACTGCGCGTTTCGCATCCAGCTCTTCGATAATGGCTTCGATCACCAACTGGGCGTCGGCCAACTCGGCAATATCATCGACAACCTCAAGATTGCTCACTGCGGCGTCGGCCTCGGCCTGGCTAAACTTGCCCTTGCTGGCGAGCTTATTGAGGATGTTCTCAAGCCCGGTGAACGCTGCTTGAGCCGCGCCCGGACGCGCATCGTAGAGTTTCACGGCAAGCCCATGCTGGGCGGCCACTTGAGCGATACCCGCGCCCATCACGCCAGTACCAACAACGCCTAGCCGTTCGATCTTGTACGGCATTTTTATTTCCCCTCAAAGACGGGTGAACGCTTTTCAAAGAAGGCATTGGCGCCTTCTTTCTGATCCTGAGTGTCGAACAGCAGTTGGAAGGCCTTGCGCTCCAGCGTTAGCGCGCTGTCCAGCGGCAAGTCGGCACCGGCTAGCACCACTTCCTTGATTTGCGCGACGGCCACCGGCGGCAGTGCCGCAAGCTTGCTAGCCAGGGCCTGGGCGCGCGAAAGGGTATCGCTGTCGGCCACCACCTCACTGGCCAGGCCCATGCGTAACGCGTCCGCGGCACTGATGGGGCTGCCGGTCAGCAGCATACGCATGGCATTGAACTTGCCGACGGCACGTACCAAGCGCTGCGTACCTCCCGCTCCCGGCATCAGTCCGAGCCTCACTTCGGGCTGCCCGAAACGCGCCGACTCACCGGCAATGATGATGTCGGCATGCATCGCCAGCTCGCAGCCGCCGCCCAGTGCAAAGCCATTAACGGCGGCAATCACCGGTTTGGGAAAAGCGGCAATAGCGCGCCACAGGTATTCAGCGTGACGCGAGTACATCTCCATTGCGCTGGCAGTGGCGAACTCCTTGATGTCCGCCCCCGCTACGAAAAATTCGTCGCCGCCCGTCAGCACCACAGCGCGCACATCGGGATCGTGGGCAAATGCGTCAAACCGCTCAGCCAATGCCTCTCGCACCTGCTGATTGAGCGCATTTTTAGCTTCCGGACGATGAATTCGGATACAGGCCGTGCCATCGCTATTTACTTCTGACTCGACGGCGGCAGTGGGGTTAGCCATGAGACACCTTCTCGCTATTGGTCACTATTTAATTTGTTTCGCTATACGGAACTGTGTTTTAAAATCACTAATCAACCAATAATCCCCGATTAAGAACATGTAAAGGGAAGAAAAATGGAAGCTAATAAAATCCATATATATCAATCAATTAACTTTAGTATTAGACGCAAGACAAAATGCGATGTATAACTCGAATATAATTCCACATAGCGAAACTTTGTTTTATTGTTATTGCGATCTCTAAAAAAGGAGTTCTAGAATGATGTCCAACGACGGCAGCAACCAACCCGATAACGGGCCAGCCGACGGCGAACTGGGTGATTGGGGAAGAGAACTTACCGAGCCCTCCACCACCGGCAGAGCGCTGGGAAAAGGCGATCGCCAGATAGTGACGGCGCTAGTACGAGGGCTTGAGTTATTGCGCTGTTTTAGTCCCGATCGCAGTGTGTTAGGCAATCAGGAGCTGGCTAATTTGACAGGTCTGCCGAAACCAACGGTGCACCGCTTGGCGAACACGCTGATCTACATGGGCTGCTTGAAGCGCGAGCAGTACTCGGGGAAGTACCAGTTGGATGCCGGTGTGCTTGGCTTCGGCTACGCGATGTTAACGAATCTGGCCATTCGTACCGCGGCACATCCCTACATGGAGGAGCTGGCTTCCTTCAGCGGCGCGCCGGTTGCCATGGCAACACGCGACCGTCTGCAAATGGTTTATCTCGACGTGGTGCAGGGCAAAAGCAACCTCACCATGCGTCGCCAGATCGGCAGCTATTTGCCGATCGCCACTAGCTCTGCGGGACGTGCTTGCCTGGCAGCGCTGGATGAGAGCGAGCGTGCGTTTTTGCTGGAGCATCTGGAGCGCCGCGAGAAAGAGCAATGGCCCCAGATGCGAAAGGGGCTGGAGCGCGCCTTCCGCGACTATGAGGATTACGGCTATTGCCTGTCGATCAGCGAATGGGATCGCAACGTGAACTCGGTGGCAGTGCCATTGCAGCACCCACAGTACGGCCTGCTCGTCTTCAACTGCGGGGGGCCAAGTTTCCAACTTTCCAGACGCTTTCTGGAAGACGATATAGGACCTCGATTGCTCGAAATGGTGGCCAACATTAAAAGGATTGCCACGTAACAACCGGGGGAGCTAACCCACCTGCACCACGCGGGTGTCACCCAAGGAGCCTCGACATGATTCGGGATAACGAAACTCACCAATTGCTGCTGTCTACCGTGCGTGCATTTGTCAGGGACGTGCTGCGACCACACGAGAAGGAAGTCGAGGAAAACAACGAGGTTCCGGAAAGTGTAGTGGCGCAAATGCGCGACCTTGGCCTGTTTGGGCTCACCATCCCAGAAGAATACGGTGGTCTTGGGCTGACCATGGAAGAAGAAGCTGAGGTGTGCTTCGAGCTTGGCCGCACCTCCCCCGCCTTCCGCTCGCTAATAGGCACCAATAACGGCATCGGTTCTCAAGGTATCCTGATCGATGGCACCGAAGAGCAGAAAAGCTTCTACCTGCCGAAGCTCGCCACCGGCGAGTACCTTAGCTCATTCTGCCTGACCGAACCGGATGCCGGATCAGATGCCGGATCGCTGAAAACCATTGCCGAGCGCGATGGCGACGACTACCTCATTTCAGGTACCAAACGCTTTATCACCAATGCTCCCTATGCCGATATCTTCACCGTAATGGCCAGAACCGACCGCGATGCGCCAGGGGCGAAAGGAATCAGCGCTTTTATTGTCGAAAGAAAATCCGACGGCGTCACCATCGGCAAGCCCGGTCATAAAATGGGCCAGAAAGGCAGCCTGACCGCCGACGTGATCTTCGACAAGGTTCGGGTGCCTGCTAAACAATTGATTGGCGGCGTAGAAAACGTGGGCTTTAAAACCGCCATGAAGGTGCTTGATAAGGGCCGTCTGCACATGGCCGCTTTTGCGGCTGGCGTCAGTGATCGCATGCTGGAAGATACTTTGCTGTACGCCATCGAGCGTAAACAGTTTGGCCGCCCGATCGCCAGCTTCGAGTTGATTCAAGGCATGCTGGCTGACAGCAAGGCCGAGCTGTATGCGGCTAAAAGCATGGTGCTGGACGCCGCCCGCAAACGCGACGAAGGTCAGCGCATCAGCACCGAGGCCTCCTGCGCGAAAATGTTTTCCACCGAAGCGTGCGGGCGCATCGCCGATCGCTGTGTGCAGATATACGGTGGCGCAGGGTACGTCAGCGACTACGATATCGAGCGCTTTTATCGCGACGTGCGGCTGTTCCGCATTTACGAAGGTACGACCCAGATTCAGCAATTGGTGATTGCCAAAAACATGATCAGAGAAGTGTCGTAGTCAGGCACTCCGCAGGCCCAGCGTTAGCTATCAGTGTATCGGCATCTACACCGATCGCGGCCTTCATGCGGGCATCGACGAGCGCCCCCGATCAGCGATATAGACCTATCGCCACGGAGCGTTATGCCACTACCCACGTGGCTGCTCAGTGCCATCTTTTGATGCCAAAAAACCGCACTTGACGAGGGTGCGGTTTCGATTGAATGGCAACACCGATGCAAGATGTTACTAAGCAGTGGCTACCTGCTCGTTAACGCTATCGAGCTGCTCTGCCCTGGCAGCGTAACGCTGCTGCAGCGCTTTCAACACATCGCCGTTTTTATTCGGGCGCACCACCGTAAAGCCAGGACGGGGTGACATGCCGCCCACCGGCGCGTCAGCCGGACGCAGTTCAACCACGCCTTCACTGGCGAAGAAACCGCGGCGGTTTTTACCGTTGTCAGCAAACGACTCGGAATAAGTACCGCACGCCTCGATAACGTCGAACGCACCTTCAAGTTCCAGATGGTAATAGGTTACAGCATTGACCGACGTATCGGAGTAGATGGTCTGACCGTTTACCAGATCCATGGCACGCGCCAATACACCCTGCACATACATATGGTGCCACGGGGAGACGCGCATATCGCGAGACGGCATGCCATCTTCCAACGCGCCCGCGCGGATCATGATCGGAGCGCTTTTATCTTTCAGTGCGCCTTCGGGAAGACTTGCCAAATCATTGAGACGGCGGTGACCAATCCACTTAAGCGCACGCGGGCCTGACAAGGTGTTCACCTCGTCACCTACCCGCAAATGTTCTACCAGTACTTCACCTTTCGGCGTACTAATAAGCGTGCCTGCGGTAAAACAGGGCAGCTCTGAATAGGCGTCGAAGGCATCACCTATATCCATCAGATCTTTATAATGTTCGCCGCCGAGATCATCGTTTTTCGCCGCTTCAGTTTTCATATACTCAACGAGCGGTTTAAATACTTCTCCGACATAGTGACGATCGGCATCGTTCCAATTACCAAATTGGGTTCCCGGGGAGCCCATGTCCTCAACAACGGTTTTAGAATATTTAATAAACTCATCAATAGCGCGGTCGTAACCGAGCGGTGCATTGGTCCCCTCGACGCGATTCGCATCCTTATATGCCAACCGAGCCTTATTCATCTGATTAGACAAGCCCCTGCTGACGCCATTGGCTACATTCCAATCGGAATGATCCTGAAGCTTTTCGTAAGCTTTTTGGTATTCGTCGTTGACGTAGTCCCAATCTGCGTATTTATTGTCAGCCATGATTTGATTTTCCTAATGCATTAAAGATATTTAACTGCAGTCGCCACAGACAACCTATATCTAACCAATGAGTATAATGATGACTGGCACAGCTTTTGAGGAACATACGCCATCTACCCAATGCACGTGAGTCGCAATTTATTCAAAATAGCCACATCGTGATACTCGTTATTTACTACCCAAACAGGCGCAACAGCGAAAACCATATTAAATGACCTTTGTGGAACATCGTGCACACCACTCAACGCATCCAACATAGCTCGTTCGCTATTGCGCCTGTTATATAACCTAACGTTTAATTAGGTCATTCTTATTTTGAAATGGCCCCACCGGTCATGGCGTCCATAAAATAATCAATAGAGCCGTTGGTGTTAATTTGATCGAAGCCGAGTACCGCTCCAACCACCGCACCACTCACCAGGCCATATGCGCCACCTGCCAGCATGCCAACGCCCTGAGCGATAGCACCAATCCCCAGAACACCACCACCGTTACCGCCTGCTGAACCACCGAGGGTTGCGCCCCAAGCAGTGCCGCCAGCGGCGCACAGAATAGATCCCGCAACAGAATCTTTAAGACTTTCCGCAAAGTGCAGGCCGCCCACCACTGCGTCGACTTCGGCGATATTTAATTCACGCATCTTTTTTCCTATTTTTAATGCTGTATCCACACTGGATATGTAATAGCTAGTTGACGGTTACTCGAAGAATTTGTGATCTGGCAGCAACGAGCCGTTAGAGAGCGCTTTCAGCGCAGCGAAATAGCCATCATCGATACCAGACAGTCCGGTAACCGCGCCAATAGCGCCACCCACTGCCAAGCCGTAAAGACCACCCGCTACCATGCCTACACCAGCGCCGATGGAGCCAATGCCCAGCATGCCGCCGCCGTTACCGCCGTTAGCGCCACCAATAGTGGCTCCCCAGTCCATAGTGAGCATTGCACCTACAATCGCCCCACCCACGGAGTCGGCCAGTCCTTTAGAAAGGGACAGCGCAGCACCTTTGACGTCCGCTGCTTCCAAAACGGTTAATTCACGCACTTGAAAAACCTCTCAAAAATTTTGCAGATCAATTGTCAACGCGTGCATTCAACTCCCTCTCGAGCCCCTTCCAGCGAGAGCATTAACCTCTCCTCACTCAAGTTTCTCTTGGTGAAATTTAATGTTAACCACTGCGTTGCGGAATCAAATGTAAATTTTTTGATTTCAAAGAACAAGTCCCCACGAGAAGTGGGGGTAAATCGTCAAAAAAAATGCATCACCCGTCATAGAGAAAAAAATATGAAAAATGAAATTTACGGCAAAAACGGTGCTTTTAGCCTGAATTATCCTAATTTTGCCGGCTAAATTAGGATTTTTTGGATGGCGGTGAAATCGATTGTAATCACCTGGAGAGCACTGGATTTACTCGATCATTTTTCAAGCCTAACATCAAAAAATACGACTAAAGTCTTATAATTTTTGGTTAACAATCGATCGGATATTTGCGCATCGAGACCTTTACATGTGTTTGATCAAGCGTTCGATTGCTCAAAAAACAACCAGAAAGGGGCCGCGAATGATGGAAGAACACGCCTCCATCCCCCCTTCGGCACCATGGCAAAGCGCCAGCTCCATCAGCTATCGAGGGAAATGCGCTGGATCACTGTTACCAGTAGACATTAATGCCCAGGCAGAACGTGGATTAAGCGGGGAACCAGGGGGAATTGGGGAAAATCAGGGGGGGATTAGAGGAACAGGACTACGCAAGAACGGCAGGCGTAAGCCACCAGGCGCCCATCTCTGGCACCGCCAGAAACACGCGATCGCGCTTAATTGCAGAATTAGAAATCTACCTCACAAGAGACAACATGCTGGCTTGCGATATCCGATATCCGCCCCTCGCAGACGCAGGACTATGCCGCACCTACCACGGCCTGTTCAGACATCTCTGTTTGTCACAGGCTACTGAACTGATGGCCCTGCGACAGTAATAGGGGTATCAAGAAGTACAATGAAACCATTGGATGTTCACACCTGCCTTACCGATTGTCGTTGAACCAGCGGCATCGCCACGCGCTCGCAGGCCGCGTTGCCAAGAGAGCAACCCGCGTCCAATAATTTGTCGACGGCCAGCTTGCCCATTTGATGATAGGGCAATTGCAGGGTAGTTAAGGCAGGGTACAAGTACTCAGCCAGCGGCTCATCGTCGAACGACACCACGCTGATATCATCGGGTACTCTCAGACCTCGTTCGAAAAGGGCCCGATAAGCACCGAACGCAATTCTATCGTTAGCCACCACCAATGCAGTGATATCGCCAGCGCTATCGAGCAGTTCAAGCGTACCTTGATAGCCCAACGAAGGCTCCCACTCGTCGCCATGAACCTCCCCTGCTGCGCACAACCCTGCATCGCGCAGTGCATCATCAATACCCGCAAAACGACTCTCGATGGTGACCGAATAGTAGGGATCACTCGCCTTGTTACTGCGGCCAATCACGCCGATACGCTGGTGGCGATGGGCCAACAGGCACTCGATTGCGCTCACCCCTGCTGCGTATTCGTCGGGCAGCAGACTGGGCAAGCCATCGCTGACACCATTAATCAGCACGGCACGCTGCTGTTTAAGATCGGGGATATCCACCCGACGTGCCTGCATGAAACCAAATAGCAAGCCATCGACGCGGCGCTCCAGCAGCGAGTCAACCGTACGCTGTAGTTGATGGCTCTCGGCTTCGGCGATCAACACCATATACCCCTGCCGCTCAGCGGCCTCGAGAACACCACTAATCATGGCCGAGGCATAGCGTGTGGTCGCCACACTGTTGGAAATAAAGCCAAGCGAGCGGCTTTCGCCGGTGCGCAGCATCCGACCAATGGCATCAGTGGAATACCCCAATTGCTGAGCAGCGGCGACGACTCGTTCGGCCGTGGCAGTACTAATTCGCGCCGAGCCACGTTTATTCAGTACTAGATTAACGGTGGTCACCGACACTCCTGCCAAGCGCGCAACATCTGCCTGACTCGCTTTTCCTTTCATTGGCTGACTCCGTTTTAAGTACTCGTCATGTTGGACTGACTCAACATACGTGTTCTCGCGCCTCTGTTTATCGAGATTTACCGAGCGTCCAGATGCTATTGCTATTACGACCAAATAGCTAACTACAGCACGCAGAACTCCTGATAACCTCGCTAGTAAATCGATTTACCTCTACGTTTTCGACGACAAATGCACGTCTTGGCTCGACCCTTTGGAACCGCTATGTCTTCCACCTTTCTCACTTGCTTGAAACGCCCTGCCTACCTGCATAATTCCGCAACGCTACTGCTGTTTTTCGCATCATGGGGGGTTTGGTGGTCTTTCTTTCAGATTTGGCTCACATCGTCGAATTCAGGCCTAGCACTTAACGGCCACCAAGTGGGAATTATCTATTCTGCCAATGCTGCCGCAACGCTGGTCATTATGCTGCTGTATGGCGTGCTGCAAGACAAACTGCAGCTAAAACGCCATCTGATCACCTTTGCCAGCCTGTTAATGAGCCTGCTGGCGCCATTCGTTATTTGGGTTTACCACCCTCTGCTGGCAGCTGGCGGCGCCTCTTTCATGCTTGGCGTGGGCATCGGGGCATGGGTGCTAGCGGCAGGGTTTATTGCCGCCGCCGGGCTCTTCGAGGCCTTCTCCGAGCGGCTTGCACGTGCCCACGGGGATGAATACGGCCAAGTACGCATGTGGGGGTCGGTGGGATACGCACTTGCCGCGCTATTGGCCGGCGTACTGTTTACCCATAACCCAGCGCTGAACTTCTGGTGCGGCTCGCTGTTCGGCGTGTGCTGCCTGCTTGCGAACGTACTGTGGAAAAGTCCGGTAACGCCAGCCAGTATGCATGGCACGGCCCAGGCAAGCCCAAACATCAAGGAGATTGCCCGCGGATTGTGCTGCCGCCCGATGTTCACCATGGTCGTCTTCGTGCTGCTGTCATGGACCTTTTATACGGTCTTTGATCAACAGATGTTTCCCGACTTTTACACCCACCTGTTTGACTCTCCTGCCCGCGGCCAGCGCATGTACGCACTGCTGAATGCCATTCAGGTATGTCTGGAAGCCGTCATGCTTGGGCTGGTTCCACTGCTCATGCATAAGATCGGTGTCAAACCGGCGCTGATGCTGGGTATAACGGTGATGTTTTTACGTATTGCCGGCTGCGCTTACTTTACTGACCCGCTGCTGATATCGCTGGTAAAACTCCTGCACGCCCCTGAAGTTGCGCTATGCGTGCTCCCTATCTTCCGCTACTTCACGCTGCACTTTAATCCTGCGCTGTCGGTCACCTTCTACATGGTGGGATTTCAGCTTTCATCGCAGGTCGGCAATATTCTGCTCTCTCCCGTGCTTGGCGCACTGCGCGATAGCATTGGCTATCAGCCAACTTTCTGTCTGATTGCCGGCATTGTGCTGCTGGCCGGCGTTTACGGTCTGTGCTTCTTGAAAGGGGACAAGCAACGCACAACGCCCCCTGCTAATCACACAGCGCTTTCCGCTTGACTCAGATTGTTCCGAATTCATCGACGCTAAAGAGGTTGCCCATGTCAGCCAACGACCAACACACCCATCACACCCAGCTTGAGCGGGCTCAAAAGGCCAACGATGCGCTAGCAGAAACGCGCAAGGCGCGCTGGTACCCGCACGTTCATATCGCTGCCACGGCTGGCTGGATCAACGATCCCAACGGGCTATCGTTCTTCAATGGACGCTATCAGGCCTACTTCCAGCACCATCCCTACGGCAGCCAATGGGGCCCTATGCATTGGGGGCATGTGTCGAGCACGGACATGGTGCATTGGCAGCGCCACCCTATTGCGTTAGCCCCAAGCATCGAGGCAGATCGCGATGGCGTATTCTCCGGATCTGCAGTGGCCGGCCCCGACGGGCTGCTGTATGCGTTCTACACCGGTCACCGCTGGCGCAATGGCCACAACGAAGATGACGGCAACCTACAGGTGCAGTGTTTGGCCGTATCGCAAGATGGCTGCTCGTTTGAAAAGCGCGGCACCGTTATTGACTGCCCCGAGGGCATCTCGCACTTCCGCGATCCCAAGGTGTGGTATCAGGAGGGGCGCTGGTGGATGGTGGTAGGCGTTAGCTCACGCGAGCAGCGTGGTGAAGTGTGGCTCTATGCCTCCAGCAATTTGACCGAATGGCGATTTGAGCGCGTGCTCTTTCAGGCGCCCGAGCCCAGCGTGTTCATGCTGGAATGCCCCGACATGTTTCCCCTCGGTGATAAATGGGTGCTGCTCTATTGCCCGATGGGGCTAGCCAAGACGGGCTTTGAGGGACGCAACGGCCACAATGCAGGCTACGTGGTGGGGGATTGGGCCCCAGGGCAGGCCTTCACGCCGCTTACATCATTCCGCCCGCTCGACTGGGGCCACCAGTTTTATGCCCCGCAAACCTTCGAAACCCCTGATGGCCGTCGTGCCATGTTCGGCTGGATGGGCGCGTTTAACATGGCCCTCCCACCGCAGGCCGAAGATGGCTGGTGTGGCCAGTTGACCGTGCCGCGCGAGCTTCGGCTTGGCAGTGATCTCCACCTTTATAACCTCCCGATCGCGGGGTTCAGCCAACTGCGCACCCGTACGCTGGATCTGGGCGCGCTAATCCTGGAGGCGAATCAAACGCGCGTGATTGTCGAAGAGTGCCAGCCCTGTGAAATCGCGCTCACCATCGACCTTGATCACAGCAGTGCTGAACGTATTGGATTGTGGATCGGCCAGCCTAATGGCAGTGATGGAGTATTGATTGCTTACGACGACCAAACTCAAAGAGTCGTCGTCGATCGCGGCAGTGCGCAGCTCGGCGACCGCGGTTACCGAGCCGCCCCCTGCGCCAGCGAGGGAAAGCTTGAGCTACGCATTCTGATCGATACCAGCTCAGTCGAAGTATTTATCAACAACGGCCACGCATCGATCACCTCCTTCGTATTCCCGGTCGAGGGGCAACGATCTGCCTTACTTCGCGCGGAATCGGGCAACGCCACTATCGACTCAGTGGTTGTCCATTCACTCAGCAGCATTTGGCGCTGACGAACTCGCTGTTACCAACGAATTCAGCCACGCTGGCAAGACGAGTGGTGAGAGCCATCCTGGAGCATGACAGCATCATAAAGCGTTAAGAAGACGATGGCGTCTTACCGAAAGTTCTGGTGGGAGTGAGCGCTGGGAGCAGGAGAATTAGGCAAGCGCCTCTGACTGATCAAGGGAAAGCGCTGCTATAAGAGCGACATTGATGCAGGCGGAACTACCCGAAAGGAACTGCTGACAGAAAAAGCGTGCCGGAACAGCACCATTTCACCCCATCCAAGTGACACGCTGATGACGTTTGAGAAGCGATAAAGCGCCCCCGCGCGTCGCGAGGCCCCTTCCGCAGCATTTTTTATCTCATCAAGGCAATCACCTTCCTTAAAAGCTATACCATATCGTTTTGGCAGGAGCAACGCGGCTGGAGGGGGTGTTGAAGGGAGGTGTGCGGGGGCTGGTGGGTTGAGCGGGGCTCGGGGGATGCGAATTGGGAAGTCTTTGCATGGAATCAAAGGCAAGCCTAACATTCCAATAGATGTCTTGACTGGCTAATTATATTTCTACAGGGATCGCCCAAATACTGGTGAAGAGCTTGATTAGCGCTGGTAATAGCTCGAGAAGCCGACACTAATAAATATCTTGCGGCTTTACCAAAGGCCCACCGTGTACGGTTGACGTTCAGATTTACCACGAACATGCATCATCTGGATGAAAGCTTGCTCTCCTCACTTTTGCAGACCTGTTGGAAGCGGCATTTTAGCACTTGATGAAGGATGAGCCAGAAGCTCACTATCTATCCCAAAATAGCTATCAAAGTACTAGCGCACCCCGCTCGAGCGAAGTAGCGCTTCCACCATGGACGGGCGGGCGCCCCTTCCCGTAGGACGACGAGCCCTAATTACAACAAGCTGGGCAAATTCTGCCTGATTGGAGCGTACTGGAGACTCTAAAATGACACATCCTAAACATACTGAGATGAGTCCCGAAGAATGCTATTTTTTCCTCCGCAACTATCCATTTGGCTCTTTAATCAGCGACGATCTACAAGTTAGCAATATCCCTTTTGTTCTAAGTCACGATAGCCTGGTTGAGACCCACCTCGCCATCAACAATCCCCAACTAAAGTCTTTGGATGATCGTGAGTGCCTCTTAACGGTACTCGGCCCGCATGCCTTCATATCCACCGACTCTTACGTCTCTAAACCCGCCGTCCCCACCTGGAATTACGCTTCGGTAGATATCAGAGGGAGAAGCCGTTTAATGACGATAGCAGAGCTGGAAAGCTCACTTGATACAATGCTCAAAAAGTTCCAGCCTAAACTAATGGATGACAAGCTTTCCTTACCTGACAACTTTAGGCAAAAACTGATGGCGGGAATAACGGGCGTGACTATTGATGTAACACAAATAAAAGGGAAGCTGAAACTAGGCCAGCATCGCTCGGTGCAAGATCAACTGGGTGTATTTGAAAATCTCAAATGCACTGACCAAACTGACTATGCTAATTTTGCTCGGCAATGGCTAAGAAGATTTCGCCCATCTCTCCTTGGTGATGCAGAGTACTGAGGCGGTCTCAGTATGACACTGGCGTCACAGACTCTGAATAAAATGCCTTCGGTAAGAAACTGGAGGCAAAGAACGCCCGCCTACGCATGATGTACGTTGATGAGAAGACCAAGGCCATCTACAGCGAGCAACCTCACCTAGGGCTTGATGGCCTGACGCCACACCAGCGGCTGAGAACAGCCGCGTAAGCTCTACTTTTCCATCTCGCTAAAAATGGGAGGAACGCCGGTAATCGCTCTTGTGGTAACAGCTTTGCTGATAGGCGGCTGGCTATCTTGCTCTGCAACCGGGCCGCAGAATTAGCTTTTCGCTGACTTACAAAAGCACTCGCAACCGGTACTGCCTTGCGTGGGCACGGTATCCTCGAAGAAAAAAATCTAATCCACGTCGTCACTTATTCTGCGCAATATATACGAATTAATGATCATTGGGATTGGCGAGCGGTCAATATTTATTTGAATAAAAAGGCCACAACTCGCCGGACAAAACCCACTTTGACATTCCGACAAACGGTGTCCTTGTTTGTTAAGGGGGGAAGTTATGACATCCAATCCTTCACTCACTCTCAGCCTGGCGCGAGCGGAAGTGCCCCCCACACAAAAAAAATTGAACATGCGTTCAAATATGGTGTATGGTCAATGTCAGACGAATTCAGCGATCAATAATAAACAATTTCCATTTAGTGGGTGCCCATACACCACTGGGAGCTGTTATGTCTGTAGAAAATAATAATGTGAATGGTACAAAGCATCTCGCCATCGGTAAGCTCACTACGTTTGATATCGTATTCTTTGTGGTATCTGCCGCTGCTCCCCTCACAGTTGCTGTCTCTGCTGCCCCCTTTTCATTTCGCTTCGGTGGCCTTGGCGCACCGGGCGCTATGCTCACCAGCGGTATGGTGTTGATTCTGTTTGCAGTGGGGTTTACCGCCATGTCGCGCTACGTACGCAACGCAGGTGCGTTTTACGCGTATGCTGCTGCCGGGCTGAGTAAACCAATAGGTATCGGAGTGGCATTCGTTACCATTGTGGCGTATGCCTTACTCTGTATTTGTTTTTACGCTTTATTAGGTTTTTACACCAACCTTTCCTTTGAACACCTGATCGGCATAGAGGGGCATTGGAGTGTATGGGCCATTTCTGCAGTGGTGCTGGTATCTGTATTGAGTTATTGGAGGATTGATGTCGGCGCCAAAGTGCTGGCTGTATTGCTTACCGCTGAAGTCGGTATTCTGTTATTGATTTCAGTCACTGAAATTATCGAGCATGGCCATCGTGTTGCTATCGCAACCGCCGTTTCTTTCGATCCGCGCAATATTTTCATGGACAAGGGAACAAGTGCCCTGTTCGTGTTTGGTTTCGGCGCATTCCTTGGATTCGAAGGCACCGTTATCTACGCAGAAGAGGCCAAAAAACCGCAAACCACAGTGCCTCGGGCCACGTATATCGCCATTGCCTTCCTGGCCTGTTTTTATGCCTTTACCTTTTGGGCCCTGACGGTCGCCTTTGGTCCCGACGGCGTAATGGCACTGGCCAGGGGAGATGACTACGACCAGATGATCTTCATTGCCGGCAACAATGCGCTGGGTAACTGGGCAAGCGTTGTAGTGGAAATTCTGATCATCACCAGCTATTTCGCCTGTGTATTGGCTATACACAATGCGTGTTCCCGCTACCTGTTCTCGCTGGGCCGAGAGGGATTACTCCCACGCGTCTTTGCGAAAACACACCCGAAAATGCTGTCACCTCATATCGCCAGTATTGCGCTTTCCATGGTATCCCTAATTTCCATTATCTCGGGCGTACTCGACAAAGCGGATCCCTTGCTGGGCCTTGGACTCTGCAGTTACGCGATCGGCGTGGTTGGACTGATTTTTGCGCAGGGAGTAGCCGCTGTATCAGTCATCGGATTTTTCTGGAAAGACCGCCGTGGTTACAGCGTCTGCCGCGTGCTAGTTGCTCCTATTTTGGGTGCCATAGGACTGATCAGCGCGTTCTTGGTCATCATTTTCCACTTTGATCTGGTATCGGGCACTGAGGGCGGATGGAATTGGGTGATGATTTCTGTTGTCCCGATCGTATTCATTTTGGGCATCATCGTAGGGTTGTTATTAAAACGCTATCATCCCAAACACTATTCAGAATTGACGCGCCCCATGCACGAACTGGCACTCGACGGCTAAGGATATTTCATGGTCAACACACAAAAACAGCGATACGAGCAACGTCGTGAAGCGCTGTTGTCGATAGCACGCAAGATAATGGGCGAACGCGGTCTTTCAAGCACCAATGTACGTGTTGTGGCGGAAGAGGCAAAGGTCAGTGTGGGCAGTGTTCTGTACTATTTCGATGGCTTTGACGATCTGATTGACACGGCCATTGAAGGTGCCATGGATGAATTTATCAGGCGCCGTCAAGTGCTTATCGAAAGAGAGCCCGATCCGCAAAAATGCTTATGGCTGCTGATTCAACATGGTATTCCTGCCCATATCAGTGAAAACCTGCGTGTTATTTATGAGATATCCCCTCTGATGAAGGCTAAGCCTCGATACTGTGCTTTATTGCGACTTTACCTGGCGCAACAGGTCAGCTTGTACCGTCAGGTTATCGATAAAGGTGTGGCCTCCGGACACTTTCATCTTCGTTTGGCTGCTGATGTTATCGCTGACAACATCCTGGCGCTGGAGGACGGCTATGACTTGTATCTGATGGATCGTGATAATCATAAACGTGATCATTATCTGCACAATACCTTGAGTTTTGCCTCACTAGCGTTGGGTTGTGATCTGTTCTGTTTTGATGACGAGGAAGCTGCACATGTCCAAACAAAAACCACGTGCCCGTGATCTCGGGATTCAGTTTGACGGTGTACCGGGCCCCAATAATGCAATCACTGATGTTCCCGGGGTCGAAGTCGGATTCGTTACCATCAAAGACGACGGGCCTGTTGTGGCACGCACAGGGGTGACCGCCATATTGCCTCGTGGACGCAAAGAGGCCGACGTGCCATGCGCTGCCGGCATTGCGGTGTTAAACGGCAATGGCGAGCTAACCGGACGTGCATGGATTGAAGAATCAGGGCAACTGCAGACGCCGCTTGCCATCACCAATTCACACTCGGTCGGCCCGGTGCACCGGGGTATTGACCGCTGGATGGCCCAACACCACCCCAAGGCGGCGGCACAGTGGATGTTGCCGGTTGTGGGTGAAACCTGGGATGGATACCTGAACTCGATTAATGCGGATCTGGTGACGCCTGAGCATGTCATAACGGCCCTGGACCAGGCCAGTAGCGGCCCTGTCGCAGAGGGTAATGTCGGGGGAGGCACCGGCATGAACTGCTACGGTTTCAAGGGCGGGACCGGTACGGCATCGCGTCTCGTTAAAACTGAATCGAAAACATGGACGGTCGGCGTACTGATGCAGGCCAATTTCGGGTCGCGCCACGAGTTGCGTATACAAGGGAAGCCATTGGGGCGTAGCTCCTCCAAGCCATGTCCCATCGAAACAGATCGTTGGCTGGAGCAGGAAACCAGCGAAGAACACCACGCATCCCCCGGTGCAGGAAGCGTTATTGTCTATATTGGGACAGATGCCCCACTATTGCCCGAACAATGCCGTGCCCTCGCACGACGTGTCCCCCTTGGACTCGCGCGTACCGGCACCACTGGCAGCCATTTTTCCGGCGACCTGTTCCTGGCCTTCTCTACCGCGAACGCGGGTGCGCTCGGTTCCAAAATGGGCACGCCTGTAGGGACAACGGAGACCATTGAATTTCTGGCCTGGGGGGGTATTGATCCCTTCTATGCAGCCGTGGTGGAAGCCGTGGAAGAAGCTGTGGTCAATGCGTTGGTAGCGGCAGAAGACATGAGCGGGCGCGATGGACACTACAGCTATGCGTTGCCCCACGAAGAGGTTCGGGCTGCTTTTGAAACTGATTCTAACAAGCCATAAATAGACACTGCCCTACTCTACTCGCCGCCCTTCAGCGAAAGCTGTGGGGCGGCTTTGCGAGTTAGCGCTTTATTCCATGGAGAATCAGAAAACCAGCATACTGATGGATGATAATCCTCGCGTTTTTAACGAGGTTGAAAAGTAAAACTTATGCGACTGTGCTCAGCCGCTGGTGTGGCGTCAGGCCATCAACCCCCAGCTACGGTTGTTGTCGGTCGATTTTAGTAGCCAGTGAGCTATCTGCTCGTTTTCCGCATTGCATTTTGATGCATCGCAATAGCATGTCTCGCTACGTGACTAAACGTAATACATATAGATAAATCAGCCTATTGCGACGATTATCGGCTAGTTCCACTCGCCAGAAAAAATTAATCGCTAAAATATCAAATAACAGTGCTACACTCCTCAAACCCCACGCTAGGACAGCTGCGCCTTCGGTGCACGTTTAGCAGAAAAGACGGTAGCCCAGTGTCAGCGGTATCCTCACTCTAACCGTTCACCGAAGCCCTCAGCAGTTTCGGCCAGGAGGTGGCTCGCAGTATCCCGCTAACGCAGGATAATCGTGAAAGCGGCCCTTTATTACCATTCTGCTGACCGCGGTTCAGGGGATTATTGCAATAAAATCTTGTGCGTCCGCGCTACTCACTGGACGTTTCGCAGCTTAACTACTGACTTGATTTTTTCATTACTTACATGAGCGCTTCCTCTCGTTTGGTGTTGCTGGCCCCATTAGTTAACTTGTTCATGATTGCTGCCGTTTTTCACGATGCGCCAGCAACGGCAGCCGAACCGCTACCCATCAATCAGCAACAGCAGCACATTCAGTCGCAGCAGCGCGCCCTCCAACAACAGCTGACGCCCAGCGCCCCGGATATTCGTGACACGCAGACGGCCCCGCAGGATGCCGATGCGCCCTTCCCGCACGAATCGCCCTGTTTCATTATTCGCAAGGTGGAATTAAGCGGCCAGCAGGACTTCCCGTTCTGGTTTTCACCGCAGCAGATTGTGGATCAGGCCAAGGGCCAGTGCCTGGGGGCACAAGGTATTAATCAGTTGATGCGGCGGCTGCAAAACCGCATGACCGAGCATGGCTGGATAACGTCACGCGTGCTGGCGCCACCGCAGGACCTGGTGCAGGGGACGTTGAAGCTCGAGTTGGTGCCGGGCATTCTGCGCCACTTGCGCTATGCCAACGGCAGCGACACCTACGCGCTGCTGTCGACCGCCATTCCCAACCATTCGGGTGAGTTGCTTGACTTGCGTGCGATTGAGCAGGGCCTTGAGAACCTGCAGGGGCTGCCCACGGTCAAGGCCAACATGCAAATCGTGCCGGGAGATAAACCCGGTGAAAGCGACGTCGTCATCGAGCGCCACCAGACCCGCTTCTGGCGCCTGTCCAGCTGGGTCGACAATACCGGCACTCGCAGCACCGGGCGCACTCAGGGCGGTGCCATGCTGGCGCTGGATAATCCGCTGCGCCTAAGCGACCTTTTTTATATCTCGGCCAGCAACGACCTGGCCTTCCAGCATGGCAAGGACACCCGTAACGTCACCCTGCACTACTCGGTGCCGGTCGGCTACTGGCAGTGGGACACCACCGCCAGCCGTTATCACTACGTGCAAACCATTGCCGGTTACGCCGATGACATTCGCTATTCCGGTACCACACAGAATCTGTATACCGGCCTGAGCCGCGTGGTGCAGCGCAGTGCGCGCGGCAAAACCACGCTGAGCGGCGGTATCAACTTCAAGCAAATCAAAAACTACATCGATCACAGCGAAGTGGATGTACAAAAGCGGCGAACCACGGCGCTTCAATTCGGCATTAACCACCGTCACTACCTAGGCAGCGCCACGCTGGACACGGGCCTTGATTACCAGCATGGGGTGCGCTGGTTCGGCGCACTGCCCGCGTATGAATCCGATGATGTTCCGGGCTTCAGGGCCACCGACAAAACCCGCACGCTGACCTTCAACAGCGCGTTTACCCTACCGTTTGAGCTTGGCGAACAGACCTTTAGCTACCAGACCAATCTGATTTATCAGCACAGCAAGCGCCCCCTGACACCGCCGGATCAGTTGGCGATCGGCAACCGCTGGACGGTACGCGGTTTCGATGGCGAACGCAGTTTAAGTGCCAGCCGCGGCTTTTACTGGCAAAACACGCTGGCGTGGGCCACCCCGCTGCCCAACCAAGAGCTTTACGCGGGCGCCGATTACGGCCGCGTGGGGGGCCACAGCGATGGTTCAACCCAACTGGGACACCAACTGGCCGGCGCCGTTATCGGCATGCGCGGCGCTTTGCCGGTGGTCAATATCAGTTATGACGCCGCGCTGGGTACGCCGCTGATGAAGCCCAAGGGTTTCAAAACCGATTCAGTGACTTTCAACTTCAGTGCCAATTGGCAGTACTAAGGGCTTTTTTACGATCGCGCCAGGCCACGTTATGTCACCCAGCGGGTATGTAACGCTATTCAGCCAACACGGTTAAGGTCGTAATCAGATAGCAGGGCGACACTCCGCCCGGGAACAACACCATGAACAAACAGTGTTTCCGCCTTGTGTTCAACCGTACAAGGCACATGCTGGTGGCGGTATCCGAACAAAGCTCAGCTTCCGACAAATCAACGTCATCGCGTCGGCGGGGCGGTAGCGTGGGCGCACGCCCGCCATTTGCGCTGGCGACTCAGACGCTGTTACTGGGTCTGACGCTTACGGCCAGCCCACTACTGCTGGCGGCCAACATTGCCGCAGACCATCAGGCCCCGAAAAATCAGCAACCCACCATCAACCGCACCGGCAACGGCACGCCGCAGGTCGATATTCGCACGCCCAACGCCCAGGGCCTGTCGCACAATACCTATCAGCAGTTTGATGTCGATCAAAAGGGCGTCATTCTGAACAACAGCCGGCACGGCGCCAATACCCAACTGGCCGGCAAGATCAATGGCAACCCGTGGCTCGGCAAGCGCGAGGCCTCGACCATTTTAAATGAGGTCAACAACTCGCGCGCCGCCCAGTTGAACGGCTTCATCGAAGTGGCCGGGCACAAGGCCAACGTGATTATCGCCAGCCCCTCTGGCATCCACTGCAACGGCTGCGGCTTTATCAATGTCAACCGTGCCACCCTAGCAGCCGGCCAGGCGCAGATTGAAAACGGCCGGATCGCCGGCTATCGGGTGGAACGCGGTAATCTCAGCCTTGATGGCAACGGCATGAATGCCACTGGCGCCGACTACACCACCCTGATTGGGCGTGCAGTCAGCCTGAATGCCCGCTTGCAGGCCAATCAGCTAAAACTAACGCTGGGCCACAACCAGACCGATGCCGAAGGCAACGTGACTCAGGTGTTCGCCGATGATGCCGCTGGACGCCCGCAGTTTGCGCTGGACAGTGCAGCCCTCGGCGGCATGTACGCCAATAGCATTACGCTGGTGGGCACCGAACAGGGCGTCGGGGTACGCAATGCTGGCGAAATCGGCGCACTGGCCGGAGACCTTCAGTTAGACGCTAACGGCAAACTCAGCAACAGCGGCACGCTGTATGCCAGCCAAGCGGCCAACATTCAAAGCCAGGGCCTTTCCAACAGCGGCGCGATTAACGCGGCGCAGGCGCTGAACGTAGCCAGCCACGGCGATGTGGACAACCACGGCAACCTGCACGCTGGTGATACGTTGCACTTGAGCGCCGATGGTCAGTTGCACAGCACCAGTGGCAGCGCCATTACCGCGGGCGCTAATACCCAGGTGGAGGCGGCGGCTATTAACGCCGACAGCGGCAGTGCCTTTGGTGCCGGCATCGATGACACGGGGCACGCCACGCGCACGGGCGATTTAAGTCTGACGGCCAGCGGCCAGTTATCCAGCCACGCCACCCAGTTAAGCCACGATGCGCTGAACGTCAGCGCCAGTGCGTTGGATATCAGCAACAGCCGTAACAATGCTCAGCACATCAGTCTTACCGCGACACAGGGCGACATTAGCACCGATGGCGCAGTGCTCAATGCCACCAGCGCCCAACTCAACAGCCAAGGCAAGCTCTCCAACCGAGGCGGTTCGTTAAGCGCCGAGCAGCTCGCCATCAATGCTACCAACGCGATCGATAACCAGCAGGGGTTGATTGAACAGCGCGCCCAGCAGGGCCTCACGCTGACTAGCCAGCATATCGACAACCATGGCGGTACGCTGTCAAGCGGCGGCGATCTCACGTTACATAGCCAAACACTGAATAACCAGGCCGGCCAGATTGGCACCGACCGCGGCGACCTCAGCATCGACAGTGATCAGCTGGCGGGTGCGCACGGCAAACTGATTGCCGGCCAGGCGCTTAACGTAAGCGGCCACTCGCTCAACCTTGACGATGGCATCAGCCAGGGCGACAGCATCAAGGTGCAGGCCGAGCAGCTCTCCCAGCAGCGCGGCCAACTGCTGCAAACCGGCAGCGGCGAAGCGCGTATCAGCGCCCGCGATAGCCTTGATAACCGCGACGCCAAACTGGTCAGCCGCGGTAGCCTGACGCTTGATGGCGGCCAGCTTGATAACAGCGGCGGTTTGATCTCGGCCAGTGGCGGCAATGTGGCGCTGAATCAGCAGGGCCAGATCACCAATGAACACGGCACTATCGAAAGCGCGCGCGACGTCGCGCTCAAGGGCGCGGGACTAAACAACCAGAATGGCCAACTTACCGCGGTAGCTGGCAGCCTCAACGCCAGCCTCGCCCAAGCCATCAATAACCAGCATGGTCAATTGCAGGCGGGCCGAGATGTGGTGCTCAACGCCGGCCGGCTGGATAACCAGCATGGCGTGGTCAGCGCCAGCCGGGGTAAGGCTGACCTTTCGTTAAAGGACGATGCGGATAACCGCAAAGGCCGCATCGCGGCTGGCCAGCGTCTGGAAGTGGCCGCTGATAGCCTAAACAACCAACAGGGCCGCATCGAGGCCGACCAGGGCATGACACTGGCCGCCAATAGTCTGAATAATGAACGAGGCCGCATCGCCAGCAATGGCCCGATCGCATTGAAGGTGGCCAGCGGTGAACTTGATAACGCCCACACTAACGCTGATGGACTGGGCATTCTGAGCGGTGGTGATATCGCTCTGCATGCCGACCGCATCGATAACGCCACCGGCAGCTTGAGCGCCCGCACCCTCGCGCTGGATGCGCAAGCGATTAACAACCGCGAAGGCTACCTGGGCGGTGATCAGCACGTCAGTTTAAGCGGCGACACGCTGGATAATCAGCACGGGTTGATTAGCGCCGGTGAGGGCGATGCGCAGTTTGACTTCAGCGGCCAACTGCATAATGAAAACGGCACCCTACAAGCGGCCAAACAGCTTTCGCTCAAGAGCGCTGGGCTGAATAACCAGCACGGCAAGCTGCTGGCTGCGGACGGCCCGCTGATGCTTGAAAGCAGTGGCGATATCAATAACAGCGACGGCAGTTTGATTGGCACCCGTGCGCTACAGCTGACCGCCGACAACCTGAACAATAAAAACGGCCTGATCAGTAGCCAGCAAGGGAGCCTGAGCGCGACCACCAAAGGCAGCCTGACGAACCAGGGCGGGCGCATCGAAAGCTTAAGCGATCAAACGCTGAAGGCACGTGAGCTCAATAACCGTCAGGGCACGCTAGTGACCACCGAGGGTGGCATTAGCGCCATCACTCAAGCGGATATCAACAACCGGCAGGGCCAGCTGGAAGCAAGCAAACAGGTCACCCTGAGCGGTGCCCATCTTAATAACCAGAGCGGCCAGATCACCGCTTTCCAGGGCCCGTTAACGCTTAGCGCCACGGGCAATATCGACAACAGTGAGGGTGTGGCGCAAAGCAACCAGACGGTGAAGGCCACCGCAGCCAGCCTGAACAATCAGCACGGCACGCTGAATTCGGCGCAGGCCAACCTTAACGTTCACGTCGATGATGCGCTTGATAATGCTCACGGCACCCTGAGTGCGCAACAGGTGCTTGAGCTGCAGGCTGGTTCTCTGACGAACCAGCAGGGCCGCGTGGTGGGCGATCAGGTTAACGTGGACAGCGGCGCGCTGAATAACCAGGCCGGGCTGGTGCAGGGCAGTTCACAGCTGAGCCTGGATACCCACGGCCAGGCGCTCGATAACCGTGACACCAACTCCCCCACTACCGGCCTGCGCAGCGGCGGCCAGTTAAGTCTGGCAAGCGGTGATCTGGACAACGGTAATGGCCTGCTGGCTGCCAACAGCCTGATGCTTTCAAGCCAGCAGCTGGCTAACCAGCACGGCGTGATTTCAAGCGCGCAGGATGCTCACCTCACCACTCACGGCCTCGATAATAGTCACGGTCAACTACAAGCCGGCGGCGCACTTACGCTGGATAACCAGGGTAGCGCCATTAACAACCAGGGTGGCCAGCTACTCGCCGATGGTCCGTTGAAGGTGACCACGGGCACGTTGGACAACAGCGCCGACGGGGTCACCCAGGGCAGCCAAGGGCTGACGCTTAAGGGCGATGCGCTTAATAACCAGCACGGCCGGCTGCTATCGGGCACCGACATGGATGTTCAGCTTGACCAGTTGGACAACCGCCAGGGCCAGCTATACGCCAGCGATAATGGCAACGTGAGCGCCCGCCAGCAGATCGATAACCGTGAGGGTCTACTCAAAGCCGATCACAGGCTGACGCTAACCACCCCGACCCTGAACAACCAGGCCACCCGCAGCGACGGCCACGGCATCGAGGCCGGCACGCTGTTATTGAATACGCGTCAACTCGACAACCAAAACGGCGCGCTGCGTGCAGTGGATAGCCTGCAAACGCAAGCCACTGACAGCATCAATAACCAGGCCGGACTGATCTCATCGCAGCGCGACCTGCAACTGGGCCAGCCAGACCATACGCTGCAGTTGGATAACAGCGCTGGCGATGTCGTGGCCAATGGCGATGCCACGCTAGATCTGGCCCAGTTGACCAACAGCGGGCGCATCACCAGCGGAGGTAACCTCGCGGTGTCGCTGGATTCAGCACTCGATCAACGCGGCACGCTGGCGGCCAATCACGATCTGACGTTGGATAGCCACGGCAACGCACTCACCAACAGCGGTACCATCAACGCCGGTGACACCTTGACCGTCCGTAGCGGCGCACTGGATAACCAGGCCAGCGGCGATATCAATGCGGGCACGACGCGGCTTGAAGCTAGCTCGATCGACAACCGCGGCATTATCGATGGCGGCAACGTCAGGCTGACCACCGATCGCCTGCACAACACCGGCACCGGGCGCATTTATGGCGATCAACTGGCGATTGATGCGCGCACATTGACCAACGACAGTGAGGATGGCGAGGCCGCCACCATTGCCGCACGCGAGCAGCTGTTGCTGGCCGGCGATAGCCTGACCAACCGTGAGCATGGCCTGATTTACAGCGCCGGTGATATGGGTGTGGGTGGCCAGTTGGATGAAGCCGGCAGTTTAAGCGGCAACGCCGCCAGCCTGACCAACGACAGCGCCACCATTGAGGCAATGGGCAACCTGCAACTGGCCGCCACCCAGATCACTAACCGCGATAGCCACCTGAAGGTCAGCGATGAGCTTATCGCGGTGTCCGAGCCTGAGCAGATACTCGATGTGGAGCTGTGCTCCGGCAAGCGCTGGGTGGATGCCTGCGGGCGCACCAACGGCGAGCGCTACCGCATTGATGGCAGTTGGCACAAGGTCGAGCACCAGACCTACTGGGTCGACTTCAACTACGACGCGCAAGGCCGCAGCTACCTGCTGGATGAGCAGGGAAATCGGGTCAAGATGACCAATAGCGCCGGCCAGGACGACTACGCCTATATCTACAAGTACCCCAACGACGACGACGTCCTTTACTATCACCTGCCCGGTATCAATGACGCCGGCAAGCGCATGGATGTGTTCAGCTATACGCGCACGGTGAAAGAGCAGCAGGTCACTCAGCAGGATAGCGCGGTGATGCGCAGCGGCGGCAACCTGCTGGTCAAAGGCGACCTGCACAATCAGGACAGCCAGATCGTGGCCGGCCAGACGCTGGATATCGAGGGTGCGGTCCATAACGACGACACCGAGGTCAAGCAGCAGATCAGCGAAGATGGCGTGCGCATGCGCGGCGGCCGCCGCAAGAAGCACAAGCACACCCACTTCGAAGGGTTGGATAAGTACCAGCCGGAAACCAAAGAACAGCAAGTACCGCTGCACTTGGCGACACAGAAGGAGCACCAGGGTGCCGGCGCAGGCGTGGCAGTGGATGCACGCCAAACCCCGACCGGCCAGCAAGGCAGCGCCAGTGATGTGGGCAGCGCTCCAGCGCTGAACCAGGGCAGCAGCCCGATCAGCCTGACCGAAGTGGACCTGCCGACACTGGAGGCTCACGACGGCAACTTAACCGGCACTGATCAGTTGGAGCACACACCCAGTGACGGTCGCGGGACCACCACGGATGGCGACTCCCCTACCCTGCACGGCAGCGCCGCGACCAACGACTGGGTAGTGCGCAGCGTCGATGGGCCTGTGACGCTGCCCGATGCCAGCCTGTATCAGCTGCACCCGGGCAGCGATAGCCACTACTTGGTGGAAACCGACCCCCGCTTCACGCGCGGCCAAGGCAGCGTCAGCAGCCTCGATGTATACGGCCAGGACCAGCTGCAAAAACGTCTGGGCGATGGCTACTACGAGCAGTCACTGGTGCGCGATCAAGTGACGCACGCTACTGGTCAGCGCTTTTTAGACGGCTACAACAACGACGAAGAGCAGTACCGTGCGCTGTTGAATAACGGCAAGGCATTCACCGAGCAATATGGCATTGCGCCTGGGGTCGACCTAAGCCCCGAGCAGATGGCGCTGATGACCACTGACATGGTGATCATGGTCAGCCAGCCGGTGACACTGCCCAATGGCACCACTCAGACAGTCAGCGTGCCGAAACTCTACGCCCGCGTACACAAGGGCGATCTTAACGGCACCGGCGCGCTGCTCTCCGGCCACGATGTGCAGGTCTCTACCGCCAACGATATCTTGAACAGCGGCGCCATCGGCAGCCGTGGGCTTACCCGCCTGTCCGGGCATGACTTGGTCAATACCGGCGATATCAGCGGCCAAAGCACCCAACTGCTGGCAAGCCACGATCTGGTGAATACAGGCGGCCAGCTGAAGGGCGAAGATCAGTTGGCGCTACAGGCAGGCCATGACTTAACCAGCCTGACCGCCAGCGATGAGCGAGGCTCAGAGGCCTGGCTGGAACGCCCTGCAAGCCTCTATGTCAGCAATGACAAGGGCGAACTCAGTTTGAGTGCGGGCAACAACCTGACGCTGACCGCCACGACCCTCAACAATGCCGGTAACGACAGCCACACCACGTTAAGCGCGGGCAACGATCTGGTATTGAATACTGCCGCCACCCGGCACTCCACCGACTATACCCGCGGCAGCAAGGATTTTGATCGCAGCCAGCAATCCAGCGAGGTCGGCAGCACCATTAATGCCAACGGCGATATTCAACTGAGCGCTGGGCATGACATGAACCTGCGTGCAGCCAATGTGGCCGCCAGCGACGGCGTCGAGATGCAGGCCGGTCATGACATCAATCTGGACAGCGGCCAGGAGGAGTTTCATCAGCAAAACCGTGCGCACTGGAAGAACCACGGTTTCATGTCGAGCACTACCCACGATATCTACCAACAGAACGACCAGACCCACGCGCTGAGCAGCACGGTCTCGGGCGATACCGTCACGGCGACCGCTGGGCATGATCTGAGCCTGCATGGCAGCAACATCGCCGCCACTCACGATGCCGATTTGGCGGCTGGCCATGATATTCGACTGGATACTGCCGATGAGGCGGATCATCAGCTCGATATCGAGAAGAAGAAAAAATCCGGTTTGGGTGGGCTGGGCGGTGGCGCACTGGGCTTCTCAGTGGGCACGTCGAAGCAGAAGACCACGCAAAGTGACGAAAGCAACATCAAGCAAGGCAGCGTGGTCGGCAGCAGTGATGGCAACGTCAGCATGAGCGCAGGCCATCAGGTCACTATTCACGGCAGTGATGTGGTGGCCGGCAAGGATCTCGACATTAACGCCAAGGATGTCGCGATTACCGCCGCCGAGAACAGTCACACCGCCATCAGCAAGGTCGAGAGCGAAAGCTCCGGCTTCGGCGTGTCACTCGGCGGGGCCGCCGGTGGCGCACTGAATACTTCGCTGCAAACGCTGCATCAGGCCCAACACCAGCAGGATAACCAGCTAAGCGCACTGATGGCGACCAAGGCGACTCTGTCTGGGGTACAGGCCGGCCAAGCGCTACAACTGGATCAGGCGCGTGGCAGCAACGATCCCGGCAACACCAACACCATTGGCGTGAACGCCGGCTTCAGCCATTCCAAGTCCTCCAGTGAACAGCGCGTGCAGGATACGACCGCTTCCGGCAGTACCCTGAGTGCCGGGCGTGATCTACACATTCATGCCAGCGATGGCGATATTCATGCCAAAGGCGCCACCTTAAAGGCTGGCCGCGATACCGACCTTGCCGCCTCGCGCGATATCGTGCTGGAAAGCGCCGACAACCGTCACACGGAAACCAGCAGCAATCATGCCAGCGGCAGCAGCATCGGCATGACCGCTGGTGTCGGCAGCGGCGGCATAGGCTACGGCGTACAGGCTTCTGGCTACAAGGGTAAAGGGCATGAAAATACCGACGCCCTCTCCCATCAGCAGACCACCATCGACAGTGGCCGCAATGTCAGCCTTACCAGCGGTCGCGATGCCACACTCGCGGGCGCTCAGGTGAGTGGTGAGAAGATTACCGCCGATGTCGGGCGCAACCTGACCATCACCAGCGATCAGGACCGCGAACGCTTCGATAGCAAGCAAAAGAGCAGCGGCATCAACGCCAGCGCAGGCCCCGGCATACTCGGCGGTGGTGTGAATGCCGGCCACGACGACATGCACAGTGACTACCACAGCGTCACCAATCAATCTGGCCTGTACGCGGGCAAAGGTGGTTTCGACGTCAATGTGGGCCAGCACACACAGCTTAATGGCGGCGTGATCGCCTCCACCGGCGATGCCAGCAACAACCACTTAAGCACCGGCACGCTCGGCTTTAGCGATATCGACAACAATGCCGATTACAAGGTCAGCCACTCCGGCATGGGCTACAGCACCGGCGGTGGCGCGGTCACCCAGTTTGTCAGCAACCTGCAGTCGACCAACCTCAACACCACCAACCACTCCGGCCACGACAGCAGCACAACCCATGCCGCCGTCAGCCCGGGCCAGTTGAGCATTAGGGAGGGTGACAAGCAGACGCAGGACGTCAGCACGCTCAGCCGCGACCCGGAACACGCCGGGAATGCGCTCAGCCCAATCTTCGACAAGGAGAAGGAACAGCGCCGCCTCGACCGCGTGCAACAGGTTAGCGACCTCGGCACGCAACTCAGCGACATCGTCGCCACCGACAACCAGATCGCGCGCATCAACGAGCGCCACAAGGTGCAGGACGAGCTTGAACAGCGCGGCATCACCCCGCCCGGCGACGACGCCAGCGATGCCCAGCGCACGGCCTACGCCAATACAGTCGACAACATGGTCGATGCCCGCGTACCCACCCGCGGTGTGGGTAGCGACGCACAGCGCCTGATCCAATCCGCCACCGCAGTGATGCAGGGGCTGGTCAGCGGCGATATCGGCAAAGGCCTCGCCAACGCCTCCGAGCCCGAGCTAAACCGCCTGATCCACCAGGCCACCGATCAGTACAAACTCGGTGAACAAGGCAACCTCGCCCTGCACGCAATGCTCGGTGCCGTAATCGCAGAGGTGAACGACAACGGCGCATTAAGCGGCGCTGCCGGCGCCACCAGCGCCGAGGCCCTCGCCACTGAAATCAGCAAACGCTACTACCACAAATCTGTCGCCGAACTGACCGACGACGAAAAGGCCAACCTAAGCTCCCTCACCTCACTCGCCGCAGGACTCGTCGGCGCCGCCACCGGCGACAACGCCAGCGATGCCGTACGGGCAGCGGGTTCTGGCAAAAGTGCGGTGGAGAATAATCGCCTGGCCACTATTCAGGAAGAACAGGTCATCACCAAGCTCGCCGCTCAAGGCGTCGCTTCCAAAGAAGACCTAACGGCGGCTGCCTGCGCGCTGACCAAGTGTTCGGCTCAGTTCGTGGAAGGCTCAGCGGAATATACCTACTACAAGCAACTGGAGGAGACTGGCAGTTCGCCTGAATACGCCGCACTCCGGGAAAGACTGGCCAATGAAGATATCCAGATCGATATTCCCTCAAGTGTCACTTTGGGAGGCCGTACGCCCTCTATCACTGACAAGGGGTTCCAATACGACAAACTTGACCAGATACTGGACGGTGCCACCTATACCAATGGCAAGTATCAGCTGAGCACACGAGGGCTGGGCGCATTACAAGCCGCAGGTGGTGTTGTAGACATAGCAGGCGGGGCTACCTTGTGCGCTGGATCTTCCGGCTTAGGCTGTGCCGCCGGCTTGTTAATGGGTGCCTATGGAACGGATAGCGCCAGCTCTGGCATCCAAACCACAGTATCAGGCAAGCCAACAACTACCATAGGCGCTCAATTACTCGAGAAACTCGGTGTTCCTGCCGAGTACTCAGAACTCGCCTATTCAGTCACCATGGCGGGAGGCAGCGGAATACTAGCGCTGAAATCTGCCAAAACTGGCGAAGAACTACTCGTCAATATAGCACCCAACGGCAAAGTCATTGGAACGCCCAAGCCACCGAAGAGAGTTGAGCCTGTAGGCGGTGCGGAAAACATTGCCACATATCCTAAACTTAAAACTGACTTGGTACGGCAAAATCTGGATAATATAGCTAAACAAGATCCAAGACTTGCAAAGGCCATAAACGGTAGTGGTAATGCTAACCCTAATTTTTCTATAGGCACGGGAACAGCCGGCGACGCTGATCGTTTAGGAAAAATATGGGTAGGAGATGGGGCAAAACCTATGAAGGGGGGGAAAGGCTGGGTTAGTGCAGATGGCACGCGCAAATATAGGAAGCCAGCATATAAGGGAAACACTCCCAAAGAGTTTAATCCAACAGGTATTCAAGCAAACTTTGAAATTATGAAAGATGGCAAAGTGATCAGCAATGGCCACATGGGAGTAATGCAGTGAAAGCAATATTAAAAGATTTTGAAATGAGTTCAACCGAAGTTACAGCGGAAGAATTTATCCCTGAAGAAGATACATGTTTCGGAATATGGTTCGATCTATACATAGGGCCCCCCGAAAGCCAAGGAATAGACAATTTCAGAATTTTTATTTGCACACCAGAATGGTTATGTAAAAACCAGTGGCTACCTTTACTAATGCGACATGTTTTATTGGTTCGCAGATATGATACTAAAAAAATATTGAAAACCATTAACGAATATATAGATTCTTGTGAAGGTGAAAATTGGAGTATAATTGGAGAAAAATTATCAAGAGTGTTTGAATGGGAGTTCGAAGATTTTGTTGAATTTTCAGAATAGAGAATGGAGAACTGACGAGGAGTGAGGACAGCCTCAGCAGTCTCATTGCACAACGGCAAGACCTTCACCGAACACTACGGCATTGCATCCAGGGTGGATTTAAGCCCCGAGTAAATAGCGCTGATTGCCAATGACATAGTGATCATGGTCAACAAGCCGGTCAAACTACGCGATGATAGCCCCCAGATGGTCTGCATGCCGAAGCTCTATGCACGGGTGAACAAGGGCGATCTTAATGGCACCGGCGCGACTTCTCTCCAGCCACGACAACCCCACCACCCATGCCGCCGTCGACCCAGGCCAGTTTACGATCAGAGATGGCGACAATCAGCATCAAGACCTGACTAATTTAAGCCGCGACCCGGAACACACTGGGAATGCGCTCAGCCCGATTTTCGACAAGGAGAAGGAACAGCGCCGCCTCGATCGTGTGTAACAGGTTAGCGACCTCGGCACGCAGTTAAGCGACATCGCCGCCGGACTCGTCGGCGCCGCTACCGGCGACAACGCCAGCGATGCCGTACGGGCAGCGGGTTCTGGCAAACGTACGGTGGAGAATAACAATTTAGCGCTTATTATTGCAGGCGGAGAAGCAACCATTGCCGGTTGTGCTCGAGTTCCTGCTTGTGCAAACGCCATCGTTAATGCTGGATTAGGATTTTTGCTGGGTATTGCTCTCCATGACACAAGCAACCCGATGAATCAGTTATCCATAGAAGATCAACTTAGAGTAGGTTTAGCTTTACGTGGAAGAGTCGACGTAGAGCAGCTCACACCTGCGCAGCGGACTGCCTATGATTACACTATCGAGCAGCAGTGACAGAAGGGGTTAATTACTACACTCCCACAAGCGGATAACGATTTAACAGGCGGCAAGCTGGTTAATCCAGCTCAGGATCAGCACAAGGGAACAACGCTGGTTACACCGGACCAGAGTGATCAGAATGGACCAGCCATACCGGGGATAGCAGCGGTACGCCAGATACAGGCGGGAATACGTATTCCAACCCGATAACGGATCAGGATAAAGGTGATAATGTCTATCTTTCTGGCAGCTATAAACCAAACAAGGATTCTGTTAGTAATATGGGCGAACTCCTAAGCCAGCCTGGTTTTGGAACCACTATAAAAATAATTCCAGGAAGACGAATCGTCAGTATCAAGGTCAAACTATTTATACGGCAACCAAGGATATAGGGGATTCTATTTAAAAAGGTGATCAGTTTTATCTGGATGGTCTGCATAAAGATCATTTGAAAGTATTTGATAAAATGGAGACTTCAAACAAGTGCAAAACCTAGATGGTTCAACTAATAAGCCTAAAACAACTGCAGGAACAGGAAGGAGCCTGAAATGATTGGTATAGATAATATAAAAGATGTACTAATTGGCTTGTCCAGTAATGCTGAAGACTGGAATAGTGACTTCGCATCCAACTTAGATGATAAACTCGCTCATGATTTTGTGAGACTGCAGATAGAACTAAAACTTTTGAAGAACTCTTATCAAAAAAATGATTTGGTTACTGCTCAGTGTGCTTTATCGACGACGAGGTCAATGTTGTTGAGTATTTCAAATTTTTTCCATGATTTAGCAGATGATACAGAAGAGTTACTTCTATCAAAAAAGGAGAGCTACCTGAAATTCCGGAAGGATACGACGTACCAGAATCTTATAGATACATTATTCCAAAGTCTTGTTAAGTCCTAACCAGTACTTTTCATGGGTGGAGAAAGTGGAATTTATATTTGGAATAGGTGATCAGTTTTATCTGGATGGATTGTATAAAAATAATCTAAAAGTATTCCATAAGCATAAAAGATCCAAAGCAGTGCGAAGCTTAGATAGCCCAATTAACAGGACTAAAATAGATTCGGAAACAGGAAAAAGCTAACATAATTTGTGTAGATAATATAAAAGATGTGCTGATTGGCTTGTCCGGTAATACTGAAGGTTGGCATAGTGACTTCACATCCAACTTAGAGGATAAACTCGCTCATGATTTAGCCAGGTTGCAGATAGAACTAAAGCTTTTAAAGGACGCTTATCAAAGAAACGATTTGATCACTGTCCATTTTGCCTTAATACAAATGAAACCAACGTTATTGAGTACTTCAAGTTTTTTCCGTGATCTATTTGATGATATGGATGAATTAATTGTATCTAAAAGAGGAGAGCTACCTAAAATTCCAGAAAGGTACGATATACCAGAGTCTTATAATTATATTACTCCAAAGCTTTACTAAAAGCCTGAAAAGGTACTTTTCATAGAAGAAAAATCCGGTTTGGGCGGACTGGGGGGTGCCGCACAGGACTTCTAGGTGAGCTCGTGGTCGGCAGCAGCGACGATAACGTCACCATAAGCGCGGCCATCAGATCACATTCACGGCAATGATGTGGTGGCGCGCAAGTATCTCGAAATTAATGCCAAGGACGTGTCGATTACCAGAGCCGAGAACAGCCACACCACAATCAGCAAGCAAGGTCGAGACCGGGAACTCCGGCTTTGGCGCTTAACTCTCAGCCTGGCCTGTTCGCAAGGATTAATTAATGATAGATGGAAAAATCTCTTTTTATTGGAATGATACCGGTTATTACATGCTCGTGGGGGGCGATACATGGATATCAGGTGAACAAAAACCAAGTGATGGTCTAATGGAGATTGCAGCATTTTTATCAGATGATGTGCAATTTTCACCATCATCAGTAGATTACTGGGTCGGCGAATTGACAAATCTACCCGAAAGCCGAACTCCTGATGGTTTTTTTGGTATGGGGAACGCACATTGGGTAATGATGAAAGAGGACAAAATATTAATAGCATGTGAATATGTCAAAGAGTTACGAGTGCTGGTAACCCTGGAACAGCTCTTATATATATTCAAGCAATACAAGAGCGTATTAGAAAGCGGTATTCGTGATATCGACTTACCACCTGAGCCCATAGAAGTACCATTCATAGCCGAGAGTGAGGAAGCCACAAAAATGTATGTATCTATTGCTGGGAATGATGATGATGTTTCATGCATTGGCATGACTTCCGGAGAAACATAAAAAATCATGATAAAAATGCATTAAAAAACACTCTAAAGTCAGCTCATAACAACTATGAGTCCAATGTCGTCCATCTTATGCACGGTTTTATGCCACCGGATCAGGCTAACATCGAAGTTACAGGTATGAATAGTGCTGACACCAATCATTTGGGTGGTGTTATTTTAGGATAATTCGAACCAGGGGAGATGGAAATATGGGCAAACGTATAATATTATTACTGTCTACCTTTGTTGCTATTTTTTCACTAAATGCATGTGAAAGAAACGATTCCAGTAGCAGTACTTATCAAGCTCAAAGTCCAGCATCCCCTTTAGGCAAAAAATGTAGCGAAACCAATATTGATAGCAAGTATCTAGACGAAATAACATCCACTTTCACTCAATTTATCGAAAGCAATTCGTCGTATAACGAAAAGATAAAAGATGAAATTCAAAAAAAATCAGTCCTATCCATAATTGACGATGAGAAGTCGGCTTTAATATATATAACGGAAAATGTTTACTGTGGGACTGGCGGATGTACAATGTTGGTCTTGCGAAAACACAATGATGGTAATTTCAAGATCATAAATAAAATGACGGTAGTAAAGCCCCCTATATATTCATTAAAAGAAAAACATAATGGGCACCAAAGTTTTGCTGTGAACGCTAAAACCAATTCTGAGTCCGAGACGAGCATTGTTAAAATTGATTATGATGGAAGTCGGTATGTGCCGAATAATCCTTCTATGGGAAAAAATTTAATCGATAAACAAAGCGACATAATAGATAAAAAGATTATTGACTTTCGGCCATCGACACAGTATCAATGCAATTTCTAATAAACACAAAAAATTTATTATTTAATTATGGCGATAGATTAGCCATTAATAATAAATTGATAAATATTTACGACCTGAGTGTGCCCCTTGTGAAGCCCCCTGAAAGGGTTGAAAAGGAAAAGAATTTCCCCACAGGTTATAAGCCAACACTTCCTTCAAATACAAAAACCCCCGCAGCTCTGGGAGCTACGGGGGTTGAATTCTGGTGCCGGCACGAGGAGTCGAACCCCGGACCTACTGATTACAAGTCAGTTGCTCTACCAACTGAGCTATGCCGGCTAAATCACACGCTGTGAGCGCTAACCCGAGGGTTGGCTGGGGTAGCAGGATTCGAACCTGCGCATGTCGGCACCAAAAGCCGATGCCTTACCACTTGGCGATACCCCATCAAATAGGTGGTGGCCAGAGACGGAATCGAACCGCCGACACGGGGATTTTCAATCCCCTGCTCTACCAACTGAGCTATCTGGCCCCTTGCCAACGGATGCGTATTTAACCGGATAGTTCCTGATTGGTCAAGCAGTTGGCGACTTTTTTTTGCTTGGTGGCAGGCGTTTCAGCCAGCGTCTGCTGTAACACCCTGCTTGCCCCCTGAGTCCGCTTCATTCGCTGGGCGGTACATAGCCTTCGGCTACGTCAGTAGACTCATTGTTGAGGAAGCGTTCGAGCTGTTCCATCAGATACTTGCGCGTCTCAGGGTCGAGCAGATTAAGGTGCTTCTCATTGATCAGCCGGGTTTGCAGCGCTTGCCACTCTTCCCAGGCCTGTTTGGACACGGTTTCGTGAATACGCTGCCCGTTCGCGCCGGGGAGCGGCGGAAAGTCGAGCCCTGGCAGCTCTTGCTGATACTTGCGACAAAATACAGTAGCCACTATCGATACTCTCGTTTGGTCATCGTCACGTTGAGTGCTTATCCCACCATGAGGGCGGCAGGAAGGCAACGCAAGGCACGGAAAGGTGCGCTATGCGGGGGTAAGTTGCTGAAGCAGCTTTTTGACCGGCGCAGCAAGCCCCATTCCCTCGATATCAGCGGGATGAACCCAGCGCTGGCGGTCATCGGCGATACCGTGTGGGGGAAGGTTTACGCGGGCAGGCACGGGGGTAATTTCCAGCCGGAAATGACTGAACACATGCACGAAGCTCGACCATGCTGTATCGCGCTCGGCACGCGGGGCGTAGGTGTCAAGCCAATCATCGATGGCGTCGTCGCTAGCGAACTCCGGCAGGCTCCACAGGCCGCCCCAGATGCCGCTATCAGGGCGCCGTTCCATCAGCACGTCACCATCGTTGGTGGTGAGCATTAGCATGCGGGTGTGCCGCGTTGGCACCTGTTTCTTTGGCTTGGATTCCGGAAAACGCGTTTCTTCACTAAGCGCGTGGGCTTCGCAGCGATCCTCAAGCGGGCAGAGCAAACAGGCAGGCTTGGTGCGCGTACACAGCGTGGCGCCAATATCCATCATCGCCTGGGTGTAGTCACCCACCCGCTCGGTCGGCGTGTAGCGCTCAGCAATTTCCCACAGCGCGCGTTCCACCGCTGGCTTGCCGGGCCAGCCGGCGACTGCGTGAAAACGCGTGAGCACCCGCTTTACGTTACCGTCAAGAATGGCCGCGCGTCCGTTGCCAGAGAGGCTGATAATCGCGCCCGCGGTCGAGCGCCCGATTCCGGGCAGTTCAGAAAGCGCCGCAACGCTTGCCACCGGAAACTCGCCACCATATTCGTTAACGACTTGCTGCGCGGCACGGTGCAGGTTGCGTGCCCGAGCGTAGTAGCCCAGTCCGGTCCATAGATGCAGCACATCGTCCAGTGGCGCTTCGGCAAGCGCTTGCACGGTAGGAAAACGCTGCATAAAGCGTTCGAAGTAACCAATGACCGTAGCTACCTGCGTTTGCTGCAGCATGATTTCTGACACCCACACTCGGTATGGGGTTTGCTGCTGCTGCCACGGCAGGTGCTTGCGCCCGTGATCGTCAAACCATGCCAGCACACGAGCGGAAAACTGCTGTGGTTCGAGCGCTGGACGCTGATCGAGCGCGTTTTCAGCCCAATGTATTTTACGTTGCGTCAAGAAAGGCTCCCCTTGCACATACGTTGCGCTGCGCAATAGCCAACGGGTGTACGGTCTATCATTGTGTGCGATTGATTCGACAAGAAGCGCGCTACTGCTCGGGCGATGACTATTGCATGCGATAGCGATCAGCGGCGCACCACGACTCAGCAGCGTCGTCGAAACCGCCATGACAGCGCATTGGCACGTCACTGCTGCTTGTCGTCAGGCAATGCGGCGCATCCTTACCGTCCGAGCGCGCCAGAACTCTCGCAATAAACGTGCGATTGTTGAACGACGCCTGGCCGTTTCCAGTAGCGCTCCACTGCGGGAAGGCGGCGAAAGCATCATTCATCGACACCACCCCGTCGTTGAGCGTGAAGTCGGCGTTCAGTCGCTCAATGTGGGACGCCTCGCCAACAGCATCTCCTGTCGGTAGTGCGGAAGAAGCACCACGACACAGCGCATTGCCTACATCAATACCGCGAATGCGTCCTGCACTTAACGTTACTTTGCCGCTTCCGGCCAGATTATCGATCAACTTGCCAAAACTTCTGCCACTGGTCATCAGTTGCGCGGACAGATCGAGCTTGCCGTCTATTTTACCACCCCACTGCGGGTTAACCACATTGAGCGCTTGACCAAGATCCCATTGTTCCAAATGAGGCGATACCATCACCGATACCGCGCGCTGACGTGCATCCAAAGCACCACTGCCGCTCAGCTTTCCGCCAAAAACGGCCGCCGACAGATGGGAAATCGACAGATAGCCCTCGACATTATTGATGTCTGCCTCCACATGTCGGAAGCGCGCCCCCTTCAGGACCAGTGCGCCCAGCGCCAGCTTGCCCTGCATATCAACCTGCCGAAGAACGCCAAGCCACGGGAACTCGCGATTCAGGCTCGGATTGGCCTCATTGCGCGGCGCTTGCTGATGAGCCTTGTTTGCTTCGGCATCGTCCTGGGGCGCGTTATCGCTGCGCTTGCCCGGCAAATAACGGTCCAGATTCAGCATTGGGCTCTTCACATCGAACGAGAACCCTGAGGCTGCAAATACCTTGCTCGCCTCACCGCTGAGGTTGTACTTATCGAGACTGGCGGAGAAATGGGGAAAGCTGATGTACTGCGTATCGCCCTCTACCTGCGCACTCAGCGCCACTCGCGACAGCGCATTGGGGCCAGCCACCGCTCGCTGAGGATCGATACCGCGCCGCGTTAACCAAGTGCGAAGGTTCGTTGTGGGAAAGGTGACGTTGCCACTGTAGCGGGGGCTCAACGGGAAATCCCGAGCGGTAAGGTTACCCGTCGCCTGCCATCCATCGTCGCTATTTACTGACAAATCCTGAATCGAAGCATCGCCCGAGCGGCTATTACCCGACACGTTAAAATGCGCCGTCAAAGGTAGCTCGTAGCCATTGAGCAGATCCGGATAAAGCCCCGCCTCAATGGATACATCATCAATGTTGTAGTCTCCGCGTCCGCGACTACTATCGATCCCCGCAACGGTCATTTTGAGATATTGCGAGCGCTCCTTCGATAACCACGGCACTTTAGAGGTGGCCGTAAGATCAACGTTCTGCAACGCATAGAGGCGTTTTGAAGGGACGGCATTGACGTTGCCTTTCAGCTGGACATGACTGCTGGTGCCATTATCTGCCGCGATATCGGCGTTAATGTTGACCGGGAAGAAATCGCCTTCATGGAGATTGGACGCTGAGGCATTAATATTGGAGACCACCATGGTGGCCGGCAACATCGCAGCCGCCGCGGCTGGAGAGCGATCCCGGTAACGCAAGGTCCCTCTGATCACTTCGACTTTGGCGAGGTCGAGCCTCAAAACATTCAAAGCGTTGGCAGTGGAATCGATTTCATCATCAGGCTTAGTGGAAGAGTCAGCGTCATGGGAGTCGGACGATGAAGAATCAGTGCTTGCTAGCGCACGCCAATTGCGGCCGCCATCTGCATCGCGCAACAGGTCCACGCGAGGGCGATAAAGCGAGAGCGAGTCGATTTTTACGTTGCGATGGATAAGCGAAGCGACCGACACGCCCACGGTAACGCGGTCGATACGCGCCAAAGGCGCTTCGCTATGTGAAGCGCCCTGACGCTGAATACGCACGTTGTCTATCGCTATGGCGGGGTGGGGAAACAGCTTCCAGTGTGCGCTGCCGTCAACCCGAGCAACAAGACCAGTGTGCTGTGCGATGCGCTGCTCAAACCGAGCGGCATAGGTGGCGGGATCGAAAAAAAGCTGGATGCACATCGCCACGCCCGCGAGCGCTATGATCGCCGCTCCCACCAGCGCGAGCAGTGCGTAAATCGCCTTTTTCATAACACGTTCAACGCCCCCTGACGCTTGTCCATCGCAGTGTGAACGGTGCGCGAACAGCGCTACCGGAACACATGATTAAACAGTGCTGAATAGTATCCCATGTGGTACCTTTAACCCCAGCCAAGCGAGCATGTGAACAGCGTATTGCTCATAGTTGGGCAGCGTTATGCACCTTGTTCAGATTCACTCGCACGCAATATCCACAGCTACATCTTCTTCCAAGTGAAGGCTGGCACACCACTTCCCCAGCCCAATCGGCAGCCATCTACCTTGAAAGCAGGACGCAATGACTGACCACGCCACTACCCACGCTCGCACCGCGACCGTCACCCGTGACACCGCTGAAACTCGCATCCATATCGATCTCAACCTCGATGGCACTGGCAAGCTCGACGTTCAGACCGGCGTTCCCTTCTTTGAGCATATGCTCGATCAAGTTGCACGCCACGGCCAGCTTGATCTCGCCATCCAATGCGACGGCGACATCGAGATCGACGATCACCATACTGTAGAAGATATTGGCATCGCGTTGGGGCAGGCATTTCGTGAGGCGTTGGGCGACAAGCGCGGCATTCAGCGCTACGGACACGCCTATGTGCCGCTTGATGAAGCGCTATCGCGCGTCGTAATCGACTTTTCAGGACGCTCCGGCCTGTATATGAATGCTGATTTTACCCGCGCCACCGTTGGCCGTTTCGATACACAGCTGGTCAGCGAATTCTTCAACGGTTTTGTAGGCCACGCCGCTGCTACCTTGCATATCGATAACCTGAAAGGCGACAACGCTCACCATCAGGTCGAGACCATTTTCAAGGCATTTGGCCGCGCGGTACGTCAGGCTGTCAGCCACGACGAGCGCATGGCAGGCCGTATTGCATCGACCAAAGGCACGCTGTAACCACATCGTTGCCACGTAACACTGCCCGCTTATCAACGTGAGGTTTTCATGACCATTGCTGTCATTGACTACGGTATGGGCAACCTGCATTCGGTTGCCAAAGCGCTCGAGCACCTGACCAAGGAAGCCGTGATCATCACCCGCGCCCCCGACGATATCCGCACTGCCTCTCGGGTCATTCTGCCGGGCCAAGGCGCCATGCGCGACTGCATGGGCGAGCTTGAGCGTACCGAACTGACCGGCGTCGTGCAGGAAATGCTCGACGACGCCGACAAGCCGCTGTTGGGCATTTGCGTGGGCCAGCAAATGCTGCAACAAAGCAGCGAAGAAAACGGCGGCATCCAGTGTTTGAGCTATTTGGGCGGTGAGGTCAAACGCTTCCCTTCCGATATGCAGGAAGATGGCGAGCGCCTGAAGGTGCCGCACATGGGCTGGAACCACGTTGCCCAGCACCATTCGCATGCGCTGTGGGAAGGCATTCCTGACAATGAGCGCTTCTACTTCGTGCACAGCTATTACGTGAAGGCGGCCAACGACGCCGATGTGTTCGGTACCGTGCACTACGGTGATATCACCGCGCATGTCGCCACTGGCCGCGATGCCACCTTCGCGGTGCAGTTCCATCCGGAAAAAAGCGCCGCCATGGGGCTGAAGCTGCTCGCTAATTTCATTCGCTGGACGCCCTGACAGCGGCGCTTGGCTCGATATTGTGCTGCTGGAGCAGCCAACAAGAACGACAAGGTAACCGATATGCTGGTAATTCCCGCCATTGATCTAAAAGACGGGCACTGTGTGCGCCTGAAACAAGGCCGCATGGAAGACGCCACCAACTATGGCTCTGATCCCGTCGAGATGGCGAGCCGCTGGGTAGATGCCGGCGCGCGCCGTTTGCATCTGGTGGACCTTAATGGTGCTTTCGAAGGTAAACCGGTCAATGGGGGCGCTGTGACCGCCATTGCGCGGGCCTTCCCCGATCTACCCATTCAGATTGGCGGCGGCATTCGCTCCCGCGAAACCATCCAGCACTATCTGGATGCCGGCGTCTCTTACGTAATTATTGGTACGCTGGCGGTGAAAGAGCCTGATTTCGTTACCGAGATGTGCCAAGAATTCGCTGGCCATATCATCGTCGGGCTCGACGCACGCGACGGTATGGTGGCCACTGACGGCTGGGCCGAAGTGTCGGAAATCCAGGCGCTAACGCTGGGCAAGCGTTTTGCCAACGACGGCGTTAGCGCCATCGTGTACACCGATATCGCCCGCGACGGCATGATGCAGGGCGTCAATGTCGAAGCAACCGTCGAACTCGCCGAGCATGCCGGCATACCGGTGATTGCCTCGGGTGGCGTCACCAATGAAGACGATATCAAGGCACTGGCGGAAGTAGCACCGCGCGGCATTCTGGGAGCGATTACCGGGCGCGCTATCTACGAGGGTAGCCTTGATCTTGCCAGCGCTCAGCGTCTGAGCGATTCCATCGCACCGCCTACCCGCTGATTCAGGAGCTTCGTCATGACGCTTGCCAAACGCATTATTCCTTGCCTTGACGTCGATCAAGGGCGCGTTGTCAAAGGCGTTAACTTCGTTGGCATTCGCGATGCCGGCGATCCGGTGGAAGTCGCCAAGCGCTATAACGACCAAAACGCCGATGAGATTACCTTTCTCGATATTACCGCCAGTCATGAAGGGCGCGGCACCACGCTCGAGATGGTCAGCCGTATTGCGGGAGAAGTGTTTATTCCGCTGACCGTTGGCGGTGGAATTCGTAGCTGCGATGACATTCGTGCGCTGCTGAATGCCGGCGCCGACAAGGTATCGATCAATACCGCCGCGGTTACTCATCCAGAATTTGTGCGCGAAGCCGCTGAACGCTTCGGCAATCAGTGCATCGTGGTGGCAATCGACGCCAAACGCGTGTCGAGCGAAGGCGAAGCGCCGCGTTGGGAAATCTTTACCCACGGCGGCCGCAAACCTACCGGACTCGATGCGGTGAAGTGGGCGCAGAAAATGGTTGAGCTAGGCGCGGGCGAACTGCTGGTCACCAGCATGGATCGTGACGGCACCAAGATAGGCTTCGATATCGGCGTAACGCGCGCCATCAGCGATGCCGTCGATGTACCGGTGATTGCCTCGGGTGGTGTGGGCAATCTTGACCACCTTGTCGATGGCATTACGCAGGGGCATGCCGATGCGGTGCTTGCCGCCAGCATCTTCCATTTCGGTGAATATACGATCGATCAGGCCAAGCAACGTTTAGCAGATGCGGGGATTGAAGTACGCCGCTAGCGCACCAGCAGTGAGAGGCTATTTCGGGCTCGGGGCTCGGTATAACAGCATATCCCTGTGCGCCTAAGCGATAGGAAGAAGCCCCGCCCCTGCGATTGCTCAATCCTCCAGCGCGAGGCCGAGATTACTTACGCCGTCGTTATTGCCCAAACGCTTGAGCGCTTGGACTGTCTGCTTCACCGCCCCCTGCTCGCTTAGCAGCTCGATGATTTCGCTCTGGAATTCCTGCTCGTCTTGCCGCAGTGCTTCCGCGTCCTCGCTCTGCTCCCCGCGTAGCGCAGCCATCTGGTCGACTTCTCCACGTGAGAGCCGAGACAGTTCGACCACCGCCCCAGGACGTTTGCCTACGGCGGCCTCCAAACAAATGCCTAATGCCATAATGGCGTCACGCGCCATCTGCGCACCAAAGCTGCTATCGCCGTCTTCGAGTGATTTCTCCAGCTCGGTTTCCAGCGGAAGCAGTTTTTCGGCCTGAAGCTCGAAATTTATTTTCGCCGCAGGAGCCAGCAGCTTCTCCCACACCAGCGCCATGCTGCTGTCTGCCTGACGCCGATGACCGCCTCCGCTCATCTCGCAGTATAGGCGGTAGTTATGCAGCATCCGCTCACACAGCGTCGCTGCGGCGGCTACACTGCCGCGTTCGTCCAGGGACTCGAACGCTGCTTCCAGCGCATCGAATTGATTCTCGTGCATAAATTTTCCGCGCAAGTTCGGTAAACAAGGAAAACAGCCGCTTTCAGGGCCAGAAGAAGCTAGTGGGAACCCGGGATTTTCCTTCGAGGTTAATACCTTCAGCCTTTAGCAAACGCTGTTGTTCTACAGCCCCCGCATGGTCGGCCAGCTTGCCTGATGCGTTAATAACGCGGTGCCAGGGTAAGCCATGGCCGCTAGGCAGTTGCCGCATCGCGCTACCCACCATGCGTGCTGTGGCACCTTCTGTCATTGCCGCGATACGCCCGTAGCTGGTGACTCGGCCTTCAGGCACACGCGCCACAATGGTATAGATCTGTGCTTTCAGTTCAGGAGACAATTTTTGCTCTCTGTTAACGCAATGGCGCTATCGCTGCACGAAAACATTTGATAAAACAAAAAGGCAGCTATCCTTAACACCGTATGGGCAAGACCAGCACACCTTGTCGCGCTGATCCAACGCGAGTCCGACAAGGATACCCCACCTATTGCTACGGCGGGAGTTCGCACCATGCATGTTTATTTCTTGCAGCATCATCCAGACCACGGCCCGGGGCGCTTTTCAGACTGGCTGACCGGAATGGGCCACAGCTTCAATACCTGCCACCTTTACGAGGATGAGATCCCGCCCAAACCCAGCGATTTCGATGCACTGATTGTACTGGATAGCCCCGACAGTGCGCTTGATGACACTCCTTATCTGCATATCAAACGCGAGCGCAAGCTCATCCATCGCGTGCTCAACAGCGCTAAACCTCTGTTAGGCGTCGGCTATGGCGGTTGCCTGATTGCACAGGAAATGGGCGCTCTGGTGTCTGCGGGCAGCTATCCGGAATTTGGTTGGAGCAGCGTTCGAAAGGCGCCCGACTGCCCGTTGAATGTGCCTGACACCTTTGATGTTTTTCACTGGCACCAGGAAATCTTTGGGCTACCGCAAGGCGCATTGCCCATCGGCAGTACGCGCATTGCCCCGCTGCAAGGGTTTTGCTGGGATTCCGAGCGCGTTATCAGCCTGTTGTTTCACACCGAGGTTACCGCCACTACGGCCCTTGCGATCACGGAAAGCACCATGGCCTGCGTGGGTGCCGACGACGATGCCGTGAATCCTGCGGCGCTGGATGCCTGTGTCGAGTCAGATCGCCGCTTTGATCGGCTTGCCCCGCTTCTCGATCGCATCATGCTGCAATGGCTGCGTCTGTGAGCCCCCCTTCCGCCACAATAAAAAAACACCACGGTCGTTTTTACGACCGTGGTGCTCGATTGATGCGTACCAAGCGGCGACAACCAGCGCTAATTCTTTCGCTGAAGCACCACCCCGCACGTCTATGGCGCGTTAGAGCGCAGCCAATGCATCCGTTAGCTTGTCGACACCGATAATCTGCATGCCTTCCGGAGCCTGCTTAGGCGCATTCGCGCTAGGCACAATGGCCTTGGTGAAGCCGTGCTTGGCCGCTTCAACAATACGGCTTTGCCCGCTAGGCACCGGACGGATTTCACCCGACAGCCCAACTTCGCCGAACACCACCAGTTCGCGCGGCAGTGGCTGATTGCGCAAGCTCGATACAATCGCGAGCAGCACTGCCAGGTCAGCACTGGTTTCCAGCACTTTTACGCCACCTACAACGTTGATAAACACGTCCTGATCGCCGCTAAACAACCCACCGTGCTTGTGCAGCACCGCCAGCAGCATCGCTAGTCGCTGACCGTCCATACCCACAGCAACACGCCGTGGGTTGCTCATCTGCGATTCGTCCAGCAGCGCCTGCACTTCGACCAGCAACGGTCGGGTGCCTTCCCATACCACCATCACCACGCTGCCTGCCGCCTGTTCTTCACCGCGGGTAAGGAAGATCGCGCTGGGATTCTTGACCTCCTTGAGACCGTGCTCAAGCATCGCGAATACGCCAAGTTCGTTAACAGCGCCAAAGCGGTTCTTCTGTCCCCGCAAGGTGCGAAAACGCGAGTCAGCGCTGCCTTCCAGCAGCAAGGAAGCATCGATCATATGCTCGAGCACCTTGGGCCCAGCAAGGGTGCCATCCTTGGTCACGTGCCCTACCAGCAGCAGCACGGTGCTGCTTTGCTTGGCAAAACGCGTGAGTGCCGCAGAAGACTCACGCACTTGCGCTACACCGCCCGGTGCTGAAGAGATGTCTTCAAGGTGCATGGTCTGAATGGAGTCGATAATCAGAATATCGGGGCGCTCGCGCTCGCAGGTTGCCAGAATGGTCTCAATGCTGGTTTCCGCCAGCATATGCAGCCCTTGAGTGGGCAGGTGCAGGCGATGAGCACGCATGGCCACCTGTGACAGCGATTCTTCGCCCGTCACATAGAGCACCTTCTTCTGCTGCGCGAGCTTGCAGGCAGTTTGCAGAAGCAGCGTCGATTTACCGGCACCAGGGTTACCACCCAACAATACCGCCGACCCCGGCACCAGACCGCCGCCCAATACGCGGTCAAACTCGCTGAAGGTCGAGGAGAAACGCGGCACCTCGGCCAAATCGACACTGGATAGATCGACCACGTCGCTGGACGCGCTGCCTGCGTATCCCTGACGTACCGCTTGCCCACCGCCTGAGCGTGACGGCGAAGAGAGCCGCACTTCGCTGAGCGTGTTCCATTCGCGGCAGCTACTGCATTGCCCCTGCCACTTGGAGTACTCAGCGCCACACTCAGTGCAGACGAACGCGGACTTGGGTTTGGCCATAACAACTCTCTTGATAAACACCCGACGTAACGCCGCCCCACTCCAACCTTTGCAGCGGGCGGGAGCAGGGGGCGTTGATAGCTTCGCGGTGAAGGGGAATTTTTACTGAGGACTCACCGCTACTGGCGTTTCAGGCGCAGCGCGTTGCCGTTTTCGAAACGGTGAAGGTCTGGCTTGATCAGTTCCAGCGTGTTGTCGTCTACGCGCAGGAAGTAGTAATCACGCTTGTCGTTGCCCTCGGACGGCGTTAGCTGAATCACCTTGGCGCTTTTGTCATCGGGAGTACCCGAAAGCGCTCCCCACGAGCCTTGATAGTGCTCAGCGGCCGGGGTCTTGGGATGGTTCTTGTAGTTCGCATCCAGCGTGAAGGTATGATCGCCCGCAGACGCGGTGCTGTTGTCACCTTCAATCGTTAGGGTAGTGTCGATGCCGGTGCAGCTACGGCAAGGAAAGGTACCTTTGAAGGTTTCTGTTTGCGGGGCGCTGGCCTCGCTTTTTTCAATTGCCTGCTGGTCCGAACCGCTTTCTTCCTGATGGCTTGCGCAGCCTGCCAACAGCAATGCAGCAGCGGCCGTTGCCGATAGGGTCCTTAACTTCATGAGGTGCTCCTTGCTCCCGGTCGTGTGGCTATATGCGATGCATCCGTTAGCACATTTTTACTGGGCATCGCCTAAGCGGGCGATAACGTCACCATAGCATACCGCTCATCTATCAACAGAGTGTAGCGAGTTGTCACCGGGAATGTCTTGCGTGGACTATCCCCACGCGCGAATATGAGGGTTTTGATGCGAACTTGCGGAGCCTATCTTTTCCCATGAGCACGTTCTGGAGCCCAGCGGTACACGAGTTGACCCCTTATGTTCCCGGAGAACAGCCACGCCAGCGGTTGGTGAAACTGAATACCAACGAAAATCCCTATCCTCCGGCGCCCGCTGTTACCGACGTGCTGCGCAATTTCGATAGTGAGAGTTTACGGCTGTACCCCGATCCGAGCTCGGACGAACTGCGCGCCGCGTTGGCGCAACAGTACGACGTCGCGCCCGAGCAAGTGTTCGTCGGCAACGGTTCCGATGAAGTGCTAGCACTCGCCTTTATGGCGTTTTTCCGCCAGCAAGCGCCTTTGTATATGCCCGACATTAGCTACAGTTTCTATCCCGTGTACTGCGAGCTGTACGGCATTGAGCGGCGAGCACTGCCCCTCGACGAACAATGGCGCGTCGATCTCGATGCTTTTCCCCAGCACAACGGCGGTATCATTTTCGCCAATCCAAATGCTCCTACCGGCCACGCCCACCCCAGATCAGCCATTCAGCAGCTGCTCGAACGACAGCAGCATTCGGTGGTACTGGTGGACGAAGCCTACGTGGATTTCGGCGCCGAAAGCAGCGTGCCGCTCATTGATCGTTATCCCAACCTGCTGGTGTGCGGCACCTTCTCGAAGTCGCGCAGCCTGGCGGGGCTTCGGCTTGGCTTCGCGATCGGATCCCGTGAATTGATTGAGGGCCTTGAGCGAGTTAAAAACTCCTTCAACTCCTACCCCATCGATCGATTAGCGTCCGCCTGCGCCGTGGCCTCGCTCGCCGACCAGGCGTACTTTGAGCGCAACGTTAACGCCGTGATCGCCACCCGTACCTGGACGACCCAAGAGCTCGAAACGCGTGGTTTCGAGGTACTGCCTTCGCACAGCAATTTCGTTTTTGCACGTCCGACGAAGGTAAGCGGTGCTGCGTTATTTGATGGTTTGCGCGACAAAGGCATCGTGGTACGCCATTTTACGGCGGAGAAACTGGCGCCTTTCTTGCGCATCTCGATCGGTACCGATAACGAAATGCAGCAACTTATCGACGCTATCGATCAACTCCAGCCATGAGTAAAGCATTACCTGAGCTGACCGGTATTCATCATGTTGCACTGATTACCTCTGACTATGCTGCATCACGCAGGTTCTACGTTGATATCCTAGGCGCACAGGTGATCAGCGAAACTTGGCGGGCTGAGCGCGAAAGCCATAAGCTGGATATGCGTTTACCCGGCGGCGCTCAGTTGGAACTTTTCTCGTTTCCTTCTCCCCCGCCGCGCGTAGATAGCCCAGAGGCGTGCGGCCTTCGTCACCTCGCCTTCGGCTGCACTGATATTGAGGCAATCATCGAAAGGCTGGGGGAACACGGCGTGCCCGCAGAACCGGTGCGCGTTGACGCCCTCACCGATAAGCGATTTACCTTCGTGAAAGATCCGGATGGCACGCCCATCGAATTTTACGAAGTGACTTAAGGCCTGCGTCGGTGGGCATTGATATATGTCTTCGAGCCGCCCGCTATCAGAACTCAGGTTGAGCAATGGTGACGGGCGCTGCGCGCGCCTCGATAACGCCTCCGGCCTCCAGCAAGATATCTTCCCGGAACGAATCGCCAAGCAGCTGAATACCCACGGGCGTGTTGTCGTCGGTTAGGGCGGTGGTAAGCGTCATTGCGGGTATCCCCAGCACCGGTATCGCCATCATTGGGAACAGCCCCCGCGACATGCGCTCCGGGTCGGTCAGATCGAGTTGATCAGGTAACGCCAGCTCAGCGGCAGGAGGCAGCAATACCAGCGAATACTGGGCCAGGAAGCGCTTCCACTGACGAATCACTGTGGCACGTTTAGTAAGGGTCGATGAGAGCGCGTCGGCGGGCAACCGATCAACAAAACCACGCGCTTTGTCGATCATTTTCAGGATAGCAACGTCGCCTTCCTGTTCCGCAACTTCAGCCCACTGCTCGAAACCATCCGCCAGCCACAACGATAACTGCAAGGAAGCAGGTTCTTTTAGCGATGGTAGCTCTTCTACCTCATCCACCACCCAACCACTCGCGCGCAACGCATCAGCGGCCTTGTGAAGCTCATGCTGAATTTCCGGCGCAGTCTCCAGCCCCTCGGGACGCAAGCACACCGCCGCTCGTTTCGGCTTTGGTGTGCCGTGTAGCGGTGCAGGCTGGTACCACACATCGCGCGGATCGGGTTGGGCCATCACCCCAAGCGCTAGCCGAAGATCGGCAACGCTGCGGGCAAGCGGGCCGGCTACCGACATCAACTGAGGCCCAATACTGCGCTCGGCGCCACTTGGGTTGAAATTGGCCACGCGACCAAGCGTTGGGCGTAAACCATGTACACCACAAGCGAATGCGGGATAGCGAATAGAGCCCGCGATATCGGTGCCATGTGCAAGCGCACCGATGCCGCTGGCGAGTGCTGAAGCCGCTCCGCCCGAAGAGCCGCCCGGGGTAAGCGCCTTGTTTCGTGGGTTGTAGGTATGCCCATGCAGACGATTGTTGGTGAACAGACGCGCGCTGAAGGCTGGCGTGTTCGTACGCCCAAGCAGAATGGCCCCAGCATCGATCAGGCGCTGCACAACAGGATTGTTAGCGTCTGCGATCAAATCCTTCTGCAACATTAGTCCGTTGGTATTGGCATAGCCTTTCTGATCCGTGTTGATCTTGATGGTAACGGGCACCCCCGCCAATGGCCCTACTTCTTCACCCGCTGCTAACCGTTCATCGATACGCTTCGCCTGCGCTAATACATCATCGCTCCGATAGTCCACTACTGCATTGATGGCGGGATTAACCGCTTCTAAGCGTGCCAGCGCCTGGCGAGCCACCGAATAGGCACTTAGCCTGCCGCTATTCACCAGCACCGCTAACTGCGAAGCAGACAATCGCCAGCTCTGTTCGTTCTCTATCACATCATCTAACGCGTTTTGGGAAGGTGACACCTGCAACTCCTTGAGCGATATAAATCCATGGCGGTGGTGTGAACACTATTCTTTACTTATACGCTCTTATAAATTTCCGCCAACGATAAATAACGAAATTAAATAACAAACAAGTATTCGATATAACGCTAACGAAAATGGCGTGCCAGACCGGTACCCCAGTGCGGCTCGATCGTGCGGATGTGGAAAATTAAGCGCTATCACAGACTATTCGGGAGCAGCTCTCGCATACGGCGACCAGCAGAGAGATGCCGTGACGCAACACTTAGCAGTCGATTGCGGGTGCGAGAGAGCGCATACCGTCGTGCCTTTACGACGATTCTACCTTCGGCAGCACTTATCGACGTCTCCATCGCGGCAGCTAATAATATCGTTATTACACGTGAAGTAATAAATACCCCATGATCGATTCTTACACTCTCATCGAGCCATTGACTAAGTTGCACTGATAAAAAGCAAAGTACATTCGATTTCTGCAACAGTATCAAATTAAAAAACACGAATTATCAGTATAAAGATGGGAACGCTTATGACGTTATGGGGAAGACTGCTGCTGGGAACCACCTTAATCGCATGCAGTTCGATGGCAGTTGCCGAGACCGACAATCAACCTGGTAAGACACAATCACAGAGTGGAGAAGCAGAGACGCCAGCCGAAAACTGCCATGCATGGGATAAACTGGCGCCGCGTCATAGTATCAATTCAATGATGCAACGCCCTTGCCAAACGTTGTTCCCCTCTATGGGGGGCTTTAGACAAGTGCTGGCAGAGCACGGCTGGGGCATAGAGGGGCTTATATCAGGCGACTACTCCTACGATATACGCGGGCACAATCGCCACCCACGTACCTATAACGGGCAGTCGCCCACCTATAAGCCACGCACCGCCTGGAACCTGACCTACGACCTAACGCGCTTGGGCTGGGGAGGAGATGCGCAATTTATTGTGGGAGGAGTGTGGCAAGGCGGGCAATACAAGGAAGTGCGGCCTAACTATGCCGCGATGAGCACCTTCGCAGTGAATCAACGTTTCTTCGATGGGCAGCTTTCCTTGCAGTACGGCTACTACACGTTGCTGAACGAATATTACGGCAGCGTACTGGGCGGCAATAGTGCTACTGCGGCGCAAGGCCCGAGTGCAACGCTTCCCACCCAGGTAGGCCTGACGCAATTCGAAGCGGTGCCAGCAGTAACAATTACCGGAAGAGATCCCAGTAAACATTGGTACAACGAATTCACCATGGCGCGTAGCGGCAGTCCGAAGGGATACATTCAGGGGTTGGATGATAACCCTACCGGCTTCAAGCTAAAGGTAAGCGGTGCGCGTGCAATGTTCGTCGATGAAGCTGGCTTCAAACGCCCCTCCGCTCCTCATCAGCGTGGCTTATGGGCTCGTGTTGGTGGCATTTATAACACTAGCCATTACCGCAAATGGAAAGGAGGCGAGTCGAGCAATAACTACGGCATTTACGCCGGCTATACGGCGCAGCTTACTCAGCCAGATCACATCAGCCGTAGGGGGTGGTACGTAGATGCAAAGTCGACCTATATCCCGCAGGATCGCAATATCTATGGCGGTGATATTCAGCTCACCACCTTTTACATCGGGCCATTTGCATCGCGTCCTTACGACATGGCATCGCTGGGCGCATCGCGCTCGTTCTTCAACAAGGACGGGCGTCATTTATTGGAAGACAACGACATTGGTGCTGAACACTCGAGCACGGGGATTACAGCGTCTTACGCTGCCAATGTCTTCCGCGGTTTTTACCTTAACAACGCGCTAACGTACCAAACTCAGCCCGCCTTCACGCCTAAGCAAGCCGATGCGCTAATCTACCAGTTGGTAGCGATCTTATCGTTTTAATGGAGGAAAAATGGCCAATGGCCCCGGTCGGTGGTGGCCGCTCGCCAGCCGGCTTCTGCGCTCTCCGGCCTTTCCTCCAACCAAAGAAAAACCCTCGACCGGTGTTAACCAATCGAGGGGTTGGAATAAATGCCTGACGATGACCTACTCTCACACGGGGAATCCCCACACTACCATCGGCGCTAAGCGGTTTCACTTCTGAGTTCGGCATGGGATCAGGTGGTGGCCGCTCGCCAGCCGGCTTCTACGCTCTCCGGCTTTTCCTCCAGCCAAAGAAAAACCCTCGACCGGTGCTAACCAATCGAGGGTTTGGAATAAATGCCTGACGATGACCTACTCTCACATGGGGAATCCCCACACTACCATCGGCGCTAAACGGTTTCACTTCTGAGTTCGGCATGGGAT